>JAJZPF010000010.1 GCA_021811315.1 bacterium
CCACAGCGGCTTAGAGCCGCCTGGATCCATTACTGATACAGGTTACTTTGGGGTTTTGTAAGGATTATCGATTTGGCTGGTCAATTCTGATTAGCAGGGGGTGGTCAAATTTGGTTAGCGCTCAAGCGGCCACCCTGCGGCGAGCGAGCGGAGCGAAGGCGCGTAGTGCCGAGCCCGCGAGCGGCTTCTCGCGGCATCATCGAGCGATCTAGGCGCTAGATCGATAGAGATTTTTTAGGAATCGATACAAGGCAAGGCGGAATCGTCCCCACAGGTCAGCCGAATGTAATGATGTGCACAAGTCTGGCGGCCCGGCCCGCGGCGGGCAGGGCCGCCGGTTTTTCTGGTTTCTGCATTTATTGAGTAACCTCTTGAATAAACATTACCCCTACTGTTCCTGGGTCTCTTTCACTTTGCCTTACCCCTTTGATTTGTAACAGCATCTTTGTGCAATTTGTGTGCTTATACCCCGCAAATATCGGCATTTGCTGATGATTGAATACGAATATGGAACGGCGAGAATCACCTTGGTAGTAGGTTTGACCTTTAGAAATATTCTGTACGCACCAGATAACATGCTTTTCGAGATGTTTATCCGGGTTGCGTGCTACTTCATCAAAATTTAAGTTTAACTCTTTAGCCTCAGAAATCAGTGGCTTATATGGGAGCATTCGCTTGTTGTGTGCACGGACTATAGAGAAGAGTATTATAGCCAGAAGAACTATTATAATTCCGGCAGCTAAAATACTCGCCCATCGCAAAAGAAGTGACCTGTTGCCCATTATGATTGTTAGCGGATATTTTAACTATACGGTGATTGTAAACCACGACGCGAGTAAATTATTAGTGGAATGTGCGGCTGTGCTGGCCCAAATCGAACCGTCCCATTTACGTAATAAACCGTACATAAGTCCTTTCAGAAATATTTCAGAGCTGAAAGAGATTATACTTGATGTGTGGAATGCGGAGAAAAACACTGCGCTTCCTAGTACAGCCCATCCCCAGCCAAGTCTTCTCTCTAAAACAGTGAAGACGAGACCACGGTAAATCAACTCCTCGAACAGAGGGCTGATAAAAGGAACTACTATCAAATGATAATAGACTACCGGATTGTTTAGTGTGTTCCAAAATCCGCTCAAACCTATATGTGGGGAGAATATACCGTCGGTATTTCCGAAGAAAGAGGTCTTAAGAATCCTATACATAACTGCAACCAGGATTCCTGCTGCAACTTTCCAGAGATGCTTTGGCGCGCGCCAACCCAGCTCTGTCTGAGAAAGGCCATAAAACTTAAGGCTGAACAGAATGAGTAGGATTTGCCAGGTGATTATTGAGACGTTCTTGGCAATTGTGATTGTAAAATCCAACGCATATTTGTCGTGGCCAGAGTAAGCGAAATAATTAAAAATGTGAGTGTGAATTCTGCCGGAGAACAAATAGAACGCTTGGTTTAATATAAGGACTAAGGCCAGTATCCCATAGTACATCCTGGCGGAGTGCTGCTTGTCTCCGCCAGGATGTAGGGAAGGATTAGTGCTTATTGGCATGAGGGTTTGAGTTATGGGCGGGTGCAGTAATTAGATCCGTTGCATGTTGGTGCTCCGCCCGTGGGGTGTACATCATAGTTCTCGTTTGTCGGCGGCGGTTTAGGATTGGAATTGGATGTTACCAGGTCTACGACAAAATCGGTGACAGTGTCCAGGTCTTCCCCGTAATTACTGAAGTATCCCTTCTTTCTGTTGGAAAGGGCAAGGGTGACTGCCCCAATGGCAAGTGCGCCGGCGCCAATGGGGAGTTCTTTGCTGGTAGGCTTGTTGTTGTCTACGGATTGGAGTGGGGGAACTTTGCCTAAAAGGACAATCTTTGATGGTTTAGCGTTGCAGATGTCGGAGACCGGTGTGGATTGGCCTTTCGGGTTTTGATTTGCATAGACTACGGGAGATTCCTCTTTTCCCTTTGCTTTTGTACCGGTATAGAAAGTGTCGAGAACTTTTCCGGCTTCGCTGAAGTTTTTGTTCATATCTATAGAGGATATTTTATCACTTGTAGCTGTCAGATTCCCCATTGGGGTTGCTTCTGACGCAGATGCTACCCGGCCGCATAATAACATCATTCCTATTATTCCACAGAGTGCCTGGTTCTTTTTTCTCATAGTCTCCCCCTCTTTTTCAAACAAAAAAGGGAAAGCGATTTGAATTTCGCTTTCCCTGGATACAACCGATTACGGTCGGTTCGTGGATACTCCGGGGCCAATCCCCCGAATTACAAGGCTGCTTCTGCTACGGTAATAGCATACCCTGCAAGAGTTGACATGGCTAGGGTATTAAGGGAACATTTTACGGGACCAAAGGGCCTACACTGAAAGCACGTCCTTCCTAATGTCGGGTCTGTCCGATTTGTCCTGGCTGGCCCGGTATTAGGCTCCTTTCACCTTCCGCAGTTTCTGCTTCCCCCGGGGGCGACATATAATTAACAGAAAAGCCCGCCAGGGCGAGCGAACAGCGAGCCTGGGCGGGTTTTTAATAAACCAAGGTGCCCCCGTATAAATTCTTTCTTTCCGGTGGCCATAATTTAAAAATAAGAAAAAAATTAAATTCTGCGCTGTACGGCCTGCCCGGCAGGACCGGGGGTGGAGCGCAGCGACACCGCAGTGCGGCCCGGCCAAGGCCCACGTTTATTGGGCCGGCTGGCCGCGCAGAAGGAGGTTGTTATAAGATGCAGCCTACCGGCGGAGCAAGAGCGAAGGCGCGTAGTGCCGAGCCTTGCGAACCCGCTTCTCGCGGCAAGGAGCAGTGCGGGGCCGCGCTGCGTGGCCACGCCTGCGACGACATCTCGCGGATAAGCTCGGCCTACCACTTCCAAAGACGATAGGGGAAGCCGCATAGTGGCCGCGAGCGGCTTCTCGCGGCATCATCGAGCGATCTAGGCGCTAGATCTATAGAGATTTTTTAGGAACCGATACAAAGCAAGGCGGAATCGTCCCCACAGGTCAGCCGAATGTAATGATGTGCACAAGTCTGGCGGCCCGGCCCGCAGCGGGCGGGGCCGCCGGTTTTTCTGGTTTCTGCATATATCTTTGTCTTAAAGAATTATTTCTGCCTGAGCATTTTGTTGACGTCAACAAAATGGTTGCTTATCCTAAACATGCGGAGGTGACGCAGGGAAATAAGCGTAGTGCGTCGGAATTCCCGACATACTGCTTTCTATCTATAGGCGACAGTTGACAAGTATTCCTTGATAACTGAGTTTCATTCAATTCTTATCATTTTGTTGACATCAACAAAATGATACTCAATCTGCTGGCGTGAGTAATAGCAAGATATTCTGAGCCCATTTTCCTGATGTCAGGAAAATGGTCGCCACATTGAAATATGATCAGCGACTTACGGCGCAAGGTTGAAATCTGCGTTTGTACAATCATGATTCACCCGACAAAAGTCTTGATTCTCTTTATGTTTGAACTACCGAGGATTCCTCTATGGTTGCGGTAATGCAAAGTTATATGAATTGGTGGGTTTGGTAGAAAATTCGGAATTTCCGAATTTTCTCATGATTAAGTGGTTAATGCCGAGACTGCCCGGCAAGTCCTGTTAATTTTTCGCAGTTGCTCTTTTTGCCAGGGTGCGTTAATCGGGGCCATTCCTTGCCACGGCTTAGGTGGTTCAGGAAACGCAGCAGGCGCGCGATCTTCTTTGTATCGACCTCCGCCGGGGTCTGGTTAAGATAGATATGCAATCGCCTATCAAAGGCGGGATTATTGTCCTTTCTAGTAAAACAAACTATTGCCCTTCCGCAATGCCATTCCTCGCTGTGCCGGCAATGCCTGTTTAGGAGCCTGCGCGCCGCAAGGGATTTCATGGGAACTCCTTCTTCAGGAACACGAGCAGGGCTTCTATATCTTTGGGCGCGATATCCCAGCGCATATAAGTCGTGATCGCACATTGAAACCCGTTCCACCCCTCTGGGTTATTCTGGTCCAGTCGGATATCAACGGCAAAAGCCTGGTTCGACTTCCACCATTCCCGGTGGTCCGCCCTGTCGTCCTGGGTATAGTGGCGCTTTTTTAGCAGCTGCTCCAACTGTTTCTTGATCCGCGTCTCCTGCGGCGTCATTCTTTTTTCTCGCGGCGGTTTCATGTCAGGGTTTGTAGTGTTTGAATATTCGAGCCCGGTCTTCCAGTTCTTTATCACCTTTGTAGTAGATCTCGATAAACTGAACGCGATTTTCCTGGGCAAAGAAAGCGTAGATTATCCGAATTCCTGAATTGCTGCCAGTGCCGCTTAGGGCGCGGCAGGCGAACTTCCTTGCCTTGTATATCTTGGGCTCTTCGATACCGAGCCCGGCAATGTTCACTATGCCGCCGTTATCTTGCTTGAGCTCGTGGAAAAGGCGAAGCTGGACCGAGATAAAAGTCTTCAGGTCTGCCTCAAGCGTGCGATAGCGCTTGGACAGTTTTTTGAGTTCCTTCTCGAACTCCGGAAGACAATCAGTCTTTATCACTGTATTCCCTTACCGAGTATGCCGGTGTGCGATAAAAGACCGACTCGTAATCTATCTTTTTACCATCCTCGGCGGTCATCCAGGGCACGTCGCCATGGGAGTATTCTGCTATTTGCTTGGTGGACATATCCGACAACTTGTTTATTACCTGGTCGATAACCTCGGTTTCAGCGCCGCTCAGGATCGTGGTGTCTGCCGCCCGCAGCGGGAGATATTTCTTTTGCAGATAATCGAAATGCTTGTTCTTCACCATTACTAGGTCTTTGTCTTTCATGGTATCTATGATTTTGTGGAATTCTATCGGGGTAGGTCCGAAGCGATTGCGGATGTATGTGGCGCCAATAAGTTGGGTTTCATACTTCTCGTAGAAATTGAAGTCTATGAAATAGAGCAGCTTGTATATTACAGTTTCCCCAATATTAGGCTTGGCTCCTACCCTGTTGAGGATGTAGAGCAGGACCTCTTTGAATTTCTTTACATTCCTCTGTGGAACGTTTATGCGGATTTCTTCTTTTGACTGGGTAGGCATATTGCCCTCTTTTTCCAGGATTACCTGGGGTTCTTTGTTAAGGCTCAGTATGCTGTCCGCGTCAACGCTGAATATTTGTGTCAGCGCAATAACTTCTTCAGCGGTAACATGTCGTTCCCCGTTCTCAATCTGTGAGACGGAGGGGCGGGCAATCTTTAACTCTTTTGCCAATTGGTCTTGGCTTAGCCCGGCATTTTCTCTTAACTGACGTATTCTAAAACCTATTTGTTTATTCATGTTTGTTGGTGGGTGTTTATAGTATAGCAGACGGAAAGAATATCTGTCAATGCCATGTCCGATAATCTTACACACACGCTTAATGGTGCCCAATAAATACGCCTCCAGTGAAAATAGTATAGCAGACCATCGCGACAGCGTAGTGTCGCGATGAAAATAGCTATTTTTGCTGTTTCTGCTTTCCCGGGTGGGTAATTCTGCGTACCTTATTTTGGGCGGGGGCATTTAAGGCGGGCCAGGCCAGAGGCGGCGTCCACCATGGGGAAAGCCGCTACTGGCCTGGCCTCTCCATATTTCCGTTTGCAGTGTTCCCCCCTCTTCCGGGGGCTACATATAATTACCAGAAAAGCCCGCCAGGGCGAGCGAACAGCGAGCCGGGGCGGGTTTTTAATAAACCAAGGTGCCCCCGTATAAATTCTTTCCCCCGGTGGCCATAATTTAAAAATAAGAAAAAAATTAAATTCTGCGCTGTACGGGCCGCTGTTGCGGCCCGGGGGTGGAGCGCAGCGACACCGCAGTGCGGCCCGCCAAGGCCCCCGGTTTTGGGGGCCGGCTGGCCGCGCAGAAGGAGGTTGTTATAAGATGCAGCCTACCGGCGGAGCAAGAGCGAAGGCGCGTAGTGCCGGGTGGAGCGAAGCGACACAATTCAGTGATCAGGCCTTGCGAACCCGCTTCTCGCGGCAAGGAGCAGTGCGGGGCCGCGCTGCGTGGCCACGCCTGCGACGACATCTCGCGGTGTCATGGGGCGTTCCAGGCGTTGGATCTGTAGAGGTTTTTCAGGAAGCGATACAAAGCAAGGCGGAATCGTCCCCACAGTTCAGCCGAAGGTAATGATGTGGACTTTTTTCACTGTGATATTTTACCTTTTCACAAGCTGGCGGTGTTTTTTGGTTTGTTGGGCAGGCAGCGGGAGTCCGTCATCTGACCGGCGCCGCGGCCGCCGCCTTCCAGGAGCGCAGGATGTAGGACGCTATGGCCGTTACGCCGAGAGCGCCTGTGAGCAGGGCGAGCGGCGCCTGCCAGGGGTGGGCGGTCAGGATCGCGGCTATGGCGAAGAATTGGGCTACAGTGGCGGCTTTACCGGTGAGCGAGGCCTGGAATTCCGGGCGCAGGCGGACACGGACGGCGGGCACCAGTTTCCAGGTCAGGGTCACCAGGGTCTGTATGATCTCGCGGGCTACCAGCAGCAGGATAAGGTAAACAGGGGGCCGGCGCGTTACTATCACGGCGCCGATGACCGAGAAAGCGAAGAGTTTGTCGCAGACCGGGTCCAGCCACATCCCGAAGGCCGGCGCCGAGGCCTCGCTCCGGCCTTCGCGCCTGAGCGCGCGCCTTTCAAGCCAGCCGTCCAGCACGTCGGTGGTCCCGGCCGCCGCCATAAGTGAAATTACGTAGGCCGCGCTGGCGGGCCGGACCCAGACCAGCGCGGCCAGGGGCACGCGTGAAAGCGTAAGCAGGTTAGGTACCGTAAAAAACGGCTCTGATCTGGACATGTTCTACCGGTTAAAATATCATCGGAAGGGAATAGCTTGCCGCGTCCCCCCGATGTGAGAATTCTACATCTTTCAGGCGGCGGCCGCTACCGGGCGGGCTTTATGCCGGATAGAATGTTTGTACGGGTACTTGGCTTTATCGGAGACGGCCTGCTCTCCGGGCCGGGGCAAAAGAAAGAGCCTACGAATCCCGTTTATAAGGGCCGCAGGCTCAAGGATATTCTAGCACAAATATTTTAACTGTCAAGGCCCAAATTAGCAGGCGCTTATTTTTCCGGGTCCTTCTCGTGGAGTTCGGACCAGCGGTTGAAGAGGTCCTCCACTTTGGCCAGGGCGGCGTCCAGCTTTTTCTGGCGCGCCGCGAGCTCGCCGGAGTCGGTCGCTATCGCGGGGTCCTCAAGGGACTGCCGCGCTTTGTCGGCCTGCCTCTCCGCGGTCTGCATTTCTGATTCCAGTTTCCGGATAGCGGCTTTGAACTCCCGGGTCTCTTTGGCGGAAGGTCCCTGCGCGGCGGCGGCCGCCGGCTGCTCCTCCTCCGCCGTTTCCTTTTGCCGCCCGGCGACCCAGTTCTCCCACTGCGAGAGGTCCGCGAAAAACTCGGTATTGCCGCGGCCGTCCAGCGCGAGCAGGCGGCGGCTTACGCGCTCGAGGAGGTAGCGGTCGTGCGTGACCAGGACCAGGGCGCCGGGGAATTCCTGCATGCTGTTCTCGAGCACCTCCAGCGACTGCAGGTCCAGGTCGTTGGTCGGCTCGTCGAGCAGCAGCACGTCGGCGGGCTGCAGCATGAAGCCCGCGATCACCACCCGGGCCTGCTCCCCCCCGGAAAGCATGCGCAGCGGCATTTCCATCTGTTCCTGGCGGAAGAGGAAGCGCGAGGCCCATTTGTTGACGTGGAGATTGGAGCCTTTATAGCTTACGAATTCCCCGTTCCCGCACAGCGCCCGCTTGAGCGTGAGGTCCAGGTCCAGCTGGGCGCGGTGCTGGTCGAAGGCGGCTACGCGCAGCCCGTCGGCCCGCTTGAGCGTTCCGGAGTCCGGCGCCAGCTTCCCTTCCAGCATTTTAAGCAGGGTGGTCTTGCCGCTGCCGTTGCCGCCCAGGAGGCCGAGCTTCTCGCCCGGCCCGAGCGTCAGGTCCAGCGGGCCGAAGAGCTTGCGGCCGCCCAGGCTTTTCTCAATCTTCACGGCGTGGATAAGGCGGTTGGCCTGTCTGTCGCCGGCGGTAAAGTCGATGCTTACTGCGCGGCCCTGGGCGTTATGGTACTCCAGCTCGGAAAGGTCCTTTATCAGTTCCCCCGCCCTCTCTATGTGGGCCTTCTGCTTCGTCATGCGGGCCCTGGCGCCGCGGCGCAGCCAGGCTATTTCCGTGCGGACGATATTGCGCAGGGAGCCTTCCAGCGAAGCCTGCGCGTCGAAGAAAGCCTCGCGGTTCTCGAGGAACTTGCTGTAATTGCCGGCGCTGCTGAAGTGCCCTTCGGGGTAGCGCTTGTTAAGCTCTATCACGCGGTTGGTGACGCGCTCGAGGAAAGCGCGGTCGTGCGTGACGACGAGGAAGGAAAATTTAAGCTCCGTGATAAAGCGCTCCAGCCAAAGGACGCCCTCCATATCCAGGTGGTTGGTGGGCTCGTCGAGGAGCAGCAGGTCCGGCTCGCGCACCGACTGCGCAAGTATGGCCAGGCGCTTCCGCCAGCCGCCGGAAAGGACGTTTACCTGCTGCGCCGGGTCGCCGAACCCGGCGGCGGCGATCCCGTCGTCGGCGCGCCTTTCGGCCTCATGCGCTTCCAGGCCCAGGCCGTCCAGGGCCCTGACCACCTCGTCGCGGACGGTCCAGCCCTGCGGAGCTTCCTCGAAGCGGTCCTGCTGGGCCAGGTAGCCGAGCCGGAGGCCGCGCCGGGGCGTAAGCTCCCCCGAGTCCGGGGTTTCCTGGCCTGCCAGTATTTTAAGAAGGGTGGATTTGCCGGCCCCGTTAGGGCCGATCAGCCCGGTGCGCTCGCCGTCGGAAAGGCCGAAAGACAGGCCTTCGAAGAGAGGGCGGGAACCGAAACTTTTAGAGATGCTCTGACAGCTTAGAAGTATGGCCATTGGTGTGGTAGTTCTTTAGCGGCTTCCGCCGCGTTTGTGCTTCATAACGTCTTTCTGCATTTTGGAGAAACGCTTGTCTCCGGCTTTGCGCTTCAGCCTTTCCGCTATGTCCATTTTAGCTTTTAGCCGGGAGGCTTCCTCGCGCATCTTCAGGTAATTTTTAAAGTGCTCCCGGTCCAGTTCGCCGGAATCCAGGGCTTCCCGCACTGCGCAGGACGCTTCGTTAGTATGGGAGCAGTTGCCGAACCGGCACCTGGCGGCGAGTTCCAGGATGTCCTCGAAAGTCCTGTCCACCGTCCTTTCCCCGGCCCAGAGTTCCAGCCCGCGCATGCCCGGGGTGTCTATCAGAAGCGCCCCGCTGCCCGGCAGCACGAACATCCGGCGCCCGGTGGTAGTGTGGCGGCCCTTCGAATCGTCCGCGCGCACGGCGGCGGTCAGCTGTTCGGCGCGGCCCAGCAAATTGTTCAGGATGGTGGACTTGCCGGCCCCAGAGGACCCGGCGAAAACTATGGTCCGGCCCGGGCCCAGCAGTCCGGCCAGGGCCTCGTAGCCTTTCCGGTTCAGGGAATCCAGCGCCAGGGTTTTCGCCCCGAAGCCCAGCGAGTCTAGTTCCTTTATCCTGGGGGCGATGTCCTGGACCAGGTCCGCCTTGTTAAGGAGCACTACTGCCTCGGCGCCGCCGGCGCAGGCCGCGGCCAGGTAGCGTTCGGCGCGGCGCAGGTTGTAATCCGCGTCCAGGCCTATCACTATGAAGACGGTGTCGATATTGGCGGCGATGACCTGCTCGTCCTCCCCGCCGGGGTCTTTGCGCGAAAGGCGGGTGCGCCGCGGCAGCAGGGCCTGGATGGTCTGGCGCCGGGCCGCCGGGTCGAAAGCGAGGGCTACCCAGTCCCCCACCGCGGGGAAATCGGCCTTGGAGCCGGCGGCTTTGCGGAAATTGCCCGATACCTCGGCGGTGAATTCGCCGCGCGCGCAGACCAGGTCGCAGGCCATGCGGTGCTCGGCGATAACCCTCGCCGGGATCAGGCCCCGGAGGGCGAAGGGCTCGAAGCTCGCCTGCAGCCCGGGCGTCCAGCCGAGCTCCTCGATAGCGGGGGCTTTGCGCGGCCCCGTCATCTGGCGGGCCTGTTGGCTTCGGTGTATTTCACTATCTGGTTCATCATGCGCACGGTTTCGGCCGGGTATTTGCCGACGGCGCTTTCTCCGGACAGCATGACGTAATCCGTGCCGTCGAGGACGGCGTTGGCCACGTCGGAAACTTCGGCTCGGGTGGGGACGGGGCTGGCGGTCATGGTCTCTAGCATCTGGGTGGCGGTGATGACCGGCTTTTTTAAACGGTTGCAGACCTTGATTATGCGCTTCTGCAGGATGGGCACTTCCCAGAGCGGGAACATCACGCCCAGGTCGCCGCGGGCGACCATCAGCCCGTCGGCCGCCTCCGCTATCTCCTCCAGGTTCCCGACGGCCTCGCGGGCCTCTATCTTCGCTATTATTTTGCAGGAGGGCAGGCGGGGTTTTACCAACCGGGCCACCGCCAGCACGTCGGCCTTCGAGCGGACGAAAGACTGGGCGATAAAGTCCATTTTCTGCGCCACCCCGAATTCTATGTCTTTTCTGTCCTCGGCGGAGAGCAGCGGGAAATCAAGGCGGGCCAGGGGGATGTTCACGCCTTTGCGCTCTTTCAGAAGCCCCCCCGCCGCCACCTCGCAGGAAAGGGAGCCGCGCCCGCTGGCCTTGACTTCGAGCGCTATGTTTCCGTCGTCGATGTAGATGAAGTGGCCTTTTTTTATTACTTTAAGCGAACCTTGATAATCGAACGGGATCTCCCCCGCGCCGCCGGCGGTGTCCGACTGAACAAGGTTCACGCGCTGCCTCTTTTTAAGCTCCACGGGGCTTTTAAGGCGGCCTATGCGTATGCGGTTCCCTTTCAGGTCCTGCAGTATCAGCACGTGCCTGCGCAGCTTTCTGTTGAGTTCCCGGACCAGCGAGACCCGGGCGGCGTGCTCCTCCGTGGTCCCGTGCGAGAAGTTGAGGCGCACCGCGTCCAGGCCGGCCAGGTACAGCCTGCGCAGCGTCGCGGGGCTCGAGCTCGCGGGCCCGAGCGTGGCGAGTATTTTAGTCTTCGGGCTGCGGGGTGTTTTTAGCATGCGCGGTTGCCTTTTGACGAGGGAGGGTCTTGCCGGAAGGCCTGCATAGCATTGTACAAAAACAGGAGAAAAACGTGTATAAATAAACAACCGTCTTTAACTGGGGCCCGACTGGAGCTCCACAAAAAGACGGCTGTCCGCTGCCTGTAAACTTTTAGCTGACTTTGCAGCGGCGGCGCTTCGAGATCAGGTATTCGCCATTGGTCTTGTGCATCCTGGCGACCAGCTGGTGCGTGCCCGGCTGCAGATTGCTCCAGTCGAACCACCAGTAGCCGACGGCGTTCCGGCAGGGCTGCCACGGCTGGTCGTTGACGGAAATGTCGACGCCGGTGCAGTCGCTGGCGCCTATGCGCACCGAATACTGCCGGGAGGTTATGGTCTCCAGGTTCTTCGGGTGGTCCACTACGACGTACTCGTTCGTATCGACGATCTTCGTCTTAGTGGCGGTGTTCGTGTTTTTGGCGTTCTTCTTTACGGTTAACTTAAGCATTGTGCTCTCCTCCGCTTCTGGGGCAGCCGGGCTTTCCCCGGGCTTGCCTATCCTGGCTATGCGCTCGCTTAAATAGGCGAGCGATTTGTCCAGGGGGTGTTTCAGGTGCAGCCTTAAAACGCGCCTGTTCTTTGCGTCCAGGGCTTCAAAATCGCCCAGGGCTTGCGCCGTTTCAAGCTGCCAGAAAGTATATTTCTCCCCCGGTATCAATATATCTTTTTTTGCCTGGTTGGTCAAGATGATGAAGAAGGCATTGTCGGGTCCGCCTTTGTGGAGCTGGCCCGAGGAATGCAGGTAGCGCGGCCCGTAGGCCAGCGTGCAGGCCGACGAAGTGTAGCGGGTGAGGCTTTCCCGCAGCTTGATAAGCTCCGCCTCCACCTTGGGGCTGTTGGGCAGGTAGGCAAGGAGGCCTATATACTCCTTCTCCCCCAGCGCCGAGAAAACCGACCAGAACACGTCGTCGTAGCTGGCGATGGCCTTATCCGCCTTTTTCAGCGCGCGCGAGGCGTAAACGGCCACGCGGTCGGCCGAGAAGTCCGGCTTGGGCGCGGCTCTCTTCCCCTTCTCGGCGTACTTGGCCAGGACCTGCATCGTGAGCAGCTTGGCTTCCTGGACATTTGGCTGGTCGAAGGGATTTATTTTCATCAGGGCGCCGGCCGCGGCCGTGGCGGCTTCCCAGCGGTAGAATTCCGCGCCCAGGTCGTAGGGGTCTTTTACCGTGATCGTATAGACGGGGTGCCCGGCTTTCTTCAGGGCGGCAAGGCCGGCTTCCTCTACGGCGCCGGAGAAGCCCTCCAGTTTTACCTGCACGAAGAAGCGGTCGGCCTGGTACTTGTCCGGCTCCATCAGCGGCTCGAGGCAGACCGGGATTATCCCCTTGCCCTCTTTGCCGGTGCTTTCGGCCACCAGCTGCTCCACCCACAGGCCGAAGTATTTCAGCTTCTCCGGCAGCAGCAGCGTAAGCTTGTCGCGGCCCTGCAGGGCCAGGGAGCCCATCAGGGCGCCGAGCAGCGCCCCGGGGTTCTTTTCTATCAGCGGCTCCTTGCACAGGTCGGCCTCGCTTATCGCGCGCTCGAGCAGCTTCCTGATGTCGGCGCCGCAGAGGGCCGCCGGAACCATGCCGAAGCAGGAGAGCGCGGAGAAGCGCCCGCCGATATCGGAAGGATTGATGAACACCTTGCGGAATTTCTTTTCCGCGGCGAGCTTCTCCAGCCCGGTGCCGGAATCGGTGACGGCCATGAAGTTGTTCCCGGGGCTCTTCACTCCGGCTTTCTTCACCAGGCTCCAGAAATATTTGAAATGGCTGGACGGCTCTATGGTCCCGCCGGACTTGCTGGCGAAGATGAAGAGCGTGCGCTTGAGGTCGATCTGCCCGGCCACGGACTCTATCCAGGCGGGGTCGGTGGTATCCAGCACGAGCAGGCGCGGGAATTTGGGGTTCTGGAAAACGCCGCGGATGACTTCCGGGGCCAGGCTCGAGCCGCCCATCCCGAGCAGCACGGCGTGGGTGAAGCCGGCCGCGCGTATTTCCTCCGCGAAAGCCTCTATCTCGTTCACCCTCGCGAGCATTTTGTAGGGGATGTCCACCCAGCCGAGAGCGCCGGAGATCTGCTTTTTAGCGGCCTCGTCCTTCTTCCAGAGCTCGGGGTCCTTTTTCCAGAGGCGGGCGGCGAAATTCATCGCGGCCAGTTCCTTTACGGCGGCTGAAGCGTCTATCCCGGTAAGTTCTTCTTTCATATTTTCCTCCGGCCCTGCGGCTATCTCTTTTTGGATGCGGGCGAGCAGCCCGTCGTGCGAGCGCGCGAATTTCTCGATGCCGTCCTTCTCCAGGTCCTCGAGTACCGCGCCGAAATCCAGCCCTAGCTCTTTCAGTTCCGCGAAATAAGCCTCGGCCGCGGCGAAGCGGGGGCCGAGCGGGCCGCTGTTTATCCTGCCGCCGGAGAAATAGGCTTCGAGAGCTTCTTCGGGGGCGGTGTTCACGGAGCCGTCGAGGGCGAGCTCCTCCATGTACAGTGACGGGCGGTAGGCCGGGTCCTTGACGCTGGTGGACGCCCAGAGTATCCGCTGCGGCGGTATGCCGGAGGCCCTGAAGCCCGGGCAGTAGAAAAGGTCGCGGTAAAGCCTGTAGGCCAGCAGGGAGTTCTCGACGGCGGCGCGGCCGGCCAGTTTTTGCGCTGGGCCGGGCGGGAGGGCCCTCAGTTTCTTATCCACGGCGGTGTCTATGCGGCTTACGAAGAAGCTCGCCACGGAGGCGATCCCTTCCACGGGCAGCGAATGCTTCAGCCTCCAGGACATGGCGTGGGTGTAGGCCTGGGTCACCGCGCTGTAGCGGTTGACGGTAAAGATAAGGGTGAAGTTGACGCTGACGCCTTTTTTCAGCAGGTTCTCCCCGGCCAGCAGGCCCTGCTTCGTGGCCGGGACTTTTATCATCAGGTTCCTGCGCCCTATCCGCCCGGCCAGGCGCAGCCCCTCCGATTCCGTGCGGGCCGCGTCGAAAGCCAGCTTCGGGGACACTTCCATGCTGACGAAACCGTCCAGGCCTCCGGAGGCCTCGTAGACGGGGCGCAGGAGGTCGGCGGCGCGCTGGATGTCCTCTACGGCGAGGACTTCGAAGATCTCTTCGGCGGAGGCGCCGCCGGCGGCCAGCTTTTTTATCGGCGCCGCGTAATATTCCCCCGCCAGGGCTTTTTCAAAAATAGAGGGGTTGGAGGTGAGGCCGGTCACGGCCCGCTCCCTTACCAGCCTGGAGAGGCCGCCGGAAAAGAGCAGCTGGCGGCTGAGGTTGTCCAGCCAGAGGCTCTGGCCGGTCTTCCTGATCTCCTCCCGGGTCGGCATCAAAACCCTTTTTCCAGCTCGTCGATCTTTTTGAGGCGGCGCAGGTGGCGCTCTTCGCCGGAGAACCTGGCGGCGGCGAAAGCGGCGGCGATCTCGAAGGCCAGGGCCTCGCCTATGATCCGCGCCCCCAGGCAGAGCACGTTCATGTCGTCGTGCTCCACGCCCTGGTGGGCGGAGTAAGTGTCGTGGCAGAGGCCGGCGCGGATGCCTTCCAGCTTGTTGGCCGCGATGCAGGCGCCAACGCCGGAGCCGCAGACTATTATGGCTTTTTCGGCGCGCCCGGCCAGCACTTCCCTGGAGGCCTTGGCCGCGAAATCCGGGTAGTCCACCGCTTTCTCCGCGGAGTCGGTGCCCTGGTCGGAGACTTCATAACCGGTCTTTTTAAGGAAAGGGATAAGCGCCGCTTTTAACGGGAACCCGGCGTGGTCGCTCGCGATAGCTATTTTCATGTTGTTCACAGCCTCTCTATTTCCGTCTTTAGCGCCCAGCCTTTTATGCCTTCCTTCTGCAGCCCTATCTCGTAGTAGGCTTCGTCGCCCGTGTCGAGTATCCTGACGAGGCGCCCTTCCGGGGCGGAGGCGTAGGTCTTGAACTTTTCCCCCGGCCCGCTGAGCATCCGCGTCCCCCCGGCCTTTATAACTACGCCTGAGGAACTGAAGGGCGAGGACTGCCTGGCGCCCAGCCAGACCGCGGTGAAGACGAGGAGCCCGGCCGCCGCGAGCGAAACGCGGCCGGCGGCCGCCCCGCCCCTGCCGCCGTCCAGGAGGAAGGCCGCCGCGCCGGCCAGGCAGGCCAGCCAGAAAAGAAGTATGGCCGAAGCTTTGAGCTCGGTTTCCGAAACCAGGTAATAGAGGTAATGGAGCGCCGCGGGCGCGCCTTCCGGCACCAGGGACTGGCCGGTCTGGCGCAGGGCGAAGTCGAGGTTGGCACGGATGTCAGGCGAGCGCGGGTCCAGCATGAAAGCCCGGGCATAATTGAACACGGCGGGGCCTATGCGGTTCAGGCGGAAAAGGGCGTTGCCCGCATTGTACCAGGCCCATTGGTTGGCGGGCTCCTTGGCTATTATCAGCTTGTAGCCCTCCAGGGCCTCCTCGTACTGGCCGTTCCGGTACTGGTCGTTGAACTCCGCCAGCTCGCCGCGGTCGTAAGCCGCGGCCGCCGAAGGCAGCGCTAAAATTAAAGCTAAAAATATCTTCTTCATCATCGATCTCTGCTTCCCTTCCCCGTTCGCCGACTCCCGACTCCCGATTCTCGACTTTCGATTTCCCTATCTGAGTTCTTTTTCAAGCAGCTCTAAAAGAAGGGAATATTTTTTGGCCAGGTCCGAAGCCCCTTCCGAGCCCGCGGCCTCCGGCGAGAAATGGCGCAGCTCCAGGGCCGCCCAGAGCTCGCAGATCTCTTCGAGCGAGCGGTCGGTGGCGGCCGGGAAGCGGCTCTTGACCAGCCCCGCCGCCTTCCTTATGGTCAGGGCGCTCACTTTCACCCCGCATTTGTCGGAGAGATAGTTCATGAACGAATCGTAAAGCACGGAGACGGCCTCGTTGGGCTTGTTCGTTTTTATCAGCGCCTCGGCTTCGTCTATGTCGCGGGAGGCTTCGCTGCGGGCCTTGCGGAACCTGAAGAGGAGCGGGTTGGCCAGCTTGAAGCGGTTCATCCTGGCCAGCCAGAAGCAGAGGAGCAGCAGCACGACCGGGAAGGCGTGCGTCCAGTAAGGCAGGGCCAGTACCGAGGCGGCGAGGAAAGGCAGGGCGTCCGCGCCCTGCTTCTCGCTGACATAGCGGATGTCCGAGCCGGAGGCCGTGACCGGAGCGCCGCCGCTGCCGGTGTTGAAGTTTACGCTCTTGGCCGCCTGGCCGCCCTTTTCCACCTGCAGGGTGACCGGGTTGGTCTGGAGCTCGCGGTAAGCGCCGGAGCGCGGCTCGAAGAAGGAGAATTTTATCGGCGGGACGGTCTTCTTCCCCTCGTTGCGGGGGACGAGGATATAGGTGAAGGTCTTCTTTCCGCTGATCAGGTCCCCCTCCTTTTTCACGTCGAGGGAGCTCATGGTGTCGAAGACTTTGAAGTCCGGCAGGTCGGGGAATTTAGGGGCGGAGACGGCCTTCAGGTTGCCGCTGCCGGTGATGGTTATTGAAAAATTAACCGCCTCCCCGGCGCGGGCTTCGGGGCGGTCGGTCACCGCGGCGATGGTATAGTTCCCCACGGCGCCGCTGAAGTCGGGCGGGGCGCCGGCGGGCAGCGGCTTTATATCGATCGACAGGGGCTCGGTGGAAAATTCCCTGCTCTGTCCCTGCTGCCCGCTTATGGCCATGAACTTCTGGAAGAAGTTCGGGTCGAACGGGTCTATCGCCTCCTCGGAGGGGACCTGGGCGATGACGGTGGCGGACCTGATCTCGGCGGGGCCGGGGTTCAGGGCGAAGAGGGCGGCCTTGATCTCGCTATAGGCGTAGCGCACGCCGCCGATATCCGTTTCCCCGTTGCGCACCGGGGGCAGGTCTTCCGAGATCAGGTTCTTGAAAGCCGGCGGCACGTACTGCGGGTTGGAGCTGAGCGGCACCGAGGTGTAGAACTTTATGCTGATATTGATCTGCTCGCCGGGGTAGGCCGTTTTTTTGTCCGTTTCGGCCTTGAGGAAGATCTGCTCGCCCCTGCCGGCGGTTTTGCCCCGGGCCTGCCGCTGCTGCCTGGAGGGCTGCTGCGGGCGCTGCTGGGCCGAGGGCTGTTTGGCCTTGGTCACCGTGACCTGCATCTCGGTGGTCGCCGCGTTCTCCCTGCCGTTGGAGACCGTGATGGAAGGGATGGTCTGCAGCCCCAGGAAACGGGGCGAGAGGATGTAGGTGAAAGAGACGGAGGTGGTGATCTTCCCGTTTATTATGGAGATGCTCTGGCTGCGCCCGGAGGAGTAGACGTTGAAGCTCTGCATGTTCGGGAGCTTCGGTTCCGGCACGCTGGCCGAATCGCCGGAGACGGTGACGGTAAGATAGAGGTTGCCGCTGATCTCCACCGAGTCGCGGTCCGTCGAGGCCGTGACCGAGAGCAGGGCCGACGCCGGGGCGGCGAGCAGCAGCGCCAGGGCGCAGGCGGCAAAAGCGGAGGCGGATCTTCTCACCAGTCCTCCAGGCGGTCCTGCGGCGGCGGCTTGCCTTTCTGCATGGCGGCCTGCTTCATGGCTTCCGGGTCCCGGGCCGCGGCTTTTTCTTTTTCTTTCATCATCTCGAGTATCTGGCGGCTCCGCTCTTTGGCTTCCGCCTTTTTCTTCTCCTGCTCTTTCTGCTTTTCCTTCTCCTGGTTCTCTTTATCCCCGCCGGACTTGTCCTCTTTCTTGTCCTGGTCGCCCGGCTTCTTTTTGTCCTGGTCTTTCTTGTCCTGGTCTTTCTTGTCCTCGTTCTTCTTGTCCTTCTGATTCTCGTTCTTCTTCTGCTGCTCCAGGGCCTTCTGGAGGTTGAACTTGGCGTTCTCGTCCTTCGGGTCGAAAGAGAGGGCTTTGCGGTAGCCGGCTATGGCCCCGGCCAGGTCCCCGCTTTTAAAAAGCGCGTTGCCGCGGTTGTAATAGGCCCTGGCGGCCAACTTCGGCGAAGCCGCGGCCTGGTCGAAGAACTCCCCCGCCTTGGCGTAGTCCTCCTGCTTGTAGTAGGCGTCGCCGATATTGAAATTAAGGCGCTTGTCCGCCGGGGCTTTCTGCATCGCGCGGGAATAATATTCCACGGCGGCCTGCCAGTCCTTCTTCTTATAGGCGGAGGCGCCTTTGCGGGCGTCGGCGCCGGGGCCGGCGGCCTGCAGGGAGGAGGCGGCGGCCAGCAGCAGGAGCGCGGCCGCGCCGCGTTTAAAGCGCGGCAGCCTGGCCGAGAGCTTTTTAAAGTCCGGCGGCGTGAACCTGAAGCCTTTCTCCATCACCATCAATTCTATCAAAAGCAGGAGCAGCGCCATAGCCAGCGGCCACTGGTAGCGGTTCTTGAAGCTGGCGCGGCCTTTGCCCCGGCTCTTCTCCAGGTCCAGGGCGCCGACGGCCGAGCGCATGGCCTCGGCGGCCGAATCCGGGTCGGTGTAGCGCAGGTAGGCCGCCCCGGTCCGGCTGGCTATTTTCATCAGCGCGGCTTCGTCCATCCTGCTCACCACGGTCTTGCCGGACTTGTCCTTTTTGTACTCCAGGGTGTTGCCGATGGAGTCCGTCATGGGGACGAGGTCGCCGTCAGGGCTGCCTATGCCGATGGTGAAGATCTTCAGGTTCTGCTCTGTCGCCGCTTTAAGGGAGGTATCCAGCGCGGAGGAGTGGTCCTCGCCGTCCGTTATCAGGACCATCACCTTCTGCCCCCCGTAGCGCGAGAGCATGCCGAGCACGGTCTCTATGGCCTCGGAAAAATCGGTGCCCTGCGAGGGGAGCATGCCCGGCTTAAGGCCCGAGGCGAAATAGCTGATGGCGTCCTGGTCGGTGGTAAGCGGGCACTGGATGTAAGCCTCGCCGGCGAAAGCCACCACGCCTATGCGGTAGTCGGAGAATTTCTGGGCTATGGCCCCGAGCAGGAGGCGGGCGTTGGAAAGCCTGTCCGGCTTCAGGTCCCGGGCGCCCATGGAAAGCGAGGTGTCAACCGCTATCACCACGTTGCCTTTCAGGTCGGTGACCGGGGAAAGCTCCACGCCCCACTGCGGCCCGGCGGCGGCCAGCGCCAGAAGGCCGAGGGCGGCGAAATAAAGCAGGCCGCGCAGGCGCCTGCGGGCCGCCTCCGGCCCGGAAACGAGTTTGTCAAAAGCGGGGCCTAACAGGCCGCGCGCCGCCTCCAGCCGGCGCTCTTCCGCCCTGAAGCGGAAAAATACCAGCGCGGCGAATGCCGCGGCCAGCCAGGCAAGAGTTAAAGGATATCTGAATAACTCCATATAAAATTAATCTTTTCTCCGAATTCCCGATCTTCGACTCCCGACCCCCGATCCTCGATTCTCGACTCCCGGCTCTCGATCCTTTTACGGCACGGTCCTAAAGTAGGTTCTTTCCAAGATAAAAAGTAAGGCTAAAAGGGCGAGGGCCGGGGCGAGGAAATACAGGTAGAGGTCCGCGTAGTTGGTGTAGGTCTTCGCCTCGAATTTGGTTTTTTCCAGGGAGTCGATCTTGCCGTAGATCTTTTCCAGGTCCTGGGCGCTCTTGGCGCGGTAGAACTCCCCGCTGGTGAGGCCGGCTATCTCGCGCAGCGTGGGTTCGTCCAGGTCCTCGTCGATATAGATCACGGGCTGAGTCGGGTCCCCGGTCGAGATCTGGGCCCTGCCTTTTCCCGCCGTGCCGATGGTATATATTTTTATGTCGTAGGCCGCCGCGGTCTTTGCCGCCAGGGCGAGGTCCGTCACCAGCCCGACGTTGGAGCGCCCGTCGGTCAGCAGCACTATGACTTTGCTTTTGGCCTTGCTCTCCTTAAGGTGGTTTACCGCGGTGACTATGGCGTCGCCTATCGCCGTGCCGTCGGCCCTGGTCATGTTCAGGTAGGCCGCGTCCAGCATCTCGAGCACCGATTGGTAATCCAGCGTGAGCGGGCAGGTAAGCAGGGCCGTGCCGCCGAAAACCGTGACGCCGATGCGGTCGTTCTTGCGCTTCTTCACGAAGTCCGCGGCGGCCTTCTTGGCGGCTTCGAGGCGGTTCGGGGAAAAATCCTCGGCGGCCATGCTGTAGGAGGTGTCCAGTACCAGCATTATGTCTATGCCCTCCGCGGGCGGAACTTCCCCCCTGCTGGCTTTCTGCGGGCGGGCCAGCGCGAAAATCAGGAGCGTTATGGCCAGCACCCTGCCCCAGAAAGGAACTATGGCGAACAGGCGCGTCCGCGCCGTCCCGAGCGCCGGGAGGACCGCGGGCACGCCGGCGGAATTAAGGCGCCTGGCCGATTGCGACCGCGCGACGCCCGCCAGGACCCCGAGCAGGGGCATAAGCAGGAGGATCCACGGGTGCTTGAAGAGGTTCATGGTTTGCCTCCCGCCTGCTTCAGGGCGGCCGCGGCGGCGGCCGCCGCGAGAGTCCGCGCGTTCTCCGCCGCGCGGTTGAATTCCATCAGGAGCTCTTCGAGGGCGCGGGAGTCGTCCGCGGCGTCGGCGGGCTTGAGGCGGGCGAATTTCACGAGGTCCGACTTCTGCAGCAGTTCCCTGGTCCTGAGCGCGGTCTTTATGTCGGCCCCGGTCTTCTTAAGCTCGCGGCCCAATACCGGGGTGGTCATCTGGGCGGCGTCGATAGAAAATTCCTCGGCCAGGTAGAAGCGGAGCACGGAGGCGAGGCCGGTATAGAATTCTTTCAGCTTGCCGGCGGCGGCCAGCGGGGATTTCTCGAGCCCGTCCAGGCGGTCGCGGGCCCGCTGGTAGGGGGAGCGGGCGTCCAGCCAGGCGGCGCCCGGGGTTCCCGCCGCCGCCCGCCCGCGGCGGCGGTAGAAATAGAACGCCGCGGCGGCGGCGAGCGCGAGCGCCAGGAGCCAGAGCCAGGGGACGTAGCGGAAGGGCGGGTAGATGTCGCGGATGCCTTCCCCCTCCTTGGTCTTGAAGAGGGGCAGAACCTTGACGGTAAAGGAGGAACTCGTCACTTCCGCGCCGGGCGGGGCGCCGGCGCCCCCGAGGCGCCAGGAGAGGGCGGGGAAGGTGCTTATTCCGAGGGCGAAGGCCTTCGCCTCGACCTCGAAGGTCTGGGTCTTGCGGCCGTCCTTTTTCGCTTCGCCTGACCTGGTAAAGGAGACCAGTTCGAACCCCGAGCCCTCCGGGGTGGAGGTATCCGGCCTAAGGGAATAGTTTTCCGGGAGCGAAGCCTCGACCTTGAACTTGAAAGAGTCGGCCAGCTTTATCACGCCCGACGGAGGAGTTACGGTCAGGGACACGGCCTCCTGCGCCGCGGCGGGCGCGGCGGCGAGGAAAGCGGACAGGAGCAGGGTGGTCGTTCGCCTCATAGTAGCTTGAAATTCTTTTTGCGCTGGCGGAAGAATTTTACCACCGGGCCGTGCACGGGCAGGGCCGGGTCGACGTCTATCCAGTCGGAGCCGGTGGAACGCAGGACCGCCTCCATGGCCGCGCGGCGGGCGGCGGCCGCGGCCGCGTAAGCCGCGCGGTAGCCGGGGCTGGAGAGGTCGGCGGTGAAATGTTCCCCGCCCTCGAGCTGTTCGGTGACCAGCAGGGCGCGGGCCTCGGGCAGCGCGCGTTCGAAGCGGTCCGTGATCACCACGGGGATCAGGTCGTGGCGGCGGGCGGTCAGGCGCGCCTCCCTGGTGTAGTCCGGGGCGTTGAAGTCGGAGATCAGGATGATGATGCCGCGCCGCTTCATCACCCTGTTGGCCATTTTTAGCGCCATCGCGATGTCGGTGCCGCGGCTCTTCGGCGCGTAAGCCAGAAGTTCGCGGATGATGCGCAGGCTGTGGTTCTTGCCCTTGCGGGGCGGGATGTAAAGTTCCGTCTTGTCGCTGAAGAGCAGCAGGCCGCTCTTGTCGCTGTTCTTGAGCGCCGAGAAAGCGAACATGGCCGCCAGCTCGGCGGCGGCCTCGCTCTTTGGCTTCGCGGAAGAGCCGAAGGACTGCGACGCGGAAATGTCGCAGAGGATCATCAGCGTCAGCTCGCGCTCCTCGATGAACTGCTTCACGAAAGGCTTGGAGTTGCGGGCGGTCACGTTCCAGTCGATGGAGCGGACGTCGTCGCCGGGCACGTATTCCCGCACTTCCGAGAATTCGACGCCGCGGCCCTTGAACACGCTCTGGTACTGGCCGGCGAAAGTCTCGCTGACCAGGCGCCCGGTCTTGATCTCTATCTGCCGGACCTTTTTAAGAATTTCAGCTGTGTTCATAGAAAAATAAGAGTCGAGGGTCAAGAGTCAGGGGTCGGGGGTCAGGAGTTCTGTGATTCTAGATCCTTGACTCCCGACTCTCGACTCCCGACAGTTCTTACGGCACTTCTACGGCTTCGAAGATGCTCTTCAGTATATCTTCGGAGCCGATATTCTCGGCCTCGGCCTCGTAGGTGAGGAGTATGCGGTGGCGCATCACGTCGAAGCCCACGGCCTTGATGTCCTCGGGCGTCACGTAGCCCCGGCCGTTGATGAACGCGTAGGCCTTGGCGGCCTGGATCATGAAGATGGTGGCGCGCGGGCTGGCGCCGTAGTTTATCCAGGGCTTGATCTTCTCGAGGCCGTGCTTCTCCGGCTCGCGGGTGGCTATCACGAGGTCCAGGACGTAATTCTTGATCTTGTCGTCCACGTAGATCAGGTCGGCGGTCTGGCGCGCTTTCAGCACCTGCTCGATGCTTACCGCTTTGCCCGCGGCCGGCAGGGTCTGGCGGGCCATCAGTTCCAGGACGCGGGCTTCCTCCGTCTTCGTCGGGTAGGTGATGTTTATCTTCAGCATGAAGCGGTCCACCTGCGCTTCGGGCAGCGGGTAGGTTCCTTCCTGCTCTATCGGGTTCTGGGTGGCCAGCACCATGAAAAGGTCAGGCAGCTTGTAGGTGGAATCGGAGATGGTGACCTGCCGCTCCTGCATGCCTTCCAGGAGCGCGCTCTGCACCTTGGCCGGGGCGCGGTTTATTTCGTCGGCGAGCAGGATATTGGCGAAGATGGGGCCTTTGCGCACCGAGAAGGTGCCTTCTTTCGGGTTGAAGATCAGCGTGCCGGTGATGTCGGCGGGGAGCAGGTCCGGGGTGAACTGGATGCGCTGGAAAGTGGACGAGATCGCCTGGGCCAGCGTCTTTATGGTCAGGGTCTTGGCCAGGCCGGGCACGCCCTCCACCAGCACGTGGCCGTTGGCGATAAGCCCTACGAGGAGGCCGTTTATCAGGTCCTCCTGCCCGACTACCACCTTTGCCAGTTCCTTGCGGAGGTCCTGGATGAAAAGCGCGTCCTGCTGAATTTTCTGGTTCAGTTTGGAGATTTCCGAGTCCATAGGTTGGTCCTTGTTTTCTTCGGTTTTTTCCGGGCGGTCCGGGGCGACCTCCCGCGGTCCTGAAATTCTAAAAAAACGGGATTTTTTTGTCAAGCCGGGTTCCCGCGCCCCGGCCTCCGGCTACTCTATCCGGAAGAGGGGCTTGGAATCCAGCTCGCGCAGCTGCTGCTCTTTGTGCGCCTCTATGTCCAGGCGGATGCGGTTCACCGCCTCTATGGCCTTGAGGCGCACTTCCTCGTCGTAGTCCTGCAGGGCGGGCTTCAGGGCGGGGATGGCTTCTTTGTTCTGAAAGGTGCCGATGGCCTGTATGGCGGCCAGGCGGGTTTCTTTGTCGTAGTCCTTAAGCCCCTCGGTGAGCAGGGCCAGGCTGAGTTTGGTCTTGTCCTTGGAAAGCATGGTTATGAGGCTTTTTTTCACGAAGAGCTCGGTTTCGTTCTCGAACATATTCTTCACTACGCCGGGGGCGCTCTCGTCCTGCAGCTGCCAGAGCAGCTCGGCCGCGGCGAAGCGCACCTTTTCATTGGAGTCCTGCGTAAGGCTGCGGAGGGTCTTAAGTGTCTCCATTGAGAATTTTATAAGGTAGGTCTTTTCCGGCTTTACCGGCAGGCCGGGGTCCGGCAGGGAGGTGATCTCGTCCTTTTTCGCCAGCTGCTGCATTTCTTTCTTTTTCGCCTCGTTCTTGTTCTGGTTCACCAGGTAGAAGACGCCGGCGAGAAAGATAAGAACCATCAAAATCCATTTCATAGTGCGATCCTTTTGAAGCTAAGCCGCAGTTTTCCCCCGCGCGTTTCGGCGCGCGCTATCTCCGGGTCGTTCATCTTTTTCCAGCCCTTGCCGGCGGCCGCTTCAAAAGCCGGTTTTTCGAGGCGCGCGGCTCCGGGGCTCTTAACCACTACAGGGGCCCGGGCGCGGAAAAAGCCTATCCCCCAGCCGTCGTCCTGGAACCTTCCTTTTACGGCGCCGGCCTGCGCGAGCAGGCTTTTTGGATTCCCGTAAAGAAGGTCCCGGCTTGAAGCCGGGCGGGAAGACAGGGCCGCGGTTATTCTGCACATAAGTATAGATATTAAAACAATTTTGCGAGGGGTATTCAAATACTTCGCGAAGTTGATATAATTAAACGACAGAATGTTTACGCATAGTTAGCGGGCAGATGGGGTTAACAATGGAAAACAACGATTTTGATCTTAGGCCGCTGCCGGAAATCCCCGGCCAGGACGACGGCTCTTTCCGCGGGGCGGAAGGCCCGGTCCCGGCCGGGTTCAACGAGCGCTTCGTGGCTTATGTGGCGGACGCCCTGCCTTTCGTGCTGGCCGCTTCAGTGACGTTCAAGCTGGCTGTTAAGGCGGGACTTTTCCCCTATACCACGGGCAAGGAGTGGCTCTGGAAGCTGCTCTGGATAGGTCTCTATATTATTTATGAAACTATTTTTTCCAGCGGCGGCCGGGCCACGCTGGGCAAGTACCTGCTGAACATCCGGGTAAAGGCCAGCGACGGGGGCGACCTCCCGCTGTCCAGGGCCTTTGTAAGGTCCTTCGCTTATTTCCTGAGTTCCGCCACTTTTAACCTGGGCTACCTGATGGCGCTGTGGACCGAGAACAAGAGGGCTCTCCATGATTACGTCGCCGGAAGCCGCGTCGTAAGCATCAGGGAGCGCAGCGATTGGGGCAACGGCATCGTGCTCGCCTTCTCCTGGGGCATGATGGTGATACTGGCCGGGACCTGGCTGAATAACACGGTGCTCAAGGTTACGCCGGCCGAGAAAAAGCAGGTGGTAGCGGCGCACCGCACTATCTCGAAGCTGGCTACCCTGGAAGAAATATACATGAAGCGGGAAGGCCATTATACGAACGACCTGCGCAAGCTGGCGGACCTTACCGGAAACGTTAACGCCGTCAGGGCCGAGCTTTTCCAGACCCTCGCGCCGGACACGCTCATAATCTCCTCCAATGGCCGCAGGTTCCTTATAACCGCGAAGGCCAGGAACTGGCGGAAGACCGAGGTCCGCATCCCGTCCAGGGTGGACGCCCCCGAGCCGCCCCTCATCCAATAATAAGCCGCCGGCCGGGTTTCTCCCGGCCCGGGGCAAATAAAAAGCCCCGCGCCTGCCGCGCGGGGCTTTCTTTTTAACCGGCTTCGCCTCCGGCTATACCCTGTTCTTTTCCGAGCCGCTCTGGCAGGCCATGCAGTAGCGGGCCGAAGGCAGCGCCTTGATGCGCTTCTTCTCTATGATATTCTTGCAGTGTTCGCAGAGGCCGTAGGTTCCCTTTTCCATCTTGCGCAGCGCCGCTTCTATGTCGCGCAGGATCTTCCGCTCGTTGTCGGAAAGCTCGAACAGGATCTCCTTGTCCAGGCTCTGCGTGGCCTGGTCGATGGAGTCCCCCACTTCGGGCTCGAGCAGGTCCAGGTTCTTCTTGTCCTCTACGTTCTTGGCGATGTCGGTCTTCATTTCGCTGAGGCCGGCCGCGATCTCGGCCAGCTCGGCCTTTGTGAGCGCCTCGGACGCCGAGGTCTTTTTAGGCGCGGAGGGCTGCGCGGCTTTCACGGCCGGGGCCCGGTGGGGCGCCGATAGTATTTTGGCCGCTTTCTTAACGGGGGCTTTTTTTACCGCCGCTTTTTTAACCGTCTTTTTCATTTTTTTCATAAGGCTCCATATCTGCGATAGCGATGCTGCCGAGTGCTGAAAATCTGCGGCGGACGGCGCCGTTCCCGCGGGTAATTCCGGCTTAACAATCTATATTATTTGCCGTGGGGTGTCAACCAGGCTGGCGGAAGCGGGGAGCCGGAAAAAACGGCTCCGCCGGGGTCTTGCGGCGGGCGCGGTCCCGCCGCGCCGGTCCGGCCGGCTTTTAAGCTGCTCTTTATTTGAACGAGACGCCCTTCATCTTGGTGAAGACCGTGCGGTCGCGGCGCTGGAAGATCGGGCTGCGGAAAGGGAAATCGAAAGTGAGCGAGATCCGGTGGGTGGTGCCCAGCTCCCCCATCGGGGCGTAAGCGTAGTCCAGGCTGAAGAAGTGCAGCGTGGCTCCGAGCCCTATGGAGAGGCCGCCCAGGCCGTCGCTCATCTGCTGCGCGTTGAGGCCGCCGCGGATGCAGAGGCGGGTGAGCTCGTTGGGGGTGGTCGCCAGCTCCACGCCGAGCAGCACGTTGGGCTGGTTGTTCTTGGGCAGCACCACGTCGGTGGCTACCAGGAGGTTGCGGAAAGGGTTCACCGCCGCGCCCAGCTTGAAGGTGAGCGGCAGGGGGTTGGATTCCTTGTCGTAAGTGAGGCCCCCGCCCATATTGGTCGCGGTGACGGCCAGGCGGTAGGGGATGTCGCCGAAGTTGTAGGTCATGATGCCCACGTCGCCGGCGTAGCTCTTCGCGGAGTCCACTATGCTGGATTTTATGTATTTGAGGGAGACGCCCACCGACACGTCGATGTCCTTGTCCGAGAACTCGAGTATGGCCTTGCTGTAGGACAGGGTGAAGACCTGGTCGCGCGGGGTGAAGCTGCCGGACGGCATGATGCCGCCGGAGATATCCGTTTCCGTTATGGCGCCGATGTCGGTGAGCAGCACCGAGCCGGCCATTACGGAGTCGTAGGAGAGGCGGTGCGCGTAGGCGGCGTACTGGTAGCTTATTTCCTCCAGGTACTGGGCGCGCATGAAGACGGCGGAAAGCTTGGGGATCTGGACGAGGCCGGCCGGGTTCCAGTAGACGGCCGAGGCTTCGTCGCTTATGGCGGAATAGGCGCCGCCCATGGCCGCCGCCCTGGCCCCTGCCGCCAGGTTCAGGAAGTCGGCCGTGGTGGTGCCCGCCGCTTTGCTGGAAAAATACCGGGGATCCTCGGCGGCGAAAAGCGGGTCGGAAAAAGAGAAAGCCAGGCCGGCGGCCGCCAGTGAGGCCGTGAGGACCGCTTTGGTGTAAGTCTTTTTCATAAACTTACCTTTCCACCGCCAGCTTGAAAACTTTCTTGCCGGAGCTGGCGTCCACCACCACCAGGTAGATGCCGCTGGCCACCTGGTAGCCGGACTTGTTGACGCCTTTCCAGATCACGACGCCGGTGGTGCCCGAGGTGGTTTCCCAGACCTTGTCGCCGGAGAGGGTGTAGATGCGCACCTTGGCGCTGGCCGGGATCTTGTCGATGGTCACGAAGCCCTGGCCGCGGTTGGGGTAGAAAGGGTTGGGGTAGATAAGCACGCCGGCCAGGTTCGAGGCCGCGACGCGCTTCATGAGCTGGAACAGGCTGAAGTGGTTGAGCGTGGCCTTTATCGTGCGGTCGCCCACGCTCACCACCGTTTCCAGCGGCAGGCACTGCTGCGTGTCCGGGTTGTAGCGGGCCAGGACTATCTGGGAGGCGTTCGTGATGATATCGTTCTTGGTCGCGTCAGCGTCCTTGTCGAAATGCAGGGTGAAAGTTACAGGGCTCTGGGGCTGGGCGCCGTTCTCGGAGAAGATCTCCACCCCCACCGGTATCCCGCCGGGGAGGTAGCCGCAGTCGTTGCGGGTGGAGGAAGAGATGGCTATCGCGGTCTTCGCGGGGAAGGAGGCGGCCGGGATGTACATATCCACGGTGCGGTTGTTCGGGAGGCTGCCGGAGATGGTGGCCGCCGCGTACGGGTCGCTGGTTCCGCCTATCGAGCCGGACGGCGCGCCGCTTGGCCCCGCCAGCGTGAAGGCGGCCGGGGCGCGCTTGCGGGCCGTCACGGCGTACTCGCCGTTGCGGGCGGCCACGTCGAAATAGTAGGTGGTGGAGGTGAGCAGGCCGTTCACGAAGGCCGTATTGGCGGTGAGATAGCGGGCGAACTCCACGGGGGTCGTTATCGGGGCGGAGAAGTTCTCGTTGGTGGAGCTGCGGATCTCGTAGATGGTCTCGCCGGAATTATCTTCGGTGTCCCACTGCAGCGTGATCCCTGACATGGAGATGTCGGTGGCGGCGAGGCTGGCCGGAACCTTGGCCAGCGTGTATTTAGAGCCCAGGTTCAGGGTCGTTCCCTCTATGCCGTCGCCGTTGATGGGCGTGAGGCGCAGGTAGTAGCGGACATTGGGGGACAGGTTGGTGAAGGAGAAAAAGCTGTCCGTGGTCTCGAGGGTGTTCGGCGCGGAGAAAGTGCTGTCGAGCGAGCCCGTCAGCCTGTAAACGGTCCAGGTGGAGTTGCCGTTGGTTATCCAGTTCGCGTTGATGCTGCCGGTGCTGACATTGGTGTAAATGTTGGGCGTGGCGGGGAGCGCCGCCACCGTGAGCGTGAAGACCGGCGCCGCCCAGGAAATGGGGCCTCTTATGGGGCCGCTCCCTTCCGAGTCGTTGACGGCGTCTACGGCCGCCTGGTAGCTCCTGTTGGCCAGGAGGCCGGTCTGCGAGAAACTGCCGGCGGTGGCCGAGCCCAGGAAGACGGCGTTCATGCTGCCCGCCGTGATATCGTAGACCTCGTAGTAAGTGGCGCCGAGCGCGTCGTCCCAGGACCAGTTGATGGTAGAGCTGCTCAGGGCCTCTCCGGTAAAGTTGTTCACCGCGCTCACCGTTATCGTGGTGGCGTAGTTGGTAAAGTCCGTAATTATACCCGCGCCGTTTTTGGCCCTGACGCGGAAGTCGTACTTCTGATTTGCGGAGAGCGCCGCTATTACGGTGGAGGTGCTCGTGTAATTCACGCTGAAAGGGACCGGCGTGGAAATATCCAGCGTGCTGGAGAATGGAGGCGCCTTGGCCGGGGACATGGAGACTTCGTAGGTCGTGATCTCGGAGTTGTTGTTCCGGGTCCATTCCAGCGCGGCGGTCTCGAAGCTGGCGGCGGTTATGTTGAGCGGGGTGGGAACGGCCGCAAGCGTGTAATAAGTGGTGGACTTTGAGAGCGCCCCGTTGCCGCCCAGATTGTAGGCCGAGACCATGACCGAGGCCGCGGTGTTGGGCGCCAGGCCCGTCTGGGTATAGAAGACGGTGTTGGAATCGTTGAAGAACGCGACGGTGGTTATGAACAAGCTGTCCGTGGCCGAATAGACGTTGTAGCCGTCGGCGGAGGTCACGTTCCCGCGGTTCCAGGACCAGGTGATGGAGCTCACCCCGAGCACGGTGCCGGTGGCGACCGAGGGCGTGCCGTCGGGGCGGGCAACGGTCACCTGCACGGTGCGGCCGTCGGAGAAGACGCCGTTGGCCGCCACGCGCATATTGTAAAAGCCGTGAGGAAGCTCGCCGGCGGCCGTGGGCATGACGACGGAGATGGAGGAAAGGGTGGTTTCCCAGGCGGTATTCGGGCCGCCGTACCAGGAATAGATCCTGGTGGAAAGCTCCGTTATGAAGCCGCTGGGATTGTCCAGCTGCTGGATGTAGATCCGCGGGTTGCTCTGCGAGGAATTCGCCGGGCCGGCGGCGCCGCCGGAGGCTTCCGAGATGCCGTGGAAATTGGAGGTGTTGCTGAGCAGCGTGACATTGTGGCCCTGGTTGAACAGAAGCGTGCTGGAGGAGATGGTCGGCTGCCTTACTATCTCGGCATCCAGCCCGTCGGTGTCGGGAGAGAAAGAGAAGTAAGCCAGGTCCGTGGTGTCCAGGCACTTGGAGCCGTCCCAGCCGCCTATATTGAGGACGTAATTATCCTTGGTGAGCACCGTGGTATGGTTGGCCCGGCCCGAGGTCATTTCGGACTGGAGGCTGAAGACGGGGAAGTCGGGGTCGAAACCCTCGGCCAGGGTGAGGGAATACCCGGGGGTCTCTCCGCCGGTGATCATGATCTTGCCGTTGGGCAGGAGCAGGCTGCGGTGGTTGGCCCTGTCCATGTTCAGCAGCGGCAGGTACGTCCAGGCGCCCGCCGTATAGATCTCGGCGGTTATCTGGCTCAGGTAGTTATTGGAGCCGCCTATCGCCACTACCCGCCCGTCCCTGAGCAGGGTCGCGGTATGCGCGTACCTGGCGGTGTTCAGATCTCCGCCGGCGCTGAAAGTGCGGTTCAGGTAATCGTACTCTTCGGTTTCCTTCACCGCGCCGAAGGCGTTGACGCCGCCCGTCATAAGGACGTTGCCGCTCCTCAGCAGGGTGGCCGTATGCTGGGACCTGCCGGTGGTCATCGAACCGGAGGTCTGCCAGTAGGCGGTGGAGGAGATATACAGTTCGGTGGTGGCGGCGTAGCTGTTCAGCGTGCCGCCGCCGGCTACAAGGACGTTGCCGTCGGGCAGCAGCGTGGCCGTGTGGTTCTGCCTGCCTTCGGCCATCGAAGTGGTGGGCCGCCATCTCTGCGTGTCCGGATAATAGATCTCGGCCGAGTCGGCCGCCGCGCTCAGCGGCGTGACCCCGCCGGTCACCAGCACATTGCCGTTAGGCAGCAGCGTGGCGGTATGCCTGGACCTGGCCACGCTCATCGAGCCGGTGGGCGTCCATTTCTTGGTCTCCGGGTCCATCAGTTCGCAGCTGTCCAGTTGCTTCGCGCCGTCCGTGCCGCCGCAGGTCAGTATCTGCCCCGACCTGAGCATGGTGCTGGTATGGAAAGCCCTCTTGGTATTGAGCTTTTCCGAGACGGCCCAGTTCTTGGTGACCGGGATGAAAGCTGTGATGGAGTCCCTCGCGGTGAAAGTTTTCGCGGTCCGCAGGCAGTCCGCGGCCGGGGCGGCTTCGCAGTTCCTCCCCCCCAATATCAGCGTGTCGGCCGCCGGGGTTACCAACGCGGTATGGTTGAACACCGGGGCGCCGAGGGTCGGCGACACGTCGGTATCCGTCAGGTCCTTCCAGGTGTTGTCCCTGGGCGTGAAGCCGAGCGCGCTGGAGAAGATCATTTCCCTTATAACTATGTCCGAGCGGCCGTAGTTGAGCGTCGGGTAGTTGTCGCCGGTCCAGATCTCGTCGGCGGTATAGGGCAGGTCCATCGTTACGCTCAGCAGGCCGCCGGCGGCGTTCAAAGGCGAGTTAAGCGTGGTGGCCGAGGAAATATTGGTCAATATCCCGGTCACGGACCCCGCGCCGGTGAAAGTCATCGTGGTCTTGAACAAGCAGGTGTTCACGTCGCAGGAGGTGGGAGTGGGGATATCTATGTCGTCGTAGGCGCCGGCGTCCAGGGTGATGCTGTAGACAGCGCTCGGATCCGTTATCGTGCCGGAATTTAGGGTGCCTCTGCCTTTAATGCCGCGATAAATTTTCGGCAGGTTGATCCCGATCCAGCCCGTCAGGGTCCCGGTAAAATTAACGGGGGCGCTGCCGGTGGAGAGCGGCGAGGCGAAAGCGAGGTTGGAGACGGTTACCGTCAGGCCCGTGGTCATGGAAGGGTCGGAGGAGACGGACTCTTTTGTAAAGGTAGCGGTGCCGGTCGGGTTCGTCAGCTTCATGATGCCGTCAAAGCTGCCCGGCTTGTGGAGATCGTCTATAAGGGTGCCCACCGCGTAGCCGTCCAGGGCCGCCGTGCTGTGGTTAAGGAACACTTTCGCGTTCAGGATGGCGATAGAGGGATTTTCAGCCGGCTTCTCGGGTTTTGAGAAAAAGGCGTCGGCGTTCACCAGCCTGCCGGAGACGGGCCTGGAGAGGGGCGTTTCCACCGGAAATTTTATCGTGCTGGAGGGGAGCACGTTCGCGGTGGTGGCGCCGGTCTTCTGCAGGCGGATGACGGAGTCGTCCGCCAGCGGCGGGGAGGCGGTGAAGACGGTGCGGACTATGCCGCCGTAGCCGCCATGCATGTTCCAGCCGCCGTCGGGCCGCAGCGCGGCGGAATGCTTGTGCACCCTGTACGGCGCGGTTCCGAAATAGGATTCTCCCAGCACCGTGCGCCCGCCGTTCTGGTCGAAATACTCCATGCCGTCCAGGTAGCCGTGGCTGCTGAAGTCCTGGGGGCCGTTGCCGTAGCCCCAATAGTATTCATCCCCGAAGTCCGCGGTGGTCCAGCAATCCTCTCCCTGCGCGGAGGAGGACATCGTGCTCGGGCTGCACTTATAAGTGTCGACGCCGTTGTAGCCGCCCGCTATCACGATCACCCCGTTGTTCAGCACCGTGGCGGTATGGTCTATCCTGCCCTGCAGCAGGGCGTCCTTGGGGGTCCAGGAGCCGGCCAGGGTATCCGGGGTGTAGACTTCGTTCATCGGCTCGTAGATCCAGGCGGTATTCAGCGCGTTGCGCCTCTTGCCGCCGGTGACAAAAACTTTCCCTGACCGCAGGAGGACGGCGGCGTGGCCTATGCGCGGGCTGAGCATGGCCGCGGTGTCGGAGATGGTGTCGTCGGCGGGGTTGAAAAGGTCGCAGTCTCCGGTCAGGGCGGTGGCGGCTCCGGTCTGGCCGCCGCAGAGAAGTACGCGGCCGGCGCTGGCGCCCTTGGAAAGGAGGGTGGCGGTATGTCCCCCCCTGGCCGGGTTCATGACGGCGCCTATCGCGGCGCAGGATTTCGCTTTAGGGTCGCAGATCGCCAGAGAGTTAAGCGGCGTTCCCGAGTTGAAGCCGCCGGCTATCAGCACCCTGCCGTCCGACATCAGCGTGGCCGTGTGCGAGGACCTTGCCCCGATGGCGCCGGCCCAGTTCTCGTAATCGTTGGTGGCCATGTTATACATCTGCACGCTGGCCGTGGGGGCGTTCCCGGAGCCCGTGACGCCCCCCGTTATAAGGAGGTTGCCGTCGGGCAGGAGCGTTATGGCGTGGCTGTGGCGGGCCAGTAAAGCCACCGCCCCCGCGTCCGGCGTAAAGGAGGCCAGAGCGAGGACCAATAAAGGAAGGACTTTTCTGAAATTCATATAGCGCCCACGGATAGTCTACAAAAAGCCTGTTACAGGATTGTTAACAAAATTTGAACTTTGGCTAGAAGCCTAATTCACGCTTATCAGGGAGTCGCCGGTCGGTGCTTTGGGTTTGCCCGGGTCCAGTTTTTTCTTGCCGTCCACGGTGAAATGGTAGGGATAGGTGCCCGGCAGGATATAGACGTCGGTTTTCCAGACGCCGTCCTTCTTCGTCATCTTCTTTTCTTTCCAGGAGGTGAAGCTGCCGGCTATCAGCACCGATTTGGCTTTTGCGTTCTTGTATTCGAAAGCCGTTTTCACGGCTTTGGTCTTATCGGCGTCGCCTTTGGCGGGCGCGGCCGGTCCCTTCGTCGCGGGCTTGGCTTCTTCCCCGGCGTCTTCTTTGTCCGCTTCGTTCATTCTGGCTATAGCCGCGGCCCTGGCGGCGGAGGAATCTTCTTCCTCCTCCTGCGCGAGCGGCACGGGTACCGGTTTCACCTCTATAGTGTCGCCGGAGAAATGCAGGGACATGCGCCCGTAGATGGAATAGCCGGCAAAAGCCATGACGGCCAGGCTGATAAGCGCCGCGGCCGCCCAGAATTTTTTGGATTTAGTCATTGAATTTTTTGAGTATTCTTCCCTATCTTCTTTAATCAGGCGAGCGTCAGCGAGCTTCTTGAATAAATCTTATCCCCTAATCCCCTCTTATAGCGGGCTTCTTGAATAATCCCCATCCCCCTCTTAAGCGGGCGACAAGCGAGCGTCAGCGAGCACTCCCCATAAGGAAGATTCCCATCGCCCACGCATAATGTGGCTATGGGAAAATAATGAAACCGCACTAACACTGAAAAAGCGGGCGATGGGAATCGAACCCACGTCTAATGCTTGGGAAGCACTCGTACTACCATTGTACGACGCCCGCGTTTTTCTGCCGCTCAGTAAAAAGATCAACTGCCTAAGGAACTAATACCCGTAAATTCTACTTAAAACCCAGATAGATTTCAATATTATTATTGTTTCTTTATAAGATTCAGGAATTCTTCCCTTACTTTGCTGTCGGTCCGGAAGACGCCCAGCATGGAGCTGGTGGTGGCGAAAGAGGTCTCGTTCTTCACCCCGCGCATGCTGACGCAGAGATGCTCCGCCTCCATCACTATGCCCACCCCGCGCGGCTTAAGCTCCTTGAACAGGGTGTCCGCTATTTCCACGGTAAGCCGCTCCTGTACCTGGAGGCGGCGGGCGAAAGCCTCCACCAGGCGCGGGATCTTTGAAAGGCCCACTATGCGCTTGTTCGGGATATAAGCCACGTGGGCTTTGCCGAAGAAAGGCAGCATGTGATGTTCGCAGAGCGAGTAAAAAGCTATATCCTTTACTATCACCATCTCGTGGTACTTGGCCTTGAAGAAGGCGCCGTTGAAGACCTTGGCCATGTCGGCGTTATAGCCGGAGGTTATTTCGCGCAGGGCCCGCGCCACGCGCTGCGGGGTTTTCTTCAGGCCTTCCCTCCGCGGGTCCTCACCCAGGGATCTGAGGATCTGCAGTGCTGCCGTTTCAAGCGGGTCTTTCATGCTTATAATTTTACTAGTTTTGAAAGCATAAAAAAATCCCCCGCGCGGGGCGGAGGATCTTTTCGCGGATCAGGCGGGGTTTCTTTCCCGCTTACTGCGACGCGATATACAGCCATTTGCTGGTAGCGGCGAGGTCGCGCGAGGCCGCGCGCAGGTTCCTGACGTCGGCGGAAAGCTTCTCGACCGCGGCCTTTTCATCCAGGATCTGGGTCAGCTTTTTGCCGCGGACCTTCTTGCCGCCCTTCGAGGAGACGGCGTCGCGCATGGAGGCTTTTTTGTTCTTTGCGGCCAGCTGCGCCACCAGGACGTTCACTTTGCCCACCTTGCGGTTGACCTTGCGGCTGTAGCTGAGGATGGTGTTCGTGTAGTTGGACAGGGCGGAGCCGGGCTGGATGGAGGAGAACTCCGTCTTGTTGAGGGAGGAAATGTGCTTGAGATTGCCGGCTATCGTCTTCAGGCTGACTCCGAGAGCGGCCAGGTCCTCCGCCCCGGCGGGGCCGCTGGAGGAATCCAGGGTCTCGAGGGCTTCGTCCAGGTATTCGTCCTGGCGCACCAGTTTGAAGAGGATATCCTTGAATTCTTTTATTTTCCCGTCCTGCTGCTTCACGGAGGGGGTCTGTATGAGGACGGTCTTTTCCGCGGTGTCCGCGAAAGCCAGGCCCAGGCCCGCTATAAGTATGAGCCCCGCTGAAAGTATCGATTTGTTTTTCATTATTCTTCCTCCATCCTGTAGGTATAGTCTACCTTCAGGAGGGCGGAACCGCATGGGCCTTGCGACTACATCCATAAATAAAAAAGGCCTACGCCGTCGTAGGCCTTTCGGGTAAGCGCGGCTCTACCCCATTCCCTTCAGGGCTTTCAGGGCCTGCTCGCGGGTCTTTATTTTCCCCTCGAACTGCAGCAGGTGGATCTTTTCCAGGAGCTCGCCCACCTTGGGGCCTTCCGGCAGTTTCAGGGTTTTTATCACGTCATTGCCGTCGATCAGCCTGGCCGAGCGGGACTTCATGTTCTTCTTTATGTAAACCCTGAAGAGCTGGCTGAGCACCTGCATATAGCGCAGGGTCTTTTTCGGAGAATTATAGGGGAGGCCGGCCGGGAGCGGCGCCGGCGGGTTTTGCAGCTTTCTCTTCAGCCCTTTAAGCTGGCCGGAGGAAATATAGCTCGCGTGGTCGGCCCAGGAAAGCGCGAGCAGCGGGACGGTATGCTCCCCCATCGTCCTGAAGAAGCGGAACATCGCCCTGTCGGAAATGATATCGTTGGCGGCCAGATTGCCGGGGCGCAGGTGCGTGCCTATTATTTTCGAGACCAGGCGGATGTCCTCGCGCGAAAAGCGCAGCCGCTCCATCACCTTCTCCGCCATTACCGCGCCGTATTCCTCGTGGCCGAAGAAGCGCAGGCGGCCTTTTATCATGGCGGCTTTCGGCGGCTTGGCGATGTCGTGCAGCAGGGCGGCGAATTTCATGACGCGCGGGGCCGGCATCAGCTCCGCCACTTTTTTATATTCCGGCAGGTAAACGGGGAGGTTCTCGAAAAGGTGGTCCATGCGCTCGACTACCAGCAGCGTGTGCTTGAGCACCCCGCCCTTGCCGTAATAGGCGGTGGCGCAGGTTTCCTGGGCCGCCAGGTCGGGGAAAATGGCGGTTAGCAGGCCGTGCTTGTGCATCAGCGCCAGCCATTTGTGGGAGACGGGGCTTTCGAAAAGGCGCAGCAGCTCTTCCCTCACGCGCTCCTGCGCGGTGGAGGCTATCAGGGCGGCGTGCTTTTTCACGGCTTTGAGCGCGTCCGGGGTCACGCTGAAATCCAGCGCGGCGGCCACGCGGAAGGCCCGCAGCAGGCGCACCGGGTCCTCGGTGAAAATGGCGTCCGAGACCGGCCTGACTTTTTTCGCGGCCAGGTCTTTCAGTCCCCCGGCCCGGTCGATCACTTTCGACCTGTCGAGGCGCAGCCTGAAAGCCCCGGTCTTTTTATCCGCGGTGAAAACGGCGGAAGGCGTAAGCTTGTAGGCCAGGGCGTTCACGGTGAAGTCCCGCCTGCCCAGGTCGGCTTCCAGGGCGCCGCCGACGAAGGGCATGACGTCCAGCTGGCAGAACGGGGCCTTGCGCTGCGCCAGGCGGTAAACCTGCGCTTCTTCGTCGAGCGGGAAGCAGGACGCGCCCAGCTTGCGGGCCAGGCGCCGGGTTTTTTCCTTGAAATCCGCGGAGGGCGGCACCGCCAGGTCGATGTCCTTGAAAGGGCGCTTCAGGAGCGCGTCGCGCAGCGCTCCCCCTACCAGGTAAACTTCTTTGAAGACGCCGGTTATGTCGGCTGTGAGGTTCATTTTTTAAGCCTTACTTCGGGAGTTTAATTGCCGGCCTGCGGCTCCGCCATCAGCGCGCCGGCCCGTTTTTCAAGTTCGCGTCTCAGCAGTTCGCGCTTCAGCACCTTCTGCAGGGTGTTCTTGGGCAGGGCCGTCACGACTTCCACGTCGCGGGGCCGCTTATAGGGGTCCAGGTGCGCCCGGATATATTTCATCACTTCTGATTTTTCCAGCGGCAGCCCGGGCCTGGCGACGCAGAAGCATTTCATCGTCTCGTTGCCGGTTCCGTCCGGGACGCCTATCACGGCGTTCTCGAGCACCTTCGGATGCGCGTTTATCACCTGCTCGATCTGGGCCGGGAAGACCTTGAGGCCTTTCACTATCACCATGTCCTTCTTGCGGTCGCGGATGAACAGGAAGCCGTCGGTGTCGAGCACGCCTATGTCGCCGGTCCTGAGCCAGCCGTCCCGGGTGAACAGGTCCTTCGTGGCGCTGTCGTTATCGTGGTAGCCGCGGGTTATGTTGGGGCCCTGCACGCAGATCTCCCCCTCTTCTCCGTGCTTAAGGTGGTTCCCGTTCTCGTCGACTATTTTAATAGTTACGCCGCGGATGGCTTTGCCTACCGAGCCGCGCTTGTTCGATTTCGGCGGGACGATGGTGACCACCGGGCTGGTTTCCGTAAGGCCGTAGCCCTCCAGGATCTGCAGGCCGAAAGCTTTGTGGAAGTGCTGGGAGATCGCGTGGTTGAGCGGCGCGGCGCCGGAAAGGCAGAGGCGGACCCGGCGCAGGCTCCAGAACCGGAGGAAGAATTTCTTCAGGCCTTTGGCTTCCTTTGCCAGCACGCCGAAGATCTGCGGGACGGCGATCAGCACGCTTACGCCTTCGCGGCCCATGGCCTGCAGCCAGAGCTTGGGCGGGGTGATGTTCTTTACGATGAGCGTCTTGGAGCCGAGCAGCATCGGCGTTATCACGTTGCCGGTCCACGAGAAAGTGTGGAACATCGGCAGGAGCGCCATGAAGACGTCTTTCTTCGTCGGCTCGAGCGTGTGCATGGCGGCCCTGGAGTTCTCTATCATGTTGTGGTGGGTCAGCAGCACGCCTTTCGGGTGGCCGGTAGTGCCGGAGGTGTAAAGTATGGTGGCCACGTCGTGCTCGTGCGCGGCCGTCCTGCCGGCCTGCGGGTCGTGCCGGGCGCGCTCGAGGGCGGGCCAGAACTCCGTGACCCCTTCCAGGCCGCAGGGATCCGCGGAGATTATGAAGAGGCCGGGGAGTTTCTTTTTTACCGAGGCGTAGGTTTTTACGAATTCTTTTTCGGTCACCACGCCCTTGCAGGCGGAATTCTCGAGGATGAAGCAGATCTCCTCGGCTTTGGAGACCAGGAAATTTACGGGCACGGCCACCGCGCCGATCTTTACCAGGCCGAAATAGGCTATTACGAATTCCGGCGAGTTGCGGAGCACTATGGCCGCGCGGTCCCCTTTGCGCAGGCCCAGCTGCCGGAACAGGCCGGCGGCGCGGTCAACGGCGGAAAGGACTTCGGCCCAGGAGAGGCGGCTGTCCCCGGTCACGTAGGCCGAATCTTCCGGGTATTTGCCGGCGGTCTTCGCGAGGCAGGAATAGAGGTCTTTGGGTTCGCTCATTGATATTCTCTCGGGCTGCTAAATTGTAGATAAAAGAAGGTCCTGTAACAAGGTTGTCCTGGCTTATGTTGTCCTGGCTTACTGCTGCCTCGGGTCGAGCACGTCGCGGAAGGCGTCGCCGAGCAGGTTCCAGGCCAGCACGAAAAGGAAGATGGCCCCGCCGGGGATCAGCAGGGTATGCCAGTAGGCGAACGGGCTGCCGGCGCCGCCGAGGATCCAGTTGCGCGACATGGCCACCAGCTGGCCCCAGTCGGAGTAGCCCGCCGGGGCGCCGAGGCCGAGGAAGCTCAGGGCGGCGGCGGTGAGGACCACGCTGCCTATGTCCAGGCTGGCCACGACCACCACCGGGTAGATGGAGTTGGGCAGGATATGCCGCGTGAAGATCCAGAAGTCCCCCGCCCCCATCAGGCGGGAGGCGGTGACGTAATCCTGCTTTTTGACCGTGAGGATATCGCCGCGGAAAAGGCGGGCGTAGGCCGGCCAGGAGACCGCGGCGATAGCGAAGATGACTTTCTCTATCCCCGGGCCGAGCATCGCCACGATGACCACGGCCAGGACTATCCCGGGGAAGGCCAGGATTATATCGGTAAGCCGCATCGCCCCCTCGTCAGCCCAGCCGCCGTAATAGCCCGCGAGGCCGCCGATTATAAGGCCGGCGCCGAGGGCTACGAAAATAACGGCCGCGCCGATCTTGAAAGCCGTGCGCGCGCCCCAGACCACGCCGTAGAACAGGTCGTACTGGGATTCCGTGGTCCCGAAGATCTTTCCGGCGGAAGGTCTCTGCGGCTCCGAGGAATAGCCGGACTGCGGCATCTGGTAAGGGTCCGAGCCCTGCGGCTTCGCGATAAAAGGCGCAAGCAGGGCCAGCAGCAGGAAAGCGGCTATCAGCCCCAGCCCGAAGATGGAGGCTTTGCTTTTCTTGAACCGCTTTATAGTTCTCTCGTCAAACATGATAAATGATACTGCTGTTGATCCCAGGCCGCCGGCGGGACCGGGTTAGCAAAACCCTCTCGGAAGGCGAGGCTTGCGTAAGCGCCGAGCCTGAGAGCGGGAAGCGCGCGCACGGTGTGCGCGACGCTGTTTTTGCGTTCCGGTCCCGTTGGCGGCCCGCAACCTGTGCCGGACTATTCCCCATATCTTATTCTCGGGTCCATGACCGCGTAGAGCACGTCGGAGACGGTGTTCGCCAGCACGAAGAGCAGCGCGCTCATCAGCGAGAAGCCCATCACGCCGGCCAGGTCCAGCTGCTGCGCCGCCTTCACGCCCCAGCGCCCTATGCCGGGGAAATCGAAAACCGTTTCCGTTATCACCACGCCGCCCAGCAGCCTGACGAACTGCAGGCTGACGAGGGTTATCACGGGGATCATCGCGTTGCGGCGCACGTGCGCGGCGATGACGTAGCTTTCCCTGAGGCCCTTGGCGCGCGCCGTGCGCACATAGTCCTTGTTCAGCTCCTCCAGCATGGAGGTGCGCGTTATGCGGATCAGCATGGCCACGCTGCCGAAGCAGAGCACCGAGGCCGGCAATACCAGGTGCTTCACCGCGTCCCAGAAAACCGCCGGCTTGAAATTCAGCAGCGAGTCCACGGTGAGGAGCCCCGTATAGCTTTTGAAGGCGCCGGAGTGGATGAGCATGTCGGTCTCGAAGGAATACCTGCCCGGGCCCAGCACGCCCAGCCAGCCGTAAAAGAACATCAGCGCCAGGAGGCCGAAGACGAAAGTGGGCAGCGAATAGCCGGTGATGGCCAGCAGCCGGGTCAGCTGGTCCGGCCATTTGTCCTTTTTTACCGCGGAGATAGTGCCCAGCCTGGTCCCGATGAAGAAGATAGGTATGATGGCGAAAATGGTCAGCTCCAGCGTGGCGCTGAGGTAGGTCTTTATAGCGTCGGTGACCTTCATCCTGGCCGTCTCCGAATAGCCCAGGTCGCCCTTGAGCAGGCTCTTCAGCCAGGTCCCGTAGCGCACTACCAGCGGCGCGTCCAGCTTATGCTCCTTTATGAGTTCCTGCATCAGCTCCGGGGTCAGCTCGCGCTGGTCCTGGAGGTAGATGGAGGCGCGCATTTCCGGCGGCAGCAGGCCGGTGAGGGAGAACAGCAGGAAAGTGACGCCTAGCGCCACCAGCGGCAGCATCAGGGCCCTTTTAAGGAGGAACTTCCGCATCAGCTTTTGTCTCCGTCCCGCATTTTCCGGTAAAGCTCGTCGAAGCGCGGGGTCAGTTTGATGAAGGCGGCCATTACTTCCGGGTCGAAGTGCTCCGGCTTCATCCGGTCGTCGCCTTTCGTGATTATGCCGACGGCGCCGTCGTGGTCGTAGTTAGGCTTGTAGACGCGGGAATTGCGCAGCGCGTCGTAGCAGTCGCAGATCGAAGTGATGCGCGCCTCCAGGGGGATCTCCGTGCCTTTGAGCCCGTTGGGGTAGCCGGTCCCGTCCCAGCGCTCGTGGTGGCAGAGCGCTATGCGCTTGCCGAATTCCAGGTGCGGGTGGTCGCCTATGATCATGGCCCCGAAGGTGGTGTGCTTCTTCATCTCCTCCATTTCCTCCGGGGTAAGGCGCCCTGCCTTCTTGAGGATATGGCTGGGGATATGCACCTTCCCCACGTCGTGCAGCGTGGCCTGGCTGCGTATCAGTTCGGTGAATTTCTCGCTCTGGTTCAGCTCGCGCGCCATCAGGCCGGCGTATTCCCCCACCCGCATGATATGGTTGCCCGTGTCTATGTCGTTGGCCTCGGCGGCGCGGGCCAGCGCCAGGATAAGGTATTCGAAGGCGCCCTCGTATTCGGCCGAGCGCAGGATGTTCCCGACCCGTAAAAGCATTTCGGCCTGGTCGAAGGGCTTGGAGAGGAATTCCTCCGCCCCGGCCTCCATGCCTTTCATCTTGTTCTCTTTCGAGTCCAGCGAGGTGATCATGATCACCGGGATATGGGAGAGCTGCGGGTCGGATTTGATCTTTTTGCAGAGCTCGTGCCCGTTCATGACCGGCATGTTGATGTCCAGCAGGACCAGGTCCACCGGTTTTTCGGCCAGCACCGCCAGCGCCTCGCGGCCGTTAAGGGCGGTCAGGGTTTCATAGCCGTGCGGGCGCAGCAGCGCCTCCAGCAGGTCCAGGTTGAAATCTTCGTCGTCCACGCAGAGTATGCGGTGTGAGCGTTTCATAAGGTGGAGCCTGGCCCCGTCAGGCCGCGGCTTTTTTGCAGGTAAAAAGGATATGGGAGGCGCCCAGTTCCGCGCCGGCCGGTTCCGTAAAGCCGGTTTTTTTCAGGAGCACCTGCATTTCGTCCTCGGACAGCCTCTCTTTCAGGGGCGGGCCCTTGGGCGTCTCTTTCTTTATCCATTCGATAATGGCCAGGCGCGCGCCGGGCTTAAGGGCTGCTCCGACGGCGGCCAGGAAAGACCTTTTATCCTCGACTTCGTGGAGCGTATCGGAGATGAAGGCCATCGTGGCTTCGGTCTCCGGCATCTTCAGCTTTGCCTGCGGCGTCTGGAGCGTGTGGATATTGAAAATGCCCAGCGAAGCGACCTTGGACCGGATCTCGGCCAGCATCACGCCCGAGGCGTCCACGGCGTAGACGAGCCCCTTCGGGCCGACCATCCGGGCCGCGGGCAGCGAAAAATAGCCCGTGCCGCAGCCGATGTCGAAAAAAACGTCCCCCGGTTTTATCCCGGCTTTGACGAGGGTCTCTTCGGGCGGCATCTCCGCCCTGCGCTCCGGGCTGTCCAGTTTCGCTCTTTCTTCCGGGTCGAATATATGTGCCATAAGTTTTGAATGATTCCCGATTCTCAATTCCCGCTTAATTCTTGCTGTCCCCCGCTTTGGTCCAGCCGGCTATCACTTTAAGGGTGAGGCGGGCGCAGCCGAAGAAGTCCTTGAGGTCCAGGTATTCGTGGGTGGTGTGGACGTCTCGCATGCCGGTCGACAGGATAGGGGCTTTTATGCCGTGGCCGTAGAGGATGTTGCCGTCGGTACCCCCGCCTGAGGCGGAAGGCTTCATTTTGAGGCCTTCTTCGCGCATGGCCGCGGCTATCAGGTGGAGGACCGGGTTGTTCTTGTCTATGCGCAGGTTCGGGAATTTGTTCTCTATGAGGAATTCGTAGCGCGGGGTTACGACCTTCCCGTCGGCCATGATCCTTATTTTTTTGACGGCTTTCTTCAGGCAGTCCTCCATGTGCTTGGTCTGCTTCCTGAGCTTGGCGGGGTCGTGGCTGCGGGCTTCCCCGGAGAGCTCCACGAGGGGCGGCACGATGTTGATCGCGTTTCCGCCCGAGATGAAGCCGATATTGGCGGTGGTCTGGGAGTCTATGCGGCCCAGCTTCATTCCGGCTATGGCGCTGGAGACCACTTTGATGGCGGAGATGCCTTTTTCGGGCGCTACGCCGGAATGGGCGGCGGCGCCGTAAACTTTTATCTCCATGCTGTCGGCGGCGGGGGCGCTGGTGATCACGTTCTCGAGGCCCTGCTCATTGTCGAAGATGAGGCCGTAGCGGGAGCGGAGCCTCGAATAATTCAGGTACTTGGCGCCCATCAGGGCCATCTCCTCGCTGATGGTGAAGACGGCTTCTATGGGCGGGTGCGGGATCTTGTTCTCGTCCAGGGTCTTTATGACCTCGAGGATTATGGCTATGCCGGCTTTGCAGTCGGCGCCGAGTATGGTGGTCCCGTCGGAGGTGATGCGGTCCCTGGTGACGTGCGGATGGACATTGTCGGCGGGGCCGACGGTGTCCATGTGGGCGGAGAGCAGGAAGGGTTCGCCGGGGGCGGTGCCGGGGAAGCGGGCTATGAGATTACCGGTTTCTCCTCCTATCTTGCGCCCGGCGTCGTCGATATCCACTTCGGCGCCCATGAATTTCAGGAGTATGGAGAGGCGGCGCGCTATGGCGCCCTCCTTCCCGGAGAGGGAGGTTATCTTAGCGAGGTCGCAGAACAGCTGCACCATCCGCTTTTCGTTTATGGCCGGTGTCATATGTCTATTATTTAAATTTTAAAGCGCGTTTACAATGAAAATCACCATAAAGCGGCGCGGAAGCGCCGGAGAGATTTTGTACAATTTAGATTATGAACACATGGAAAAAGCAGCTGGTTTTTATTTTTGCCGCGCTGGCGCTGGGCGCCTGCGCCCATAGGCAGCCTGCCGTCTCCGGGCAGCAGCCGGCTCAGCAGGTTTACTATGTAAATGCCGAGCCTTTTAAAAGCGTGCAGTTCGGCCCGCCCCCCGTTCCCGGTTCGATGCAGCAGGAGGCCGATATAGCCGCCGTCCTCTCCTGGCAGAACAAGCGCACCGAGGCCGACTGCGCCAAGTCGCAGCGCACCTCGGAAGAGACCTACGATTCTTTCTGGGCGGGCAAAAGCCCCTTTCCCGAGCCCCTGCCCGCCGAAGTCAAGAACTTCTTTGAGCGGCTGGCCTCGGACCTGGGGAAGGCCGACAGGAACATGAAAGAGCGCTACCGGCGCCCGCGCCCGTTCATGGCTTATCCCGAAGCCAGGCCCTGCATTAAAAAGCCTGGAAGCTTTTCCTACCCCAGCGGCCACGCTCTTTATTCGAGGTTGTTCGCGAGCGTCCTGGCCGACATAGTTCCGGACCGCGCCTCCGAATTCTTCGCGAAAGCGGACGAGATAGCCCGGGACCGCGTCATCGGCGGCGTGCATTACCCGGCCGACATAACCGCCGGCAAGGCTTTCGCCGACATGTACCACGACGAACTGCTCAAATCCGAAGCCTACCGCAGGGATATTGAAAAGATGAAGGCCCTGCTGGTCAAGTAAGGGCCGGCCCGAAACCGCGTAAAAAAGCCGGGGGCTTATGCTCCCGGCTTTTTTACGCGCCCGCGGGCGCTATTCGGTCTTTGATCGCAGCTTCGCGTCCATGCGGCGGAGGACGGCGTAGGTCAAGGCGCCTATGACGACCATCCCCAGCACGAAAGCCGGATAGGAAATTTTCCAGTTGGCGGGGCCGGTCATCATGCTCCATTCCGACATCCCGCCTATCCCGGCCAGCAGGGTAAGGGGCATGAAAATAGTGGTAATGAAAGTCAGCCGCCTGACGGTAGTGTTGGTGCGGTTGGCGATCAGGCTCATCCGGTTGTTCACCATCGAGAGGTACATCTCGGTGAGGCTCAGTATGACCTCCCGGTAGATCTCCGCCTCCTCGTAATACTTGGTGACGTGGTCGTAGCTGTCCCTGAAATGGTAGACGGCTTTCTCCCCCACGAAAGGCGAGTCCCGCCGGCAGAGCTTGATGAGGATCTCCCTTTCGTAGAAAAGGCTCTTCCTCATGAGCAGGATATTCTTCCTCAGGTGGACCAGCCGCGACATGCGGAAGCCGGAGAGGTCGGTGACGATGCTCTCCTCGGTCTCGTCCACTTCCGCTTCAAGCGCGGAAATGGCTTTGTGCTTGCCGTCTATCACCTGGTTCATCAGGGCGTGCAGCAGGAAATCGGGGCCCTGCCCCAGGGTCCGGGGCTCCAGCTTGAAAACGGCGTCGATGTCCTTGTCGTCCCAGTGCCCGGCTTTGCCCCTGCCGCCTACGGAGACCAGGAAATTGGCGCCGAGGATGAAGTCTATCTCCCCGGTTACGAGGACGCCGTCCTGGTACGAGTAGGAGTTGATCAGCACGAAGGTGCTTTTTTCGAAGTTGTCGATCTTCGGGACCTGCGCTTCGTCGAGGCAATCCGCTATCGACAGCGAGTGCACCCCCAGCTGCTCCACCAGAGGCTTCAGGTCTTCCGGGGAAGGGTTCCTGAAATCCAGCCAGGCGTAGCCGCCGCCGGGCGCGCTGCGCGCGGCTTCGGTGACCGAAGGCTCGGGCAGCCGCTCTCCGGCGGGGCTGATACGGTAGAACCTGTAGTTAGACATGCTGGCCTTCCCGGGCTACCGCCCCTTTCCGCGGCCCCTGCCCCTGCTTCTTCCGCCTCCGCGTCCCTTGTTCCGCGCGACGCGGGCGAAGTTCAGCGGCGGCCGCTGCCTGCCTTTTCCGCCGCCGGCCTGGCGCGGCCCGTTCCCCTGGGGCTGCTGCCCTTGCGCCGCCTGGGGCGGGCGACCGCCTTCCAGCGAGAGGTCTATTTTCCCCTCCGCCGTATCCACTCCGGCTATCATCACTTTTATCTTCATGCCGGGTTTCAGGCCGTTCACGCGCAGCAGGCCCTCCGCCCCGGTGTCGCCGAGCATTATGAAAGCCCCGCTGTCTATGATCGTGGTGACCGCGCCGTCCATGATGGAACCCACAAGCTCTTTCATCATCTCCGCGCGCATGATGTCCACCGACTTATGCTCGGCGTCGGCGGCCGCCCGCTCCCGCTCGGAGCAGTGCACGCCGGCCTTGTCGAGAGGGAGGGCCGTATGGTTCTCCTTCGTGCCCGCGAGCAGCGCCTTTACGGCGCGGTGCGTCATCAGGTCCGGGTAGCGCCGTATGGGCGAAGTGAAATGCGAATAGAAGCGCGTCGCGATGCCGAAATGACCTTCCGACTCCGGCGAGTAGACCGCCTGGCGCATGCTGCGCACCATCAGCGAATTTATCAGCGTCGTCAGCGGGTGCCCCTCCGCCTGGCGGAGCACGTCCTGCAGGCCCTTAGCCGCGTTAGACCCTTCTATATGCCCCGCGGTAAGTCCCAGCTCCCCGAGCGCGATGGAAAGGTTCTTAAGCTTGAGAGGGTCCGGGTTGTCGTGCCTGCGGTGCAGGAAAGGCCTTTTCGCGGCGAAAAGCTCCGTGGCGACGGCCTCGTTGGCGAGCAGCATGAACTCCTCTATCAGGCGGTGGCTCTTGAGCCGCGGCCTGAGGCTGACGCCCAGCGGCCGGCCGTGGGGGTCGGCGTTGATCCTGTATTCCGGCAGGTTGAAGTCCAGCGCGCCGCGGGCGACGCGCCGTTTGTAAAGCACGTCGGTAAGGGCGCCCATCCTTTTGACGGCCTCGCCTATCGACTTGTGCACGTCCGGGACCTTGCCGCCTTCGAGCATGGTCTGGATCTCGTCGTAAGTGAAGCGCCGCCAGGAGCGGATGACCGTTTTCGCGAGGCGCCGCTTGACCACCTTGCCCGAAGAGTTTATGTCCATGAAAGCGGACATGGTCAGGCGTTCCTGCCGCGGGACCAGGCTGCAGAGATTGTCCGACAGGGCCGGCGGCAGCATGGGCACCACGCGGTCAGGCAGGTAAACGCTGGTGGCGCGCGCGTAAGCCTCCGCGTCGAGCGCGGTGCCGGGCTTGACGTAATGCGCCACGTCGGCGATATGCACGCCCAGGCGCAGCATCCCGCCTCCGAGGTCTTCGAGGGAGACGGCGTCGTCGAAGTCTTTCGCGTCCGCCCCGTCTATGGTGCAGATGGGCAGGTCGATCAGGTTCTCCCTGTCCTCCCACTGCGCCGGCTCCAGGCGCGCGCCGAAGCTTTCGGCCTGCGCGACCACTTCCGGCGGGAAATTTTCTTTTATGCCGCGCGCGCGGAGTATGGAGTCGATCCTGGCGCGCATGTCGCCCGGATCTCCCAGTATTTCGTTCACCAGCCCGGCCGCGCCCGCGCCGGGGGCAGGCCAGCGGGTTACTTCAAGCACGGCGAAAGCGCCCTCGATCGGGACGATTTTAGGGGCGAAGCCGCTCACGATGGCCGGAGGCGCGTTGCCCTTTTCCGGGAACAGGACCCAGTTGTTATTGACGCGCTTGAGAATGCCCACCATCGAGGTGCGGGCGCGTTTCACCACGGCGATGATCTCGCCGGCCAGGCGGCCGGTCTTCTCGGGCCGCACGCGCGCCTGCACGCGGTCCCCGTCCATGGCCAGGTCCAGGCCCCGGCCGCGGATGAAGACGTCCTCCACCCCGGGCTTCTCCGAGAGCAGGAAAGCGAAAGTGCCTTTGTGCTGTATTACGCCCTCGACGATAGCCTCATGTCCGCCTGCGGCGCCGCGGGTTTCTTTTTTCTTCCAATGTGGTCTCATTTTTTCCTTAGATCTTTAGTTTCAATATTATATCAGTTGGCCCCGGCTTCCGCGCGGACGCAGCGCACGAAGTGGCCGGGGGCGGCCTCGGTATAGTCCGGCCGTTTTTTCAGGCAGGCCTCGGCCGCGCGCGGGCAGCGGTCCGAGAAGACGCAGGCCTGCGGCCCGGGGCCGCCGCTCCCGTCCCGCCTCTCCTCGAGGACCGTTTTCCTGGCGGGATCGGGGTCGGGCACCGCCGAGAGGAGGAGCCTGGTGTAGGGATGCCGGGTATCGCGGAAAAGCTCCGCCGCCGGGGCGTATTCCACCACGCAGCCCCTGTACATCACGGCGACGAAATCGCAGAGGTAGCGGACGGCGGCCAGGTCGTGGGAAATGAAAATATAGGAGATCCCAAGCTCTTTCTTGAGCCGGTTGAGCAGGTTCATGATCTGGGCCTGGATGGAGATGTCCAGGCTGGAGATAGGTTCGTCGGCCAGGATCATGCCGGGCCCGGTGGCGAGGGCGCGGGCTATGGCGACCCGCTGCCTCTGGCCGCCGGAGAACTCGTGCGGGTAGCGCAGCAGCGCGTCGGGCTTGAGGCCCACTCTTTCGAGGAGGGCCGCCGCGGTCTTTTCGCCGTCCGCGATCTTTTCCCCCGCCGCTCTCAGCGGCTCCAGGACTATGTCTATTATCTTCATGCGCGGGTTCAGGCTGGAATACGGGTCCTGGAAGACCATCTGCGCGCCGCGCCGCGCCAGGCGCAGCTCCGCGCCGGAAAGCGAGGAGAGCTCCCTCCCGTCCAGGGTGACCCGCCCTGAGTCCGGCTTCTCGATGCCGAGGATAAGCTTCGCCAGGGTGGTCTTGCCGGAGCCGGATTCCCCGACTATGCCCAGCGTCGTATTCTTTTCGAGCGCCAGGGAAACGCCGTCCACCGCGGTGAAGAGCTGCCCCCCGGAGCTGAAGAGACCGCCCGCTTTGCGGTAGCGCTTGGTTACATTGTCGATATTAAGTATGACGGGCATATTATGGTTTAAAGCCGGGCTCGCCGCGCCAGCATTTCGAGCCGCGCCTTTCCCCCGTCCTGAATTCCGGCGGCTCGGCCGAGCGGCACTTGTCGAAGACTTCCGGGCATCTCGGCGCGAAGGGGCAGCCGGGCAGGTCCTCGTCGAAACTCGGGGGCAGGCCTTCTATCGTCTTGAGCGGTTCCCCGGGGTTGTCGCTCATTTTCGGCAGCGAATTCAGCAGGGCGCGGCTGTAGGGATGGGAGGGGCTTTTGAAGAAATGTTCCGCCGGCCCGCGCTCCACCACGCGTCCGGCGTAAAAGACCAGGACGTAGTCGGCGCGCTGGGCCACGATGCCGAGGTTATGGGTGATGAGGGCCAGCGCCAGGCCGCTTTCTTTTTTCAGCGCGTCCACCAGGTCGAGTATCTGGGCCTGCACGGTGACGTCGAGCGCCGTGGTAGGCTCGTCGGCGATCACCAGGTCCGGGCCGCAGGCCAGCGCCATGGCTATCATGACGCGCTGGCGCATGCCGCCGGAAAAATTATGCGGGTACTGGGCGAGCCGGTTCCCGGCGTCGGTGATCCCGACCTTTTCCAGCAGTTTCTCGCAGGCCGGCAGCGCCTCGGAGTAAGAAAGGCCTTTGTGCTCCATAAGCGGCTCCGCCAGCTGCAGGCCGATGGTGAGCACGGGATTGAGGGAGGTCATCGGCTCCTGGAAGACCATAGAGATCCCGGCGCCGCGCACGCCGCGCAGCTCTTCTTCCGGGAGCGCGGCCAGGTCCTTTCCCTTGTAGAGCACGCTGCCGGAGTCGATCTTCGCGCCGGGAGGCAGCAGGCGCACTACGGAAAGCGCGCCTATGGTCTTGCCGGAGCCGGATTCCCCGACTATAGCCAGCGTTTCCCCGGGGTAGATCCGGTAGCTTACGCCGCGCAGGATCCTGGTGGGCGTCCCGTCGCGCGCGACGGAGACGGAAAGGTCCCGGACTTCGAGCAGGGGCGCGGTCCTGTCTGTCATCTTAAGGTTTCCTCGCCGTTAATTTTAAGGCTTTTAAACCGGGCGTAGGCGCCCTGCGGGTCGCCGCCGGCGAAGCCGCCAAGGAAGAATTTCTGGGACGGCGCGTCTTCCGCCGAAGAGGCGTCCAGGCGGAGGACGGGGATGAAGGTCTTCCTGTTCATGGCGTAGGAAACCGTGAAATAGTTCCCGTCGCGCGCGAAGCGCAGCACTTTCAGCTTCTTCGGAAGCGGGAAGGGCTTTCCCCCGGGCAGGCAGAAGAGCGTGAGGCTGTCGTCCGCGGGCCTGGGGCCGTTCTGGCGCTGCACCAGCACCTTAAGCAGCGCGGAGGCGTTCCCGACGGAAGGCCGCGCCGCGTCGCCGCCCATCCAGATGCCGTAGGAGAAGCGCTTCATCTGGCCGGGCGGTATTTTAAAATCGGCCTCCAGGTCCGCCTGCCACTTCGTCCCGGAAAGCTCGCGCGAAAGTATGAGGCCGGGGGCGTAGCCGTCGGAGGGCTCGTCGCGGCTGTCGTCCTGCCGGGCGGTAAGATGATAGTAAAGGCCGTCCCCCCTGACCTCGTGGGAGCCGTATTCGTCGTTCCAGCCCGTCCAGGTTTCCCAGTCGTCGGCGGCAAAAGCCCCTTTCTTGAATATCGCGGGGCTGCAGCCAGCGCTAAACATCGCGGCGGCCGCGATCGCCGCAAGAAATAAAAGATCTTTTCTCATCCTAATTCATTTCCCCCGCTCCCGGTCCGCGATCTTCGATTCTCGACTCCCGATTCCCGATTTGCTTTGCTGTCCAGCCACAGGGTCACCGGGCCGTCGTTGATTATTTCCACTTCCATGTCCGCGGCGAAAACGCCGGTCTTGACCGGCACGCCCTTGCCCCGCAGCGCTTTTACGAAATATTCATAGAGCCTGCTGGCTTCCGGGGGCCTGGCGGCCGCGGTGAAATCCGGGCGGCGGCCCTTCGAGGCGTCGCCGTAAAGAGTGAACTGCGAGACCACCAGCGCTTCGCCCTTGACGTCCAGCAGCGAGTGGTCGAATTTGCCGGAGGAGTTGGAGAAGACCCGCAGGTTGGCCGTCTTTTCGGCCAGAAGCTCGGCGTCCGCCTCAGCGTCGCCCTCCCCCACCGCGAGCAGCACCACGAGGCCGCGGCCTATGGTTTCATGCGCGCCGGCGGTTTTTACACCGCCGCGTTTCACCCGTTGTATAAGCGCCCTCATAGATTCATTATAAATAATTTATCCTCACTCCCGCACTAGCGCGCGGCCGGGCCGCCGCTGAACCGGGACTCCGGCGCTGAGCGGGCGGGCGGGTCCCGGACAGGCTTGAATATGTCGGTGCCCGGTTGTATAATTAAGTGTAAGGGCGCGGAACGGCTAAACCCCGCGCAAAGGAAAAATATGGTAACCGGACTCGTACTTGTTAAATTATTGCCTGGCAAAGAGAAGCAGACCCTCGGCAAGCTGAAGGCTCTCAAGAGCGTCGTTCATATGTCGGCCGTCTTCGGGCGCTGGGACCTGGTGCTCGACATGGAGACTGACGACCTGCCGGCGCTTTCCAATATAGTAGTGCAGGAAATACGCTCGATCCCGGGCGTGCTTTCCACCGAGACGCTGGTCACTACGTCGCTGTAGCGATGCGTTCACTGATAGCCTGCCTATTGCTGGCTTTTGCCGCCGGTCCCGCCCGGGCCCAGTTATTCCTGGGCGCGGAAGTGGGGCCCGACGCTTTCATGAAGGCGGACCCCGGGAAAATAGATACCGACGGCGAGGACGCTTTCGCCTGGGCGCTCAGCTCCGAGGTCAGCACTTCCACGCTGTACTCCGTTTTCGGGTCCACGGACCCGGAGAAGGAGATCTTCGGCTACCTGCGGGGCGGCATTTACAGGCAGGAGCTTGCGGCCCTCCTGCTGCTTTCCGAGAAAACTTCGGTCCCGTTCAAAAAACTCGCCGCCGAGCTCCCTAAAGCCGGCGGCTTCGGAGGCCTGGCGAAAAAACACGAAGCCGACGCTATGGCTATTTTTGACGCGGCCGGCCGCCTTAAGGCCGCGGCCGACCTCAGGACGCCGCTTTTCCTGTCGGCTCCGGCGGACGCCGGCGTCCGGCCCTCTACCGCCCCCGCGCTCTCCACCGATGAAAAAAACTAGCCTGCTGCTCATAGTTTCCCTGCTGCTCTGCGGCCGCGCCTCCGCGCTTTCGGTGCCTAGCGGGGCTTCTTCGGCCAAACTCGTCCTCCCGGACGGCTTCAGCGTGAAGGCCGAGCTCGCGCTTACCCCGGAAACGCAGGAGAAGGGGCTGATGTTCCGCGAGGAGCTGCCGCGCGACCGGGGGATGCTTTTTGTGTTCGCGCGGCTGGAGCTCAGGTCTTTCTGGATGAAGAACACTTTTATAGACCTGGACATGGTTTTCCTCGACGCCGGCCTGAAAGTGATAAAAGTGTTCCACCGGGTGCCGCGCTCGACCGCGGGCCAGCCCGAGGAGGAGGTCGCGCGGGTTTCGGCGCCAGCCGCCTGCGTGCTGGAACTTCCCGCCGGGGCCGCCCGCGCGCACCGGATAAAGCCCGGCTCTAAAATTAAAATTTCCTTTCCCGCGCCCGCGGTCAAATAAAAAGGCGGGCCGCCCGGCCCGCCTTTCTTCCCCCCGCCGCCCGTCAGTTCCCGCTTCCCTGGTTCTGCTGCGCCTGTTTCAGCATCCCGGACATGTCGGGCATCCCGGCGCCGCTTTTCTGCGTTCCGGTTTTGTCGGGGGCGTCCGTGCCGAAGGGCTTCGCGCCCTGCAGGCGGGGTATGGTCGTGCGCTGCTTAAGCTTTTTCGAAGCGGCGGCTTTCTTCTTCCCCGGGGCCGGCGCCGGAGGGATCTTCGCGGTTTCCGGCTGCGCCTGCTTCGCCGCGGCCTGCCGGGGGGGGCCGCGGCCGGCTCTGTTCTCGTCCCGCCAGTTATTTGAGATATAAACATTTATTTTTATTGTAAAATAATCTACATGGGAATCTGGAAAAACGCTTTTAAAATACCGGAGCCCCCGGAGCCTACTCCTGAAGAAAAAAAGCTGCTGGACGACCTTGCGGAAAAAGCCGCGCGGCGGGGGCTGGGCGAAATAGCCGCTTTCACGGTTGAAAGCACCGCTCCCCTTCACAGCCTGGGCGCGCAGGGGATGATCTTTATCGAGCCGGCGCTTACGACGCTGTTTAAAAAAGAGGACGTGGAAAAGTACAGGGCCCTGCTGGAGAACAGCAAGGCCGTGAAATATTTAGTGAGCCGGCTGAACGCCGAGACGGAAGAAAAGGAAGCCACCAATGTCAAAAAAAGACCTTGAAATCATTATAGCCACCGACTGCGGCAGCACTACCACGAAAGCCATCCTCATAGAAAAGAAAGGCGATACCTACCGCCAGACTTTCCGCGGCGAGGCCCCGACCACGGTCGAGGCCCCGTTCGAGGACGTCACCAAGGGCGTGCTGAACTCGATCACGGAGGTCGAGGAACTCTCCGGCCGCAAAATACTCGACGGCGAAAGGATCATAACTCCCAACAGCGGCAACGTGGGAGCGGACATCTACGTCTCCACCTCCTCGGCCGGCGGCGGCCTGCAGATGATGGTCGCCGGGGCCGTGAAAGCGATGACCGGCGAGTCCGCGCAGCGCTGCGCCCTGGGCGCCGGCGCCATCGTGATGGACGTGCTGGCCTCCAACGACGGCCGCGCCGACCATGAGAAGATAGAGCGCATCCGCCAGCTGCGCCCGGACATGATGCTCCTCTCCGGCGGCACCGACGGCGGAACCATCACCCACGTGGTCGAGCTCGCCCAGTTCCTGAAGGCCGCCGACCCCAAGCCCCGCCTCGGCGCCTCCTACAAGCTGCCGGTGATCTACGCCGGCAACAACAAGGCCCACGCGCAGATCAAGGAAATACTCGGCGACCGCACGGCGCTGATCATCACCGAGAACCTCCGCCCCACGCTGGAGAAAGAGAATTTGATGCCGGCCCGCCACAAGATCCACGACATCTTCCTCGAGCACGTGATGCAGCAGGCCCCCGGCTACCCGCGCCTGATGAAGATGGTGGGCGCCCCGATAATGCCCACTCCGGCCGCGGTAGGCACTATGACGGAAAAGTTCGCCAAGGCCAATAAATTCAACGTCCTGGCCGTCGATATCGGCGGCGCCACTACCGACGTGTTCTCGGTCTTCTCGGAAGTTTTCAACCGCACCGTGAGCGCCAACCTGGGCATGAGCTACTCCATCTCCAACGTGATGGCCGAGGCCGGCCTGGCCAATATCCTGCGCTGGCTCCCTTTCGACATGGACGAGCAGGACCTCAGGAACCGCCTGAAGAACAAGATGATAAGGCCCACCACCATCCCCCAGACGGTAGAGGACCTGCAGATCGAGCACGCGGTCGCGCGCGAGGCTCTCCGCCTGGCTTTCGACCAGCATAAGGCGCTGGCCGTGGGGCTGAAGGGCGTCCAGCAGGAGCGCTCCATCTCCGACGCTTTCGACCAGACCGCCTCCGGGGCCAGCCTCATCAACGTGATGCGGCTGGATTACGTGATAGGCTCAGGCGGCATCCTCGCGCATTCCCCCCGCCGCACCCAGTCCATGCTTATGATGATAGACGCCTACCAGCCCGAGGGCATCACCCGCATGGCCGTGGACTCCATCTTCATGATGCCGCACCTGGGCGTGCTGGCGCAGATCAGCGAGAAAGCCGCGCTGGACGTGTTCTACCACGACTGCCTGGTGAGGCTGGGCACGTGCCTCGCGCCTAAGGGCCTGGCCAAGGAAGGCCAGCTTATCATGGAGTGGGAAGTGACCGGTTCCGACGGCAGCCGCCAGGCCGGCGAGCTCCGCTTCGGCGATATCCTCCACGTCCCCTTCGCGGCCCCCAAGGCCAGGCTGGTGGCCAAGCCGGTCAAAGGCTTCGACATGGGCGCCGGCTCCGGCAGCCGCGTAGAGGCGGACATAGAAGGCGGCGTGGTCGGCCTGGTGCTGGACGGGCGCGGCAGGCCCTTCAACATTTCCAAGGAGCCGGCAAAGCGCCGCGACGACCTGAACAAGTGGTACAAAGCGATGGGGATGTACCCGGTCTAAAAACGATCGAGAATCGGGGATCGGGAATTCAGGAGCAGATTCCCCCGATTCCCGACTCGCGATCCCTGATTCATCGGTATATGGTTTTCAATTTGGTTTTTTAAGGAGACAGCTTATGGCGCACGCATATACACCCGGACTTAAAGTAATGCCCTGCACGCTGCTGAAGAAGAAGAGGCTCCTGCCTATTCCCGGAAAGGTGCTTGCCGAAATGGGCCGGCAGGTGGATTCCCTGGACGTGGTGGCGCAGACCGAACTGCCGGGGAAAGTCTTCTCCGTCAACGTGGCCAACCGGCTGGCCGTCGGCCCCGACGAAATAAAGAATTTCATGACCAAGGGCGAAGGCGACGCCGTGAAGAAAGGCGAGACCATCGCCGAGAACAAGCCCTTCCTGAAATGGTTCAAGACCTCCGTCGAGTCCCCCGTGGACGGCGTCGTGGAGGCCGTCTCCCTTATCACCGGCCAGGTGCTGCTGCGCGAGCCGCCGAAAGTCCTCCCGATAAAAGCCTATGTGAAAGGCAAAGTGGTGGAGGTCACGCCCAATTTCGGCGTCGTTATCGAGACCGAGGGCACCTTCATCCAGGGCATCTTCGGCGTGGGCGGCGAGACCAACGGCGAGATCTGCATGGCCGTCGCGAGCCCCGACGAGGACCTGACGACCGAAGATATCAAGGAGAACCACAGGGGCAAGATAGTCATCGGCGGGAAACACGCCAGCCTTTCCACCATAAAGCGCGCCATCGAACTGGGCGTTAACGCCATCGTGGTGGGCGGGATACACGACCGCGACCTGCGCCAGCTGCTGGGCTACGATATCGGCGTGGCGGTGACCGGCCATGAACAGCTGGGGATCACCGTGATCGTTACCGAGGGGTTCGGAATGATCCCGATGGCGGAATATACTTTCAAGCTGCTCGCCTCCCGCAACGGCGAGAGCGCCTCGGTGTCGGGCGCGACGCAGATCCGCGCCGGGGTGATGCGCCCCGAGATCATAGTCCCGGGCTTTCCCAAGAACGTGACCGAGTCCAAGAAGGACCAGGGCCGCGGCTGGATAGAGCCCGGCGACCCGATACGGATAATCCGCGAGCCGCATTTCGGCGTGATAGGCACGGTCAGATCCCTGCCCCCCGAGCTTACGGTGATCGGCAGCGAGAGCCACGCCCGGGTGCTGGAAGTGACCCTGGACAGCGGCGAAGTCATCGTCGTCCCGCGCGCGAACATCGAAGTGCTTGAAAAATAACGGTGAACGGGGTCTTGTGATCGGTAATCAGAGCCAGGGTCGAAAAAAACCGCGCTGATTGCCGATCTCTGATTCCCGAATACCGGATCCCCGGTCCTCTGCTTTCGACTCCGTGGTTATGGCTAAAAAAACCAAAAAACCTTATGTCAAACCGGCGCCGGTCCCGGAGCCGAAGGACCGGTTCCCGGCCTGGCTTGTCTGGCCGGTCGTCGCGGCCTGGGGTGTTTTTGTCCTTAAAAGCTACTATTCAAAATTCCCCGTTAATCCGGACCTGCTTTCCAGCATCCTCTCGCCGGAGCAGTATACCGCCGGCCTTTTCAGCGTCCTGCCCGGGCATTTCCTGAACGTCCTGTACGCCGCGGTTTTCCTGTTCGCCTGCTTCTCGGCCGGCCGCGCGGCCCTTAAGGCGGCCCGGTTCGGCTTTGCCGGCGCGCTTGAGGAAGCGGTTTTTTCCTGCGGCGCGGGTTTCGGCCTGCTGGCCGCTTATGTTTTCATCCTTGCCGCTTTCAAGCTGCTTTACTTCTGGCCCGTGGCCGCTTTCATTCTCCTGGCCGGCGCCGCGGGGATCTATTCCCTGCGCAAGGAGCCCCTTCGCGCCGCCGGCGGCCCGGCCGCGTTAGGCCCCGCCGACTTCGCCGCGCTGGCGGTGCTCCTGCTGGCCATGCTGCTGAACCTGGCGGGGGCGCTGAGCCCCGAGATCTTCTACGACGCCCTGGTCTACCATCTTGCGGTCCCCAATTATTTCGTGATCAAACACGGGATAGCCCCGATGCCCTATAATTTTTATTCCGACCTGCCTTTCACGCACGGGATGCTTTACGCCGCGGCGCTGCTGCTTAAGGGCGAGGCCCTGGCCAAATTTATAAATTACGGGGCGGGGCTCCTGACGGCCGGGGCCGTGCTGGCCCTCGGCGCGCGCCGTTTCTCCCTCAGGGCTGGGCTCTGGGGCGCGGCTATATTCTATACCGTAGGCCACGCCATGCTCGCCTCCTGGGCTACCGGCACCGAAACGCTGCTGATGTTCTTCTCCACCCTCGCGCTCTACGCGGTCCTGAACCGTACCGACGAAGAGCCGCGCTGGCTCTGGCTCGCGGCCTGCTTCTGCGGCCTGGCCATGGGCGTCAAGTACACGGGCTTCTTTACCGCCGTGGGCGTTATGCTGGTTTACGCCTGGCCGGCCCGCTCCCGGCCGCTGGCCGCGGCTAAGAACCTGGCGCTCTTCACGCTGGTCGCCTCTTTCTTCGTCGGGCCCTGGCTGATAAAGAATTATCTTTACCAGGGCGACCCGGTTTTTCCTTTCGCCCTGGGCCTCTTCGGCGCGGGCCCGCATTCCGACGCGCTGAAACTTAAGGAATTTATCAGCCAGGCCAGCCAGATGGGGCCGCTGAGGCCGCTGTACTGGCTGACCATGCCCTGGAAGATCACGATGGGCCAGGTCCCGAACTCCGAATATTTCAGCCCGCTTTTTATCGTCATGCTCCCGCTCGCTTTCCTCCTGTCGGGGGCGGCGGGGCCGGCCCTCTCCGGCCTCTGGATATTTTTTCTTTCCGTCTGGGCGGGCTTTTCGGTCTCTTCCACCATGGTGCGCTTCCTTATGCCGGCCTATCCCGCGGCCGGGCTGATAATGGCGGCCTACCTTTTTTCACCGGGCCACAAGGCGCTGAAAAGCGCGCTCAAAGCCGCGGCGCTGGCCGTCTGCTTCACCGGGCTTTACTGGGCCGTGGTGATCTTTTATTCCCAGGGACGCTGGCGGCCCCTGGCCGGGGCCGTGGCCGTGGAGGACTACCTGAGCCATACCCAGCCCACTTATCCTTACAGCAGCTACGCCGGGGTAAAATACATCAACGAAAAAACCGCGCCCGGCTCCAAAGTCCTGCTGGTCGGCGACGAGCGGAGCTATTATCTTAAGAAAGATTTTATCGTAAGTTCGGTCTATGACAATACGGCCGCTGTGGAATACGCCGCGGCGTCCAAAGACGGCGAGGACCTTTACGCGCGGCTTAAAGCCGACGGCGTTACGCATATACTTCTAAACACGGCCGAGGCCATAAGGCTGGGCACGAGTTACCGGATGTTCTACTGGGACGAGCGCGCCCGCGGCGTTTTCTATTCCTTCTGGGACCGGCATGCCAGGGAGGTGTTCTCCTTCGACGAAGCGCAGAACGGGCAGGTCTTCAACCGCGTTCTGGTCTACGAGCTCGACGATAAACTCCCCGCCGGCGTTCCCCCGGCCTTCAATGTGATGAAAGAAATTATCATGAAGAACATCGAAGCGAAACATTAGGTTCGTTTATTTATTCCTCTCCCCGCCAAAGATTTGCTACTTTATACTTAAAGCGGCGGTTTTTATCTGAATGCTTATAAAACGCTTCATTTTCTCCTCCTTGTGCTTCATTCTTCTCTCGGGCTTCTCGCCCGCGCGCGCTTTCGACCCCTCCGGCTGGCAGACCAGCAAAGATTATCCGCTGATCGGCTCGCCGGAGGCTAAAAAAGGCGGGACGCTCCGCTCTACCTGGCTGAGCTTCCCCCCGACGCTGCGGGTCCTCGGCCCTAATTCCAATACCATGGAGAGCAGGGACCTGCAGAACATGGTCTACGAGACCCTGCTGGGCCTGCACCCGGAGACGCTCGAGTACATGCCCGGCCTCGCCGATTACTGGAAGATCTCTCCCGACAAGCGCAAGTTCTATTTCCATATAAACCCGAAGGCCCGCTGGGCCGACGGCAGCCCGGTTACCGCCGAGGACGTGGTGGCCAGTTGGGAATTCAAGGTCCGCAAGGATATCAAGGACCCTTATTCCTTGATGATGTGGAGCGAGAGCTACGAGAAACCGGTGGCCGAGAGCGCCGACATCGTCTCGGTGAAGACGAAGAAACTGCACTGGCGCCTCTTTATGTATTTCAGCGGCACTGCGATCTACCCGGCAAAAGAGCTCAAGAACCTGACCGGGGATAAATACCTGGAAGATTATAACTGGAAGATGTTCATGGGCTCAGGCCCCTATGAATTGAAGCCGGAGAATATCAGGAACGGGGAATCCATCACGCTGACCCGCCGCCCGGATTACTGGGGCGAGAAAGAAAGAGGCAATATAGGCCTCAATAATTTCGACAAGCTCACCTGGCTGGTAGTGATGGACGAGGAGCTCGCTTTCGAGAAGTTCAAGAAGGGCGAGCTTGATTATTATTACGTCAATAAGTCCCAGCGCTGGCTCGAGGAATCCGATTTCGACAAGGTGCAGAAAGGCTGGATCCTGAAGCGCAAGATCTTCACCCGGGCGCCGCAAGGTTTTTCCGGCCTGGTCTTCAATATGCGCAAGCCCCCCTTCGACGACCGGAACGTCCGCAAGGCTTTCGCCTACCTTTATAACCGGGACAAGCTGATAGACAAGCTTTTCTTCGGAGAATACGGCTTTATCGACAGCTATTACCCCGGCAGCGACTGGGGCAATCCGGACAACCCGAAGATACGCTATAACCCGCGGATGGCCAAGCGCCTGCTTGCGCGGGCGGGCTGGAAGACCCGCAACCAGGACGGCTGGCTGGAGAAAGACGGGAAGCCTTTCGAGATAACCCTGGAATACGGAGACCCCGGCTCGACCAGGATACACAAGGTGGTGCAGGAAGACTTTAAGAAAGCCGGCATCAAGATGAACCTCAAGCTCATCGACCGGAACACGCTGATGAAGAAGGTCGGCGAGCGCAATTTCACCATCCATTCCCAGGCCTGGGGCGCGCTGCAGTTCCCAAACCCCGTCAGCTCCTGGAGCGGCGAGCTGGCGGACAAGAACGACAATAACAACCTCCCGGGCTTCAAGAACGCCGAGGTGGACGCGCTCTGCAAAGAATACGACCTGGCTTTCGATGTTAAGACCCAGAAGCGCCTTATCCGCAGGATAGACGGCCTAATCTTCAGGGCGCATCCTTACGCGCTGGGCTGGAGCGCGGGTTTCAGCCGGATACTTTACGTTAACCGGTTCGGCCACCCGGATAAATATTTCTCCAAGATCGGGGATTACAGGGGCATAATTTCCCTGTGGTGGGCGGATCCCGACAAGGAAAAAGCGCTGGCGGAGGCCGTGAAGAGCGGCAAGAGCCTGCCGGTAGGGGAGACGGAACTGCGGCCCTGGGACTGAGGCCTCACCCTTAAATTATGCACGGAATGATCACCTATTTTATCCGCCGGCTGCTTCTGATCCCGGTCACTTTCATCGCTATAACTTTCCTGGTCTACTTCATGCTGCGCGTCGTGCCGGGCGGCCCGATAGAGCAGGCGCAGCTGCAGATAAAGATGGCGATGATGGGCGAGGGCGGCTCCTCAGGCATGGCCAGCGAGCAGGGCGAGCTCCAGATCCCGGCAGCGGCGATGGCCGAGCTGAAGAAGTATTACCATCTCGACAAGAGCATTCCCGAGGGCTACGCGCGCTGGCTGTGGGGCATCTGCCGCCTCGATTTCGGCCGCTCCTACGTTTACAGCGAGCCCGTGCTCGACGTGATAATTTCAAAGTTCCCGGTCTCCATCTATTTCGGCCTGATAGGCTATTTCGCTTCCTGGCTGATCTGCGTGCCTCTGGGCGTGACCAAGGCCATAAGGCATAAGTCGGGTTACGACACTGCCACCTCCATCATAGTCTTTCTCGGCTATTCCATCCCCGGTTTCGTGGCCTGCCTGATGCTGATGGTGCTGCTGGGCGGCGGCAGCTACCTCGACATTTTACCCCTCGGCGGTTTCCGGTCCGAGAACTGGGCCCAGCTCGGCTTCTTCGCCAAGATCGCCGACCAGCTGCGGCATACGGCCATCCCGGTGCTCGGCTACGTTATGGGCGGCTTCGCCACGATGACCATATTGATGAAGAATTCCCTGCTGGATAACCTGGGCGCGGATTATGTGCGCACGGCCTTCGCCAAGGGCCTCTCCGAGAACCGCGTCCTCTTCGTTCACGCTATGCGCAATTCCCTGATCCCGATGACCGTGGGCATCGGCCACGCGCTCGGCCTGCTTTTCGCCGGCTCTTTCCTTATAGAGAAGACCTGCAATATCCAGGGTATGGGCCTGCTCAGCTTTAATTCGGTCATACAGCGCGACTACCCGGTGATACTCGGAACGCTGGTGTTCCTGGTGTTGATAAGGCTGATGGGCAATATTTTCTCCGACGTGGTGTGGGCGCTGATAGACCCCAGGATAAGGTTCGGCAAATGATCGTACTAAAGCTTGTAGAGACCGCCGTCCTGCTGACCGCCGGGCATCTTTTTACCCACAGGGCGCTGCCCTCTCTTTACGTCAAGACGGGCGCCGCGCTCGGCTTCGACATGAAGCTCGCCCCGCACTGGGAAAAGCGCATCAAGCGCTTTAAGACCATAAAGCGCGGCTATTATTCTTTCCTTATAATTACCACGCTGTTCGTGATGTCCCTGTTCCTGGAGTTCATGGTGAACAATAAACCGCTGTTCATCCGCTACGGCTCCAAGGTCTCTTTTCCGGCCGTGGCCGAGTGGACCGATCAGCTTCTTTTCTTCAAAGCCCCCCGCCCGATGAACATGAAAGCCGATTTCGGGCAGATAGGCGACGACGAGGTCGATTACCGGCTGTTCGCGGCGGCCCGCAAAGACCCGTCCCTGTTCGATTCCCAGGCGAAGGCGCTTGAGGCCGAGATAGGCGAGATCCGCAGGCAGCTCGCCGTCAAGCCGGCCCCCCGCGCCACCCCGGAGGAACTGCAGGACTACAGGGACCTGCAGGAGATAGTCCCCGATATCGAGGCCGAGCTCAAGGCCCTGGCCGAAGCAAAGAGCATGTTCGCGGCCGGCAAGGCGGCGATACTGATGCCGGTCTACCCATATTCCCCGCGGGAGCATCTGCTGGATATGCCGGGCAGGCCGCCGCACAGGCCCGGCAATGACCACCTGCTTGGCACCGACGATTCAGGTACCGATGTTTTCGCCCAGCTGGTCTACGGCTTCAGGACCTCCATGTCTTTCGCGCTGATAGTCTCCATCCTCGGCTATCTCATCGGCATCGTAGTCGGCGGGGTGATGGGCTACTTCGGCGGCTGGACCGACATTCTTTTACAGCGCTTCATAGAGATCTGGGCCTCCATCCCTTTCCTGTTCATGCTTATCATTATCGCGTCTATGGTCCAGCCCACTTTCCTGCTGCTGGTTTCGCTGATAGTGCTGCTGCAGGGCTGGGTGGGCATCTCCTACTATATCCGCGGCGAGTTCTACCGCGAGAAGTCCAGGGATTATGTGCACGCGGCCGTGGCCATGGGCGCGAGCGAATGGTCGGTGATGATGAAGCATATCCTGCCCAACTCGCTGGTCCCGCTGGTCACCTTCGCGCCTTTCAGTATCGTCGGGACTATCGGCTCGCTGGTGTCCCTCGACTTCCTCGGCTTCGGCCTGCCGGTGGGGACGCCCAGCTGGGGCGTGCTGCTGGACCAGGGGATGAAATACCTGAAGTATTACCCGCACCTTATTCTTACCCCCTCCATCGCGCTGGCGGTGACGCTCTTCATGGTGGTCATGGTCGGCGAGGCGGTGCGCGAAGCTTTCGACCCGAAGGTTTTCTCGAGGCTGAGATAATATGCCCGGAACCCCCGAAAAGAAAAAACTGCTGGAAGTCAGAGGCCTGAAAACCTCATTCCAGGTCGACGACAAAAGAGCCAGGGCCGTGGACGGCGTGGATTTTCATATTTACGAGAACGAGGTCCTGGGCCTCGTCGGCGAGTCCGGCTGCGGCAAGTCCGTGACAGCGCTGAGCCTGCTCCGCCTGATCCCCGACCCCCCGGGCAAAATAACCGACGGGGAGATAATTTTCAGGGGCAGGGACCTGCTGAAGCTGTCCTATCCGGAGATGCGCAAGATCCGCGGCAAAGAGATCTCGATGATCTTCCAGGAGCCGATGACCTCCCTGAACCCGGTCTTCTCCATCGGCTGGCAGCTGATGGAGGCAATCCGCTTCCACCAGGAAGGCCTGACGAAAAAGCAGATCGAGGCCCGGGCCGTGGAGATGCTCGGCCTGGTCGGCATCCCCTCCCCTAAAGAGCGTCTTAACGATTATCCCCACCAGTTTTCCGGCGGCATGCGGCAGCGCGTGATGATCGCTATGGCGCTGTCCTCCGACCCCGCCCTCCTTATCGCGGACGAGCCGACGACGGCGCTCGACGTCACCATCCAGGCGCAGATCCTGGACCTGATGCTGGAGGTGAAAAAAAAGACGCACGACGCGGCTATCCTGCTCATCACCCACGACCTGGCCGTGGTGGCCGAGACCTGCCAGCGCGTAGTCGTGATGTACGGCGGGAAGATCCAGGAAATTTCCGACGTGAAGCCGCTTTTCGACGGGCCGCTTCACCCGTATACGGTAGGCCTCCTCAAGTCCCTGCCCGGCTTCAAGAACGAGCCCGGCAAGCGCCTGCCCGTTATAGAAGGGATGGTTCCCGACATCCTGAGCTTCCCCAAAGGCTGCAAATTCAACAACCGCTGTTCCGAGGTCATGCCGGTCTGCCGCGAGACCGAGCCGGAGCTGGTCGAGGTCTCCCCCGGCAGGCAGGTAAGGTGTCACAAATGTCCAAAAAAACAGCCGTAAAAGACAGCCCGGCGGGCGGGAATATCCTGGAGGTCTCTGACCTCAAAGTGCATTTCCCCATACACGGCGGGCTGCTCCTCCGCCAGGTAGGCGAGGTCAAGGCCGTCGACGGCGTATCTTTTTCTATGAAGCCCGGCGAGACGCTGGGCATGGTGGGCGAATCCGGCTGCGGCAAGACCACCATCGGCAAGGCCCTCATTAACCTAGTGAAGTCCACTTCCGGAAAAATAATGTTCCCTGACAGCAGCGGCAAGATGGTTGACATCGCCAATCTGAGCCGTTCGGCCATGCGCCCGTTCCGCTCGCGCATCCAGATGGTCTTCCAGGACCCTTATTCCTCGCTTAATTCCCGGCTGTCGGTGGAGTCGATCGTCGAGGAGCCGCTGAATATCCATCTGCCGGACCTGAGCCGCAAAGAGAAGCGCGAGAAGGTCGCCTGGCTGCTTGAAAAAGTGGGGCTCCGGGCCGCCTACGCCTCCCGCTACCCGCACGAGTTCTCGGGTGGTCAGCGCCAGCGCATCGGCCTGGCCAGGGCCCTCGCCACCAACCCGGCCTTCATCATCGCCGACGAACCGGTCTCGGCCCTGGACGTTTCCATCCAGGCGCAGATCATAAACCTGCTGCAGGACCTGCAGGACGAATTCAAACTGACCTATCTTTTCATCGCCCACGACCTCTCCGTCGTGGAGCATATCAGCTCCCGGATAGCCGTCATGTACCTCGGCAATATGGTGGAACTCGGCCCGGCCCGCGATATAAATAAAGATCCTCTGCACCCGTATACCAGGGCCCTTATGTCGGCCGCCCCCCAGCCGGACCCTTATAAGACCCGGGAAGGGCGGATAATATTGAAAGGGGACGTCCCCAGTCCCCTCGCCAAACCGTCCGGCTGCGGCTTCAGGACGCGCTGCCCGATGGCCAAAGAAGATTGCGCCCTTAAGGTCCCGGTCCTGGTCGAAAAAAAACCGGGGCATTTCGCGGCCTGCCCGTACGTCTAGCGCCGCGGCGCGTTCCGGACGGTTTCCCCCGGGTGATTTTCGCTTGCCTGAAAAATCCATAAAGTGTATATTATTGTAAGTTATGATCAAACATAAAGTCTTTCTCACCTTATTTTTATCCTTATCCGCCGTGTGCGGCCTTTTTGCCGCCAAGCCAGCGCCCGCCGCGAAAAAAGCGGCTTCCCTCCCCCCGGCGGCCGTCCTCGGCGGCGTTACGGCGGCGGACATGCCTTACGACGTGGGAGGCGCCGTCCTCCTCAGGTGGGCCGTCAACCCCTCCGATACTCCGGCCACTACCTACACGGTTTACGCTTCCTCCCTCCAGGCCGGCGGCTGGGTAGAGGCGGAGAGTTTCGCCTCCACGGCTAAAACAGGCAAAGACATCGATCTTCCTTTCTGGGCCTGGGACGGTTCCGCCTCTGAACACGCCGTAAAGATCGAACTTACGAATTTCTTCGGCGAGATAAAGGACGGGGATGTTTTCCACTTCAAGGTCGCCGCGCTGGAGAACGGCAAGCTTGTCGCCGAATCCCTGCCGCTGGACGCTTCCACCACCAGCAACTGGTTCCGGCTGGACCGGCTGAATAACGTCGTGATGCTGCTGCTCGTGACCATCGTGTTCTTCTGGGCGGTCTCCCACGCCAAGCGCAAGGGCCTGTTTATCCGCCGCATAGCCGGCCTCGACGCCATCGACGAGGCCATCGGCCGCGCCACGGAGATGGGCAAGCCGATCTATTACGTCCCGGGCATAGGCGACATGACCATGGTGTCCACCATCGCCTCCACTTTCATCCTCGGCGAGGTCGCTAAAAAAGTGGCGCAGTACGATACGACCATAAAAGTGCCGCATTACAACCCGGTCGTTATGACCGTGTCGAAAGAAGTCGTAAAGCAGGCTTTCCTCGAAGCCGGGCGCCCGGACTCCTTCCGCGAGGATATCAACCAGTTCATCAGCTCCGACCAGTTCTCCTACGCCGCTTCCGTCGACGGCATGATCTCCCGCGAGAAGCCGGCGGCCTGCTTCTTCATGGGTTACTTCATGGCGGAGTCCCTGCTGCTGGCCGAAGTGGGAGCCACCACCGGCGCTATACAGATAGCCGGCACCGATTCGGAGAGCCAGCTGCCCTTCTTCTTTACCGCCTGCGACTATACGCTTATCGGCGAGGAGCTCTACGCCGCCGGGGCTTATCTTTCTAAAGACCCCATGCTGCAGAGCGCTCTGAAAGCCCAGGATTTCGGCAAGCTGGTGGTTATGATCTCCGTAGCCCTGGGCGTGATCCTGACCGCGGTCGGCGCCCTGATGAAATGGGGCGCCTTTACCCAAACGATCGCCGATCTCTTCAAGGCTTATTGATAACTTATGAAATTAATCAAAAAAACCATACCGCTGGCCATCGTCTTCGTTTTCGGCATCCTGACGCTGCTGACTTATTATGTGCCGCACAAGCATTCCGTGGACTTCCTGGAAACGATGAATAAATGGGAAAATATCGTGACGGCTTTCGCGTTCTTCCTGGGCTTGATAAGCCTTTTTTACGCCCATTCCACCAAGATCTCCCGCAAGGCCGACGGCTGGGGCTACAGCCTTTTCGTCTTTGTAGGCTTCCTCGCGATAATAATCCCGGCCTATATCAGCAAAGGCAAGAACATGAACGGCGCGGAGCTGACCTGGATGGGCTGGGCTTTCCAGTATATCTACAACCCGCTTTCGGCCACCATGTTCGCCGTGCTGGCTTTCTACATCGTTTCCACCGCGTATAAGTCTTTCCGCATAAAGTCCCTCCAGGCCTTCGTCCTCTTCGTGGCGGCGATGTTCCTGATACTCGGGAACGTCCCGCTCGGCCAGATCATCTGGGACAAAATGCTGGGCTGGACCGGCTATAACATCTCGCAGGTCGTGGATTGGATCATGCACGTGCCGGCCGTGGCCGGAAAGCGCGGCATCATGATAGGCATCTCCATAGGCGCGGTAGTCACGGCCCTTAAAATTATTTTCGGTATTGAACGTCAATACCTCGGCAAGGATTGAACCTTATGTTAAAAGACAAACTTAACGCTGTTCTCAAGATAGACAGGCGCTGGATCTTCCTGGCCCTGACCGTGGTCCTGTTCGGCGCCATCATCCATCCCCTCGGCCTGCTGAGTAAAAATATCGCCAGGGACACGCAGAACGCCTACGAGTTCATGGACAAGATCCCGGCCGGTTCCTTTATCCTGCTCGACCTGGACTACGATCCCTCGACCGCCCCCGAGCTCAGCCCCCAGGCCATGGCCGTGGCCCGCCACGCTTTCAGGAACAATCTGCGCGTCGGGGTCGTAACCTATTCCGCCGGGGCCACCGGTCTCATCGAGCAGCTCTTCGCCGTAGTGCCCGGCGAGTTCAAGAAAGAATACGGCAAGGACTACGTGATCCTTCCCTACCAGCCTAACGCCGTGGCCGTGATGACGCAGATGGCTTCCGACCTTTACGGGATCTACGACAAAGATAAGGACGGCAAGGACACCAGGTCGATGCCGGTCATGAAAGGGATACAGAACTACAAGAACATCTCCCTCGTGGTCTGTATAGCCGGAACCAGCATCACGGATATCTGGGTCGCCTATGTAGGCGACAAATACAACGTTCCTTTTATCGCCGGGGTGACCGCGATAAGCCAGCCCGGCTACGGGCCCTACCTGCAGAAGAAGCAGATGAGGGGCCTCCTCGGCGGCATGAAAGGCGCCGCGGAGTACGAGCACCTTATTAAAACGCCGGGCAAAGGCTCCTCCGGCATCGACGCGCTGAGCCTGGCCCATGTAATGGTCGCGGCGCTGATAATAGTTTCCAATATCGCGATGGTGATCTTGAAGTATTTATAAGCGGGCGAAGGCCCTAATTTTCAGCTGGAGCGTGCATTAAAATGTCTCATACTGTCCTTATAGCCGGAGCCTGGATCTCCGCCGGCCTGACGATCTTCCTGTTCAGTTTCCTTTACAAGGATAATCCTTTCTTCAAGATAGCGGAGCACCTTTACCTCGGCGCCGGCATGGGCTGGTGGTGCCAGATCTACTTCGGGGTCCTGCAGGAGAAGGTCTGGACCCCGCTGACGCACCACGAATGGCTGGTCCTGCTTCCCGCGCTTCTGGGACTCTCCCTTATAACGCAGTTCATCCCCAAGATCTCCTGGCTTTCGCGCTACGGGTTCACTTTCCTCATGGGCTACGGTTCCGGCCTCGCCATACCGGCCGGGCTTGCCACGGACTTCATAAACCAGATCGGCGGCACGATACAGCCTTTCGCCAACCTGGCCGGGATGACGGCTTTTACGCTTTTCAACTCCGTCCTGATGGCGGTAGGCGTTATCTGCGTCCTGATCTACTTTTTCTTCTCCCTGGAGCATAAGGGCGCCATTAAGAAGGTTTCCAATGTCGGTATTTATTTTCTGATGATCTATTTCGGGGCGGCCTTCGGAAATACCGTCATGGCGCGGTTCTCCCTGCTGTACGGGCGCTTCGACTCTCTTTATACCTTCTCGGGGAAGCAGTATCTTTACGCGACCCAGGTCATCCTGATAGCCATGGTGACGTATTTCATCCTGCACGGATTCCTCACCAGAAATAAGGCGGATCAGGATGAGGAAGCCGCCTAGGCCGGCGCCGCTGCCCGCGGGCGATAAAAAAGAAAGGCGGCCCGGATATTCCGGGCCGCTTTTCTTTTATAAGGTTAGCAGCAAATACTATTTCAATATCTCTATCTTGGCTTTCTGCCTGAGCTCCGCGGCCAGCTCGGGGAGTTTGGCGGTTATGAGCTGGTTGAGGATGGCTACCTTCAGGTCGGCTTTTATAGCCTCGAAGGAGGCTTCCTTCCCGGGCTTGTGCTCTTCCGTTTTGAAGATGCTGAAGCCGTTGCCTGTGGCCATGGGCTTGGAATATTGCCCGTCCTGCAGGGCGAAGATCTCCTTGTCGATCTCGGGCAGCAGCATGCCTTTGGAGATATAGCCGAGGCTGCCGTTGTTCTTGCGGAGATTGGCGTCGGCCGACTTAAGGCTGGAGAGCTTGCCGAAATCCGCTCCCACCGTGGTGAGCAGCTCGTAGGCGTCGTCCGCTTCCGCTTTCGTGTTAACGAAGATCTGGCTGAGCTTTACCGAGGCCGGGGTCCCCAGCTTCTCCTTGTTCTTCTCGAAGAAAGCGGCCGTCTCTTCGTCGGTGACCGCTATCTTCTTGGCGGCTATGACCGTGCCGCGCATGATAAGCTGCCGGCGGATGAGCTCGCGCAGTTCCGCCGCGGACCAGCCCACGGACTTGAGGTTCTTTTCAAAAGTGGCTTTGTCGGCGTAGCCGGCGGCCAGGCTGGCGAACCTGGCTTCGAGCTCTTTCTCGTCGGCCTTCACGCCCAGGCGGGCGCCTTCTTCGAGTATCAGCTTTTCGTCTATAAGCTCGGAAAGGCCCTGGGCGCTGAACTGCCACCAGAGCTTTTTTGTAAGTTCTTCGGAAGAGACCTTCTGGCCGTTCACGATGGCCACGTTCCCGCTTTTTTCCGCGGCGTGGAGGCCCGTGGCGAAGATCGCCAGGACGGCCGCGGCTAATATGCTTTTTTTCATTTGTTTTCCTCCCTGCGCTACTTCTTGACTAAAAGGGTCTGCGTCGGGTAGGCCAGCTCGGCTCCGGCCGCGGCCAGCCCCTCGATCACGGCCAGCAGCACCTGCTCGTGGGCGGCCATGTAGGCGGCGTAATCGGGCGTATTAAGGTAATAGACGGTCTCGAAGTCCAGCGAAAACTCGCCGCAGTTGTAAAGGTTGCTGCGGTCGAATTCGGCCTTGCAGGCCTGTACGGCTTTTTTAATTATCCCGGGGATCTTCTTCAGGAGTTCCGGCCTGGTCCCGTAGACTACGGCGGTCTTGAAGACGATGCGCCGCTTTTTAAGGTCCTGGTAGTTGCGGATGCGGGAGCCGAGCAAATTGGAGTTGGAGACTACCACCATCTCGCCCGAGAGGCTGCGTATGCGGGTGGATTTCAGCCCGATATGCTCTATGTTGCCGGAGACCGCGTCGGAAGTGATGAAGTCTCCTATGTTGAAGGGCTTGTCCAGCAGGATGACGAAGAAGTTGAACAGGTCCCCGAGGATGGCCTGGGCGGCCAGCGCGACGGCGACGCCGCCTATGCCGAGGCCGGTGAGGACGGCGGAGATGTTGACGCCGAGGTTGGCCAGCACGAAGAGGGCCGCGCCCACCCAGACCAGGGAGCGCAGTATCACCTGCGTGCTTTTGACTACGGAGTCCTTCGCCTGGCCGGAGAGTTCGCGCTGCGCGGCTACTTTGGTTATCCAGTAGGAGATCAGCTCCTGTATTATGGTTATGCCGCGGTAGGTGAAGACCAGCAGCAGGACGGCCTTAAGGGCCTTGTCGAAGGCCGCGGTGCGCTGCAGGTAGTGCGTGGCCACGAAGAAAGCGGCCAGCTGGTATTCGAAGCGGGTGAATTTATGCATCAGGGCGACGATCAGGTCGTCCAGGTCGGTCTCGGTCTTTTCCGCCAGCGCTTTGAGGCGGCCCAGGCCGATATTCCTTACGAGGTAGATCAGCGCCAGCGAGATGGCGAAAGCCGCCGCGGCGAACCCGTAGGCTTCCGGCGAGTTCCCGAGTATCAGGCTGGTATCGAACCAGGAGGTAATAGAGTTAACGTCCATATATAAATTATAAACGATTTCCCCCCGCCGTAACAATAAAGACAATATAGGGAGGTTAAGAACCGCGAGATGCGAAGTCGGGGGCCTGGCAAGGGTATGGGCATCGCCGGGCACGGGCTCTCGCACACCGTGCTCGGCCCTCCTCTCTCGGGCTCGGCGCTTACGCAAGCCTCGCCCTCCGAGAAGGCCCGTCGAACCCATACCCTTGCCACCCCTCCGTTCAGCTTTATGCGTCAGCTCATTTTTCGCAAATCGAGTAATGCGGGCGGAGACCGTGGGGATGGGGTCAGAAAAAGCCCCTCGGAAGGCGAGGCTTGCGTAGCGCCGAGCCTGAGAGCGGCAGCGGCGAGCACTGTGTGCGAGACCGCGGTTTTTCTGACCCCATCCCCACGGTAGGCCGCCCACGCGATTGATGCTTTTAAATAAAGAAGCCGGCGGTGTCGCCGGCTTCTTTTTGTGATTCCCCTGATGGTTACAGGGGGATGTTGCCGGTGCGCTCGTGCTGGCCGGGGCGGCGCTTGCCGGAGAGCATGCGGAAGGCCTCGATAAGCCGGGTGCGGGACTGCGACGGCTCTATGACCTCGTCGATGGAGCCGGTGGAGGCCGTCTGGTACGGGGACGCGAACTTGTCCGAGTACTCCTTGGCCAGCTTCGCGCGCAGGGCTTCCTTGTCCTCGTCCTTAGCCTCTTTTATCTGGCGGGAGTAGAGTATTTCGATCGCGCCGCGCGGGCCCATCACGGCTATCTCCGCCGAAGGCAGGGAGAAATTGATATCCCCCCCCATCAGCTTCGAGCTCATCGCGATATAGGCGCCGCCGTAGGCTTTGCGCAGGACCAGGGTTATCTTGGGGACGCTGGCTTCCGAGTAAGCGTAAAGCAGCTTGGCGCCGTGGCGGATGATGCCGCCGTGCTCCTGCGCCACGCCGGGCCAGTAGCCGGGCACGTCCACCAGCGTCAGTATGGGGATATTGAAGCCGTTCACGAAGCGGATGAAGCGCGCCGCTTTGTCGGAGGCGTTGATGTCGAGCGCCCCGGCCATGTGGGAGGGATTATTGGCTATCACGCCCACCACCTGGCCGCCCAGGCGGATGAAGCCCACGACGATGTTCTTGGCGAAGGCGTGGTGCACTTCCAGGAACTTGTGGTCGTCGGAGAGCCACCAGATGATATGGTGCACGCGGTAAGGCTTGCGCGCGTCGATCTCGCAGAGCTTTTCGAGCAGCGCGATCTTCCTGTCCGGGGAATCCTTCGTCTCCTGCACCGGGGCGCTTTCGGAGCGGTTCTGCGGCAGGAAGCTCATCAGCTCCTTTACCTGCCTGAAGCAGTCCGATTCGGAATTCGCCACGAAGTGGCAGACGCCGGACTTGGAAGCGTGCGTCATAGAGCCGCCGAGGGTCTCGAAGTCCACCTCTTCGCCGGTGGCCGCTTTTACCACTTCGGGGCCGGTCACGAACATGTGGCTGATGCCTTTGACCATGAAAACGAAGTCCGTCAGGGCCGGGGAATACACCGCGCCGCCGGCGCAGGGCCCGAGGATGATGGAGATCTGCGGAACGACCCCTGAGGCCCTGGTATTGCGCAGGAAGATCTCGCCGTAGCCGTCGAGGGAGTCCACGCCTTCCTGGATCCTGGCGCCGCCCGAATCGAGGATGCCAATGATGGGGATGCGGGCGTCGATGGCCATGTCCATCAGCCGGGTGATCTTGTCGGCGTGGGTGCGGCCGAGGGAGCCGCCGAGCTGGGTGAAATCCTCCGAGAAGATCGCCGCGGGGCGGCCGCCTATCCTGCCGAAGCCGGTGATGACGCCGTCGCCCTTTATGTGCTTGTCCTTGATGCCGAAATCCGTGCAGCGCGATTCCATCAGGAGCCCTATTTCCTGGAAGGAGCCCTCGTCCACGAGGTAGGCTATGCGCTCCTGGGCGGTCAGCTTGCCCTTGGCCTTCTGGGCCGCTATCTTTTCGGGCGGGCCGCCGGCAGCGGCCTGGGCGTGTATTTCGCGGAACTTCTTAAGCGTATCGGGCACCACGCGCACTTTCTTGGGGTGGGCTTTCTTTCCGGAGCTCTCCTGGTTGGCGGCGCCTGTTATCGGGTCTCCCATTAAATCGGTCATGCTGTTTATCTCCTCGCTTTGTAATATATTACCTTTTATTTACGGGTATTATCAGCCGCCACCGCTGTCCAGAAGCCTTCCGGCAGCGGCCGGGTCTCAACGGAGAAAGGCGGGCTGCCCAGCTCCCTGTAGCGCTCCAGCGCCTTGCCGGTAAAACTGATCTTCTCTTCCGTCCTAATGTCCATCGGGTCGGCCATCAGGCCCAGCCCGAGCGCCTTAAGGAGGGCCTCTTTTATCGCCCAGATCCTGGTAGCTTCGGAGGGATCCGGCCTGGGGAGCTCCGAGAGGTGGAAATAATCGCGGTACCAGGCCGGGTGGCGCTCCTCTATTTTCTCCAGGTCCGCGCCAAGGAAGTCGGAGCCTGGTTTCCCGGCGGCCAGGGCCCAGCCGTTGGAATGCGAGATGGAAAGAAGCGCGCCGCCGCAGGCCGGCCGGCCCAGCCTGTCGAGAGTTATTTCAAGGGAGGACATCCTTTTTTCAGCCGTCGTCGCGGCCAGCAGGGTCTTGGCCGCCAGGCGCCCGGCCAGCCATTCGCTGCGGCGCTTTTCCATGCGAAAAGCCGCATACCGGAGGGCTTCCGACGGGGACAGGGCGTCCCCGGCCTGAAGCCCGTCCACTTTGACGAACTTGAGGCTGGCCCCGGTTCCGGCCCATTCCTCTATCCTTTCGAGCATCTCTATGGCGGTTCTCCTCCGGCTTTCCCTTTATATCGGGGTCGGTATCATCGCGTAGTCGCGGATCTCGGCCGCCAGGTTGAACTCGGAATCGAAGGCCCAGGCGTCGTAGAGGCTGCGGTTGTCCTCGGTCCGGCCTTTGAAGACGCCGTAGATGAACAGCGTCTCGGGGTCCACCGGCTCATGGTCGTAGACTATCGCGGCGCCTACCGCGTCGGGAAGGGCCATGGCCCTGTCGAACTGGATGTCGCGCCAGCCGCAGGCCTGGAACATGGCCTCGAACACCAGCGGGTGGAACACCAGCTTCTGGTGCCCCGCTTTCCAAAGCGGCGCCTGCGGCCGTTTGAACACGGCCAGGACAGAATTTTTCTCCACGGAAATTATCCCGTCGAGGACCTGGAAGCTGGGGCCGTGGAAGTAAGTCTTATAGATCGTCTGCGAGTCGGCCTTGTATTTTTTGGTCTTCGGGAGCACCGGGTGGATCGAGGGTTTCCAGGAAGAGGGCGCGTCGGAGGCCGAAGTGGCCCTGAAATGCGTCCGAGTCTGCCCCAGGCGCAGGCCCTTGGGGCTTACGAAATCCGACTCCATCCGCATCTCCAGGCCCTCGGCGCCGGCGGCCGCCTTTATCTTTACCTCGGCCGGCTTGTTCCTGAGCAGCTTTATCGGCACGGCGAAGCGCACGTTGGCGAGAACTTTCGGGGGCGTCCCGTTCACGACGGCCGAGGCCTCGGCGAAGGTCTCCAGGCCCATGACCCCGGGCACGTAGGGAGTCCCGTTTATCGAATGGTCCAGCAGGTAGGGGTCGGACTCCAGCGTGAAGTCCTTGGCCGCGGAGAGGCTTTCCCCTTTCATCAGGTCCTCTACCTTGGGCGCGAAGTGGAAGCCGGTGGCGGTGGAGGCGGAGAAGTTGGGCTCGAAAGTGAGCTGCTTGTCCCAGTCCATCTTCCCGAGGCTGCCGGAGAGGATGATCTCCGGGACCTTGCCGTAGGCCAGCTCGTCTATCATTACCTGCATGCCTTCCTCCGGGTAGAGGAAGTCCATCTCCTGCGATTTCAGGAAGGCCTCGACGCCGGGCCTGGCGCCCATGCCGATCTGGGCGTACCCGGTCATGTCCACGCTGACGGCGCGCACGCCGCGGTTGGCCTGGCTCAGGCAGAACTTGGCGATATAGTCCGAGGCAGCCGCGTAGTCGGTCTGCCCAAGGTTTCCGAACTTCCCGGCGATGGAGGAGACCATCACCCAGAAGCCTTTTTCCTTCACGACGCCCGACTTCCACAGGTTGATGGCGGAGTCGGACTTGGTCTTGAAGATCAGCATGAACTCTTCCACGGTCTTGTCCATGGCGAGCTTGGAGCGCTCCAGGCCGGCGAAGTGGACCACGCCGTCCACCTGGCCGAAGTCGGCCTTCAGGTTCTGCATCACGGAGGCGAAGGCCGCCGCGTCGTTCAGGTCGCAGCGGTAATAGGAGACTTTTACGCCGAGGGCGCGGATGGCCTCCAGGTTCCTGTGCATGTCCGCGGCGTCCTTCAGCTTGGTGAATTCGCGCTCGAGGAGGGCGGGCGTCGGCTTATCCGCCGTCGCCTTGATCTCGTTCCAGAGCTCGCCGGTCTTGTAGGCTTTGATCTCGTCGGGGCTCATCGCGTTAAGGCGCTTGGCCTTGTCGCTGAGGTCTATGATGTCGAGCAGGACCAGGTTCGGCTTGTGCTGCTCAGCGAGCATCCTGGCGAACAGCGCGCCGAGGCCGCGGCCGCCGCCGGTGATGATCACGTTCTTCCCCTGCAGCGCCGTGGTCTGCTTGGACTTGTCCAGCGCGGCCGGCTTGCCGACCAGCGTCCAGCGCTTGCCGTCGGCGTAGCCTATCTCGAGACGCTTGTCCGAGTAGAGGATCTCGTAGAACGTCTTCTGCACTATCGTCTGGTTCGTGGAGGAGGGCTCGAAGTCGAGCAGCTTTACCGTGCTGTTCTCGAACTCCTTGCGCAGGCACAGCGTCGGGCCGTGGATGGCGCCGTAGATCGGGTCGTAGGCCTCGCGGGTCTTGTAGCCGAAGCCGCCGTCCAGCGTGGTGACCACGGCCATGAACGTGGCGTGGCCGGGGTCCGCTTTCAGGAGGCCGGCCCCGAGGTACTTGGCCGACAGGAAGAGCGGCAGCGCGTAGCGCTTCAGGTCTTCGGTGGCCGCCGTCTCCTGCGACAGCGATTTCACCATGCAGCCGGGCAGGTAAATTATGCCCTGCGTGTCGGGGTGCGCGGCGGCGAAGTCGGTGAGAGCCTTCTCCAGCGCCGGGATATCCTTGAAGTCCACCGTGATGGCGTCCTTCACCTTGGTCTTGGCCGGGGTGAAGATATAGGAATCGGCGCGGTGCTTATTGAGCTCCGCGCGGAAAAGCTTGGCCAGGTCCAGGTCTTCCGCGAAGATGACCACGGGGCGCTTGGGCGAGAGCTTCTTTATAACTTCCTGCTCTACGGGGGCCGGTATCACTACCGGGACGTGGCGGATGTGGCGCTTGGGATGCTCGGGCTTGGCCTGCTTTTCAGCCGGCTTGCCGGTAAGGTCCATAAGGTCGGGCTGGACCGAAGCTTTTGCCGCGGGGGCCGGCTGGGCGGCGGGGGCCGCCGCGCCCGTCTCGTCCACGACGAACTTTATGCAGTGCCTTATCGTCGGGTAGTCCTTGAGGGAGATATTGTCCTTGCGGGGGATCTTGTAATGCTCGCGCAGGGCGGCGAAGAGCTCGGCCTGCTTTACGGTGTCGATGCCGAGGTCGGCTTCCATGTCGAGGTCGATCTCGAGCATGTCCTTCGGATAGCCGGTCTTCTCGGCGATCATGGTCAGGATCTCGGCCTGCACGGCGTCAGCGTTAACAGAAGAAGTCGAGGGTCGGGCGTCGGGGGTCGGGGCAGGGGCGGCCTTAAGCGCAGGGGTGGCCGCGGCGGCCACTCTCTGCGCCGGCGCAGTCGCAGTCTGACTCTCGACTCTTGACTCCCGACTCGCGGCAGTTCCGCCTTTCTCTTCGATAACGAACTTTATGCAGTGCCTTATCGTCGGGTAATCCTTGAGGGAGACGGTATCTTTGCGCGGTATATTGTAATGCTCGCGGAGGGCGGCGAAGAGCTCGGCCTGCTTTACGGTGTCGATGCCGAGGTCGGCTTCCATGTCGAGGTCGAGCTCGAGCATGTCCTTCGGATAGCCGGTCTTCTCGGCGATCATGTTCAGGATCTCGGCTTTGACCGTTTCTTCGTCGACGGAAGAAGTCGAGGGTCGGGCGTCGGGGGTCGGGGCAGGGGCGGCCTTAAGCGCAGGGGTGGCCGCGGCGGCCACTCTCTGCGCCGGCGCAGTCGCAGTCTGACTCTCGACTCTTGACTCCCGACTCGCGGCAGTTCCGCCTTTCTCTTCGATAACGAACTTTATGCAGTGCCTTATCGTCGGGTAATCCTTGAGGGAGACGGTATCTTTGCGCGGTATATTGTAATGCTCGCGGAGGGCGGCGAAGAGCTCGGCCTGCTTTACGGTGTCGATGCCGAGGTCGGCTTCCATGTCGAGGTCGAGCTCGAGCATGTCCTTCGGATAGCCGGTCTTGGCGGTTATCATCTCCAGGATCTCGGCCTGGACCGCGTCCTGGTTGAGGCCGGAGGCCTGGGCCGAAGCGCGGACGGGCTGGGCGGCGGGAGCGGCGGCCTGCGCGGGGGCGGCAGCCGCGGCGGCAGGCGCCGGCCTCGGGGCGGAGGAGACGCCTACGGGCTCCCTGGACGGGGGCGCCGTCCTGGTACCGGCGGTCTTCTTGTCCTTTATCCTGAGCGTGTTCAAAACCACTTCCAGTTCGGCCGCGGGGTCGCCGGAGATCTCTTTCAGCCAGGCGCCGTAGCGGGCCTGGTCGTAGCGGTTCTCCCCTTCCTTCCAGACGCGCTCGGTAAACGACATGGCCATATGCGAGCCGAAGCCCGCGGCGAAGCGCAGCGCGTACTTCAGGTCGTATTTCCCGCCCTTGGAAAGGTTGATGCCGGCCAGTTCGGGGTCCGCTTCCTTGTAGTTGGCGATGGGCGGGATGATGCCGGTGTTCAGCGCGCGCACGACGATGACGTCCTCGAGGCCCGCGCCCATGGAGTGGCCGGTGAACCCTTTGACGTTGCTGACTATCACCTTGTCTGTGCTGGCGCCGAAGGCCCGCTTGAGCGCCTTCACTTCCGCCGAGGCGCTGCCGCCGCGGGCCGGGGTGTAGGTCTCGTGGGACATGAACATGGTATACGGCGCGATCTCTTCTTTTTTCAGGCCGTAGATGCGCTCGACTTTCTGCACGAATTTTTCCATGACGGAGGCGACGTGTTCCGTGTCCAGCCGGGTGGCGTGGAAGGCGGAGTTCGCGCATTCGGAGAGCAGCATGCGGGCGAGCGGCTTCATGCCGCGCTCGAGCGCGAGGGTTTCGTCCTCTATCACCATCGCTACCGCGGCGGAGCCTACTATCAGGCCGTGGCGGCGGCGGTCGAAGGGGAGGGCCGCCTCGGAAACGTTGGCCGAGGTGGTGGCGGTGCCGGAGGCCAGGAAGCCCGGCAGGGTCCATTCCTGCACGATCTCGCTGGTTATATCGTCGGCGCCGATGATCACGACGCGCTTGCATTTGCCGGCGCGGATCCAGCACTCGGCCACGTGCACGGCCTGGGTGGTGGAGGCGCAGGCGGCGCTCACGTGGACGGTCGGGCCCTTGGCCCCGACCCACTGGGCGAACTGGCTGTCCGCTATCGGTATCACCTTCAGCAGGAAGTTGGAGCTGAAAGTGTAAGGGTCCTTGCCGGCGCCGGGCTGGTAATCGGCGAAGTTCTTCTGCAGCCATTCGCGGAGCCCCGCTTTGTCGGCCTCGGTGGGCAGTTTGTCCACTATCTGGTTGTAAACTTCCCAGAGCTGCTCGGCGGTGCGGCCGGCGTATTTATAATTGAAATAATGGGTTATCTCCTTTATCATCGATTCCGTGACAGGGAAGGCCGAGGCGAAGATCACTCCGGTCTCCGAAGCCAGCGGCTCGGGCAGGGCCCATTTCTCCGGCAGCCAGCTGCCGGTGGTGGTCTTCTTGTACTGGTGGATCAGCGGCAGGCCCGCGTCCTTCAGCGCAAGCACCCCGGCGCCTATCGCCATCTTGAAAGTGGTGTCGAGGGCCTTGGCCACGGTATGCGGCAGGCCGAACTCGGCCTCGATGTCCAGCTGGCCGGAGCGGGCGGAGAGCTTTATCGACTGGTCCACCGAGTCTATCTTCTCGATGGTGTGGTTGCCTGTAGGCGACTTCATCACGCGGATGATGTTCTTCTCCATTATCTTCGAGCGCCATTCCATCGGGATCGGCTCGATCATGTTCTTGCCGGCGAGGATCTCGTCGAGATTGTGTTCTCGGAACAGCTTGTCCCAGGTGCCCGGCGTGCCGCCGGCTATGCCGGAGATCGCCAGCTGGTTGAAGTTGAAGCCGTAGCGCTCGGCGAAAGAAGCCTTGTCGTAGGGAAGCGGCTTCGGCTCTGAAAGCTGTTCTGACTTGTTCATTGTGGTTTTTCCTTCGCCCTGCTGCAGGGCCCAGTTCTGATAGTACGGGTTAAAGAATTTTCCGCCGGCCATGGGAGCTTTGCCTTCCCACTTTACCGGGATGCCGAGCGCCGTCATGTTCGCCAGCAGGTCGTTGAACTCCGTTATCCCGCCGCGCTTCGGGTGGTTGGAAGCCAGGATGGTGACGTCGGGCTTGTCCTTCAGCGTGGAAGTAGCGAAAGCGCTCAGGACGCGCTTCGGCCCGCACTCTATGAAGGTCCGTACGCCTTCGGCGTACATCCGCTCAAGCTGCTTTATGAATTCCACGGGGCTGGTCATCTGCTTGATCAGCATGTCGTAGATTCCCTGCTTGTCTACCGGGAAGAAGTCCGCCGTGACGTTGGAGAGGATCTTCATGTCCGCGGCTTTTATCGGTATGTTCTGCAGGAATTTACGGTACGGGCCCATCGCCGGGGCAACTATCTCCGAGTGGAAAGCGTGGGAGACCGGGATCACGCCCGCCTCCACGCCCAGTTCTTTGAACCTCTGCACGGCCTGGTCCACGGCGGCTGCTTCGCCGGCGATCACGGTCTGCAGGGGACAGTTCTTGTTCGCGCAGATGACGTAGCCTTTTATCTTTTTAAGTTCTACTTCCACCTTGTCGCAGCCCCAGGCTATGGAGGCCATCTTGCCGGGGTCGTCCACTTTCACGGCGGACATCTCCTTGGCGCGGCTGGTGACGGCGCGCAGGCCGTCCTCGAAGGTGAAGATACCGGCGGCGGTGGCCGCGGCGTATTCGCCCAGGCTGTGGCCGATGGCCATGTCGGGCTCAATGCCGAATTCCTTGAAAAGGCGGTACATCGCTATGTCGGCGGTCAGCATGGCCGGCTGGGTCAGCTGGGTCTGCTTTATCGCGTCCTCGCGCTTCGCAAGTTCCTCTTTGTTCTCGCCCGGCTTGGACCAGAGCGCCTCGGTCAGGCGCACGCCTATCATTTTCTCGAGGATGACGTCGGCCTCGTCGAAGGTGGCCTGCACGGTCTGGTACTTTGCCGCCAGGTCCCTCATCATGTCCACGTACTGCGAGCCCTGGCCGGGGAACAGCAGGCCTACTTTCGCCTTGTTGGTCCCGGTCTTGAAGGTATAGACGCCTTTCAGCTTGAAGTTGAGCGGCGGGTTGGTCCAGGTCTCTTCTTTGGCGTTAGCCGCCAGGAAGGCGACTTTCTCCATAAGATCTTTAGGCGACTTGGCCACTATGGCCACGCCCCAGGCGGCCTTTGCCTTTAGCTGGGTAGGCTGGGCGAAGGTCGACATCGGGTAAGCTTCAGCCCATTTGGAAACGGCGCTTTCAGCGGCGGCTTTGGCATTGCTGATAACCTCGGCCGGGGTGGCGCCGGTGAAGGTCACTGCTTCGCCCTGTATGCCGGCGAAAGTAGTCTTTGGATTTTCCACTACCGCAGCCTGGCTGCGCGGGGCGGCCGCCTGGATTTCCGCGGAGGCTTTCGCGTTCCGCTGATGGTTCGGGCCGGTGTACTCTTCCATGGTCACGTGGAAGTTAGTACCTCCGAAACCAAAGGAGGAGACATTGGCGCGGCGTATCCCGGTCTTTTTCCAGTCTTCCGCTTTGGTGATAACGCGGAACAGGTCCAGGTTTATGCCTGGATTGGGGTTCACGCAATTGATAGAAGTGGGCAGGGTCTTATTGTAGAGCGCCAGGGCGGTCTTTACTATGCCCATCGCGCCGGCGGCGGCTTTGGAGTGGCCGATCTGGGATTTTATGGAGGTAAGTCCGAGCTTCCTGCCGCTGCTCATATGCGGCCCGAACACTTCCTGGAGCACCTGCACTTCGGCCGCGTCGCCCACCTTGGTGGCGGTGCCGTGGGCTTCCACGAAGTCCACGTCGGCCGGGGAATAATCCACCTGGCTGAAAGCGTTCTCTATGGCTATTTTCTGGCCCTTCGGGTTGGGGGCGGTTATGCCTTTGCCCTTGCCGTCAGAAGACGCGCCCACGGAGTTCACCAGGGCGTAGATCTTGTCGCCGTCGCGGACCGCGTCCGACAGGCGCTTAAGGATGTAAATTGAGACCGCCTCGGCCATCACGAAACCGTTGGCCCTTTCGTCGAAAGAATAGGAGCCGTCCGCGGACAGGGCGCCTATCTTGCAGAACTTCACGAAGGCAGGAGGCGACATCATTTCGTCGGCTCCACCCGCTATCGCCATGTCGAACTTGTTCGCGCGCAGGCCAAGCACCGCGTAGTCCAGCGCCGCCATTGAGGAGGCGCAGGCGGCGTCCATTGTCATATTCGGGCCGTTCAAATTGAAAACATTGGCTATGCGGCCGGCCGTCACATTGGACAGCTCGCCCGGCATGGTGTCCTCGGTTATGTTCAATATGCCCGAGTCTATGCCAGCCTCGTACTCCTTCAGCATCGTGTCGCGCTTTTCCTGGGGCAGGGAAGCGAAAGCGGGGGTCTTTTTAAGGATATCCTCATTGTAGAACTTGTAAACGCGCAGGTCGGTCATTTCCTTGCGCATCGCGCCCATCGCATTGCCGATGACGGCGGCGGCCATTTTGGGGTCGAAAGGCTTCTTGTCATAGCCGGAATCTTCCAGGGCCATGCGCACGGCTTCGATGGTCATCTGCTGCAGGCGGGAGATCTGGACGGCGGTCTGGGGCGGTATCTTGTATTTGATGGAATCGAACTTGAAGCCCTCGATGAAGCCGCCTATCTTGGAATAGGTCTTGTCCGGGGCTTTATGGTCTTCAGAGTAATAGAGGCGCCAATCCCAGCGGTCGGCCGGAACTTCGCTTATGCAGTTTCGGCCTTCCAGCACGTTTTTCCAGAATTCTTCCTTATTAAGGGCTTTAGGGGCTATTACTCCGATACCTACTATCGCTATTTTCTCATTGTTCATATTTGTATGCCTCTTGTTTTGGCTAAGCTGTCATATTCCGCCCCGGCAAAGGGGTTCCCGGTAAGTTAAAATTGTATGGGATAAACGGGTCAGAAAGGGCCGTTTAAGGATATCATACGTATATTTTATTAAAAATGACCGCAGGTAAGCAAACGCGAAGCGGGCAGAACCATGCCGGCCGGCCGGTTTGGCCAAGGATATCTATTTTAATAACATTAGGTACAGCACGCCTTTGCGGCTGGAAAGCGGCGTTGAGTATTCGGCCTTGTCCAGCACCCTGAAGCGCGGGTCCGGGGTGAAAGAGACGATAGCCTTGTAGTCGGTGACCCGCTGCCATTCCCATTCGCCTATCATGCCGAGCGGCTTCATGCTCTTCAGGTAGGCCATGTTCTTTTCGTAATTATGCCAGGCTTCATAGTCAAAACCATTGACTATTTCGCCAGGAGAAACTTCGGCCGGCGCCCTTGCGGCCAGCTCCCATTTAGCCCCGTTCCAGGCCAGGTAATCCTTCATGCCGGCCCAGCCCAAAGCCGCGCAGAGGACCAGCGCCAGGCCGGCGGCCGGCTTCGAGAAGCGCACGCCCTTGGCGGCGTAAGCCGCGGCGAAGGCGAACCAGGGCAGCAGCGTAAGCAGGTAGCGGTCGAAAAATTTGGCGCCGGCCAGCGAAACACCGAGCTGAAGGAGGGCCGCGGCGAAGATGAAGCGCAGTTCCGGCCCGCCGGCCCGCAGCGCCAGGCTGGAAGCGCATAGAAGCAAAACCGCCGATACCAGGGAGGCCGCGGTGGCCAGCTGCCAGAAAAGCGGGCTGGCGAATACGCCTGAAGGTTTCAGGCCGGCCCCCCCCAAAGTAAGCGCCCCCAGGCCCGAGCGCGAGAGGGTGTTCTCAAGGTAAGGAAGCGGGCCGTAGATAAGGGCGAAAACGACAAGCGCGGCCAGGGCCAGCCAGGGCCCGGCTGAAGTGACCTTGCGCTGCAGGCCGTTCTTCGAGGAAAACTCGCGCGCGCTGAAGAGAAAGCCGGCGGCCAGCGGCAGAAGCAGGAGCCCTGTTTCGAGCATGGACGAAAAGACCCGGTAGACGGAGTCGCCGATAAAAAGCCCGGGCTTCGTTATATGGGCCAGGGTCGCGCCGACCACATAACTTCCCGAGACCCAGGTCGGTCCGTGTATCCTGGTGAACCAGAATTGATACCCCCCCAGGGCGGCAAGCGGCAGGGCCCAGACCGCGGCGAGGCCGCGCCAGAGCGGCGGCGGTAAAGCCTGAACTTTTATATTTTTGCGCGCTTTCGCCGGCGCCGGGGGGCGGCGCTCCAGGAGAAGCATCAGCGTGAAGGCCAGCGGCAGGGCCACGGCCAACTGCCTTGTAAGATAGGCGGCGGCGGCGCAGGCCCCGGCGAAGAAAAGGGCCCTCCCGTCCTCCGGGTCTTTAAGGCGCCTTACATAGAAATAAACGGCCGAAAGCATCCAGAAAAGGTAATGGATGTCGGTCATGAAGGAGTTCGCCAGCACCAGGTAAAGAGGGCTGAAGGCCAGCGTCAGGGCGGCGGCCGTTTTTTCAAAAGCGCCTATCCCGAACTCGTCCATTATCCTGACAAAAACGAAGAGGGCCGCGGCGGCGACGAGCAGGTTGGCTGCGCGCAATACGGAGAAACTGAAGCCGAAGGCTTTTGTGAATAATGCGCCTGTTATTATATGAGGGAGCTGCGTCGAGGCCCCCCAGTCCGAAAGCGTGATCCGGCCCGTGGCGGCAAGCGCCCGGGCGGCCAGGGCGTAGGCCCAATCGTCGTTAAGCGGGAAATCGTATTTCCACGGTGAAAGCGTGGCGGCGAAGGCCAGGAAGGCCAGGCCGGCCGCGTATTTAGCGTATCTACCCATAACTTTCAAAGTTTACAATACTTTGGCCTGAAAGTTGCAGCCCAGTGTGACTTTGGTACCCAGAAGTTCACGTAATTTTTGAACCTGCGTCGAGAAAGCGCATATTGGACTTTCACCAAAACGGTGAAAAAACAGGCTCAAATATATGGATTGAGGAAAAACGGCAAAGTCGGTGATTCTTTTT
>JAJZPF010000011.1 GCA_021811315.1 bacterium
GGGTATGGGCCCGTCGCTCACGGCGTCGGCCACACCGTGGCCGCGCCTCCCCTCTCGGCCCTCGCGCTTATGCAAGCTCGGGCCTCCGAGAGGTCGCTCCGAACCCATACCCTTGCCGCCCCTCCACTAAGTCTTCCGCGACACGCCCTTGTCGGGTTGGTGTGCTATGCTGTTTTTAAGTAGTGAGGGGGAGAGCCCTCTTAAATTGGCCGTCTGATGAGCATAGCTCTTGATACGGCACCTACGCAGGTATTGTAAAATATGAGTGTGAAAGTTTATTTTAAGACCGTGGGGTGCCGGGTGAACCAGGTGGAGACGGAGAGTCTCCGCGAGAAATTCATGGCGCTTGGGCATACCGCGGCGGCCGAGCCGGAGGACGCCGATCTGGTGGTGGTTAATACCTGTTCGGTGACCGAGAAGGCCGACCGGGACTGCGTCGCTTTTTTGCGCAGAACGGCGGCCGCGAACCCGAAGGCTTCGATAGCTGTGACCGGCTGTTTGGCCACTCTTGAACCTGGTAAAATTCTTGCCGCCGCGCCCGGCGCGACGCTGTTCACGAACAAAGAAAAAGGGAATATCCCGGCGCAGCTCTGCGGCTCGGCGCCGTCGGGCGACTTCTTTTCGGTGACTAAATTTCACGGGAAGGCGCGGGCTTTCGTGATAGTGCAGGACGGGTGCAACCTCAAGTGCGCTTACTGCCTTGTGAACCTGGCGCGCAGCGAGCTGAGATCAAAGCCGGTCGAAGCGGTGGTAGATGAAATTAAAAAGCTCATAGATTCCGGTTTTTCCGAGATCGTCCTCTGCGGGACGCGGCTCGGGATATACCGCTGCAAGTCCGGCGCTACGCTGGAGGACCTGGCGAAGAGGCTGTTCGCCCTCGACGGAGATTTCCGGATCCGCTTTTCTTCGATAGAATCCGAAGAGCTCACGCCCGGCCTCCTTAAAGTCTTAAAAGCCGCCGGGCCTAAATTCTGCGAGTATTTCCACCTGCCGCTGCAGGCCGGCTCCGACCCCGTGCTTAAAGCCATGGGCCGGCTTTACGACACCGCCAAGTATAAAGCTAAACTCGAAGAGCTCCGCTCCATTTTCCCCGGAGTGGGGATCTACGCCGATATAATCGCGGGCTATCCTACGGAAACAGAAGAGGATTTCGCGGCCGCCGTTAAATTTGTCCGGGGCTGCGCGCTTTCCGGGCTGCACGTTTTCAGCTTCTCCGGCAGGCCGGGCACCAAAGCGGCGGCGCTTAAAGCGCTGCCGCAAAAGACGGTGGCCGCCCGCTCCGCGGCGCTGCGCGCTCTCGACGGAGAATTGCGCGCCGCTTGCGCCGCCTCCATGCTTGGGAAAAAATACACGGCGCTGGTCCTGAAGAATAAAGACGGGCGCGCCCTGGCCCTGGCTTCCAACTTTGTAAATATCGAGCTGCCGGGCCCGCAGAAAACGGGGCGCCTGGTGCGCTGCCGCATTACGGCGGCGCGCGACGGGGCCTGCCTGGCGGAAGTTATATGAAGAAGTGTCCCTCCTGCGGGTACGGAAATCCCGACGCGGGAGCTAAATGCGGCATCTGCGCTAAAGATATCACCTCCGTCCCGGTAAAGCCCGATCCTGCCAGGGAGAAAGAATCAAGCCGGCCGAGCCTGATGGTCCTCTCAGGCTTGCTGCTCCTGCTCTGCGGCGCCCTGGTATTTTTCATGGAGAATTCTCCCTGGAAAAAAGAGGCGCCGCTCCAGAGCGGCGAGAACGCTTTTACGGACGAAAATTCCTTTACTTACGAAGGCGTGCTTTACGGCCTGGATAAAATGTCCGCGATGCGCTTTCTCCCGGAGGCGGATAAGCGGCGCGTTCTCCCGCTGCTTTCAAGCCCCGAGGATAAAGTGGCCTTTGCCGCGGCCAAACTGGTGGGCGGGTGGGCGCGCTCCGAAGCCGACGGGGCGCTCAGGCGCCTCTGGTTCGAGGCGCTTCTCGACGCCGCTTCCTCGGGGCGTCCCGTAGTCCGCCGGCAGGCCGCGCTGGAGGCGGGTTTCGCCGCGGCTTTCGGCTTCCCCGTCCAGCCTTACCTCGAGCGGGTGAAGAAGGCGGCGGCCGGGCTTGCGGCGCAAAAGGACGAGGAACTTGTTTCCGCCGGTTTTTTCCTTTCGTCCATGGCGGGCCTGGAAGACCTTTCCGGGCAGATGTCGCGGACCTTGTCGTCCGACCCTTCCTCGAGCGCCAAACTTTACGCCGCCTGCTCCCTCTCGCGCCTGGGGCATGCCGAGGGCCACGCTTACGTTCTGCAGGCCGCCGCCGGAAACGATCCGGACCTCAGGAGCGAGGCGCTGCTCTGCCTGTCCTATTCCGCTTCGCCGGAGGCCGGCCGCCTCCTTCTTTCGGCTTCAAAGGATAATTTCGACGCGGCCTCGGCCGAGGCCGCGAAAAGAGGGATAAAATTACGCGAACAACTTGCTATAATTAAAAAGTAACGCGCGAATATAGTTATATTTGGCCCGGGGGGCGGTTTTATATGGACAATAAATACGATAAAAAGAAAGAGTCTATAGACGAAATACTTTCAGACCTTAACGGGCTGCTGAATAAAATGCCGTCCATCCTCGACGGCATCAAGATGCCCGAGATGCAGCCGGCGGAATATGTTAAGCCGGCCGAGGCGCCCGAACCGAAAACCCCGGCTTCCGAGCCCCAAAATAAGGTTCCCGCGGAGCCCTTTGACGCGGATAAAACAGTAGTCCTTGAATCTTTCTCGGGTCTTTCCGAAGGCGCGCAGGCCCCTGAGGAGCTCCCTTCTTTTCAGGCGGCTGACGCCGATTCCCCTGCCGAAGAGGAGAAACCTTTGGTCATAGAATCTTTTCCCGAACCCCAGGAAGCCGCCCCCGCCAAGGAGCAGGAGAAGCTGGCTGTGCAGAGCCTCGGGGATTTCATGTTCGGCGAGGAGGCGCAGGCCGAAAAGCCGGCCGCCGCAGAGCCCGTAAAGCTTTCAGGCGCCCCGCTCGAACCTCCTTCGGAAGAGCCAGTAAGAAATGTCGCGAGCGGGCCCTCCCTTTCAATTTCTGAATTCACCCCGCCCGCTATAAAAGAAGATGTTCCCGCCGCTGAAATGACCCCTGCCGCTATTCCCGAGGCCGGCCTTCCCGGCATACCGGAGCCCGCGCCCGACGATATGACTTTCAGCCAGGGTAGCGATGCCGCTCAGGCCGGCGCCAGTGCCGCCCCTGAGCCCTCCGGCGCTCAAAACGACCAGTTCAGCCAACAGGTGCCGGACCCGTTTAACGCTGATGAAGCCGGGCCGGAAAAGCAGCCCGCGCCCGCCTCTTTTGAGACTTCGCGCGATTTCGGCGTCCCGGATATAGACGTGCTCATGCAGATGTCGGAGGCGGAGAAGCCCGCGCCCGAGCCGGCCGGCCAACCCCTGCCCGAGGCGGGGCTCAATCCGGAACCGGCCCCTGAAACGGACGGGCCGGCTTTGGCCGGAGGATTTCACGAAGCATTTGATACGGCCGCCCCCCGGGCGGAGGCAGAGGCGGCCCCGGCGGCTTCCGAGGGGGAGATCCCCGCGGCAAGCGAACCTGAAATGGAAAAAAGCGAGCCGGCGCAGCCGGAAGCGGCTTCCGCCGCGATGGAGCCCGGCGACTTCGTGATAGAGCCTGAAGCGAAGCCCGAAGAGAAGACTGAAAATCCTTTTGAAGCTTTTACCTTTGACCCCGCGTCCCCCGAGCCCGCGTCCGCCCAGGACGGGGGGGAGACCTTGAGGCTTGAGCCCGCGCCGGAGGCTCCTGAAACGCCCGCCGCGGAGCCGCAGCCCGCGGGAGCACAGCCCGCCGAACCGGAATTCGCGGCTTTCGCTGAACCGGCCGCCGAGCCTAAGCTGGAAGCAGGGCCGGAGATCCAGTTCGGCGCGTCCGCCGAGCCCGCGGCTGAACCCAAGCTCGAAGTCGGAGAGGGAATACAATTCGTGGCCGCCGCGGAACAGGCGGCCGGCTCGGGTATCGAACTTGCGCCCGGCATCGAGCTTGGCGGCGGCAGTCCGGCGTCCTTCGGCAATCCCGACGAAACCCTGCCGGGCAGCCCCCCGGCGGAGCAAAAGTCTTCGGGAGACGAGACCCTGGTCATCCCTCCAAGTGCGGGCTCCGAGGGCGAAGAGGAAAAAACCGTTATTTTCCAGGCCAGCCCTTCGTCGACCGCCAGGGCGCAGGCCGGCGACCTCGCCTCCCTGTCCGCCAGGCAGCAGCCTGAAGGAATTCCGCCCGAGCGCGTGCGCTCCATAGCGTTCCTCTATTCTTCGGGAGACGAGACGCTCTGCGCCAGCGTGCTGGCGGAACTGGACGCGATCTGCCTCAAGTCGGCCGCCAAGCCGATGTTCGTGAAGCGCGCTTACGTGAAAGTGTGCGACACTGACGCCAACGCCAACTTCGTCAGCCAGTCGGTGACCGACTCCGGGGCGATCGGGCTCGTCTGCGTGGGGGCCATACCGCAGGAGAAGGTTTACGAGATCGAGAACGCTCTGTCCTCGGCGGGCGGCTTCTTCAGGTATTTTGACTCCGCCTCTTTCAGCCATTCGTCGGCGCTCGACCTGGTAGCGGACCTGATAATCCGGTAAAACTATGCTGAAAAAGTGGGACGTCGCCCCGGCGCCTAATGAAAAAAATCCGGGCCGCCACAAGCTCCTGATAAAAGGGGAGATGAAGGATATCTTCCTGATCGTCAAGAAGCTCGGCAGCCTTTGTTCCCGGCCGGAAAAGACTTCGGGCGAATTCAATTTCATCATCTACCTTTCCAAGCTGGAAATGGACACGATGAAGAAGCTGAAGGCTATTACCTCGGAACTCAGCGCCCCGGCGCCGGCGGCCGAGGCGGATGACGCGTTCGGCGATGAACCCGCGCCGTTCGATTCTCCCAAGCCTAAGCTTAAGACCGGCCCCGCCCCGGCGGCCGAGGCACCCGCTCCCCAGCCGGCGCCCAAGCCGGCGGAACAGCCAAGGCCGGCACCCGCTCCCCAGCCCGCGCCGAAACCGGCGCCGCAGCCGGAACTTCCCCCTGCCGCCGCCAAGGCGCCGCCGCCGGCGCAGCCTCACGTCACCGCCAGGCCCACCGGGAACTTCGTTCCTTCCGCCGCTTCGCGCCCGAAAAAAGAAGAGGCCCCCCAGGCGGCCGCCCCGGCGCCGGCCCCGGCCCCGGCGGCCTCCGCGCCTTCCATTTCCTCCAGGATAAAAACGCGGTGGTCGATGGAGCTGCCGCTTATCCCTACGTACAGCTTCCAGACCCTCCTGGCCGGCTCGCACAACCGCTTCGCGCACGCGGCCGCCATGGCCGTGGTGGAAAACCCGGGAGTTATCTACAACCCGCTGCTCGTTTTCGGCGTGCCTGGCACCGGGAAGACCCATTTTATCAACTCTATCTCCTACGGCCTTTCCGCCTCCATCGGGCAAAGCAATATCTTCGTTACCGACGGCATAAAATTTTCCAAGGGAGTGGAGCTGGCCATAAAGGAGGGCGGCGTGGCCCGCCTGGAGGAGCTCCTGGCCAAGGTAAAGGTGCTGATAATCGACGACGTGCACCTGCTGATGGTCTCGGAGGCCAACAAGAAATATATCTCAAAGTGGCTCAACGATTTCGTGGCGCAGAACAAGCAGGTCGTGGTAAGCTCGGTCTTCCCTCCGAAGTCCCTGGCCGGCCTCGAGGACGCCGTAGGCTTCCAGTTCACGCAGGGCTGGATGGTCGACCTGAAGATGCCGCAGGCCCAGGCGTATAAAGCCATCCTTAACCAGCTGATGCAGGGGCTGGATATCAAGCTGTCGGACGAGGAAGCCAATAATATTTTCGCCGGCGCCTCCGTCCCGTTCAGCGAGGTCGGAAAAACTTTGGAGAACATGAAGAAGCTGGAGAAGTTCGTGATAAGCTCCATGCCCGGCGTGACGCACGCCCAGCTCCTGGATATGATCCTGGGGTTCGGGGAAACCCCGGTGCCCGCGGCCATAACCGAGGAGGACACGCACCACGTCTCGGTCTGGCGGCCCTCCCTGCAGGACTCGGCTTTTTTCAAGTGGGGGATCTTCCACCCGAAGGCCATGCGCAGGGAGGCGGACTTCGCGCTTTTCACCCTGCACGAGAGGGCCAAAGAGCTGGGCCTTAACCCGGAATGGAGCCAGATCTTCATCGAAGAGTACGACTCCGACGAGCTTTACGGCATCCCCTTCAAGATAGGCAATTACGCCAGCGAGAAAAATGTGAACGGGGTGATAATACTCGGCCCGCAGCCCACCTCGGCGCTGGGCGCGCAGGAGTCGGAATTCCGCCATATCACTTTCAAGATCCTGGACAGCTACCTGGTGAAATGCGCCTGGCTGGCCGGCGACAAGCTGAAATCCAAGGCGGCTTACACTAAAATTCTTATGGACCTGGTCTAATATCATGACGGGAGAACTAATCGGGGCCGGAGTGCTGGGAGCCGCGGGCGCTTTCGGGGCCTATTGGTACCTTAAATTCCGCGACGTCCTGCCGATGGAAACCTCGCTGCACGCCTCCAAGAAAGCCCTGGCCGATTTTACGGTCTTCGCCCGCGAAACCATGGAGCGGGCCTTCGCCCCCGAGCAGCCGGAGCATTACGGGGATATCACCAGTTATTACCTGATGAAGCTGCACAAGTCCTTCCCGGACAGCTCCATCCTGCTTTTCGAGAAGGGGGCCGGCCAGTGGCTCCTGGTCAATTACCTGAAATATTTCAAGGCCGAGCCCAAGCTGCTCACCTCCTACAAGTGGAGCGCCTTCGACCGCAGTTCCATCGAGGGCGAGCTGCTGCGCTTCGACGACGTCCACGCCGGCGACTACCAGGGCGTGGAGGAGCTCTTCTCCGCCTTCGGCATCAAATCCGCGCTGATGTGCCCTTTCCGGGCCGCCGCCGGCGCCCCGGAGCGCCTTATCCTTTTCGGCGCCTCGGGCCCGTCCTTTTTCGACGCCGCCCTGCCCTACCTGCGCTTCGTCGCCTCGCAGCTTTCCTCCATCTCCAAGGTTTCAGACAAGGTCTTTTCCCTGAAGAAGGAGACGGACCAGTTGAAGAACGAAGTGAACGCCGTGGTCAAGGAGCTCGACGTGGCGGGCTCGCGCCTGATCCAGCGGGCGCGCGAGCGCAAGGCGCTTTACGAGGTGGTCACGAAAGTCACCGGCCCCGGCGGCGACGCCCAGAACGGCTGCTCGGCCATTCTGAACATCGTGGCCAAGATGGTGGAAGGCGACGTGGTGGCCTGCCTGCTCTATGACGAGGCGAAAGGGGAACTGGTGGTGAGCCCCGGCGCCTACGGCATCCCGGACGAGGACCGCATGTCCTACAGCATCCCGGTCAGCAACCACTCCAGCGCGTCCGTGCGCACTTTTCTCAGCCGCAAGCCTTTTCTCAGCGACGACGCGCAGAACGATCCCGACGTGCTCGCGCGCTACGCCAAGCTCTGGGAGATCCACTCCCTGATGATAGTGCCGATCTCGCTGCACGACCGGATCATCGGCGTCATGCGCGTGGGCAGCCGCCGCAAGGATTTCTTCACCCCCGACCAGCTCGAATTCCTGACCATCATAGCCGACGAGCTGGCTATCATCATAGAGATGGTCACGCTCTACGAGAACCTCTCGAAGACCGCCGAGGAACTGGCCCAGCTGAACAAGCTCAAGGACGAGTTCCTGGCGACGGTCAGCCACGAGCTGAAGACGCCGCTGACCACCATCAAGGGCTTCGTCTCGGTGATCCTGAGCGGCGAAGTGGGGCCGCTGAACGAGCAGCAGATAAATTTCCTGACGGTCACGGACCAGTCGGTGAACCGCCTGACGCACCTTATCTCGGACCTGCTGGACCTCTCCAGGCTGAACGGCAAGGTGGAGATGGAGTTCCAGAACGTGAATCTTTCCGAGCTGGTGCGCAGCTCCATTTCCACGATGCACCTTAAGGCCACGGAAAAGAACGTGACCATTTCGAATGAAACCGTAAAGGACCTGCCGCCCGTGCACGCGGATACCAGGTGGATAGGCCAGGTCGTGGACAACCTCCTGATAAACGCGATAAAGTACGCGGGCGCCGGCGCCAGCGTGAAGGTCACCGGCAGCGACAAGGGGGAGGCCGTGGTCATCTGCGTGGAGGATAACGGGCCCGGGATACCCCACGAAGAGCAGAAGATGATCTTCGACAAGTTCTACCGCGGCAAGGCCAGCGCCAGCACCGTGCCGGGCACCGGGCTGGGCCTCGCGATCTCGAAGTCGGTGGTGGAAAAGCACGGCGGGAAGATCTGGCTGGAATCCAAGCCCGGGAAAGGCTCGAAGTTCTGCTTCGCCCTGCCGATAGCCAAGCAGCAGGGGAATACGGACGGGCGCTGAAGGCCGTCCGGGTCAGAGGGGATGAACAATGAAGACTTTTGAAAAAATAATATTCACGGCTTCGCTGGCCGCGGCAGCCGCCTGCGCGCATGCCCCGGCGCCGGGCTCTTTCAAGGCCGCGCCGGAGCCGCTGACGGTCGAAGGCTCCGCCGCCTTCGACGCGCGCAACCCGGGCGCCTCCAGCGAGCTGGCCGTCCTCGACGCCGAGAAGAACGCGGTGCGCCGCGCCGCCGAGCTTTTTATGGACGAGGACGCCCGGGCCGAGAATTACGGCGCGCTCGAGATAGGCCTCCTGAGGACGACCCAGCTTTATACGGCGAAGCGCAAGATACTTTCCGAGGGCCAGGACGGCTCCTCCTACCGCGCTCGGGTAAGGGTCTGGGTCTACCATGACAAGATAGCTTCCGCGCTTCGCGGCATGAATCTCGCCGGTTCCGGCACGCCCGGGACGGTGGCCGCTTTCGTGCAGCGCGGCGCCGCGGACAAAGGTTTCGCCGCGGCTTTCCGGGAGGCTTTCTCCAGGCGCTCGCCTATCGCCATAAAGGATTTTCCTTTCGCTTCCGACGAAGCCCTGCTTTCCGGGCCGGAGCCGCGCCTGCTCGAGGCGGCCGCTTCGGCCGGCGCGGACCTGCTCTTTTCGGCCACGGCCGCGGCGGCTTCCTCCGGGGCGGGGCTCAGCACCGGCTTTTATCCCTCGCGGGCCGAAGCCTCTCTGAAAATTTACGACGTTAAGACCGGCGCCGAGCTACTCGCTCTTTCCAGCCAGTCCAACGCGATAGATTCCTCCATAACCGCCTCCTTCGGCAAGTCCCTGGCCTCCGCTGGCGAGCTTCTCGCGCAGGCCGCCATCGGAAAGACCGACCGCCTTGTGAAGCCGGAGACGCCTATAAAGGTTAAGGTCCTCGGGCTGGGCGGCCTCGAGGTGCTTGAAAAACTTAAGGCGCAGTTACTGCGCCTGGACCTTAAAGGCCTGCGCCTGGAGAGCTATTCCGAAGGCGCGGCGGTCTTCGTCGCGGTGCCGCGCCGGTCCGACCCCCAGGAATTCGCCAGCACCGTATTGCGCGGCGACACGCTGGGGCTCGAGCTGGAAGGAACGGGGGCGCAGGAAGTTATCTTCTCCCTGCCCAGGTAGCCCTATGACTTTTCTCCCGCGCTTCGGGGCTTGCGCGCTCCTGCTCGCTTTCGCCGGCGCCTGCGCCGGCGGGGGGGCGTACCTGGTTTCGCCGTCGCTGCGGGCGGCGGCCGATCCCCGCGTGGCCGTGCTGCCCTTCGACAACCAGAGCACGGACGTCGGCGCGGCCGACATAATGCGCGGGCTCGCCGCGGAAGGTTTTGAAAGGAGGGGCTACCCGTACCTGCCCCTGGCCGAAGTGGACGGGAAGCTGTCGGGACTGGGCGTTTCGGAGGGCGGGCAGCTGCCGGGGCTCAAGCCCGCGGACATAGGCAGGGCCCTCGGCGCGGACCTGCTGTGCTACGGGGATGTGGAAGATTTCACCTTCCAGAACCTGGGCTTCGTGGTGCGCAAGTCGGTGATATTGCGCGTAAGGATAGTTTCTGCCTCGAGCGGGGAAACGCTCTACGAGGGCACGGGTTCCGGCAAGGATATAAAGGTCTATTTCAACAAGGACGAGGCCAAGGCGGCCTTCGTGGAGCAGCTGGCGGTGAAACTGGCGCAGAACCTGCTGAAGATCCCGCTTAAGCGGGAGGCTGAAGCCGCGGCCTGGAAGGCGCTCGACCGGCTGCCGCGCAGGTGAGGAGCGGGGAGCAGGAGAGCTCGGGATAGAAAAGACAGGAGGATACTATGAAAAAAAACAAATTGATGATAGCCGCGGCGGCCGCTTTGCTGGCCGCGGGCTGCGCGCCGTCGAAGACGGTAAAGCAGCAGCAGGCCACCAGCGTGAACGAGACCGAGCTGGTCTCTTCGCAATATACCGGCCCGAAGCGCAGGATAGGCGTGGTGGAATTCGAGAATAAATCCGCTTACGGCCAGGGCCGCCTCGGCGGCGCCGCCTCGGACATCCTGGTGACCGAGCTCGTCAAATCCGGCAAGTTCATCGTCGTGGAAAGAGACAGGATGAACAAGATCATGGAGGAGCAGAAGTTCCAGGCCCAGGGCATGACCGATCCCCAGACCGTCGCCAAGATGGGGCAGATCCTCGGTTTAGAGGCCATAGTGGTCGGCTCGGTTTCCCAGTTCGGCGTCAAGAAAGAGGGCTCCGACTACCTGCTGACGCAGTCAAAGCGCCAGGTGGCCGACGTGACCGTGGACATAAGGCTGATAGACGTGCAGAGCGGCCAGGTGATACTTGCCGATTCGGGCAAGGGCATGGCCAAGTCCACCAAGGCGTCTTTCCTCGGCATGGGGACCAAGGGCGGCTACGACGAGACGCTGGAAGGCGAGGCCCTGCGCGCCGCGCTGGTGCAGTTCGTGACCAATATCGCGAGCCAGCTTAACAAGAAGCCGTGGTCCTGCATGATAGCGGCAGCGTCCGGCGACCAGCTTTATCTTAACGCGGGCCCGGATTCCGGGGTTGCCCGGGGCATGAAGCTCGATTGCTACAGGCTGGGCGCCGAGATCCGCGACCCGCGCTCCAACCTGGTCATAGGCCACGTCGAGGAGACGCTGGGGAGTGCCGAAGTGACCGGGGAGTGCGGGGATTCCGGCGACTGCTCCAAGGCCCAGTTCACGAAGGCCTCCTCCGGAACGCCCAAGGCCGGCGATATCTGCCGGCTTTCGAAGTAAATTCAGGCGGCGCGCTTTAAGCCGGGCGGTACCGGCGGATCTATGTTATCCAAGCTGAACACATTATGCCTTAAAGGCATAGACGGGCGGGAGGTCCTGGCCGAGGTTTATATCGCCTCGGGCCTGCCCGCCTATTCCGTAGTCGGCCTGCCCGACGCGGCCGTGAAAGAGGCCAAGGACCGCGTGGTGGCCGCGGTGCGCAATTCCGGCTACGACTTTCCCGCGAAGCGCATAACCGTCAACCTCGCTCCGGCGGAAATTAAAAAAGCCGGGACGCACTTCGACCTGCCCATCGCCCTTGGCGTGATAGCGGCTTCCGGCAGGCTCGGCAAAAAGCCTCCCGCCCGCTTCACTGACACTTATTTCATCGGCGAACTGGCCCTGGACGGCGCGCTGCGCCCGGTGGCCGGGGTGCTGGCCATGCTGCTTGCGCTCAAGGGCCGCGGCGTTACTGCCGTGGTGCCCGCGGGTAACTCGGCCGAAGCCGCTATCTCCGGCGTGAACTGCCTGGCGGCCTCGAGCCTTAAGGACGTGGCTTCCTGGCTCTCCGGGGAAAATGAACTTATAGCCTGTTCGGCCGCCGCGACCGTCCAGACTTCCTCCGGCTCCGGCAACGACTTTTCAGAGGTCAAGGGCCAGCCTTTCGCCAAGCGGGCCCTTGAAATAGCCGCGGCGGGCTTCCATAATGTTCTGCTGGTCGGGCCTCCCGGGGCCGGCAAGAGCATGCTTGCCCGCCGTTTCGGGGCGCTCCTGCCCCCGATGACCTTCGACGAGTCCCTTGAGACCACCAAGCTTTACTCCGTCAGCGGGCTGGGCGTCACGGGCCGTCTTATAGGCGAGCGCCCGTTCAGGGAGCCCCACCATACTATCTCGGACGCCGCCCTTATCGGCGGCGGCTCGAGCCCCAGGCCCGGAGAAGTTTCCCTGGCGCATAACGGCGTGCTTTTCCTGGACGAGTTCCCCGAATTTTCCCGACCCGCCATCGAGGCCCTGCGCGAGCCGCTCGAGGCCTGGAAGGTGACGGTCTCGCGGGTCAGGGAAAGCGTGGCTTATCCGGCCCGGTTCCTGATGGTGGCCGCGATGAACCCGTGTCCCTGCGGCTACCTGGGCCACCCTACGCGCGAGTGCGCCTGCACGCCGCTGCAGGTGCACAAGTACCGTGCCAAGGTCTCCGGGCCCATTCTGGACCGTATCGACCTGCAGGTGCAGCTCTCCGCCGTTAAATACGCCGATTGGGAGGCCCTGCCCAGGGGTGAATCCTCCGCCGAGATAGCTGGGCGCGTCCTGAAGGCGATCGAGATACAGAGAAAGCGCTTTAAGGGCGGGGCGAAAGCCAACGCCTTTATGGCCGGCGCCGAGCTGCGGCGGCACTGCGCTCTGCCGGAGGGCGCTTCGGCCGTGCTCGAAACGGCCATGAACAAGCTCGGTTTCTCGGCCCGGTCGCTGGACAAGATCCTGAAGATCTCCCGCACTATCGCCGACCTGGAAGGCGCTTCCGGCATAAAGCGGGAGCACATTATCGAAGCCGTGCAGTACAGAATGCTTGATAAAGCCGCCGCGCTCGCGGCAGGGTTTTAATTTTGGAGGAGCATAATGAAAAAAATATCCCTGTATCTTCTCGCTTTGACCGTCCCGGCGCTGCTTTCCGCGCAGGAAGCCAAGCCGGTCGACCCTGAATTTCCCGAGGAATACGTCGGGGCCGTCAAAGCGGCGGCCCCGCTGAAGGCCGAAAAAACCGCGGAAGCTAAAGTAGCCGCTACCCTTGAGCCGGTCGCGGCCAAAGCTCCCGCGAAGGCCGAGGCCGTAAAAAAGGCCGGCGTAAAAGCGCCTGCCGCCCCCGCGCCGGCGAAGGCAAAGCCCGCAAAAACCGCCGCCGTTAAAAAGGCGCCCGCTCTCAAACCCGCGGCCCCGGCCGGGCCGGGGAATCCCGCCAAGCCCGGGGACAGGCTGGTGCTGCCTAAGCAGGACCCGGCGGCCCAGGTCGTTTCAGGGGAGTTTGCCGCCGTCTCAGGGATCCCCCGGGAAGCGCTGGAGTCGGGAGGGTTCGTGGTCGGCAAGATGTATTCGGTAGTAAAAGGGGATACTCTCTGGGACCTTTCCGGCAAGTATTATAATAATCCTTTCCTCTGGGGAAAGATCTATAACGCCAATTTTAAAACCGTGGCGAACCCTGACCGCATAAATCCCGCGCAGGAGCTCATTATCCCGGACATTAACGATATAGTGGTGCCTTACCGCCGCGCGGAGACGGCGGCGTCCGAAACGCTTACGGCGGCCGAAGATTCCGAGTTCGGAGAATACTCCGCGCCGTCCGCCGGGCAGCCCGCCGCTCCGCAGGCAAGCCGGGCGGACATGGCCGCCCCCGGCGAGATCCTCAAGGATTTTGACCAGGCTTTCTTTTCCGAGGAGATGCCCGAGGACCAGAGGGAATGGCCGGACGGCATCAAGATAGTTCCCGACGGCTGGAGCGAGGACGGCGAGATAACGGCCAAGCCGAAGGGGACTAACGACAGCATGGATGAAAGCTTTTCCCTCAGCGGCGAGGAGATAGAAGTTTCTATGTCCGGCCCGGGAATGGTGAAGCCCGGGGACTACCTGGCTATTTATCTTAAAGGCGGGGACGCTTATTCCAAATCCGGCAAGAGGCTGGGCCGCGAGCTGCAGCCGGCGGGGCTGGCCGAGGTCGTCAGCGTCCGCGGCTCCGACGTAAAAGCCCGGGTCATAGACGCTACCACGGCTATCGCGAAAGGATACATAGTCAAGAAAAAGTAGGGCGTTAACGGGGGGAGTTATGGGGGCTAAAACAGAAACGGAAAAGCTGGCCCGGGTGCGGCTTAACTTTTTCGCCTGCTATAAAAGCGACTGGCTGCTGCGCCTGATGGAACTGTACGGCGGAGCGGCCGAACTTTTAAAGAGGAAAGCCGCGGAGATAGCCGCCGAGGGCGGCGTAATGATGGAAACGGCCGAGAGGCTGGTCGCGCAGACCAGGGAGGCCGACCCGGAGAAAGAGCTGCTGGCCGCGGAGAAAGCCGGCGTAGCCGTCCTCACCGTCCTGGATGAGGCTTATCCCGAACTGCTTAAGAAAATTTACGACCCGCCGCTGGTGCTCTATGTGCGCGGGGACTTAAAGCCCGTTCCGGCCGCGGCTATCGTGGGCACCCGGAAAGCCACGCCCTACGGCCTGCGCACCGCGGCGCGCCTGGCCGGGGAGCTTGCGGCTTCCGGGGTGGCGGTGGCGAGCGGGCTGGCCCGCGGGATAGATACCGCCGCGCACCAGGCCGCGGTCGAGGCCGGCGGCGTCACCTGGGCGGCGCTCGGGACCGGCCTTAACGATATTTACCCGTGGGAAAATAAAAAGCTGGCGAACAGGATCGTGGAAGCGGGCGGGGCGCTGATCTCGGAGTTCCCGCTGGACAAGGGGCCGCTCCCGGCTAATTTCCCGAGGCGCAACCGGATAATTTCCGGGCTTTCCCTGGCTACGGTGGTGGTGGAGGGCGGCTTTGAGTCCGGGGCGCTGATCACGGCGAAGTTCGCGCTCGACCAGGGGCGGGAGGTCCTGGCCGTGCCGGGGCCCCTGGATTCAGCGATGAGCCGCGGGCCTAATCACTTTATAAAGAACGGGGCTTACCTGGCGGAGAACGCGGCGGATATCGTGGCCTGCTTCCCTCCGGAGTATTTGTTCGGGCTTAAACCTTTCGGCGCCGAAGCCGTTAAGAGCCCCGAGGCATCCGCCCTGAGGGCGCTTTCTCCCGACGCGCTCGAGGCTTACAATGTTATCGCGGCGGCGGAGGGGGGGCTGAACGCCGACGAAGTTACGGCGAAGCTGGCCTGGCAGGTGCAGCGGGCGGCGGCGGCGCTGTTCGAGCTTGAAATTTCCTCCCTGCTGGTCTCCCGCGGCGGCCGCTACTGCAGAGCGGCGTAAAGTCGCGGTGGTTTCTCCATCTCGTTGGGGCGGTAAGGGTATGGGCCCGTCGCTTACGGCGTCGGCCACACCGTGGCCGCGCCTCCCCTCTCGGCCTCCGCGCTTACGCAAGCGTCGGCCTCCGAGAGGTCGCTCCGAACCCATACCCTTACCGCCTCTCTGGTTCCAATCTGCCTGCCAAACACCCTAGACTTTTGCCTTATAAGGATAAAATATAATATTATAGATATCTATTATGGCTAAAAAACCTACGAAAGCTGTTGCGGCGGAAACGCCCAAGATCGCGGCCGAGGAAGCTCCCAGGCCCGCGGCCGAGAAAAAACCTAAAGTCTCCAAGGCGGGGACGAAGCACCTTGTTATTGTCGAGTCTCCTACCAAGGAGAAGACGATAAGCCGCTTCCTCGATTCCGATTATATAGTGCGCAGCTCTTTCGGGCATGTGCGCGACCTTCCCAAGGAAGAGCTTGGCGTGGACGTGAAAGACAAGTTCGCGGCCAAGTATGTTCTTGTGGAGCGCGCGAAGAAGATCATCGCGGACCTGAACATGATCGCGAAGAACGCGGACGTCATTTACCTGGCGACCGACCCCGACCGCGAGGGAGAGGCCATCAGCTGGCACCTTAGGGAAGTTATAAAGACCGACGCGCCGTTCAAGCGCATCAGCTTCCACGAGATCACGAAGACCGCCATAGAGGAATCCCTGAAGAGTCCCCGGGACCTGGACATGGCGCTGGTGAACGCGCAGCAGTCCCGCCGCATCATAGACCGCATCGTGGGCTATAAGCTTTCGCCGCTGCTCTGGAACAAGATCAAGAGCGGCCTTTCCGCCGGGCGCGTGCAGTCCGTCACCGTGCGCCTGATAGCGGAGCGCGCCAAGGAGATAGCCGCTTTCAAGGAAGAGGATTATTATACCGTAGACACGAAGCTGGCCAAGGGCGACTCGAAGGATTTCGACTCGAAGCTGGTGCGCTGGGAAGCCGCGCCCGTGGAGCAGACGGTCACGCTTAAGCTTTTCGCCGAGGACTACCGGTACAAGACCTCCGTCTTCAAGAAGATAGAGGACACCGTGGAGGCCGCCACGTACCTGCGCAATTCCACGCTGAAGGTCTCGAAAGTGGACGCCAAGGCGGTCCGCCAGAAGCCGAAGCCGCCTTTCATCACCAGCACGCTCCAGCAGGACGCCTACAACAAGCTGGGTTTCTCGTCGGACCGGACCATGAAGGTGGCCCAGAGCCTCTATGAAGGCGTCGACATGGGCGGCGAGCGCTCCGGCTTGATCACCTACATGCGCACGGACTCATTCAACGTGAGCGCGGACATGCAGAAGGAGGCCGCCAAGTTCATCGCCGAGATCTACGGCGCGGATTTCTGCCCGGCCAAGCCGCCCACCTACCTGAAGAAGGTCAAGGGCGCGCAGGAAGCCCACGAGGCGATCCACCCGACCTCGGCCTACAAGCGGCCCGAGGAAATGGGCAAGTTCCTGAGCGCCGACCAGGCCAAGCTTTACGACCTGATCTGGCGCCGCTTCATGGCCAGCCAGATGGAAGAAGCCATCTTCGACTCGCTCAGCGTGGAATTCTCCGACGAAAACGGCCGCTCGGTCCTGCGCACCAGCGGGCGCACCGTGAAGTTCGAAGGCTACCTGAAGATCTACATGGAGGAGAAGGAAGAGGAAGTGTCCGGAGAGGACGAGGAAGGCTCCGCCGCCCTGCCCCCGCTCAAGGAGGGGGATATCGTTACCCTCAAGGACGTCTCCACCAAGCCGCACCGGACCAGCCCGCCGCCGAACTATAACGAAGCCAGCATCATCAAGACGCTGGAAAAGCACGGGATCGGCCGCCCCTCCACCTACGCGGTCATCATCAAGAACGTCGTGGACCGCGGCTATATCAACCGCGAAAAGGACCGGAAGCTCCTGATCACCGAGCTGGGCGCCCTGGTCACGGAGAAGCTCAAGGATTTCTTCAAGGAGATCATGGAGATCTCCTACACCGCGTCCATAGAGGACAAGCTCGACGATATAGCCGACGGCAACATGGACTGGGTCAAGTTCATGGGCGAGTTCTATACCCCGTTCGCCGCGGACCTCGCCACGGCCGAAAAGGACATGGTGAAGTCCCGCCCGAACGTGATCAAGACCGACGAGAAATGCCCGCTCTGCCTGAGCCCGATGGTGCAGCGCGAGAGCCGCTTCGGCAAATACCTGTCCTGCTCGCGCTTCCCGAAGTGCAAGGGCAAGGTGCCGCTGGACAAAGAAGGCAATAAGCAGGAATACTTCTCGCCGATAAAGACCGAGAAGACCTGCACCAAGTGCAATAAGAACGCGATGCTGCTGCGCAAGAGCGCGCGCGGCTACTTCCTGGCCTGTTCCGGTTTCCCGAAGTGCCGGAATATAGAGCAGCCCACGCCGGAAGAGGTGGAACGCCTGACCGGCCAGAAGAACAAACCGGCCTGAACGGCCGGCGCGGTAAAAGCCCGGGTAACGCCCGGGCTTTTCGCGTTTTAAGGACCGCTCCTCGAAGATACGGGCGTTTGCGCCGGCGGGAGGATAGTGTTAAGATGTAGCTTGAAGCCGCATGCTGCCGTCCGGCATATTTTCCCGGGGAAAGGTAAATGAAAATCCTTATCGTAAGCGTGAACCGCAGCCGCCAGCCGGCGGCTGTGCTTCCCTACGGCGCCTGCGTGGCCGCCCAGGCCGCGTTGAACTCCGGGCACGAGACGCGCTTCCTGGACCTGATGTTCGAGAAAGGGCCGGTGAAGGCCCTTGAACGGGCCTGCCGCGATTTCCGCCCCGACGTCGCGGGTTTCTCGCTCCGCAACATTGATAATAATGATATGCGGTACCCCGTTTCGTATACGGCCGAGGCTGCCTCGTTCATTGCCGCCGCCCGCCGGGCCTGCGGCGCGAAGATCGTGCTCGGGGGAGCCGCGGCGGCCGTCATGCCGGAAGCCCTGCTCCGGCTTACAGGCGCCGACTGGTGCGTTCTGGGCGAGGCGTCCTCGTCTTTCCCGCTTTTCCTGGCGGCGCTGTCGACGGGCCGCGACCCGCTTTCCGTCCGGGGCGTCTGCGCCGTAGCGAACGGGTTATTTTCCGCCAACCCGCCCGATTTTTCAACGCCTTCCGGAGCGGGCCTCTTCCCCGACTTCGGACTTTGGGTGGACCTGTCCTCCTATGCCAGGCATATGGTTTCCGTTCCTTTAAAGACCAAGCTTGGCTGCCCTTTCGGCTGCGTTTACTGTACCTATCCTTCCGGCGAGGGCGCCGGCTACCGGCTCTGCCCGCCGGAAACGGCTTTGCGGGCCGTGCGGGACCTGGCGGCCTCGGGAGTTCGCGATATTGAATTCGTGGATAATGTTTTTAATTCCCCGTACGCGCACGCGATGGAACTCTGCGGCCTCCTGGCCGGGAACCGCGTCGGCGCGCGCTTTCACACCATGGAACTCAACCCGGAATTTACCGACGAGCCGCTCCTGGAGGCGATGGAGAGGGCCGGCTTCGCCGGCATAGGGATAACGGCCGAGAGCGCCGACGACGGAGTGCTGGCCTCGCTCGGCAAGAACTACAATTCTTCGCACCTGGAAAGGGCCGCGGCGGCCGTGGAGAAACACGCGATCCCCTGCATGTGGGTGTTTTTGCTCGGCGGGCCCGGAGAGACCAGGGAGACGGTGCGGCGCACGCTCGATTTCGCCCGGCGCCGCGTGCGGCCTTCCGATACGGTCTTCTTTAACGCCGGGGTGCGGCTATACCCCGGTACGCCGCTCGAAGCCGCGGCCAGGCTGGAGGGCTCGCTCACAAAGCCGCAGGCCGAGATGCTGGAACCGGTATTTTATCTATCGCCCGGCGTTGACAAAGACTGGCTGCTCGCCACTTTAGCCGCCGCGACCAGGGAACATATGAATTTCATCGCTTCCGATACGCTGGCGCTGCCTTTTTTGTCCGGCCTGTACGGCCTGGCACATTTCGCGGGCGTTAAACAGCCTCTGTGGAAGCATACCGGGGCGATAAGGCGTGTATTGAAAGGACTGGGGGTAAGATCATGAAAATATCGGATTGTTTCGTGGACGGGATCTCGACGGCTCTTCCTCCTCTGGCCATAGCCCAGGAGGAGGGAGCCGCCTTCCTTAAGGCGAGCTACTCCGGCAGGCTAAGGCCCGGCAGTATAAAGCTGATGGAGAAGGTTTTCTCTCATCCGTCGGTAAAAAGCCGCCGGTTCGCTTTTACGGACCTCGGTTCGCTGGTGGACGAGGACCCCGACAAAAGGGCCGGGAGGTTCACGCGCTGGGCGCTCAGGCTTTCGGCCGAAGCGGGCAGGGCCGCGCTTAAGAAAGCCGGCCTGGAGGCCCGCGATATTTCCGGGCTGGTGGTGAACACCTGCACCGGCTACCTCTGTCCCGGTGTCTCGACCTACCTTATAGAAGAGATGGGCCTGAGCCGTTCGGTCAGGGCCTATGACCTGGTGGGGAGCGGCTGCGGCGGCGCGGTGCCTAATTTGCAGCTGGCCGGAGCGCTGGCGCGCGAGAATCCCGGCGGGGCGGTGCTCTCCGTATCTGTAGAGATCTGCAGCTGCACTTTCCAGATGGGCGACGAAGCGAGCCTGGTGATCTCCAACGCTATTTTCGGGGACGGGGCCGCCGCCGCCGTGGTGAGAACCAGGCCGGGCGGTTTCCGCATGGTTTCCTCGGCTTCCCGCTTCGCGCCGGAATACAGGGAGGATATAAGGTTCGTTTACAAGAACGGGCAGCTGCACAACCAGCTTTCAGCCCGGCTGCCGGGCCTGGCCGCGGAAACGGCGGGCTCCCTGGTCGAGGAACTCCTGGCGTCCAACGGCCTGAAGCGCGGAGATATAAGCCGCTGGGCCGTGCACCCGGGCGGAGAGAACGTTATCAGCGCCGTCCAGAAAAAGCTGGAGCTGTCCGACGGGGATATGCGCTGCACGCGGAAGGTCCTTTCCGGGTTCGGGAACATGTCCTCGGCCACGGTCTGGTTCATACTGGAGGAGATGGCGGGGGAAGGCCTGCGCCCGGGCGAACTGATAGTGATGCTGGCCTTCGGGGCCGGGATGTCGGCGCATGCTTTCCTCCTCAGGAAGGTCTGAATAGTTCGGAAGGGGAAATGCTAAAATTTCACTATGAAACTGCTGGTGGACCAATTTTTGCTGCACCTGAAGGCGCAGCGCAACTTCGCCCGCAATACGATCAAGGCCTACCAGTTCGACCTTACCGAATTTAACGCTTACGCCGCCGCCAACAGGGCGGCCGCGCCCGCGAGCCTGGACCGCCTGCTGATGCGGGGCTACATAGCCTCGATAAGCGACAGGAAGGTCTCCCGCAATACGCTGCTGCGCAAGATCTCCGCCGTTCGGTCCTTTATCCATTACCTGCTGGAGACCGGGCAGCTGGAGACCGATCCTTTCGACCTGATCACCATCCCGAAGAAGGAGAAGCGCCTGCCGCGCTTTATGACGGAGGGGGAAGTAGGCCGGCTGCAGGACCAGAACCGCCCCGAGGAAATTAACGCCAGGGAGAAGACCTATTTCCATTCCCTGCGCGACTACGCCCTGTTCGAGCTGGTTTATTCCAGCGGCCTGCGCCGCTCCGAGGCCGCGGGGCTGAATATCGGGGACCTGGACCTGTATTCCGGCTTCGCGCGGGTGATGGGCAAGGGCTCGCGGGAGCGCCTGGTCCCCGTCGGCGATAAGGCCCTGACGGCGATAAGGGAGTACCTTGCGACCAGGCCCAAGCCGCTGGCGCACGGCCTGCCGCTTTTTTTGAACCATAAGAACGGCCGCCTGACCGGCGCCGGCATCGCGCTGATCTTCAGGAAGATGGCGAAGCGGGCGCGTTTCGTCAGGCCGATGAACCCTCATTCGGTGCGGCATTCTTTCGCCACGCATATGCTGGACCACGGCTGCGACCTGAAGTCCCTGCAGGAGATGCTGGGCCATAAGAACCTGCAGACCACCGAGATCTATACGCACGTCTCTCTCGAGCGCCTGAAGGAAGTTTACGACAAGGCGCACCCGAGGTCCGAAAAAGGAGGAGGCTCGACCCCGGGGAAGTGAGGTTGAGCCTCATTTACACTGCATGTCTTACGACCCGTCATTTGACAAGGCTCCGGAGCTGCTCGCGCGCGCGGCCCGCGCGGCGGGCTCGCGCCCTGACCTGACGCAGGGGGGCGGCGGGAACGTTTCGATAAAGATGGGCGCGGAGCGGATGCTGGTGAAGGCTTCAGGGGTGCAGCTCAAGGACGTCACGCCGGCCAGCGGCTACGCGCTCGTGAACTACGGCAATATCCGCCGCCGGATCGCGGACGGCCCCGGCGGCGAGAACGAATTTTCCGATTTTATCTGCGCTCAGGCCCTGCCGGTGAAAGGGGTAAGGCCGGCCGCCCCCTCCATAGAGACCGGCTTTCACGCGCTGCTGAACACGGTGGTCATTCATACTCATTCGGTCTACGCCAATATCCTGAATATGAGCGTAGAGGGGCACGCGCTGGGAGGGAAAATGTTCCCGGGCGCGGAGTTCCTGCCTTACAAGTCGCCGGGGCCGCAGCTCTGCTCGGCTATAAACGACAGGGCGCGGGCTTCGGGGCCGCAGACTTTCTTTCTCGGGAACCATGGACTGGCGGTCGCCCACGCCGGGACGGAGGGGGCGCTCGAGCTGAACGAGCGGGTGAACGAGAGCATCCGCCGCGGGCTTTCGCTGCCGCCCTACCCGGCGGTGAGGCCTTCGGCGGGGCTCTCCGCGCATAATGCGGCGCGTTTGGCGCATTACGGCCGCGATTTTATTCTTGAAAACGTTCTTTCGCCGGACCAGGCTCTTTACTGCGGGCCGGCGGACCTGGACGGGAAGGGCGGGATGGACGCGGTCAACGAGGTGCTTACGGCCCTGTTCTATATCCTGGACTGCATCAAGCTTCTTAAATTCACTCCGAGATTCCTCACTAAATCCGACGTCGCTTACTTCGACACGATGAAGAGCAAGCGGTACAGCAGGAAATAATCGCAAGCAATGGGTTCGCAGGGCCTGGCAAGGGTATGGGCGCGGCGGGCGCGCTATCGGCCACACCGTGGCCGCGCTCACCACACTGCGGTGGCCTGCTGGCCACCCGGCCTTTCACGCTCTTACGTAAGCTACGGCCTGCGGGAAGGCCCGCCGAACCCATACCCTTGCCACCCGCTCACTTCGTTAGCCGGGGGGAGGCTAGAACTCGAGGTTGGGGCGGAGGATGAACTGGAAGCTGTTGGGGGTTTTCAGGCCGGGGGCGGCGCTGGAGAGGGGGCCGGTGTATTTTTTGTCGGCGGTCCAGACGAAGCCGAGGCCCAGGGTGAAGGCGGCGCGGGATCTTTTGAAGGGGAATTTTTTATCTACTACGAGCATGTGGCGGATGGGCTCCATTCTTTTCTGGGAGAAGTCGGAGACGTATTCGAAGCCGCTGTTGTGCAGCCAGAAATTGCCGCCGGTCTCCTTGAAGTCGGTGCGGCTGCGGCGGAAGCCTATGAAGAAAGAGTCGGCGATGTAGCGGTTCTCGTGGAACTTGGCGCCGCCGCGGAAGCTCCAGCGCAGGCTCCTGTCGGCGAGGATCTGTTCGCCTTTGAGCTTGCCTTCCATCTGCACCCAGTTGTCGTGCACCAGCGCGTTGTCCTTGATATGGTAGTTCCCGACGTCTATCAGGAGGCCGGAATAGCCGTTGCGCTTGCCCTGGAAGGATTTGTTTATGGTGTCGAAGGAGACCACGTTGCCGAAGAAGAAGGAGAGGGCCCAGGGCTCCTCGAAGCCGGCCGTGACGGCTTGCACGACGTTAAGGTTGCTGGCCCACTGCATATCCTTGTAAAAACCGGGCTGGTGCTCCTTTATCAGGGTGCCGGCGTAGGGCAGGGGGTTCAGGCTGGCTTCGACGATGAAGGTGCGCGGTTTATAGAAATTGCTTATAAGCTCTTTGTAGATCTCGAGCTCGGAGTCCACCTCCAGGTGCGGGATGGGTTTGCCGGTAAGGCTGTTGTAGACGCCTATGGCGGAATAATACGGGTCCAGCTCTATCTCGACGGTGGTTTTCTTTTCAGGCGGTTCTCCGGCGCGGACAAAAACGGGGGCGAGGGCCAGGGCGGCGGCTAAAAGAAGCTTCATAAGAACCATAATTTAGCATTTTTTGATTTGCTATACTTTTCGCTATGAAAACAACCGTGCTGGCGGCGGCATTATTCCTTTTTCCCGGCGCCCTCCGGGCCGCGGATATAAAAGCGGCTGTGAGTCGGATCGCGGCTTCACCCGGGATCAGGAACGCTTCCTGGGGGCTCAGCGTCAAAGACGCGGTAACCGGGAAGATCATAGTCGAGCGCGACCCCCGGCTTAACCTCGTTCCCGCAAGCATCCTTAAAGTTTTCGTGACGGCCGCGGCCATGGATAAGCTTGGCCCCGATAAAACCCTCGCGACCCGCCTTTATTACGACGGCGCCGTCTCCAACGGTTTCCTCAACGGGAATATCTATATAAAAGGAGCCGGCGACGCCTCGCTGGGCTCGCAGCTGATCAAGGAGGCCGCTCCCGCCGAGGAAGTCTTTAAAGCCTGGACGGCGGCCATAAAAGCGGCCGGGATAAACGTCATCAACGGCTCCGTGGTCGGCGACGACTCCTCTTTCGAAAGCGTCCAGCCTGGCTCCTGGGACTGGGAGGATATCGGGAACTATTACGCGGCCCAGCCTTCGGCGCTCACCTTCGGCGATAACCTGTATAAAATTTATTTCAAGCCGTCGGACACCGTGGGCGGGCAGGCCGCGGTGCTGCGCACCGAGCCGTATCTCGCGGGCCTGAGCTTCGAGAACTATATGAAGACCGGCCCGAAAGGCTCCGGCGACAACGGCTACGTCTACGCTTTCCCCGGCCAGGACTCGGCGGTGCTGAGGGGGAGCATCCCGCAGGGAACGCCCGAATTCGCCATAAAAGGGGCGCTGCCGGACCCCGCTCTTTTCACCGCGCAGAGCTTCAATTCCTACCTCGTGAAGGCGGGCGTCAATTCGAATAAAAAACCGTACAGGGGCGCGCCCGCCGCCGGGGCCAAACTTACCCTTATAACCGAGACCGTTTCCGCGCCTTTGAAAAACGTGGTCGAGGTGACCAATAAGCGGAGCTTCAATCTTTACGCCGAGCTCCTCCTGAGGCTGCTTGGCGGCGGCAAACCCGACGCCGGCCTGGCCGAGGTGCGCTCTTTCGTAGCGGGTTCCGGCACTGATATTTCGGAGCTGGACCTGGCGGACGCCTGCGGCCTTTCCACCAGGGACAAGGTCAAGGCGGAGACTTTTACCGACGTGCTGAGGCTGGTCTACGGAAAAAAATATTTCCAGGATTTTTACGGCTCGCTTGTTTCCCCCGGCGACCCGGACGCCACCGGCCACCTGAAAAGAATGGGGAACGGGACGGCGCTGGAAAAGAACCTGAGGCTAAAGTCCGGTTCCCTTAGCGGCGTGCGCTCCTACACGGGTTACCTTAAGACTAAAAAAGGGAAAACCCTGGCTTTCACTTCCATCATGAACAACTACTCCGCCCCCGCCGCCTCCCTGGACAAGCTCCACGAGGACCTCCTGCTCGAGCTATACAAAAAATATTAGCACGGAGTTCTTTGGAGGGAGGGCAGGGGCATGGGTTCGGAGCGACCTCTCGGAGGCCCGAGCTTGCATAAGCGCGAGGGCCGAGAGGGGAGGCGCGGCCACGGTGTGGCCGACGCCGTAAGCGACGGGCCCATGCCCTTGCCCTCCCGAACCTTTATTCGTATCGCAAAGCTTCTATAGGGTCCAACATGGCGGCGCGCAGGGCCGGCCAGAAGCCGAACCCGACGCCGATAAGGGTGGAAAAACCGAAAGCGAAAGCTATAGTGCCGGCGCCAAGCGTGGGCGGAACTTTTATTACGAAATAAGCGGCCCAGGCCAGCCCGAATCCCAGCGCCACGCCCAATCCCCCGCCTATAAGGCACAGCACCACCGCCTCGATAAGGAACTGGATAAGGATGTCCGCGTTGCGGCCTCCCAGCGCCTTGCGCAGCCCGATCTCGCGCGTGCGCTCGGTCACGCTGACCAGCATGATGTTCATGATGCCTATGCCGCCCACCAGCAGGGAGATGGCGGCTATGCTGTAGACGGCGAGGGAAAGCTTGTTCATCACGTCCTTGAAGAGCTTTATGCTGGCCTCCGCCGTGCTGACGTCGAAATCGTTCTCGGCGTCCTCGCGCAAATTGTGCGAAGCGCGCAGCGTGTTTATCGCCTGCACCCGGGCCTCCTCCGCCTCGCCCGGCGAGGCCGCGAGTATCTCTATGCTGTCGAGCCGGGAGGTCCCGAAGACGCGCTTGGCCGCGGTGTTGAAAGGTATATAGGCCCTGGGCCAGCCCACCAGGCCTTCACCCTTCCTGTTCTCCATCACCCCTATTACGAGGAAAGTAATGTCGTTTATCCTTATCTCGTTGCTCAGCGCCCCGCCCTTGCCGAACAGTTTCTCCTCCAGGCTGGCGTTGACCACGGCGACGCGGGCCCTGTTCAGGTTCTCTTCCGTAGTAAAGAAGCGCCCGGTCAGCTTAAGCTTGCCTAAAGACCCCTTGCCCCGCTTCTGGTCTTCCTGCGAGAAGCCCTCGTCGGTGCCCACGCTGCCGCGCGTGTTCTTTTCCCCGGCGGAGATCTTCAGGACCCTGCTTATGACGGGGGTGACTTTGTCCGCCAGCGGAACCCCGGCCTTTATCGCCTCAAGGTCGGCGAATGTCACCGGCCTCGTTTTTTTCGAGCCGCCGTAGCGGGGGCTTACCACGACGGTGCTGGCGGTCTCCTCGCTGGTGGCGCTCAGCATGTCCTTCATGAAGCCTTCGCTTATGGTCATCAGGGAAATTATGGCCCCGACGCCTATCAGTATGCCCAGCACGGTCAGCGCGCTGCGCATCTTGTGGCTCCAGATGGCTTTGAAAGCCACCTTCAGCTGTTCGGCGAACTCGGACGGGGAGAAGCCCAGCCTGGCTTCGGGCAGGGTTACCGCGGCGGCGCCGCCGGGCGCCGGCCGGCGGCGGCTTTCGTCGGAAACTATCGCGCCGTCCTTCATGCGCACCACCCGGCCGGTCATCGAGGAAATTTCTTCGTCGTGCGTCACGATCACCAGGGTCAGGCCGCGGTCGTTGAGGTCTTTCAGCACGCGCATCACTTCCTGGCGGCTCACGGCGTCGAGGTTGCCGGTGGGTTCGTCTGCCATTATCACCAGCGGATCGTTGACCAGCGCCCGGGCGATGGCCACGCGCTGGCACTGGCCGCCCGAGAGCTCGTTCGACTTGTGCCTGGCCCTGTCGCCGAGGCCCACCAGTTCCAGGCACTTGAGGGCTTTGGCGGCGGAGGCGCCGAGCCCGGTATAGACCATGGGCAGCAGCACGTTGTCTTTGGCGGTAGTGCGCTTCAGCAGGTGGAAGGACTGGAAGATGAAGCCCACCATGCGGCTGCGTATGGCGGCCAGGCGGCCCTCGCCCAGGTTGGCGGTCGGGTGGCCTGCGAAAAAATATTCTCCGGCGTCCGGCTTGTCCAGGAAGCCCATGATATGGAGCAGCGTGCTCTTTCCTGAGCCGGAAGGGCCTACCAGCGAGACGAATTCGCCCGCGTCTATTGTTATCGAGACGTTCCGCAGCGCCTCCACGCGGAAGCTGCCTGTTTCATAAGTCTTGGAAATATTCCTGACGTCTATAAGAGGTGGCATCTTAATCCATGGAAACGGAAATGCTGGTTCTCTCCTTGGCGATCCCCGTCGAATAGTAGACGGTATCTTTTTCGGTCAGCCCGGAAAGGACCTCGATGCTCTTCTCGTCGGCGGAGCCCACTTTTATCTCTTTCTCGGCGAGCTTGGCCGCTGGCGAATTCTTTACCGAGACGTAGGCGCCGCCGCCGCGGTATTTCACGGAACGCTTGGGGATGGTCAGCGCGTCCTTCTTCGTGCCGGTCACTATAAGCACGTCCGCGGTCATTCCGGAGCGCAGGACGGGGATGCGGCCGGAGGGGAGCACCTTTACCTCGTAGCCGGTGATGCCCTCTTTCTGGGACGATTCGTGGGCGATCGCCAGCACGCCGCCGCCGTATTTTTCCTTCGGGAAAGCGTCCAGGTAAAACTCGGCGCGCTGGCCCTCCCTGACGGAGCCAATATCCGTCTCGTCCACGAAGGTCTTCACTATCAGGCGGTCCGAGATGACGGCGATCTCCTTGGCCTGGCTGACCGACTGGCCCGGCTCCACCGAGCGGCGCACCACCATCCCGCTTATCGGGGCGACCACCGGGGTGAGGTTATAGGCCTCTTCTACCATCCGCTTCTCCTCCGGCGTGGAGTCTTTCATCTTAAGCGAGTCCAGGAGGGCGGTGCGCTCGCTGGAGCTGATCCAGGCCAGCGCCTGTCCTTTAGAGACGGTTTCACCTTCCGTAAAGAGTATTTCCTCGGCGCGGCCGTTCACGGGCGGCGTTACCAGCACCCTGTTTTCCGGCTCCACCGACCCCGTAGCCTGGGTCTTGGTCACCAGGGGGCCGCGCAGGGGATTTACCGGCGACAGCGAGGCTATCCTTTTCGCTTCGGCCCTCGACTTTATTGTCTTTACGCCGGCGCAGCCGCCGCCTATGAGCAGCAGGATAGCGGCGCCGAAAATAAATTTCTTGGTCTTGTAAAAAGGTTTCTTCATTAAAGTCATTCTCCGAGGGCCTGCGTAAAGGCCGCGTGGCTTGTGATAAGGCCGCGCCCGGCCGCAAGGTACTGGTTCTGTTCGCTTATGAGCTGTTCTTCGACGTTGCGCCATTCGAAATAGGAGGTCTGCCCGGCCAGGTATTGTTTTCTCACGAGCCAGGCCCTGGCCTCGGCCGCGTCGAGGGAGCTCTTCGCCACGTCCTGGTAGGAGCGGGCCTCGCGCCAGGAAAGAAAGGCGTCCTCGGCGTTAAGATAAACTTCATCCTCCGCGTTCTTTAATTCTGCTTCCGTCGAACGGAGGGCTGTTTTAGCGGCGGCCAGGTCCGAGGACAGCCGCCCCCCGGAGAAGAGGGGGAGGCTCAGGCTCGCCCCGAGCGACCAGCTGTTGAGCGAGGCCGGCCAGTCCGCGCCGGCCCAGCGGTAGCTTCCCGAAGCGGAGGCGTCCGGCAGCTTCGCGCCTTTTGCCCCGGCCAGCGAAGCGGCGGCGGAATCGAGCGCGGCGCGCGCCGAGCGCAGGGAGTAGTGATTTTCAAGGCGCCGCGCGAATACGGAGAAGTCTTCGGGCGGGGGGGGGGCGGCGCCAGCTGCAGTTCCGGCGCCGGCGACTGCGCGGGGCGGCCGAGCAGGCGGTTGAGCTTGCGCTCGAGCAGGCGGAGATTTTTCCTGTATCTTTCGTGCTGCCACTGCGCGGTTTTAAGGACCGCTTCGGTTTCCAGCAGGGCGGCCTTGTTTTCGCGGCCGGCCTGGTACTTCAGGCGAATCAGCTCGAGGTTCTCGGCGCGGCGCTTGAGGGTTTCCCCGGAGAGCTTCAGGGTCTCGCGGGCGTTCAGGATGTCGGCGAAGGCGGATTTGAGCTGGAAGCGCAGCCCGGAGGCCGTCCGGTCATAGGCGGCCTCGGTCATGCGCAGCGAAGCTTTGGCGGAGCTGAGCGCCGCGGGCACGGAGGGGGAGAAGAGCGGCTGGGAGCCGGAAAAGCCGTAGCCGTAGGAGTCGCCGGCCGGCAGGCCCCGGGAGCCGGAACGGCTATAGGAAGCGCTGGCGGAGAAACTGGGGTAGAACCCGGCGCGGGCCGCGGCCACCCTTGAGCGGGCGGTTTCCAGGCTAAGGGAGGCTGAAGCCGCCTGCGGATTGGCGGCCAGCATGGCTTTTTCGGCTTCTTCGAAAGTGAGCGCGCCGGCGGCGCTGGAAAGGGCTGAAAAACAGAGCAGCAGGGTTAAGGCTCGCGACGGAAGCATAAGCGTGTTTTCCCGGCGTCAGGCCTTAGTCCGCTCCAGGGCCTGGGCCATCTCTTCCGGGACCAGGGCGAGCACTTTGCAGATGCTGTTGCGGTTGTCGCACTGAATGGCCAGGGTAGAGGCCACTATCCGGAAGGTCACGCCGGCTCCGGCGACGGCCCTGACGCTTTCTGCGATCCGGACGGCGTCCCCGGCGACGAATTGCGGCACCGAGGGCATGAAGCTCTGGCCCAGGGCGTTGAACACGGAATTGCTCAGGGAATTAAGCACTATATTGCCGAGCTCAAGCAGCATTACTTCGTCGGAGGCAGAGATCCCTCCCTGCTTCGGAAAGGAATAGCCCAGGAAGCACTTGGAGATGCAGTCGATGTCCGCCGGGTCGAAGATCATCAGGGAGGTCATGGGAAAATTACCCTTGATGTCGAAATAAACGGCCGCGGCGGGAAGCTTACCGAAATTGTATTGCCCGACGGCCGTGCCGGGAGTTCCGTTCAATACCGCGGTATCCACCAACTGCCAGGTTCCGGCGGAAACTTTGGAAAGCCGGACCAGGCATTTTTCAAGACTTAGTTCCGCCAGCCGGCCCACTACCGAGTTCTCTGTTGGGTTCATAAATTTTTCGCCTTACGCAAGATGATTGATGGCTTTTTCAAGTTCATCGCAGGAGAACGGTTTCCGGATGATGGCGGCCGCGCCTTTTTCAAAGATCATTTTATCTATCCCGTCCTGCTCTACGGCCGTGATGACTATCACTTTGGCCGCGGGATCTATTTTGCGTATTTCTTCCAGCGCCTCCAGGCCCGACTTGCCCGGCATCACCATATCCATCAGCACCAGGTCCGGGTGGAGGGCTACGAAAGACCTGATCGCGCCGTCGCCGTTCTCTTCCTCGCCCAGCACTTCGTGCTTTAACTGCTCCAGGAAAGTCTTTATCACTTCCCTCATCATATCGTTGTCGTCTACTATAAGCACTTTCATAAAGCATTCTCCATATAACCGCGTAACCGCGCAGTTCAGCACTTCAATATCAAAGAGAGTTTAGCACAGCGTCGTATTTTGTCAAGGCTCTGGCAGTGCCGCAACAAGAGCCAGGCGGAGCGGCCGGCCGATTTTTCAGCCAAGAATATTCCTCAGGAATCCTCCGGCCTTCTTTATGCGGCCGGCGGCCTCCGCCCTTGAGACGCCAAGGCGGGCCATCACTATGGCCGTCTTCACGTCGTTGCCGGTCAGGTCGAGCAGCCGGCGCGCTTCGCACGGGTCCACGCCGCCTACCGTGGCGGTGATCCTTTCGGCGCGCAGCACGAGCTTCCTGGAGGTGGTTTTCACGTCCACCATCCAGTTGCGGTAAATCTTTCCGGAGATTATCATCGAGGAAGTGGAGAGCATGTTCAGGGCCAGCTTGGTGGCCGTGCCGGATTTCATGCGGGTGGAGCCGGACACCGGCTCCGGGCCCACGTCCAGCGGCACGCGGATGGAGGCCTCCCCGGCCTTTTCGCGCGGGTTGCAGGTGACAAGCACCGTTACGGCCCCGGCCTTTTTGCCGGCGGCCAGGCCGCCCTGCACGTACGGCGTTATGCCGCTGGCTGCTATGCCTATGACGGTGTCGCCCCGGCGGGCCAGGCGGGAAATTTCTTTTTTGCCGTTTTCGAAAACGTCTTCCGCGCCCTCTTTGGAGTGGAAAACGGCCATCTGGCCCCCGGCCATCAGGGCCGTGAAGACCTCCGGCGCCACTCCGTAGGTGGGGGGGATCTCCGCGGCTTCCAGCACGCCCAGCCTGCCGCTGGTCCCGGCGCCTATGAAATAGATCCTGCGCCCCGCCAGGTAACTTTTTGAAATCGCCCTCGCGGCCTTTTCTATCTGCGGTATCGCCGCGGCTACGGCGCGGTGTACCAGGCTGTCCTCATAATTGAGCTTTTCAAGCACGCGGCGCAGCGGGATCCGGTCCAGGTCGCGGGTGCGCGGGTTGCTCTGCTCGGTGGGGAGCTTGGAATACTTTGTAAAAGCGTCGCTGCTCTTTTTCTTATTCATTGTCGTAATCCGGCATCGTTCCCGGTCCTTCCGGGGCGGCTTCAGCCTGTTCCGTGGCTCCCGGGGCGAGCCCGGCGGCCGCGGCGGTGGAAAATTCCACGATCTCCGGAAGGCGCGGGTTAAGTATCCAGTCCAGGACCCTGCGCACATTGTATTTGTTCACCAGTCCCGGGCCGAAGCCTTTGGCTTCGACTATCACCGAGACGTTCTCTTTGCCGCAGGCTATTTTCGCGGTGCTGTTCAGTATCTGGAACTCCGTGTACTGGCGGGCCCTGTCGGCCCCGGTTATAAGCAGGATGGGCCTTCTGCCGTAGGCGCGCAGCGGGTTTACCGACAGCACCCCGTTCACGTTGAACGTCGGGGAAATGGCTATGACCATCCCGACTTCCGGGTGGATGGCCGCTGCCTTGATCGCGAGGTTGGCGCCAAGCACGGAGCCGGCCAGGACCGTGCTCTCAGGGGTCACCGAATGAGTGGAGAGGTAGACCAGGGCCGCTTCCACGTCGCGCAGCATCTTGTTGTATTCGTTGTCCTGCCCGTCGACGGCGAAAGCCCGCCAGGTGGCGGTGGAGCCGTCCGGCCTCACGAAGCTGTTGCCGTGCCCGCGCAGGTCCATGGCCAGGTAGCCGAAGCCGTAGCGCTTCAGGGGCTTGAACCAGGCGTCCCATTCGCTCAGGTCGCTTTTCTGGGTGTGTATGAGCACCACCGTAGGGGCGCCGGCGGCGGCGCTCAGGTAGCGCGCGCCGAGGTTCCAGCCGTCCTCGGTGGTAAGCGTGACGCGCTCCTCCTCGCGCTCCGCCTGCGCGGCGGCGCTCAGCGGGAAGAGCGCGGAGCAGAGCGCTAAAACGGCGGCGAAAGCTGTGTTTAACCTCATTGCTGTCCCAAAGTCCTTTTTAACCGGCAAATTATTCTACATTGTTTGAGGGCGGGGCTGAAAGTCCTTGTTCTCTTCGCGTTTTTTCTTGTAAAATGAATGATTATATTAATGGGCCGCCGGCGGTCCGGAATCTGTGTCGGAGCCTAACAGGAGATTTATGTCCAAAGTACTGGTTGTCGATGACGAGAAAGACGTGGTATACCTGATAAAAGTGCTTATGGAGCGCGAAAAGCTGGAGGTGCTGGAGGCCTATAACGGCCTGGAAGCTTACAATAAACTCACCGCCAAGGATCCCAATAAGATCGTTCCCGACGTGATAATCCTGGACATAATGATGCCGGAGATGGACGGCTACACGCTGCAGTCGAAGCTGCAGGAGATCGAGGAGCTCAGCCATATCCCTATAGTGATACTCACCGCCAAGGGGCAGATGAAGGACCTGTTCGAGCTGGCCTCGAACATCTTCGCTTTCGTTGAGAAACCCTTCGAACCCAAGAACCTGGTAAAAATAGTAAAGGACGCGATCGCCTCAAAAAAATGACTACACCCACTACTTCCGGCATCAATGACATAGTCGCCAACAATTACGCGAAAATAAAAGCGATAAGGGAAAAGGGGATCGACCCCTTTCCGCACCGTTTCAAGCTGACCCATAAGATCGCGGAGGCCGTGAAGTGCCCCGCCGAGACCCCGGTGACCATAGCCGGGCGCATGATGCTCATGCGCGTCATGGGCAAGGCCACCTTCGCGCACCTGAAGGACGGCACCGGCAAGATCCAGATCTACGTGAAGAAAGACGCCGTGGGCGAAGAGGCCTACGACCTGTTCAAGAAGCAGATGGCCGTGGGCGACTTCCTGGGCGTAGAGGGCAAGCTGTTCCTCACGCATACCGGCGAGCTGACCGTCAACGCCGAGAAGATCACCGTGCTGTCCAAGGCCGTGCGCCCGCTGCCCGAGAAGTTCCACGGGCTCACCGACGCCGAGGCCCGCTACCGCGACCGCTACCTGGACCTGATCTGCAACGACGACGTGCGGGACATCTTCGTGAAGCGCGCGCGGATAGTGGCCACGCTGCGCGAGGTGCTCAACGGCGAGGGCATGCTCGAGGTGGAAACCCCGGTGCTGTGCTCGCAGGCCGGCGGCGCCAGCGCCCGCCCTTTCATCACTTTCCACAACGCCTACAAGTACGAGCTGTACATGCGCATCGCGCTGGAACTGCCCCTCAAGAAGCTGCTGATCGGCGGCTTCCAGGGCGCCTACGAGATAGGCCGAGTGTTCCGCAACGAGGGCGTGGACACCCGCCACAACCCCGAATTCACCATGGTGGAGGCCTACAAGGCCTACTCGGACTACCACGGCATGGCCGAGCTGGTGGAGAAGCTCTTCGAGCGCTTCATCCAGGTCATCGGCTCCGAGACCGTGGAGTACAACGGCCAGAAGATAAACCTGAAGCCGCCGTTCCGCCGCCTGTCGCTGCCCGACGAGTGGAAGGCCAAGACCGGCGAGGACATCCACAACATCCTCGACGGCAAGCGCTTCAACCGCCCGAACCTGGTAGCGCTCGCCAAGAAGCTGCACGTCGAGTGCGGCCCCGACACCACCTCCGCCAAGATCTTCGACCGCATCATGGACGACAAGATCCTGGCGGACCTGCAGCAGCCTACCTTCGTTTTCGACCATCCCACGGCGATCACCCCGCTGGCCAAGTGCAAGCCAGGCGACGAGTGCCTGGTGGAGCGCTTCGAGTTCTTCGCCGGCACCGAGGAGATCGCCAACGCCTACACCGAGCTGAACGACCCCGAGGACCAGAAGAGCCGCCTGGTGGAACAGCTGCGCCAGCAGAAGGAAGAGAACAACGGCGAAGCCGACATCCTCGACAAGGATTTCATAGAGGCCATGGAGTACGGCATGCCGCCGATGGGCGGCATAGGCATCGGGATAGACCGCGTGACTATGCTGCTGACCGGCAAACCGTCCATCCGCGAAGTCGTGCTGTTCCCGCTGCTGCGCCCCGCCGATAGCGAAGCGGCGAAGTAGTAAAGCCCCCAGGCGGCATGGGGACCGGGTTAGCAAAAGCCCCTCGGAGGCCGAGGCTTGCGTAGCGCCGAGGCCGAGAGCGGCAGGCGCGCGCACGGTGTGCGCGACGCCGGTTTTGCGTTCCGGTCCCCGTGTCGACTGGTTCACAGGCGTTAACCTCCCAAACAATATGTCCACAGAATTTTTTATAGCCCGGCGTTATCTGCTGGCAAAGAGGAAGGGCCTCTTCGTCATGATAACCACCATTATAGGCGTGGCCGGCGTGGCGCTGGGCGTAGCGGCGCTGATAGTGACGCTGGCCATCATGGACGGCTTCCAGTCCGACATCAAGAAAAAGATCGTCGACGCGCAGGCGCATATCAACATCTACGGCCGCATCCAGCAGCGCGACCTGGAAGTCGTGCGCGCCGCGCTCGAGCGCGACGGGCGCCTGGCCGCCGAATCCCCTTTCGTGCTCGGGCAGGCCATCCTCACTTTCGACAACCGCTCCTCCGGCGTGGTGGTGAAGGGCTTCAATACCGCCTCCGAATTCAACGTAAATAATTTAAAAAATTCCCTCACGCGCGGGGCGTGGTGGGAGGAAAACCCTGCCAAGGGCGCGCCGCCGTCGCTGGTCCTCGGCGAGGAACTGGCCAAGAACCTGGGGCTTTGGATCGGGGACGAAGCCGTGCTGGTCTCGCCGCAGGGAACTTCCACCGGGATGGGCATCCTGCCCAAAATGAGGAAGTTCAAGGTCACCGGCCTGGTCCGCACCGGCTATTATGAATTCGACAATACCATGGCCTACTGCTCCATGGGCGCAGCCGGGGATTTTTTCGGGCTCGGCGGCGGGGCTAACGGCGTCGGCGTGCGCCTGAAAGATATAAACGAAGCCCCCGCGGCCGCCGCGGACCTGCGCAAGACGCTGGGCTTCTCGTACACGGTGAAAACCTACGCCGATATGAACCAGACCCTTTTCGCGGCGCTGAAGCTGGAAAAATTCGTGATGTCCCTGGTGCTCGCGCTGATAATCCTGGTCGCCACTTTCAATATCGCCTCCAACCTGCTCATGATGAGCGTGGAGAAACTGCGCGATATCGGCATCCTGCGCGCGCTGGGCGCCGGGCCGGGCTTCATCAGGCGCGTCTTCTTCTGGGAGGGCAACCTGATAGCGCTTACGGGGATAACCCTCGGCGTGCTGCTCGGCGTGGGGATCTCGGTCTTCATCTCGGTTTACCCGGTGGTGGAGCTGCCGGCGGACATCTATTACGTCACCAAGGTCCCGGTAGAGCTCAAGCTCTGGAACATCCTGGCCACAGCCGCGGTGAGCTACGCGCTGTGCATGCTGAGCTCGGTCTACCCGGCGCTCCGGGCTTCGAAAGTCAGCCCGATCGACGCGATACGCTATGGATAAGATCATCGAGATCTCAGGGCTGAGCAAGGCCTACACCCAGGGGCACGAGCAGATAATCGTGCTCGAGGAGCTGGATTTCTCCATTTCGAAAGGGGAGTTCGTCTCCATCGTGGGCCCGTCGGGCTCCGGCAAGTCCACCTTCCTCAATATCATCGGCCTGCTGGACGACACGTACAGCGGGGAAATAAAGCTTTTCGGCCGGCGGCTGGAGGACCTGGACGAGGCCGAGCGGGCCGTGCTGCGCCTTAAGAATATCGGCTTCGTTTTCCAGTTCGATTCGCTCCTGCCCGAATTTACGGTGCTTGAAAATATAGAGATGCCCGCCCGGCTGCTGGGCGGGAGCGTCCCTGGCAGCGGGCTGGAGCTGCTGAAACGCTTCGGCCTCGAGGTCATAGCTCATAAATTCCCGATGGAGATCTCCGGCGGGGAGAAGCAGCGCGCGGCCATGCTGCGGGCGCTGCGCAACGGCCCGGCCCTGCTGATCGCCGACGAGCCGACGGGGAACCTGGACCGGCACAATTCCGGCGTGATCCTGGACGACCTGAAGCGCGCGGCCGGCGAGGGCTCCGCGGTGCTGATGGTGACCCATAACGAGGAAGCGGCCCGCCGCGCCGACAGGATGCTGCGCATGGGCGGGGGGAAGCTGACGAATGCTGTGTGAAGAATGCCGCGAGAAGAACGCGGTCGTTTTCCTCAAGCTCGCCGTGAACAACAAGGTCACGGAGCTGCACCTGTGCCCGGCCTGCGCCGCGAAGAAAGGCATGGGCTTCGGCCTCGAGACCGGGGCCTTCAATATCTCCGACATAGTCGGGAATATGAGCGGCTATTTCAAGGATTTCCTGCCGCCGGAAAAAAAGACCCTCCGCTGCGCCGCCTGCGGCCTCAAATATTCGGAATTCAAAGAGACCGGCCGCCTGGGCTGCCCCGACTGTTACCTCGGCTTCGAGGCGCAGCTCGGCGAGCTGATGTCCAGGATCCACGGCGCTTCGCAGCATTTGGGGCGCGCCTATCACGGGGCGCCGGCGCTCAAGCTCTCAAAGGCTGAGACCGCGCGGCGCCTCGAGGAGCTGCGCGGCGCGCTGCGGGACGCGGTGGCGAAAGAGGATTTCGAGGGCGCGGCCCGCCTGCGGGACGCGATGAAGCAGCTGGAGGCGCCGCGTGGACGCGATTAAAACCTTCCGTCCCTACGTGACCTGGGCCAACGCGCGCGGCGCGTGGCCCGACATGATCTTCTCCACCCGGGTGCGCTTCGCCCGCAACCTGGAGGGCTTTCCCTTTCCCAACCGCGCCGAGCCGCGCCAGCTGGCGGAAATACGCCGCCTGGCCCTGGCCGCCGCGAAGGCGACCGGCCTGTTCCCGAAAGGCCACTATCTCAAGATCGAAACTCTGGGCCCGCTCGACAAGCGCTTCCTCGTGGAGAGGCACCACGTTTCCCATGCGCTGGCCTCGGCCGTGCTGCCGGCGGGAGCGGTGGTGGCTAACGACGAGGACCTCTCGGCGATGATAAACGAAGAGGACCACCTGCGCCTGCAGTGCCTCAACGCCGGCTTCGCCATCGAGGAGGCGTTCAAGGCCGCCCTGAAGCTGGACGAGGCGCTCGGGCGGGAGCTGCCTTTCGCCTTCCGCCCCAGGTTCGGGTTCCTGACCGCCTGCCCTACCAATACCGGCACGGGGATGAGGGTCTCCTGCCTGGCCCACCTGCCCGCGCTTTCGCGGCTGGGCCAGATGCCGCAGGTGCTCGAAAGCCTTTCCCACCTGGGCGTTACCGCGCGCGGCATCTACGGCGAGGGCACTTACGTGCTGGGCGATTTCTACCAGATCTCCAACGCTACCTGCCTCGGGCGCAGCGAAGAGGATTTTTGCACTAACATCGACCGCGTCATACGCAATTTGATACGCCAGGAGATCTCCGCCAGGGAGACGCTGCTGAAAGCCCCGCTTAAGCTTAAGACCGAGGACACCGTCTTCAGGGCCCTGGGCCTCCTGAAGCACGCCCGCACGCTCTCCTACGAGGAATTCATGCAGAATATCTCGCTCGCCCGCATGGGCGCCGCCATGGGCTGGAACATGGGGCTGGATTTCAGCACTTTCAACCAGGTGACGCTGCTGATGCAACCGGCGCATATCCAGGCCGCGGCCGGGAGGGAGCTCAGCCCGGCCGAGCGCGACGCTTTCCGCGCGGACTACCTCAGGAAGAAGCTGGGGTAAAACCTTTCCCCGTTCGGCCCTTGACATCGTTCTAAAATCTGCTAAAAACTAGGTAAGGATGAGAAAGAGCTTCCTTGCCGCCTTTTTGCTTTTGACCGGCCTGGCCTTCGGCCAGGCGGTTCCCCTGTTCGCGGCCGGGAGCGGGGAGCCCACCGTGATGATACAGGGCTTCCACTGGACTTCCTGGAAGACCGCCCCCTGGTGGGGCGAGGTCGGGAAGCGCGCCGGCGAACTTTCCAGGGCCGGCATCGACCTGGTCTGGCTTCCTCCGTCCTCGGATTCGCTCGCCCCGGAAGGCTATATGCCCCGCAAGCTGGAGCTGCTGGATTCCAGCTACGGCACGGCGGCGCAGTTGAACTCGGCGGTGAAAGCGCTGCATTCCTCGGGGATAAGGGTTATAGCCGATATAGTCGCGAACCACCGCGTGGGCGTGAAAGGCTGGGCGGATTTCGCCGCGCCGGCCTGGAGCCCGGATTCGGTCTGTTCCGACGACGAGTGGGGCCAGGGAGCGGGCGCGCCAGATACCGGGAAAGGTTTTCACGCCGCGAGGGATATAGACCATACCAAACGCTATGTCCAGGACTTCTATAAATCCTGGCTTCCGGGCCTCAAAAGCAGCCCCGGCTACGACGGCTGGCGCTACGATTACGCGCGCGGCTTCGCCCCGGCCTACCTGCTGGCCTATAACAGGGCCAGCGCGCCCTCCTTCGCGGTGGCCGAGATCTGGGACGACTTCGACCTGAACAATACCGACGCCCACCGCCAGGCCTCGGCAGACTGGCTGGATTCCGTGAACGGCGAGATAAAGGTTTTCGACTTTACCACCAAGGGAGTCCTGCAGGCCGCGGTAAGTTCCGGGGAATACTGGCGCCTTTCCGACGCCAGCGGGCGCCCCTCCGGCCTTATCGGCTGGTGGCCGGAGAACTCGGTGACCTTTATCGATAATCACGACACCGGGCCGAGCCCCGGGGGGAAACTGAAGGACAAAGCCTGGCCTTTTCCTTCGGACAAGGTCATGACCGGCTACGCTTATATACTTACCCACCCCGGCGTTCCCTGCGTTTACTGGCCGCATTTCTTCGACTGGGGCCTCAAGGACCCTATTTCGGCGCTGATAAAGATACGCCGCGGGGCCGGGATAACTTCCTCCAGCTCCGTGGGGATCATGAAAGCGGAGCAGGGGCTCTATGCCGCCGTTATCGACGGGAAGGTCGCGGTCAGGCTGGGAGATAAAATGTGGTCTCCCGGGCCGGGCTGGAAAACCGCGGCCGAAGGGCCGGGCTATTCGGTGTGGGTCAGGTAAAGGGAACCGGCGGAAGGCAGGGAGCGGCCGCGCGAGCGCGGCTTTTTGCTTTCCCGGCGCTTCCGCTTTCTTGCTTTCCGGCCCCATATATATTTAAATATCGTTTATGTACCAGAAGCATTGGAACCTGAAGAAACTTCCTTTCGAGAATACCCCGGATACCGAATTTTTCTTTGAGTCGGAGAACCATGAAGAAGCTTTCTCGCGGCTTTCCTACGTCGTGGAAGAGAAGAAGGCCTGCGCGGTCATTACCGGGGCTTACGGCACCGGGAAGACGCTCGTCCTGAAATCCCTGGAGCGCCAGTTCAGGAAGAAGGGCTATGTTTTTTCTTTCGTGCAGAACCCGCGCCTGGACGACCTGGGGCTGCTTAAGATAATCCTCCATAATTTTACCGGCTATAACGTCCCCGCCAGGAAGGAAGACGTGCTGATGGGGATCGAGCGCTTCCTCCAGGACACGATGCACGACGGCAAGCACGTCGTGATCGCGATAGACGAAGCCCAGCTGATAAGCGACGAGAACGTTTTCGAGGAGCTGCGCCTGCTGATGAACTTCCAGACCGAGACGCGCTTCCTCCTGACGCTGATCCTTAGCGGCCAGCCGGAGCTGAAGGAGAAGCTGGACTCCAACAAACAGTTCAGCCAGCGCGTGACGCTCAGCTACCACCTCAAGCCGCTGAATTTCGAGGAGACAGTAAAGTACGTCACGCACCGCCTAGAAGTGGCGGGTCTCACGGAGAATATTTTTAACGAAAGAGCCCTTGAGCTGATCTTCGAGCGCTCCGGCGGCATACCGCGCTGGATAAACAATATCGCCAACATGAGCATGCTGGCGGCCTTCTCCAAAGGGGAGCATACGATAACGGAAGCCCTGGTGACGGAAGGCGTGGAAAGCAGCAGATAAAAACTGCGGGAAGACCCTGAACTTATGAAAATACTCGGAATCGGCGCGCATCCCGACGACCTGGAAATAGGCTGCGGCGGAACTTTTTACAAGCTGGCCCGGAAGGGCCACAAGATACACATGCTGGTCATGACCTGCGGGTCCGTCGGCGGCGACCCCCGGCTGCGCAAGGCCGAGCAGGAGCGCTCGGCCGCGATGCTGAAGGCGAAGCTGCACTGGGGCGGCTTCGAGGATACCGGCGTAGCCCTGAACCGGGAGCTGATCCGCGCGGTAGAGGAGCGCATCGAGGCTATAAAACCGGACCTCGTTTTTGTGAACCACTCCTCCGACACGCACCAGGACCACCGCAACGTGGCCCTGGCGGTGGAGACCGCGGCGCGCTACATGAAGAACCTGCTCTTCTACGAGGTTCCCACGACCATGGATTTCAACCCGGGCATTTTCACCGATATCGGCCCGGTCATCACGAAAAAGGTGGCGCTTCTGAAATGCCACAGTTCCCAGGTCTACAAGACCCGGGTAAAAAATCTCTCCATCGTGGAAAGCGCCAAGGCCGCGGCCATCTTCCGCGGCTACCAGGACAGGGTGAAATACGCGGAAGGGTTCGTCTCCCGCCGCCTGCTCCTGGACCACCTGCTGGGCTGCAAATGATACGGCGAGAGGGAGGAGTTTTCTCCTTTGTAGTCCTGGCGCTGCTGCTGGCGCTGCTCCCGCCCGGCGGCTTTTCGGCCTGGACCTGGACCGAGGGCCTGCGCTGGACCTATCTTTTCCTCATTGCCATGTCCGCCGTTTTCCTGCTTACCCCCGCCAGCGCCTGGCTGGCCGGGCTCATCGGGGCCATCGATATCCCGAGCGCCCGCAAAATGCACGTTTCCCCGGTGCCGCGCATCGGCGGCGCGGCGGTGTTCCTGGGTTTCATGGCCGCCATCGTCCGCAACCAGCAGTTCTCCCGGGAAATTTACGGGATCATGCTGGGCGGGACCATAATTTTCGTCCTCGGCTTCTTCGACGACTGGAAGGGCCTTTCCGCCCGGACCCGCCTTTTCTGGCAGACGGCGGCCGCGCTCGCGGTCACCTTCTTCGGCCTGCACCTCAGCCTGCCGACGAAGCTGCCCTTCGGCCTCGCTATTTCCACCGTTCTTTCCGTGATCTGGCTGGTAGGGATAGTCAACGCTTTTAATTTCATGGACGGGATCGACGGGCTGGCCTCCACCATGGGCGCGGTCTGCGCGCTGCTGTTCCTGGGGATAGGCTGGAAGTCGAACCAGTACCCGCTTTCTTTCATCTCTGCGGCGCTGGCCGGGGCCTGCTTCGGCTTCCTGCGCATGAACTGGCGCCCCGCCAAGGTCTTCCTCGGCGATTCCGGCTCCACTTTTATCGGCTTCATCCTCGGCTGCCTCGCGCTTTACGGCAGCTGGGCCACCGACAATCCCGCCGTCTCCCTTTCCACCCCGCTGCTGATCCTGGGCATCCCTATTTTCGACATCATCTACACCACCGTCTCGCGCGTGCGCAACGGCAGCGTAAGAAGCGTGAAAGAATGGCTCGAATACGCCGGCAAGGACCATTTTCACCACCGGCTGATGAAGCTCGGCATGAGCGTGGAGCAGACCGTGGGCTTTATCGTCGTGCTCAATATCTGCCTCGGGCTGGGCGCCTGGAACATCCGGCACACGGCTTCCACCGCCGGAACCTGGCTGCTGCTGGCGCAGAGCGTGCTTATTTTCCTGATAGTGGTCGCGCTGATGATACTGGGCCGCGAGGTTACGGGCGGCAAGGAAAGGTCCTCATGAAAGATTCCGTTATAAAAAAGTTCTCGGTAAAGGAATTCGACTCCGAGCTCTTCACCCCTTTTACGATCTCGAGCGGCAGCCACCGCAGCCTGGAGAACGTGCTCTTCACGCTCGAGGCGGCCGGGGGGGTAAAAGGTTTCGGCGAGGCCGCCATCGCCACTCACATCACCGGCGAAACCCGCGCCCGCACGGTCAAAAGCCTGCGCAGGGCGGGGGAGCTCCTGGCGGGGCGCGACGCCGCGAATTACCTGGGCGCGATGTGCGTCCTGGAAGGCGCGCTGGACGGCAACAGGGCCGCCCTGGCCGCCGCGCAGATGGCCGTGCTGGACCTGGCGACGCGCCTGCAGGGCGTGCCGCTTTATAAATTTTTCGGCGGGAAAGCTCCGCGCCTGAAGACGGACATCACCGTGGTGATAGGCGGGGCGGCCGCGGCCTACGATTTCACGCTTAAGATGCGGCGCGGCGGCTTCCGTATTTTCAAGGTGAAGACCGGCTCCGACATGGACGAGGATTTCAGGCGCCTCGAGGCCGTTAAGAAAGCGGCGCCGGGCTGCGCTATTTACCTCGACGCGAACTGCGCCTACGGCGCGCGCGAGGCGGAGAGATTTATTAATGACCTGGCTCGCCGCGGGATACGCCCCGAGGTCCTGGAGCAGCCGGTGCCGAAGGACGATATCGGCGGGCTGGCCTATCTTTCCAGGCGCCTGCCAATGCCGGTCTGCGCGGACGAGTCCGCCTATTCCCTGGACGACGTCTTCAACCTTATACGGAAAAAAGCCGTGACCGCCGTGAACATAAAGCTCACCAAGCTCGGCTTCCTCCGGGCGCGCGAGGTCTGGGCGCTGGCCCGCGCTTCAGGCATCAAGCTTATGATGGGCGAGATGCTGGAGAGCGAGCTGGCCTCCGCGGCGGCGGCGCATTTCGCCGGCGGGCTGGGCGGCTTCGATTTCATAGACCTGGATACGCCTTTCTTCATAAAAGACAGCGGGATGCGCGGCGCCTCCTTCCTTTCGAAAGACGGGGTTTATTCTCTCGACCGGGTGAAAGCCGGGATAGGCGTCGTGCCCGGGGCGGGCAGATGAAACTGCTCCTGGCTTTGCTGCTGGCCTGCTGCGCCCTGCCGGCCGGCGCCCAGGATCTCCCCGACCTCGGGGACCTGCCGGAGCCGACCCGCTACCTCGCCGGCTATATTTCCGGCGGCTATGGCTGGTCGCTGCCTTTCGGCGGGCACTGGGGGGATACGGGCGCGGGTTTCAAGCCTTCTCATATCGCCAGCCTCGCGGCTTCAAAAAGGATCGACGCCCTGCTGAGCCTGGGGGTGGAGTCTTCCTATTCTACGGGCTATCAGCACCGGGTCCTGAGCGGCCTGCAGCTGAAGATCTTTTCCCTTACCCCTTTTTTGAAAGCGTCTTTTCCACAGGGAGACAAGGCATATTACGGCATCCTGGGCGCCGGGATCTACCAGTGGAAGCAGCAGCCTTTCACCTCCGCGGGCGTCCGGTTCGGCTCGGATTCCGGCTCGAGCGGCGGGGTCAATTTGGGCGTGGGGGTCTCGTACCCTTTCTGGTGGGAAACCATGGCCGGCCTGGACCTGCGCTGGCATCATATCTTCAACGTGAAAGGGACCAACCTGAGCCTGGATTCTGCGGACAGCTTTAACATAATGTTCGTGGTCACTTACGGCGTCTGGAAAGACAAGAAAGCCCCTTGACAAGTCAAGGTTCGCCTGCTACAATATGTACGGACGTCAGCCATAGGCGACCTCCAACAAAAACTCCCTGTAAAAAGGGGAAGCGAAAACCCGCCAAAAGCGGGTTTTCGCATTTATAGCGGGCTCACATCTTTCAGTCCTCGGCCCATTTTAGCTATAATTAACTATATTATGCGGGTTCACCCGATCCGCGCTAACGGAGGTTTTATGGGAAAATTTGTGGAATGCGTGCCGAATTTCAGCGAAGGCCGCGACCTTTCTAAAATAAACGCCATAGTGGAAGCCGCCAGGTCGGTTCCTGGAGTGCTGGTGCTCGACGTCGAAAAAGACGCCGACCATAACCGCACGGTGCTCACTTTCATCGCCCCGGTGGAGACCGCCGCGGACGCGATGTTCGCCGTCACTAAAAAAGCTTCCCAGCTTATCGACCTCAACCACCACAAAGGGGAGCACCCCCGGATGGGCGCCACCGACGTGGCCCCTTTCATCCCGATAATGGATTCCACCATCGAGGACTGCATAAAGCTGGCCGAGGCCGCCGGCGAGCGCATCGGCCGCGAGCTGAACATCCCCGTTTATCTCTACGACCGGGCCGCCCGCAACGAGAACCGGCGCGACCTGGCCAAGGTCCGCAAAGGGCAGTTCGAAGGCCTGCGCGAGGATATCGGCAAAAATCCGGAGCGCGTCCCCGACTTCGGCCCCAACCATATCCATCCCACCGCCGGCGCTATGGCCGTGGGCGCCCGCAACCAGATCATAAATTTCAACGTGAACCTGGCCACCACCGACATGGAGTTCGCCAAGGGCCTGGCCAAGAAGATCCGCACTTCCGGCGGCGGCCTGCCCGCCCTGCGCGCCAAGGAAATTTTCCTCGAGTCGAAGGGGCAGGTGCAGATGTCGACCGTGCTGACCGACTACCGGACCACCTCCGTAAAGCGCGTGATGGACGAAATGGCCAAAGAGCTTGCGCCTAAAAATATAGCGGTAACCGGCACGGAACTGATCGGCCTGACCACGCAGGACGCGCTTACCGATTACGCCGTGGAAGCCCTCCAGGTGAAGGATTTCAAAAAGGAAGAGCAGGTGCTCGAGACCAAACTGCTGAAGCTGCTGAGCTCCTGGCAGGGAGCGGCCAATATTTTCGTGGACGCTCTCGCCACCACCGACCCGACCCCGGGCGGCGGTTCGGCCGCGGGAGTGAACGGCGCGATGGGCTGCGCCCTGGGCCAGATGGCCATCGGCATCACGCTCCGCGGCAAGAAGCTAGACGAGGCCAAGCGGCCCGCGCTGCGCTCCCTGCTCGAGAGCCTGGGCGGGCATAAAGCCGCGCTGCAGAGCTGCGTGGCGGAAGATGCCGCTTCTTACGACAGTTTCATGGAAGCCATGAAGATCCCCAAGGACAACCCGGAGCGCAAGGTGAAGATGCAGGCGGCGCTGAAGCACGCGGCCGAAGTTCCTCTTAAGACCGCGCGCCTGGCCTCGGAGGCCCTGGCGGGGCTCAGCGTCTGCGGCGGTTCTATCTCGAACCACGTGGCTTCGGACTACCGCAGCGCCCGCTACCAGCTGGAGACCGCCATCCGCTGCGCGGCCGAGAACGTTTTTATAAACGCCGAGGGCCTTGAGGACAAGGTCTTCGCCGAGAAAATACTGGCCGAGATAAAAGGTTATCTCTCCTGCTGCGAAGCTATGCAAGTGCCGTATCAAAGGGCTATGCCCCTCTGACGGCCGAAGCAGTGAAAATATAAGGAGCAATTAATGGCAAGCATGGACACTATTTCACGCAACTTGATGCTGGACAGCCTCAGGGAATACGCGAAGCGGCGCATTCCTTTCGACCTGATCCGGGAGCTGGACGAAAAGAACGAATGCCCTACGGACATCCTCAAGGAGATGTACGACAAGGACTCCCTGGGCGTGCACCTGCTGATGATCCCCGAGGAATACGGCGGTGTCTCCGGCGGGACCTTCGACATCTACCGGATCTGCGAACTTCTGGCCCGGATCGACCTCGGTATCGCCACCGGCGTCTTCGCCACCTTCCTCGGCACCGACCCGCTCAACCAGGGCGGCACGACGGAGCAGAAAGAAAAGTGGCTGAAGCGGATAGCTTCGGAGAATTTGCTGGTGGCTTACGGCGCCACCGAGCCCGACGCCGGGTCCGACCTGGTGAACATGCGCACCCGCGCCGAGCACGTGGTCAAGAACGGCAAGATCGCCGGCTACCGCATAACCGGCAACAAGCAGTGGATCTCCAACGGCGGGATAGCCGACATGCATACTATTTTGGCCATGGCTCCCGGCGGCCCCTCCTGGTTCATCGTGGAGACCAAGATGGAAGGTTTCTCCGCCAATAAGCACGAGGACAAGCACGGCATCCGCCTTTCCAACACCGCCGGGCTTTCGCTGGACAACGTTTACGTTCCCGCCGAGAACCTGATCGGCCTTGAAGAGGGCAAAGGCCTCCTGCAGGCGCAGGCCGTCTTCGGCTATACCCGCGTGATGGTGGCCGCTTTCGGCCTGGGCTGCGGTCTCGAGGCCCTGGAGCACGCTATCCGCTACAGCCAGCAGCGCATCCAGGGCGGCGGTCCGCTTTCCGAGAAGCAGGGCTATACTCACAAGCTTATAGTCCCGAATTATGTGCGTCTCGAGGGCGCCAGGGCTTTTATCGAATATACCTCCAATAAGCTGGATTCCGGCGAACACGGCCTCCAGACCGAGGGCGCGATAGCCAAGTACGGCGCCTCCGAATGGGGGAACAAGGCCGCCGACGACGCCATCCAGGCGCTGGGCGGCTACGGCTTCACCAAGGATTTCCCGGTGGAGAAGATCAAGCGCGACGTGAAGATCACCTGCATCTACGAGGGGACCAGCGAAGTCCTCGAGATGACCATCTACCGCGGCCGCTGGCAGGAGCACCTGAAGTCCCGCGGCAGGTATTACCTCGACATGGCCGACCAGCTCGACCAGCTCCACGCCAAAGAGCCGAAGGTGGGCGCCCACGCTTCCGCGCTCGGGCTGCGGGCCCTGGCGGCTATCCTGGAAGAATGCCGGGTGCATAAGCTTACGCGCCACCAGCATGTAACCTTCAAGCTGGGCAAGCTGATCTGCGCCGCCGAAACCGCCTGGAACTTCTCCATCGCGGCGGCCGCCCAGAAGTACAGCGAAACCATCCGCTTCGACCGCGAGGGCTGGCAGGCGATGGCGCGGATCTTCGCGCGCGAAGCCGCCCTTAACACCGCGGCTGAGGGCCTCGCGCTCGTGCTTGGAGCGGCCGATTCGGCCGGGAACCTGGCCGACGCCGTCAACATGGAAGCCATCCAGACGGAGCAGAAAGGGATGATAGCCGACATGGACCTGGTGGCCCTGAAACTGAAGCAGACGTTTAAAGCGAAATAACGTCAAAAAGTCGAGGGTCGGGAGTCGAGAGTCAAGAAATGAATAACTCGATGACCCCCGACTCCTGACTCCCGACTCTTGATAGTTTTTAAGGAGAATAGCATGAATATCGTAGTTTGCGTAAAGCAGGTTCCCGACAGCACCGAAGTAAAGATCAATCCCGAAACCGGGCACCTTATCCGGGCCGGCGTGCCGAGCATCATCAACCCCTACGACCATTTCGCCCTGCAGTCGGCGCTGGAGCTGAAGAAAAAACATAATTTCAAAGTGACCGTAGTGTCCATGGGGCCCCCGCAGGCGAAAAGCGTGGTGCAGATGGGCATGGCCCTCGGCGCCGACGAAGGCGTCCTGCTTTCCGACATGGCTTTCGCCGGTTCCGATACCTGGTCCACCTCCTACGCCCTGGCCAAAGCCGTCAGGAAGATAGGCAAGATAGACCTGATCTTCTGCGGCATGCAGGCCATCGACGGCGACACCGCCCAGACCGGGCCCGGCGTGGCGCAGCAGCTCGGCATGCCCCAGGTGACTTTCTGCGAGAAAGTGGACGTGGACGGGCGCCGGATAATCGCCCACAAGCAGATCGACGGCGGGTATGAAGTGGTCGAGGCCAGGCCGCCGGTGCTGCTTACCATGATCATGCATAAGGATTATGTGCCCCGCTATCCTTCTTTCCTCTCGATCAACGCCTCCCTTAAGAAGCCTTTCCACATTTGGAGCGCTTCGGATATAGGCGCGGAGGCGCAGTTCCTGGGCCTCAAGGGCTCGCCCACCCAGGTGGACCGGATCTATCCTCCGCCCCAGCGCGAGAAAGCCGCGATGTTCACCGGCTCCGGCCACGAAGGCATGGCGAAGATACTGGAGATAATGAAGGCCGAGCATTTTCTTGAGGACTAGGCCCGGTTCCACCATTTAAACAACAGGAGAATACGATGATAGAAGTTTCCAAAAAGTGCATAGGTTGTACGAAGTGCGTGCCGGTCTGCCCTTTCGCGGCGATCAACATGATAGACAAAATGGCCGTGATGAACGAGGCCTGCACCCTCTGCGGGGTCTGCGTGCAGGTCTGCCCCGTCCAGGCCATAACCATAACCCGGGAGGAAGCCTCCGCGAGGGACCTGTCCGGCTTCAAGGGCGTCTGGGTTTACGTCGAGCTCACCGAGACCGGCGACAAGGCGCACGCAAAAAAGATAAAGCAGGTCACTTTCGAGCTGCTCTCCGCCGGCCGCCGGCTCGCCGACGAACTGGGCGAAGACCTCTGCGCCGTTCTCCTCGCCGACAAGAACCATAACTACGAGAAAGAGCTCGGCGCCTACGGGGCCGACAAAGTTTACATGGTGGAGCACGACGAGCTTTTTGAGTACAACACGGACATCTTCACCACCGTGATAGTCTCGCTGGTGACGCGCCACAAGCCGTCCATCATGCTCTACGGCGCCACCATCCAGGGCCGCGACCTCGCGCCGCGGGTGGCCTCCTCCCTCTATGTCGGCCTGACCGCCGACTGCACCGCCCTCGCGATAAAGGACGGCCTTCTGCTCCAGTCCCGCCCCGCTTTCGGCGGGAATATCATGGCCGACATCCTGGCCCCGAAGTCCAGGCCGCAGATGTCCACCGTGCGACCCAACGTTATGAAGATGAACGAGCCGGTGCTGGGCCGCTCCGCCCTGGTGGTCCGCGAGTCGGCCAAGCTCGATAAGAGCCTCCGCCGCGTAAAGGTCCTCGAGCGCAAGGTCTCCCACGACGGCGGCGGGATGAAGATCGAGAACGCCAAGATCATAGTTTCCGGCGGGCGCGGCATGAAGTCCAAGGAGAAGTTCAAGCAGCTGGACGAGCTCTCTAAGCTGCTGGGCGGCGTCGTCGGGGCCTCCCGCGCGGCCGTCGACATGGGCTTCAAGGAAAAAACGCACCAGGTGGGCCAGAGCGGCACTACCGTCTCGCCCAAGCTCTACCTTTCTTTCGGTATCTCGGGCGCGGTGCAGCATATCGTGGGCATGAAAGCCTCCGACGTTATCGTGGCCGTGAACAAGGACGCCAGCGCCCCTATCTTCAATGTGGCGAAGTACGGCATCGTGGGCGACGTGCACGAAATACTGCCCAAGCTGATAGAAGCGCTGAAGAAGTAGACGGTGAACGGCGAACAGTTCCGGGTTCGGCGGACCTTTAAAACTGTTTAAGGTTCCGGGTCCGCTGTTTACTTTAACAATGACCTTACTGAACAGACTGCTGCTGGTGGTTTTCGGGGCCGGGCTGATCCCGCTCGCCCCCGCCGGCATCTTTTTGTTCTATTTCCAGTCCAGGACCAGGCAGGATATCTCCAACCTGCAGCAGAACGTGGCGCAGATGGGCTCCCTGATGATGGAGCGCGAGGCCCAGGACCTCTCCCGGCGCTTCGAGCGGATGTGGGACACGGACTCGCGCTATGTAAGCCAGGCCGGCCTGGAGAGCGCCCTTAAACGCAACCCCGAATTCCTTTTCCTCGCCTTCACCCGCGCCGACGGCCGCGAGGTGCTGAGCGGCGGCGTCCCGGAGCTTAAGAGGTATTTCGGCTTTCTCGACCTGTCCGGGGACGCCCAGTTCATGAAAGCCTCAAGGGAGGGCCGCCCGGCGCTCGGCCAGTTCGAGATGATCTACGATATGCCGGTCTGCCGGCTGGTCTACCCGATAGGCGGCGGTTACTACGCTTTTGCCGCGGTCAATTTGCGCGATCTTTTCGTGAAGCTGCGCTCCCAGCGCCTGGGCGCCACCGGCGGGCTGATGCTGTCCGACGCCGCGGGCAACGCCCTCGTGCTGTCCGGCGCTTTCGAACGGTTCAACAGCGTCGAGGTGCGTGACATCCTGAAGCGCGGGCCGGTCTTCGAAATAGACGGCAGGAACGGGCCTTATATAGGCGCGGCCTCCCGCGTGCGCGGCCTGGACCTTTTCGTCATCGCCCTTGAAAACAAGGACGAGGCTTTTTCCTGGGTGAACCGAGTTTCCTGGCTGATGGCCTTTTTCCTCCTGGCCGTGATCACCGCTTTTTATTTTTCCGCCCTGCTCTTCACCCGCCGCCTGGCCGGCCCGGTCGCGGCTTTGATGGACGGAGCGGGGCGGGTGTCCGCGGGCGAGTTCAAGGTCCCGGTGAGCGAAGAGACGGAATTCTCCGAGCTCTCGGCGCTGCTGCGGGCTTTCAACTCGATGATGCGCGAGATGGACCGCTACCACGGCATACAGGTGGAGAAAGTTTTCGAAGAGAAGCAGAAGCTTGAGCTGCTGGTGAGCCTGATCCACGACGTTATCATCCTGGCCGATATGCGGGGGGAACTGCTCTACGCCAACGCCGCCGCTAAAGCCCTCCTGGGCCCGGAGGCCGCCGCGCCCGGCGAGAACGAGACCGTCAGGCGGAAGATCGCCAGCCTGGTGGATAAAAGAGCGCATTCAAGGAACGGCGTGGTGGAGCTCGAGCAGGGCGGGGAAAAAAAATTCTACCGCGCCAGCATCCAGACGCTTTCCGCCAAGACGCAGAACCCGGCGGTCTTCATGGTGCTGCGCGACATCACCCTGGAGCGGAAGATCCAGCGCATGAAAGAAGATTTCTTCCATTCCGTGGCGCACGACCTGCGCGCCCCGCTCCTTACCATGCAGGGGTATATAAAGCTGCTCGAAAAAGAATTCCCGCCGGAAGCCAGGCAGGCCGGCTACGTCAGGAACGTGAAGGATTCCAGCGACCGCCTCTTCAAACTTTTGGAGAATATCCTGGACATCTCGCGCATGGAAGCCGGCCAGCTTAAGCCGGACCTCGCCAGGATCAACGCGGCCGAGTTCCTCTCCGCCGCGGCGGAAAGCTTCAGGGCGATTTTCGAGGAGAAAGGCGTGGCGCTCGCGGTAGAGACCGCGGGCGTAGCGAAGACGGAATTTTCCGCTGACTCCTCCCTGCTGCGCAGGGTGATAGAGAACCTTGTTTCCAACGCCTGGAAATTCACACCGAAAGGCGGAAAGGTCACGGCTTCGGCCGCAGTGGAGAAGGGCAGTCTTATTTTCACCGTCTCCGACACCGGCCCCGGCATCCCGCCTGACCAGCTGGAGGCGGTCTTCGAGAAGTACAAGCAGCTCAAGGCGGGCGAGGGCGAAACGGGCTTCGGCCTGGGCCTCGCCATCTCAAGAAAAATAGTGGAACTGCACGGCGGGAAGATCCGGGCGGAATCCGGCCGGGCCGGCAGCAGGTTCGTCGTTTCTATACCGGGATAGATCTTAAATATACTAGTTTTCAAATTACTTGCGGGATATTATCGAGGGGTTTATTATGAAAAATAAAGAAGTCGCCGGCAAAGCGGGGAAGACCTTGTATATCTTCGGGGTCGTTTTTTCAATATTCATGCTGCTGAACATGGGGCTGAACTCCTTTCTTCGCGGCTGGTGGATAAGGGCTTTGGATAATAAGTGGGCCGAAACGAGGCAGTGGCTGCCGAACATGCTCCCGACGGAGGATGGAAAAGACTTTATCGATAATTTCGGGAAGTACTATAACCACCGCTCTGACGACAGGATATTTATCGCTGCTATCGACGAGAACACTGTGGATAAGATGGGCTATCCTTTCAAAAGGAAGCATTACGCTACTCTTATAGACAAACTTTCACAGCTTGGCGTTAAAGCCATAGGGATAGACGTCACCCTCACGGACCCGGATAAAGACGACCCCGCCAGCGACGCGAAAATGAGCGAGGCCGTTAAGAGGGCCGGGAACGTTTCCGTGCTGGTCTATAGGAATCCGCAGACGGATAAAATGCTGTATCCGTTCCCGGGGCTCGGCGAGGCAGCCAGGAATATTTCGCATCCCCACGTTGAGGAGAACCAGGAGGAAAACGGCCAGGTCCGCCTCGTCTCGCTGTTCAGCGCCGCCAATAAATACGATACTCTTCCCTTTAAAACGCGCTGCGGTAAGGATTGCGCCGGAGTAGGACTTCCTCTCCTTGCGGTCGGCGCCTATTCCATATATAAGGATGTTTCGCTGAGAGACCTCGAGTTCGAATACGGGACAGACCCGATGTGCCTTAATTTCAGGGTGCCCCAGAAAAGGCTTTACCATCCCGGTTGGAAGAACGCCGAGAAGAACAAGCAGAACGATTCAGTATACAGGCATATCTCCGTGCTCGATATAATCGAGAACCGCCTTTCGAAGGAGGAACTCGCTTCGATAAAGGGCGGCCTCGCTTTTATCGGCTCTACCGCTACGGGCGCGTTCGATCACTATCCCTCGCCGTTCTTCACCGCCTGGCCCGGCGTGGAGCTTCACGCGAATGTCGTGGACAACATGCTGCACAACGACTTCCTGCGCCCATTCCCGGCTTTGATCACCGTCGCTTTGGTTTTGTTCGTGATCTGGCTGCCTATAATGCTTTCCAATCACGCGATAAGGACTATCTCGCTGTCTTCGGCCGGTTTTATGGCCTTCCTGATGCTGGTTAACTTTATCGTGCTGGTAAAGCATTATGACATGCCGTACCTCAGTATCTTCGTCACCATGCTCGTCTCGTTCATATTCGTGACGGTTAACAAGGCCCTTATGGAGGGCCGCGAGAAGAAGTGGATAAAGAACACCTTCGGGCAGTACCTGTCGCCCAAGGTCGTCGATATCATCACCAAGGACCCGTCCAAGCTCTCGCTGGGCGGCGAGAAGCGGGACATGACCGCTTTCTTCCTGGACCTGGCCGGGTTTACGACCATGTCCGAGAAGATGACGCCCGAAGAGCTGACCACCATGCTCAACGAATACCTGTCCGCCTTCACCGAGATCATCCTGAAGCACGACGGGACCGTGGATAAATACATCGGCGACTGCATCGTGGCTTTCTGGAACGCCCCGCTGGACCAGGCGGACCACAAGAAGCTCGCGCTGCTTGCGGCCGTGGACTGCCAGGTGGAGATGGCCCGCCTGAACGAGGCGCTCACGCAGTACACGATAAAGCCCGCGGCCCGCGTCGGAGTGAACTCCGGCCCAATGGTCGTCGGCAACATGGGTTCCAAGACCAGGCTTTCCTATACCGTCATGGGCGACGCAGTGAACCTGTCCTCCCGCCTTGAGGGCGCGAACAAGTTCTTCCACTCGAAGATCATGACCAGCGAGGCGACTTTTGCCGAGTTGAAGGACGTGTTCGACTACCGCTACCTCGGAAGCATCCGGGTGGTGGGCAAGGCCATCCCGGTGAGGGTTTACGAGCCCTTCGCCCGCAAGGGCGAGGCCGCCCCCGAGATCCAGGCCATGCTCAAGAACTACGAAGCCGGGATAGAAAAGTTCTACAAGGCCGATTACGCCGGCTCGCTGAAGGACTTCCAGGCCGCGCTGGCGGCCCGTCCTAACGACGGGCCCTCGCAGTTCTACATAGAGCAGGCGGAGCTGTATATGAAGGAGCCGCCCAAGGACTGGGACCAGTCTTTCAACCTTACTTCAAAGGGCTAGTGTAAACTAATGATAATCTTCTGGCGCCTTCTGCTTTCGCACCTGCTCGCGGACTTCACGCTTCAGTTCGACGTCGTAAACCGGCTGAAGCGGAAGAGCGTGTGGGGGATGCTGCTTCACTGCCTGACCCACTTCGTCGTGTCCGCGACCCTGACCTGGAACTCCCTGCCGGAGACCTGGTTCACCCTGGGGCCGCTAGCGGTCAGCGGATGGGGAGCGCTGGGGATAATGCTGGCGGCCCATTTCGCCACCGACGAGCTGCGCGTCTACGGGATGAAGGTCCTTCACTTCAGGGATAATACGCTCAGCTTCCTGGCGGACCAGGTAGTGCATTTTTACGTTCTGTTCATGATCTCTCCCGTAGTAATTAACGGCCCAGACCTGCTGCTGGGGGAGAAATGGGCGGCTATCGCCGCTATGTTCGTGCTGGTAACGCATTTCACCACGGTGCTCGTCTACTTCTTCGAAAAGGACATGTTCGGAAAGGGTTTCCCGAGTTTCGACGAGAAGTATTTCCTCATCTTCGAGCGCCTGGTGCTCTGGGCCTTTTTCTTCGCGGCCGGCTACTGGTGGATCCCTTTCGCCGCGGCCTGGGTTTTCCAGCTTTTCTACCTGAAGCGAAAGCGCATTATCGATCTGTCCAAGGTTAATGTCTGGCTGAGCGTGGCGATCACCGTCCTGCTCGGCCTCTGGACGCGGTTCGCGTATTACGGCTACCTGTGACGGCCGCGGGCGGACTTAAGGAAGGCATGTTAGAAGCGATAGCTAAACTCGGTATAGACGAGGCCGTCTTTACCTTTATAGACGTGGAGACGACGGGGCTTTCCCCGCGCGCCGCGCGCGTCTGCGAGGTGGCCGCGATAAATTTCCGCGGCGCCGAGCGCCTGGGCACGCTGGCCGAGCTTGTAAATCCCGGCATGCCTATCCCCGCCGAGGTCACGCGCATACATGGGATTACCGATTCGATGGTGAAGGACAGCCCTGCTTTCTCCGGCGTGGCCCCGCGGCTCCTGGCCATGCTGGAAAATTCCGTTATCGTGGCGCATAACGCGGAGTTCGACCTGAAATTCCTTGAGGCGGAGTTCGAGCGCGTCGGCCTGAGATTTCCGAAGCTCCCGGTAGTGGACACGTTGGCCCTCGCCAGGAAGAACTGGAAGTTCAAGAGCAACCGCCTCGGAAATATCGCCGCGGAGCTTAATTTTTCGAACGAGAACTGGCACCGCGCCCTGAGCGACGTGGAAATGACCAGGAAGATCTTCGACCATTTTATCATCGCTTTCAAGTCCGCCGGCGCGGCAACGGTGGCGGACCTTATAGAAAAATGCGGAGGAAAAGCATCATGAACAAACCTTTCAGCCTCGGCTCCTATCCCGATCTTGTGGATTTCGCGGAGGTGGCTTTAGGCTATCGCCGTACCGTGATCCCTCCCAAGGCGCTGAAGCTCATAGCCGCCAGGCGCGCCAGCCTGGAAGCCCTGCTGGCCGGAGACGGCGTGATGTACGGGATAAATACGGGCTTCGGCGAACTGGCCAGCCAGCGCGTTTCCCGCGAAAGCCTGAAGAGCCTGCAGGTGAACCTGATACGCAGCCACGCCTGCGGGGTCGGAGAGCCGCTGGACGACGCCGAGGCCTGCGGGCTTATGTTCGCCCGCGCCAATGAGCTGGCCATGGGTAATTCCGGAGTGCGCCCCGTGCTGGTTAAAATGCTTTCAGCGCTTATAAACAAAGGCGTTATACCTTTTATTCCCTCCAAAGGCTCGGTAGGGGCCAGCGGCGACCTGGCGCCCTCGGCCCACATGGCCCTTACGCTTATCGGCGAGGGTATGGCGAAGTTCGCAGGTGAAGAGAAATGGCAGCCGTCCGCCGCCGTGCTGAAAAAAGCCGGACTTAAGCCGATAGAGCTGGCCGAGAAAGAGGGCCTGGCCCTTATAAACGGCACGCAGGCCATGAAATCCGTGGGGGGGCTGGCGCTCTTCGAGGCCATGAATCTTTTTTATTCCGCCGTGCTTACCGGGGCGATGAGCCTTGAGGCGCTTAAAGGCACTCCGGCGCCTTTCGACATGCGCATACACAATCTTAAGCCCCACCCCGGCCAGCTCGAGGTGGCGGAGATGCTGGAAGCCATGCTGAAGGGCAGCAAGATCCGCGCTTCCCACGCCGCCAACGATAAGCGCGTCCAGGACCCGTATTCCCTGCGCTGCATGCCGCAGGCCATGGGCGCATCGCGCGACGCTATCGAGTACGCGCTGAACGTTTTCGAGACCGAGCTCGGCAGCGTGACCGACAACCCGCTGGTGGTGGAGGGGAAAAAGCGGGGCTCCATAGAGGTGCTCTCCGGCGGCAATTTCCACGGCCAGGCCGTCGCTTTCGCCGCCGACTTCGCCGCGATAGCCATAACGGCCCTCGGGAATATCTCGGAGCGCCGCATCGCCCAGCTGGTGGGCGATTTTAAAATACTGCCGCCCTTCCTGGCGCGCAACCCCGGACTGGAGTCGGGCTTCATGATAGCGCATGTTACCGCCGCCGCGCTTTGCAACGAGAATAAGATCCTCTGCCACCCGGCCAGCGCCGATTCCATTCCCACCTCCGCCAACAAGGAGGATTTCGTCAGTATGGGCATGACCGCCGCGCTGAAACTCAGCACGGTGGTGCTTAACGTCGCGCGCATCTACGCTATCGAAATGATGGCCGCCGCCGAGGGCGTTGAATTCCACCGCCCGCTCAGGTCCAGCGCCTGTATGGAAAAGGCCCTGGCTAAGCTGCGCAGTATCTCCCCGGCCTTCAAAGGCGACGAGGTTTTCTCCGGGCGCATAGAAGCCGTGGCGGAAGCTATATTAAGCGGCTATTTTGTCAGTTAATATTTGAAAGGCGGGCTTTCTTTAATGAATAAAAATATCATACGCGCGGCGCGCGGCAATAAGATCTCGTGCAAGGGCTGGCAGCAGGAGGCGGCCCTGCGCATGCTGATGAACAACCTGGACCCCGAGGTGGCCGAGCGCCCCGAGGACCTGATAGTTTACGGCGGCCGGGGAAAGGCCGCCCGCAACTGGGACTGCTACCACGCTATCGTGAACTCGCTGCGAAAGCTAGAGAACGACGAGACGCTTCTGGTGCAGTCGGGCAAGCCCGTAGGGGTGCTGCGAACGCACGAGCATTCCCCGCGCGTGATCATCGCCAACTCCAATCTGGTCGGGAACTGGGCCAACTGGGAAACTTTCGACGAGCTGGAGAAGAAAGGCCTGATGATGTACGGCCAGATGACGGCCGGCTCCTGGATCTATATCGGCACGCAGGGCATCCTGCAGGGCACTTACGAAACCTTCGCGGCCTGCGCGCGCAAGCATTTCAAGAGCGACCTGGCGGGGAAGCTGACCGTGACCGGCGGGCTCGGCGGGATGGGCGGCGCCCAGCCCCTGGCCGTGACCATGAACGGCGGCGTGGCGATAATCATAGAGGCTGACGAAACGCGCATCCAGAAGCGCCTGGACACGGCTTACGTGGACATCATGTGCCGCGACCTCGACGAGGCGCTTGCCCTCGCCGGGAAGGCCCTGAAGGCCAGGCAGCCCCTTTCCATCGGCCTGCTGGGCAATTGCGCCGAGGTCCTGCCGGAGATGGCGCGCCGCGGCGTCAAGATAGACGTGCTGACCGACCAGACTTCGGCGCATGACCCGCTGAAAGGCTATATCCCGAGGGGCTACAGCGTAAAAGAGGCGGACGCGCTGCGCCGCAAAGACCCGGTAAAGTATCTCAAGCTTTCCATGGAGTCCATAGCCATTCACGTCGAGGCTATGCTGAAACTGCAGAAGGCCGGCGCCGTGACTTTCGACTACGGCAATAATATCCGGACGATGGCTTTCAAGCACGGCGTTAAGAAGGCTTACGACTTCCCCGGTTTCGTCCCCGCCTATATCCGCGACCTTTTCTGCGAAGGGAAAGGGCCTTTCCGCTGGGCCGCGCTTTCAGGCGACCCCAAGGATATCGCGGTAACGGATAAACTGGTCCTCGAGCTCTTCCCGAAGGACGAGCATCTGCGCCGCTGGATGGATATGGCCACGAAAAAAGTCAGGTTCCAGGGCCTCCCGTCGCGCATCTGCTGGCTGGGTTACGGCGAGCGGAACCTGATGGGCCTGCGGATAAACGACCTTGTGAAGAAGGGGAAGATCTCGGCCCCCGTAGTGATAGGCCGCGACCACCTGGACTCCGGCTCCGTAGCAAGTCCTTTCCGCGAAACCGAATCGATGAAGGACGGCTCCGACGCTATCGCCGACTGGCCTATCCTTAACGCCCTGATAAACACCGCGTCCGGCGCGAGCTGGGTCTCTTTCCACCACGGCGGCGGGGTGGGCATGGGCTATTCGCTGCACGCCGGGCAGGTGACCGTGGCGGACGGGACCAAAGAAATGGCTTCGCGCCTCGAGCGCGTGCTCACCAACGACCCCGCGATGGGCGTGCTGCGCCACGCCGACGCGGGCTATAAGATCGCTTCGGACTTCGCCAAAAAGAAAGGCGTCAAGATCCCGATGCTCAAGTAGAGTCGAGAGTCGAGGGTCAAGAGTCTAAGACTCCCGACTCCTGACTCCCGACCAAAAAAATCAGTTCCGGAGGATATAAAATATGGCTTCAGACTTCAGCTTCGACGTGGTTTCAAAGGTCGAGTATACGGTGGTGGACGAGGCTATCGCCATCGCCATGAAGGAGATCGTCAACCGCTACGACTTCAAAGGCTCCAACTCCGAGATCAACTTCGACAAAAAGGCCAATACCATAATGCTGCAGTCCAGCGACGCGTACAAGGTCAAGGCGCTTTACGACGTGCTCCTGATGAAGATCTCCAAGCGCGGCCTGCCGGTGAAGAATTTCGAAGGCCAGAAAGTCGAGAGCGCCCTCGGCGGCACGGCCAAGCAGGCGGTAAAAGTGCAGCAGGGCATCCCCCAGGAAAAGGCCAAGGAAATAATCAGGGCGATCAAGGACAATAAGCTGAAGGCCAATACCGCCATCCAGGGCGATACCCTGCGCGTAACCTCCAAGTCGAAGGACGAACTGCAGGCCGTAATGACCCTCCTGCGCGGCGGCGACTACGGGATAACCCTGCAGTTCGAGAATTTCAGATAAGGATCTAATGTCCACACTTTTCACTAATATCAAGCAGCTCCTGACCTTTGCCGGGGATAAAGCTCCGCGCGCGGGCGAAGCAATGCGCGAAACAGGGCTGGTCAAAGACGCCGCCGTGCTGGTGGACAGCGGCATCGTGGTCGCCGCCGGGACCTGGACCGAGGTGTCCCACCACCGGATGGCGAAAAAAGCCAGGAAGATAGAGGTGAACGGCGTCTGCCTGCCGGGTTTCGTGGACAGCCATACGCACGCGGTTTTCGCCGAACCGCGCCTGAAAGATTTCTCGATGCGGACCGCCGGGGCCACCTACCAGGAGATAAAAGCTGCCGGCGGGGGGATAGTTTCAAGCATAGGCGCAGTGCGCAAACAGCCGCAGCGGGCCATGGCCGAGCAGCTTGCGATCCGCGCGACCGGCTTCCTCGAATGCGGGACTACCACCGCGGAAGTCAAGAGCGGCTACGGCCTGAACCTGGATTCCGAACTCAAAATATTGCGGGCCGTGCGCGAGGCGCAGAAGCTTACCCCGCTCGAGATGATTCCCACGCTTCTGGCCGCCCACGGGGTTCCGCCGGAGTTCAACGGGGAAACGCAGAAGTACCTCGATTACGTGACTGCCGAGATCCTGCCCAAAGTTGCAGCCGAAAAATTGGCCGTCTTCGCCGATATCTTCTGCGAGAAAGGCTATTTCACCCCGGAGCAGACCACCGCCTACCTTAAAGAAGCTTCCCGCCTCGGCCTGAAACCGAAGGTCCACTCCGAGCAGCTGACCAATTACGGCGGAACGCGCGCCGGGATAGCCGCCGGCGCAATAAGCGCCGACCACGCCGACTATGTGCACGCCGAGGACATAGCCGCGATGCGCGCGGCGGGAACCATAGCCTCGCTCCTCCCGGCTTCCAACTATTACCTCGGTCTGGGTAAATATCCGCCCGCGCGCGAGCTTATCGCCGCCGGGGTCCCGGTGGCGCTGGCTACGGACTTCAATCCGGGAACCTGCCCCTGCTGGAACATGCAGTTCGTGCTCTCCGCGGCCTGCACCCATTGCGGCATGACTCCGGAGGAAGCACTTTGCGCCGCTACTGTGAACGGGGCCTGGGCGCTGGGTATCGGCGACAGGGTGGGAAGCGTCGTCCCCGGGATGCAGGCCGACCTGGCTTTCTTCGAAGCCGACGACTACCGCGAGCTTTGCTATTACTTCGGCGCCAACCAGTGCGTACTGACGGTCAAAAAAGGAAGCGTAGTTTACAGCAGGAACAGCTGACGTATGAAAATTATCCTGTTCGACATCGACGGCACGCTTATCAAGGCCGGGGGCGCGGGGGCGAGGGCTCTTAACTTCGCCGTAGAGGCTATGACCGGCCACCCCGAGGCCTGCAAGTCCGTCCAGCTGCAGGGCGCCACGGATAAAGCCAACTTCGAGAACGCTTTCAAGGCCGGCGCGGGCCGCAAGCCGACCGCTAAACAATTAGCCGCCCTGACGCAGAAATACGTCGACCGCCTGCCGCTCGAAGTTCTTGCTTCTGTTAAGGCCAAAAAGTATTTTAAGGTTAAAGGCGTGGAAAAGTTCCTGGTAAAACTGTCGGGCCGCAAAGACGTGCTGGTCGGTCTCGGTACCGGCAATTTGAAGGATGGCGCTTTCATAAAGCTAGAGCCGTCTGGCCTGCTTAAGCATTTCGCTTTCGGGGGCTACGGCTGCGATTCGCACCACAGGAGCGAAGTCCTGCAAAAAGCCGTCGAGCGGGCCGCTAAGATCGCTAAAGCGGAAGTAAAACAGAGGGAGGTCTTCGTGATAGGGGACACCCACCGCGACGTCGAGGCCGCGAAGGAAGCGGGCTACCACAGCGGCGCGGTGCTTGACGGCTTCGGGGATCCGCGCCTGCTGATGCGCTCGAACCCGGAGTTGATTGCGAAGGATTTTTCCGACATGAAGCCCTGGCTGATCTGGCTGGGCCTGGAAAAAGACCCGAAAGGCGTGAGCCGCGGGACCTATATCTGCCCGGACTCGCCCATCGAGCACGCGCATTACGGCCGGACCGGTACGGACCTGCGGGATATAGAAGTCGGCATGAAGCGGCTGAGAGAAGCTAAAAAGAAGATCACAGGCTGAATCAAAATGGATATAAAAGACACGCTCACCTACGGCGACATCGCGGAGATCCCGGCTTTGCTCGAAAAATTCTCGGCCCGCTCCGGAGAGCTGAAGAAGCTCGCGCTCCGTTCAAAAGACAAAGCCGTCTACCTCGTCGGGCGCGGCTCCTCGGGCACGGCCACGCTGTTCGCCAAATATATCTGGGAGGCTTACGCCGGCACTATAACCAATTTCATCCACCCGCATTCTATTTTCGAGGCCAGGAAACCGCTTAATTTCAAAGGCCAGTCCGTCTGGGCTTTCTCGCAGTCCGGCCGCAGCCAGGACATAACCGCCTGCCTTGAGAAGCTTGTAAAGTGGGGGGCGAAAGGCGTCGCCGTTACCAATGAGGCCGACCTGAAGAATAACCCTTTGGCCCGCCTGGCCGGGCGCCATATACTTCTTTCCGATTCAAAAGAGGTCCCGGTCGCCGCCACCAAGAGCTTCGAACTCCAGCTCTGGGCCGTACTCTGGACGGCGCAGACCTGGAGCCGCTGTTTCTCGCCGAAAGATTTTAAAGATACCGTCGCCGCCGCCAGCGCGGCCATTTCGGACAATTACGGCGGGGAAGAACTGCTGAAGCGGATAAAGAAAGCCCCTATGCTTGGCTTCGTCGGGCGCGGGCCTTACAACGCCGTGGCCGAAGATTCCGCGCTCAAGTTCAGGGAGATGGCCAAATCCCACGCTCTGGGCTATTCCGCCGCCGAGTTCCTGCACGGCCCGGTAGGCGCCTATACGGCCAAAGACCTCGTTTTCCTGTTCACGCCTTCCGACAAGCTGCCTGAGGATATCCTTAAAGTGAAAAAAGCCCTCGACGAGCGCGGGACGCCCTATGAAGTGGTTCTGCCCGGCAAGCTTAAATTCCCTTTCAACTGCCTCCCCGTAGATATCCGCATGAAAATGCTCGCCCTGCGCCTCGCCCTTTCAAAAGGCCTGAACCCAGATAATCCAAAGGGCCTTAATAAAGTAACTCAGACTTTCTAATCCTGTTGAAGCATGCGCGTGGTGAGACTAAGGTCGGCCACGATCTTTTTGAGAGCTGTGTTCTCTTTCTTAAGAGAATTTAGTTCCCTCAATTTTGTCAGACCTATGCCGGAATAGTACTTTTTCCAGTAATAAAAAGTTTGTCTGCATATCCCAAGTTTTCCGCATATCTCCTTGGTTGAAAGTCCCATCCCGTGAAGCTTCATGGCGTATGTGATCCGCTCTTCCGTATATTTCATGGCCATCCTCTTAAAGTCTTTTTATTCATCGAACAGGCGCAGCCATCCACCATAAATATTCTTTTTTTATCTGCCATATAAAACATTCTTTATGAGCGCCATAATATCCAGTACCGGGGTTGTCTTGCTTAAGAAATGAAGGGCGTACTTTTCCTGCTTGGAAAGATCGGGAGTTTCTTTATCCAGGCGGATGCCGGTGAGCACTATTCCCGGCATATTCGCTAAAAAAACACGCGGATCACGGCCAATGATGTCACTGCGGTTACGGCGTAGCCCCAATTCTTCAGTTTAATTACTTCGCCTTCAACGCGCTTGAATTCTAGGTAGTTCTTTTCCGTTCTCTGCTTTTCTTTCAGGAGGTCGCGGATAAATTCCTCATATCGCATATCTTTCAGGTTTAGAATATCTTCCACTTGCGTCATTTTTGAAAGGCAGTACTGAAGGTCTTCGTTAAGCTTTTCGTCGGTTTTAGATGTTTTAAGGCTTGCCTGGCATTCCTGCATATGCGGGTCAGTTCCTTTCGGCGCGGGATTTGCGGAGGGAGCGGGAAGTGATGCCGCCTCTCTTCCGCTGAACAAGTCATCAATGACGCTCATTCTTTTACCCTGCCGTGATCCTTGAAAACTTCGTCGCTGTCTTTGGCAAATTCCACTCGTTCCCCTGCCCGGAGAGCAGGCTGAAAGAAGTATGTGTATAAATATGTTACCCGGTTTTAGAATCCGTTCTTTTGAGTATTCTGCGTTCCAGCGCGTGTATCCTGGCTATCAACACCCCGCTGTCAAATGGTTTTGTAAGATAATCGTCGGCCCCGGTCTCATAGCCAGCCACCTGATCCTCCGCGAAAGCGCGTATAGTAAGCATCAGGACCGGTATTGCCTGGTGGATGTCGGAGGCCCGTATTTTAGCCAAAAGCTGGAAGCCGTCCATCTCCGGCATATTTATGTCCGTAACGACCATGTCGGCGCCTTCGCACAGCAGCCTCTCCCAGGCCAGCCGCCCGTTCATCTCAGGCATCGGTGTATGTCCCGCTTGTCCCAGGACTTCCGTAATAAGCGTCCTGAAATTATCGTCGTCCTCTGCTATTAATATTCGCATAGATATAGTTCCTTATGGCTATGCTGGTTTCGGGAAGTCTCCTGAAGCGGCTTCTAGTCTCTGCAGCCACAATATACCGGGTGGTAGTTCGGCTTCGATTCCCCCTGTATTAGGCCTTGTTGTCTCCGGTGAACATATAGCCCGAGCCGTAAATGGTTTTTATCCTCTTGCCATGTAGCCCCAGTTTCTTTCTCAAGGATTCAATATGTTTATCTATGCATTCCGAGTATACTTCGGTGGCGTCGTTGCCCCAGAGTTTATCGAGTATGACCTCGCGGGAGACCACGCGTTTCTCATGGCACACAAGCATTGAGAGTATTTCCAATTCCTTTTGTGTCAGGTTCGAAAGCTCAGTGCTTTTGCCGGGCTTGGTCCCTATCTTAACCGTGCGTCTGTCGTGGTCTATTTTTATATTCCCGCTGGCGGATGCCAACCTAGAGATTTTTGCGGATATAGTCGGCATCAATCTTCTTACATAAGCCTTTAATTTAGCGACGAGCACTCTCTCGTCCATGTTGCTGAATATGAAGTCGTCGGCGCCGGACTCCAGGAACTTTATTATCTGTGTATTGGATATGTTTTGCGGGGCGGCGAAAGCCAGGACCGCCGCCGGTTTTCTCTTTTTGACGAGTTGCTGAAGGTCTTCAGGCGTTCTGCATAAAGGGGTCCCTATTTCCACCAGGTCCAGTTCTATGTGGCCGGCGCTTGCGGAGAGAGTGTCCACGCAATCGAAGGTGCAGGCTTTCCAGCCCTCTTTTTTAAAGGCATCCTGCCAGCGGTTTAATACTGTCTGGTCCAATGTCGTTATACGGAAAGTGAATTCGCTCATAAGCCGAGGATGCCGTATGCTATTCTCTCAAAGTTCTCTATTGTGGTCCACTAAAGTTATTCTTAAGACAGCGGCGTTATTCTAACGCCTGAAGTTTTTCAAGGCAAACTGATATTCAAGGCAACCCTGTCTGTATAATATACAGACATTCCGGGTAATCGGCTATGTTGGAATAACAAGTACGTAATAGGTATGTAAAATACCTATTTAATGGATCGATTGGCTTACTAATTAAAGGCTTTGCAGGAAGGAGGTCAGGTTGACGCCTTCTTTGGAGAGGCCGAGTTTTCTGCGGATATTATTACGGTGTTTATCTACTGTATGGCGGGAAGAGTCCAAAAGACCAGCTATTTCTTTAGTGGTCAGGCCGGATTTGATCATATTGCAGATCTCTATTTCTTTAGGCGTAAGCTTAAAATCCTTTTCAGTCAGCCTGCGGCCGAATGAAGAAACCAGGTTTTTCAGGCTCTTTTCCAGCAGGTCTGGATAGCGTGAAGCCCCTTTCAGCCTGATCCTTTTTACTATCGGCAGGATCAGCTCATTTACGTTTATGGCGATCTCATCTTTCAGCTTGTGATGCTCCGTCCTGTAATTGTAGCTAATCCGGCGGGGGGGAAGAGTGAAAATCCGCCCTAAACACAAGGCGGGCAAACTGGTTTTTCGGCGTAAAGACAGTACCAGTCCGTCATGCCGGAATGAGGTTCAGTACAGGATTGAATTTAAGCCGAAGGTCAGCGCTATAGACTATCCTGCTATAATTTGTCAAAAGAACGAACGTATCACAGCCAAGGATGCTGCTGCTGTTACGGCGTAGCCCCAATTTTTCAGTTTATCGACTTCCTCTTCAATGCGCTTGAATTCCAGGTAATTCTTTTCCGTGCTCTGCTTTTCTTTCAGGAGGTCGCGGATAAATCCCTCATATCGCATGTTTTTCAGGTTTAGAATATCTTCCACTTGCGTCATTTTTGAAAGGCAGTACTGAAGGTCTTCGTTAAGCTTTTCTTCGGTTTTAGCTGTTTTAAGGCTTGGCTGGCATTCCTGCATATGCGGGTCAGTTCCTTTCGGCGCGGGATTTGCGGAGGGAGCGGGAAGTGCCGCCGCCTCTCTTTCACTGAATAGGTCCTTAATGACGCTTACTATTTTATCGCATGCCACGCCTTTGCCTATTATGGCGTCGGCACCGCAGAGCGCAAACCGCATTTTTTCGTCTTTTATCTCACGCGCTGTAAATATCAGGATCTTGGGGCGGTTAATAATGTTGGCGCAGATCTTTTCCGCCACCTTGTACCCGTTTATTCCCGGGGTGTTCACGTCCAGGATAAGCAGGTCGTACTTCGCCCTGCCGAGATTCTCGAAAACCTCGTCGCTGTCTTTTGCCAACTCCACTTCATGCCCCTGCTCGGTGAGCAGGCTGAACAAAAGGGCGCGTATGCCCTCGTCGTCGTCGCTTGAAAGTATCCTTAAATGCCGGTTCACGCTTTCACATCCGCGGTCCTGGGATATCCTGCACCATCCGGGCCACAGAGCTGGGGCCTGCTATTTTTTGAGGATCCTGCGCCCCAAGGCGTGTATCCTGGCTATAAACACATTGGTATCAAATGGTTTTGTGAGATAATCGTCTGCCCCGGTTTCATAGCCAGCCACCTGGTCTTCGGCAAGTTGCCGCACGGTCAGCATAAGTATCGGCATCTCCCGGTAAACCTCATTGTTTCGTATGTTCCTCAGCAGGTCGAAACCGCTCATCTCCGGCATGTTTATGTCCGTAACTACCATGTCGGCTCCCTCGCGTAACAGCCTTTCCCATGCAAGGCGCCCGTTCGGTTCCGGTATCGGAGTATGGCCCGCCTGCTCCAGAAGTTCCGTAATAAGTATCCTGAAAGTTTTGTCGTCTTCTGCTATTAATACACGCATAATAATCTGCCTCCCGCTATGCCGGTTCCGTGGGATCATCTGAAAATATATTTTGCGCTTCCGTCCGGGGCAAGCCAGGTTGCCTGATTCTCTCCAGTTTTTGCAGGAGCCTGCCGAATTTCACGGGTTTTTGTTCAAGAAACATGAAATTCCTTTTGGCTTTCAGGCTATTAAGTTCTCTGTCATTCAGGTGGGCTCCCGTGATTACTATCACTGGTATCCTACGGGTGGCAGGCGCCGAATAAAGTGCTTCCATAACTTGAAACCCGGTCATGTCGGGCATGTGCATATCCAGCAGTATGATATCCGGCTGAATAGAGGCGGCTTTCCTTAAGCCCTCCCTCCCGTTTTCAGCCACTTCGACCTTGTGCCCGCACATAATAGTAAAAAATCTTGCTGCGGCGTGCCGGCACCCCTGGTCGTCATCGATATTAAGTATTGTTAAAAAATCTTTTCCCATAGTTACCCGTCCCTCCCGTCCCTGAACATATACCCCGAACCGTAAATAGTTCTGATCATCTTTCCATGCAGACCTAATTTCCTCCGCAGGGATTCAACGTGCTTGTCTATACACTCCGAGTATACCTCTGTGGCGCAGTTGCCCCAGAGCTCTTCAAGCATGCTTTCGCGGGAGACCACGCGCTTTTCGTTCCCAATAAGCATTGAAAGTATGTCCAATTCTTTCTGTGTCAGATTTGAAAGCTCTATGTATTTGCCCGGTCTGGCTTTTATCCTCACCGCGCGCCGCCCGCGGTCTACCTCTATCTCCCCGCTATTCGACGTAACTTTGGCTTTTGCCTCGAATATCGTGTCCGATAGGCGCCTTATGTGGGCTTTTAATTTGGCCACGAGTATTCTCTCGTCCAAATTGTTGAAAATAAAGTCATCCGCCCCGAATTCCAGATACTTCGCTATCTGAGAATTTGAGATGCTCTGCGGTGAGGAAAAAGCCAGGGTTGCGAGCGATTTTCTCGTCTTGATGATTTCTTTAAGGTCTTCAGGGGTTTTGCACAACGAACTGGTGACCTCCACAAGGTCCAGTCTCAGACGGCATGTTCCTGTGCAGGGATTGTTCAGGCAACCGCAGGCATTAGCTTTCCACCCTTCTTTCCTGAAAGCACCTTGCCAACGGGTTAGTGTGGCATGGTCTGTGGTTTTGATGCAGAAAAATAGATTATTCATAACCCAAAGCAACGATACTATCTTGTCAAAGTTCGTAAACGCGGTCCACTAAAGTTATTTTTAAGGAGATCCCTCGGTTGTGCTACGGACGGAGAAATCTTCAGTTGGTGTTATCACCGCGTATTGACCTCAAGGGCCGCGTAGATCTCATCAATGACTATAGTCTATTACAAAACCCGGAAAGCCGACAGGGTCCTTTGACTTACGTCGCAGGGAGCAGTAAATATCGCGGAATAGCGACGCTGCATGTCGCTATCGCGGAATATATTTAGCGGGGTTGATACCGAATTTTCAACGGGGTTGGAAGTATCTGAAACCTATGCCGGGGACGGATTGTATCCTGGCGGCGAGTTGACGGGGTAGCTTCTGCCGCATGTTGAAGATATGTGTGTCCACAAGGTTCTCGACAGCCGCTGTTTTCCATACTTCGGAAATAATGGCGCCTCTTGATATCAGCTTCGGGCTGGCCTTTACCAAAAAATAGAACAGGTCGAACTCGCGCCTGGTCAAGTTCCCGATAATCTTGCCTTTGAATTTGACTATATACGATTCATTGCATATTTGCAGGTCACCGAAGGTCAATAGTGTTCCCCCGCGAGTATCCAACTCTACCCTGCGAAGAAGCGCTTTAACCCATAAAGAGAGTTCCTCTATCACTATCGGTTTTTCAAGGTACTGGTCAACTCCCGCGTCGAATCCGAGTTTTTTGTCTTTAAATTCCGTGAGTCCGGTGAGCGCAATGACCGGTGTTTTTGAGAGTCCCGCGGTGCCGCGCACCAAACTGCATATTTCCAGGCCGCTGCCGTCCGGCAGCCCCAGGTCCAGTATTATAAGGTCCGGCTTTTTATGTTTTAAGAAATCTTTCCCGGCTTTTACTGTTTCCGCGTAGATAAGACTAAACCCGTCCCTTTCCAGGACGGATTTTACCAGGTCGCGCATTTCTTTATGGTCTTCCACCACCAAAATCGTCTTGTTCATAGGCTGTCCCAGAATTATACATAAAACTTTCCGCCTGAATCCCGGAAGTCGCCCGAATAAAGCGTAAGACGGCCTATAGCCGCTGGCGGTCAGTTCCAATGATACGGCAGGGTGCAGTATTCTTATCTTCGTAATTTCTTCGGGATTAAGGCCGCCGCCGCCACTATAATATTGAAACAAGGGGCGGATTATGCGTTTAAACATTCCAATACTCTTTATCTTCGCCGCGGCCGCGGTCCCTGCGGGCGCGCTTGTCTCGTCCGGCAGTGATTACCGGCTTGAGGATTCGGTGCAGGATAACGGCGGCGGTTCTGTTCTGACCGGGGGAGTGTATTCATCCCGCGGTTCCGCGGGCCAGCGCCTGGTTGCGGAGGGCGCCGGTAACGCCGCGGCCGGCCCCTACGTGAACAGAAGCGGTTTTTACAACCCTCCTCACTTCACCTTCCAGAAGGGCCTGGCCTCGGTAGTTATGCCTGTTTCCGGCTCGGCCGGTCTTACCCTGCCGCCCGGAGCCGTAGATAAAGAAGTGTTCGACATTACCATTAATAAAAATCCCGTTTATGAGCCTATGGATGTCGACCCGTCCATAATAAATTCCGCAAACGGAAAAATAGAGCGCAATGAAGGCGGATGGTCCCGCCTGTTCCCGGACAATATAACTGAAATGTCGCTTTTTGACGAGCAGGATGTCTGGGATAAGCCTTTTGCCAAAAGCGGCGTCCTTTCAATGCGCTATAAAGACGACAATAATGACGGGGTCCTTGACGGCTCCAACCCGCCGGTGCGGGTCGAGAGCGTTAAAACCTGGGCCCTGGACGAAGCGCTCGCAATGTGGGCCAAACTCCCCGCGTCCTTATTCGACCCCGCCTCAAGGACTATAACCGTGCCTTTTATGGCTCCCGGGGTTTACGCGCTGCTGGGCACGGTGGATGAATCGGTAAAAGACACATACGCCTTCCCGGTGCCTTTCCGGCCCAACGGCCCTCACGCCGGTTCGGCCCAGGGGCAGACCGGTACGGAGACGGACGGGATCACTTTTACCAATATCCCGCAGCGCGGCAGCGTGGAAATATATACTCTGGACGGCAGGCTGGTTAAAAAACTGCCTATCCCTTCCGGTCTGGTGCTGCCCAAGCTAAAGTGGGACGTGCGCACTTCGGGCGGGCAAAGGGCCGCCAGCGGCGTCTATATCTGGCGGATAGTTTCCGGAGATAATTCCAAGACCGGAAAACTAATGGTGATTTGGTAGGGAACGGCAGAGGGACTTTTCCTTCCGCTGTTCCTGTAATTGCTAAGGAGGCAGTATGAAGAAGTTAATAAGGGTGGTACTTGCGTTGGCATGCGTGGCGGCGACGGGCCGTCTGGCGCGCGCCGCGGACAACGGCACTGAGTTCGGTATCGAGGACGACCTCACCGTGCTCGGCACCGGGGGAACTATGTGGGACCCGGACGTGGAAATAAAAGGGTTCACGTTGTTCGGTTCCACAGGCCCCGCGCAGACGGTGAACATTCCGCAAACCCTCGGTAATATATACGTCAGCGGCTATGTGCAGGTGTCAAGCGGTATGTATGTGGCGGGGAGTTCTACCTTCACATCCACCGTTAATCTGCCCGCTCCCGCCTCGTTATATGTGTCCGGCGGCGCCGACGGCCAGGTGATGACAAAAGATGCGGCCACGGGGGCGATGAAATGGAATAATGCATCCTCCCTGGTCAGCGGGGATAACATGGGCAACCACATAGCCACCATGACGTTGGATATGGCGGCTTTCGACGTGAAGAGCGCCAATTATATCACGGCGTCAAGCGCGGCGTTAAGCGGCCAGCTGGTGGTATACGGCACCTCCACTCTTACCGGGAATACCGGCGTGGGCGGAACCCTTACCTCAGCCGGGCTTGTGACCGCGCAGGCCGGTCTGGCAGTGACCGGAAGCGCTTCGGTCACCAACAACCTGACCGTTAACGGCAACTCGCAGTTGGGCAGCGCTGTTACCAGTATACACGGAGTTAACATGGCGGCTGCGGCCGATACTGCCCTGTCCGTAGCCGGGCAGAACGTCCAAGGCGACTACGCCGCGAAGTTCTATTCAGGCGCCTCGCTGGCGGCCTGGATAAAGAAGAAGTAAAGAGCAGGCAAAGTTATCTCGTTTATACTTCCTCCTCGACCCGCCGGGAATATGCCCGGCGGGGAGACGGGGGGGGCGGCGGCTGGCGTCAGGCTAGGTGTGCCTTAGCGGTGCAGTTCTACTGATATGGAAAAGGCCGGGACGGATAAAACTATCCAAAACAGACTCTTAACCGGGTTTGGCCGTGTTTTGTCCTTCTCCGCCCTTCTGCTTACGGCCTATAGCTTACGGCCCATGGCCCTAAATGCGGAAGTTCCCGTCAAGTTCACCTACCAGGGTAACCTGCGGCAGGCCGGTTTCCTGGTAAACGGCCAGCGCGGCATAGTGTTCCGTATCTATGATTCTTCAACTTCGGTCACAGAACTCTGGACCAGCCCGGCCTATAATGTGCAGTTCTCTACCGGCGTTTTCAGGGTCGTTCTTGAACCCGCCCTCTCCGACTGGCAGACCGGAGCCCTTTGGCTTGAGCTGGAAATAGAGGGGAACCGCATGTCGCCAAGGGAAGAACTTACCTCGTCGCCTTACTCCATAAACAGCCTTATGGTTTCGGGCAAGAAGTACACCACCGCTTCTTCCGCTCCCATCGGGCCCGGTCTCGGAGACTTATGGATGGACAACGTTACCGGCACCCTTAAGTTCTGGAACGGCTCAGTGTGGATGCTCACTTCCGGCACCGGCATACCGGGCGTGCACGCCTTTACGCATACCGGCATAGGTTCGGACCCTATCTTAAACCTGGGGGCGCATTCGGTAAGCGGCGCCCTTACTTTCGACAATAGCGGCGAAATAAGGGCTTCCGGCGGAGTATCCGGGATCACCATAGCCACGCATACTGTCATAGGCGGCGTTCTTAACCCCGCCTCCAACCTGCTTGTCGGCGGCGCCGGTTACTCGGTTTCGCTCGCCTCTTCAGTAACCGCCGGCTGGTATTACGGCGACGGTTCCGGCCTTGCCAACCTTAACGCCTCGCAGGTAAAGCTTGGCAGCCTTTCAGGCGACCGGATAGGCAATGTGCTGGTTTCCACGCATATAGTGGACGGCTCCATACAAAACCAGGACCTTGCGGACGGTTCAGTGACCAGGGGCAAACTCAATCAATCCGGCTGCGCCAACGGCCAGATCCTGAAATGGGACAGCGTGCCCGCCGGCTGGGTGTGCGCGGCGGACAGCGTAGGCGGCGGCGGGGAAATCGACCCCGTTTCAATACATAACCAGGACGTGTTACAGGCTGGAACCACTTTTTATGTTTCCTCCGGTACGGTAAATGATCTAAACGTCAATAATTCCCTTAAAGTAAACGGCACGGCGCGGCTGTTAGGCGCTCCCGGGCAGGTCGGGCTCTCTGTAGAGGCTACCGGCAATGTGGGGATAGGCATGGCGGGAGCCGCGGCCCGGCTTGAGATCAAAGGCGTGGATACGCAGAATTACAGCCTGGCCGTAGGCACAGGCACGGCGCAGCAGGTGGTTGTTTCCACCTCGGGCTCGGTAGGCATAGGCACTGAAAACCCGGCCGCCCGGCTTGACGTTACCGGCGCCGGAGTCTCCGGGGAATACATAGTTATCTTTAACTCAGGCGCCAAAACGGCCGCCTGGCTGAGGAATAAGTAGAGATGGAGAGATTATTTAGCCGACTTATGCAGCCTGATGTCTTTCATGGGGAAGTGTTTATGGTTAAAAGTAAAAAGCTCTGCGTTGGCAATGCGGGCGGCGGCGGCTATAAGCGCGTCGGCTATTTCCGTGCCGTGGCTTCCCTGGTATTGGTTGAGATAATGCCCCGCAATCTCTCCCATCTCGTCAGTAATATCAATCGAGAGACAGTCGGAGAAAAAAGCCCTTACCATCTCCTCCTCTCCTTTGCGCATGCCGTGGTATATTTCGGCCTTTGCTATCGGAGTGTAGTGAATCTGGTGTCCGGCTTCTTCCAGGGCGCGAAGCTCATCTTTCACCCGCTGATCGCGGCGGAGCACGGCTATGATTACATCGGAGTCCAGGAGGATTTTAGTCACGGCGCAGCCTGCTGGAGCGGGTATCTCTGCGAAGCATGCGGATATAGGTATTGGTGTCCGGCAGGTCTTTGCGGTCGGCCCAAAGTCCGAATATCGAATCAACCGCCTGCGCGAAATTGCCGCGCTTGTCCCGGATATAAAAACGGTCAAGCGCGCTCCGTATCAAATCCGACATGGACTGATGCGTTCGGAAACTTATGGCGTGCAGGGTTTTCCATTGCTCCGTTGAAAGGTATATTTGTGTCCGTTTCATCATAATGTATAGCATACATCATGTTTGCGCTGTTGTCAAGGTGGTGTCGCTCTCTTGCATTTCTTCGGGATTGGTTACGTGTTTTCGGCTATAATTGTGCCTGGAGAAAATATGAACCTGGAAACATTCGGTAAACCTGGCGGAGTTAAGGGCCTTTTGCGCGCCTCGCGTTCCCGCGTTTCTCTTTTCACTTTCTTGCTGGCCTTTACCTTTACCTATACCTCTACCTGTCTTTCCCAGACCGAACTCGGTTCCGAAGACGACCTCACCGTGCTCGGCGCGAATGGCACCGCCGAAGATCCTGATGTGGAAATAAAAGGTTTCACTGTATTCGGTTCCACCCAGGCCGGATACGCCGGGGCGGCGGCCGCTCCCGGCAATGTGGTAGTAAACGGCGCGCTGGCGGTATCCTCCGGCGCATATTTTGTGGGGGATTCAACATTCCCCGCCGCCGCCAAAATATACATAAACGACGGTTCCGCGGGGCAGGTGCTTCGGAAAAACCCGGCCGGTTATCTTGACTGGGACAGCGTCTCCGCTTTGGGGGACGATCTGGGCAGCCATCTCGCTACCACTACGCTGAACATGGCGGGTTTTGGCATAGTAAACGTCGCGTCCATAACCGTTTCCAGCTTTATCAGGGCCTCCTCGCTTACAGTGATCGCTCCCGACACCTTCGCTTCTTCGCTTTGGGTATCAACTTCCGCAACCACGCCGCACCTATATGTTTCAACAAACGGCGGCGTCGGCATCGGCACAGCTGGTCCGAATTATCTGCTGGATATCGTGGGGGGAGACCTTAACGTGGGCGGAAGCGGCGTGTACCGCAGGGGCGGCACGGCGGGTACCAGCATTTCCTGCGGCGGCGGCCAGGTTCTGACCGGCGGCGTGGTGATGGGCGGTATAATGACGGGGGGTACGTGTTCGGACAACACTCTCATCGGCAGCGACTACTGCCCCAGCGACTCTGTGCTGGTGGGCAACGTCTGCGTGGACAAGTACGAGGCTTCCGTCTGGTCCAACGCAGCGGGCGGAACGCAATACGGCGCGTCTTCCGACGATTACCCCTGCAACGACAATGGCCAGAACTGCGCCTCAACTAATAAGATATACGCCAGAAGCGAGACAGGCCGGACGCCGTCGGCTAACCTGACCTGGTTCCAGGCCAGCGCCGCTTGCCGCAATTCAGGCAAGCGGTTGTTGACGAGCGCCGAATGGACGGAAGCGGCGAATGGCACCCCCGACCCCGGCGCGACCGGCACCGCCCCCAACTGCAATGTGAGCGGGTCCGGCCCCACCACAACCGGCGCGGGCACAAGCTGTTTGTCGGCCGCGGGCGCTGAGAACATGATAGGTTCTCTCTGGGAGTGGGTGGCGGAGTGGGGCACAGCCGGGGCCGGGGCCTCTAATGCAATGGCAACAATGGTGCAGGTGGATGGAACAGGGACAGGGTATAATGACGATGGGCAGTGGAATGTAGGTGGTAATTCTTATACGAATTACGCCGCGCCTGCCGGTTGGATTGCCGGACAGGTACCAGCGGTGGTCCGGGGCGGCGGCTGGGGCGACGGCGCCGCCGCCGGGGTGTTCACCTTCGCCGCGGACGACGCCCCTTCCGTCTGGTCCGGCAGCATCGGGTTCCGCTGCGGTAGGCCGTTGAAATCTGTAATCCTGCAATCTGGAATCTCGGAAGTTTCCCAGGACCTCACGCCCCAGCTTGGCGGTGACCTGGATGTTAACAGTCACAAGATAGTGTCCGCCGCCAACGGTAACATTGTGATCGAACCCAACGGCACCGGCAATGTGGGCGTAGGCACCGCGAACCCGGCGGCTAAGCTGCATGTGTCGGGGGACGTGCAGGTGGGGGACCTGACTGCCAGCACTATTTCCGCCTCGGGGCATTACACTTTTGCGGGCATCACGCAGCCTACGGCCGCGCCGGGGCGCGTTTATTACGATGCTTCCGCCAAAAAACTGCGGCTTTCCACCGGCACGCTTACTACGGACTGGGTAGACCTCTCCACGGGCGGCGCTTCCGGCGCCTGGAGCGGCTTCGGCGGCGGCGGCACCCAGTGGGTGAAGATCTATAACGAGGACGTTACCACGAATAAAACGTCCATAACCGTCCCAGGGCTTAGCGGTGATTCCGATGTGGCGTATAAGATTATCGCGAGGTTCGTAAATACCACCGGGTTCAATAATAATTATCTTGTGAAACCTAATAATGATACTAATACAGGGAATTACGGTTTTCAAATGGTTTATGGGAGTGGTGTCAACGCAATTGCGGAGAGGTTTTTGACCAACGGTGGGCTTTATTTAGGTTATAGCTACGCCTCGGCAGGGGACATCGGTACAAGCGAAGCGACACTCCTGGCCAAGTCCGGGCAGGGGCGGGTTATGCAAACAAACTGGTCAAATGCTACCGGAAATTCAATCGGGTATAATTATTTGGTTAGCTCTGTTTGGAACAATACCGCTTCCAATATTACTTCCCTTGTTATTGACGGGACCGTCGCCAACGCCATCGGCGCAGGTTCCCACATCGAGGTGTGGACGCAGGGCAATCCCAGCGGCCCTGTGCAGTGGATAACCACCGGCAACGACATCTATTACAGCGCCGGCAACGTGGGCATAGGCACCTCCGGCCCGCTGGCCAAGCTGGACGTGCAGGCGGCGGGTTCCACGCCCACGGACATGGCGCAGATCTGGCGCAACTCCGCCGGCACGGTGGTGTCTTCCGTCAGCGCCACCGGCGTTATGATGGCCACAAAGTTCATCGGCGACGGCTCCGGGCTTAGCGGAGTTACTGCTACAAACATACCGGCAGATATAAGCATATCCACAATAAATTCCATAGCGACTACACCTTACGGCGGCGTGAATATAACCACGAACACCTTTATCCAGGGCAGCGTCGGTATCTCCAACCTCGCGCCGCAGGCCCGCATGGATATGGTGGGGACCGGCGCCAGCGACACGGACTACCTGCACATCTGGCGCAACTCAAGCGGGGTTATTGTGGCTTCTATGACCTCCACCGGTAAAATTTTCGCCAACCTTAGCGCCGCCGGTACCAGCGACAACCTTGGCAACCACACGGCCACGCAGGACCTTATCATGGGGGCTAACCAGGTAACCGGCGCCGGGGCGTTAACAATGTCCTCCGTAACCGCCACCGGTCCGTTGGGTGTGCGGGCGGCCAGACTGGTTTTTGACCCTAATCTTGAAATTTCCTCGTACACCTCCGCAGTTTATGGCAAAGGAGTATATGTAAGCACCGTTGTTTTTACTCCCGGCCTGGCCATAACCTCTTACGGCGAAGTGCATACCGTGGGGGTCGGGCGGGGCAGCGTGACAGGCGCCGCGCGCGGCCCAGGCGCGGTAGACCTGCAGGTGAACCGCGGCATAACCACCCAGGTGGCCAGCGGCGGATATTCCGTAGTAGCCGGCGGCCAGCAGAACACCGCGGCGGGACTTTATGCCGTTGTCCCCGGCGGCTCGCAGAACACGGCCGGCAACCAGTATTCCACCGTGGGCGGCGGCGTGGGCAACAATGCCTCGGGGGACCGGGCCGTTGTGCCGGGAGGGGATACCAATCTGGCCGGCGGCCTCGCCTCTTTCGCCGCCGGCAGCTACGCTAAAGCCAGCGCCGCGGGCGCGTTCACCTGGGCCGACAGCCAGGGCGTGGCTATCGATAATGTCGTGGCGAACCGCACCGTATTTAAGAACGCCGGCGGGTTTATGGTAACCGGGTCCACTAATACCGCCATGTCGGGAACGGTCAACAGAGGCATACTTATTACCGGCAACGGGCGCGTAGGCATTTCAACCGGCGTACCGGACGCGGCGCTGGATGTGGTGGCGGACGGCCCCGCGGCAACCGACATGGCGCAACTCTGGCGTAATAGCGGCGGCACAATAGTTTCCTCTGTGTCGGCCACCGGAGTTCTCAAGGCTGCAAAGTTCATCGGCGACGGCTCCGGGCTTAGCGGCGTTACAGCCACGGACATCCCGGCGAGTATAAGTGTATCCACCATAAACGCCCTCCCGGCGACCACTTACGGCGGGGTTAACATCACCACTAGTATTTTCGTGGGCGGCAACGTAGGCATCGGGACGACCACGCCGAAGGGGTTGCTGCATGTAGGCGCCGGGGCAATGCCGGGATTGCTGGTCACGAACGCGGGTTATGTCGGCATCGGGACTACGACGCCCTCTATGCAGCTTGAAGTTATCGGTTCCGCCAATATCTCAAGCGTAATCTTCGCCTGGCAATCTGTTTTCGGTCAGAACAATAACACCGCTTCGCCGTTACCCGGCTATATCTCCGGCGCCAATGTGGGGACCGGCATCGACCGCCCTGGCGCTGACTTGATAGTACAGGGTGGTAAAGGTACCGGAAGCGGAGGCGGCGGCGCCCTGAGTCTTATGACCGCTCCCCCTGGCGCGTCAGGCCCTGGCACCAATTTCACCGTGGAGCGCGTCCGGATCACCAACATCGGCAATGTCGGCATCGGGACGACAACGCCGACGGGGTTATTTCAGGTCGGAGGCGGGAGCCTGACCGTGCTAAGCTCGGGCAACGTCGGCATAGGGACGACGGCGCCATCGCAGAAATTAGACATAAAAGGCGGTAACGGCGCCTCTTTGAGGCTGAATTCCTCTGATTATGGCGGAGGTGTTTTCAGGATCGCGGGGCGCGATGAAAGTCTCGGCGGGACAGGGAGTTCTTACAATCACGCCGTCGATTTTAAACTGACGACGCACAATAGTAACGCAGGCAATGGCGCTGAATCGAACATAATGCAATTCTATAAAGATGGTTGGAGCGGGGGCGATATTGTGGCCTTCCCTCGAGGCAGCGTCGGCATCGGGACTACGGGGCCGGGGTATAAATTGGACGTAAATGGCGATATGAATTTGGCTGCTGGAAGCGTCTATAGAATAGGGGGAGTAGCACAATCTGGTTCAAGCAAATGGACAGCAGGGACTGGCGATGATATTTATAGAAATCTTGGCAACGTCGGCATCGGGAATACGGGGCCTCTTGCGGCGTTGGATACAAGCGGTGTCATCCGTGCTCTAAGCGGGAACTGGATTGCCGCTACTGGCGGAAAGGGGGTGGAAACATATTTCCTTTCCGGTGCCGATGCCGGTTACATCAATGCTTATGATAGGACGGCGGGAGTATTAAAGAACTTGAACTTCAATAATGGCGCAATAACCGTAGCCGGTACCGGCAACGTCGGCATAGGGACGACGAACCCGGGGTCGAAGTTGCATGCAGTAGAAACAAGCGGCGCTAATTCATATATTTTTGTCGCTTCCACAGCAACTGATTCAGGGTCATATAAGATGGTGGTTTCAACAACCGGCAATGTCGGCATCGGGACGACGTCGCCGGCCGAGCAGCTCTCGCTGACGGGCAACCTCTCGCTGCCTGCCACCAGTGGGACGGGCGGGACCGTGAAGCTCGGCGGTAGCCGCTTCCTGCACGCCTACGGGACGAACAACGCGTTCGTCGGCGCCGGCACGGGCAATACCACGCTGTCGGGCTCCGAAAACGTCTTCGTCGGGAGTGCCGGCGGCGGCGGGCTGACATCGGGGAACTGGAACGCGTCGCTGGGCGCCTACGCCCTGCCCGGCGTGAGTTCCGGCGGGGGCAACACGGCGGTGGGCCGCACGGCGCTCAACCAGGTGACCACGACCAGCAACAACACGGCGGTGGGCTTCCAGTCCTTGAACAACACGATCGGGAGCGGGAACACAGCGCTGGGCGGGAACGCCGGCAGCACGGACTACAACGGGACCAACAATACCTTCCTCGGCTACAACGCCGGAGCGACCGGGGCGGGAGGTCTGACCAACGCCACGGCCATCGGCTACAACGCCTCGGTGAACCAGTCGAACTCCCTGGTGCTGGGCAACGCCGCCAACGTCGGCATCGGGACGACAGGGCCGCAGGCTAGACTGCATGTGATTTCCACCTCAACTACGGATTCCGCCATTTTTATCGCCAGCCATTCCATAGGCGGCTACGCATTGTTCGCCTCCACAAACGGCAATGTCGGCATCGGGACTACGGGGCCGACCCATAAGCTGGAGGTTAACGGTAATATTGGTACACCAGGTGGGAGTGGCAACGGAATTTATCTACCAGGGAACAGCACCGCTATTTGGCAGATTTTTAATAATCAGGCAGAACCTCATGCTGGCACTAATGGACTTGCGTTTTATAAAGCTGGCGCCGAGGGTAGTGCTTCTGGGACAAAGATGGTTATAAATACCGATGGCAACGTCGGCATCGGGACTACGTCGCCCGTCTCAAAGGTGCACATCGTCGGGGGACAAGATGCCCCGTCTATAACTGCTCAAAGTGGATTATTCAGGATTTCTGCCGCTGGAATAACCGGTTTAAACATTGGCATAGCCAATAGTTCTCCGTATGGGTCATGGCTACAGGCTACCAATGAACCCGCAAGCGGCGGCAGTGCGTTTCCATTACTGTTAAATCCACTTGGCGGCAGTGTCGGCATCGGTACTTCGGCGCCAGCCTACAAACTTGACGTTGCCGGGACCATGAACGCGCAGGAAGTGCGCGTGAACGGCGTTGTTTTGAACCCCGGCACAGGTTCCAACTGGACCGTTTCAGGAGCGGATGTTTACCGCAACGGCGGCAAGGTCGGCATCGGGACGACGAGCCCCGGATATAAACTGACGGTAGCGGCATCAACCGCAAATGACGGCCTGTTTGTCACCAACTCCAACCGCCAGTCGACGACATTCCAGTCCACGGGTGAGCATTCGATAGTCAATATCGACTCCGCGCATTCAAATTTATTATTGCCATTTCTTAACTTCCAGAGATTAGGCGTAACTTACGGGACTATTCAACTGGCTCGAGCGGCCACGATCGACGGCCTGGGGTCCTACACGGAAAGCGAAATGAGTATGGGCTCTGACACAGCTACACCCTTATCGCTTAGAGCCAATGGACAAAGAAGGCTCGTCATTTCCAGTAACGGCAATGTCGGCATCAGCACGATGAACCCGGCAGCGACATTGGACGTGAACGGTGATATCGCCATGACAGTGAATAAGAAATTCTATCACGCCGGCGCCGGACTTCCCACATATTACTGGGGTTATAACCAGTCTATCTCGGGCACAAACCTGGTGCAGGAGGGCAGCAGCAGCATGTTCTGGCGTTACGACGGCAAAGTGGGCATCGGGACCACTAATCCGGGCGCGAAATTTGAGGTGGAGGGCGGCAGTATGACGATCCGCGGCAGCGACAGCAACCCGGCGATAGCCGGGTTCGCGGATGCTGGCGGCAATTACAGGCTGCTTATCTCCACCAACGGCAATGTCGGTATCGGGACCACGGGGCCAGTTTCAAAGCTACAGGTGGGGGCTAGGCTTACAGCGGATTCCTTTGCTGGATTCTCAAATATCGGTGACAATATCTATTTTGACGGTACCAACTACCGTTATCTGACGACGGCTGCTGGTTCCATAAGTCAATCAAATGGAGATGTGTTATGGTACACAGCACCGTCCGGTACGGCTGGCGCGATTGCAACACTGACTGAACGGATGCGGATTTTAAATAGCAACGGCAATGTCGGCATCGGGAATACGACGCCAAGCAATATCCTTTCGGTTGGGACTGATTTCGGATATCCTTTCACAGGCAAGGTCTTAACAGTAGGGAATTCTGCGGGGATTTCACAGCTTTTACTTGGGACGGATATAAACAACTGGTTCGATATGTATTGGGATAATACGAACAATATCGCGCGATTCGCGACAAAAGCCGCCGGGACTCAATATTCTGACACGTTGGTGTTAAAGAACGGCAATGTGGGTATCGGAACCACGGGGCCGTTGAGTAAATTCTCCGTACAGGCAACCGCGGTAAACGCCGCTACAACGACCGTCGCACGCTTTATAAATCCGGGCGCGGGAATTAATACCGGTGCAACGATCGAACTCGGCTATAACGACACATCAGCCCACACCGCCGGGATATCCGGATTTTATGATGGGACCGGATTGGCGCTAGGATTCTATACGAACCCCGTGGCAGCCAGTGGCAGTCTGGCTGAAAGACTCCGGATAACAGGAAGCGGCAACGTCGGCATCGGGACGACAACGCCGACGGGATTGTTTCAGGTCGGAGGCGGGAGCCTGACCGTGCTAAGCTCGGGCAATGTCGGCATCGGGACGACAAATCCCCAGAAAGGCTTGGACATAGAAAATACTGTAAATGGTTTGCCACCCACTTCTGGTTCAGCGGTTGTTGGAGGAGTGAGAATATCAAATTCAGGAAACATTGCCATGGATTTTGGCACGGTAAATAGTGCTTCTCCATACCCAGGATGGATTCAGGTTCACGATGCAAATAATTGGGCAAGTAATTTTCCATTGTTGCTAAATCCAAATGGCGGCAACGTCGGCATCGGGACCACTGATCCCATTACTCCACTTCAAATAAATGGCTCAGGTGCTTCCGGTGTAGAATATGTACTGAATGTTATCGGAGGGTTAGCGGGTGCATGGACAGATGGAGCGGCAATTAAAATTGGTCCTTCTCCCTCTTACCAATACGGTTCAAGAATCGTTTCTTACTCTAACTCGCCGGCTAGTTACGGGTCACGTTTACAACTGCAGACTCATGACACTTCCGTGACACCCCAATCCTTTAATACGGGTTTGTTAATTAACGAGAGCGGCAACGTCGGCATCGGGACGACGTCGCCGGGATATAAACTGACGGTAGACGGCCCTGCGGCGGATTGGTCTGTCGTTGTAAACCCCCCCGGCACGCAGGCGTATGGTTTATTGTCTTATGGAACGACTTGGGCCGGATATTTCGGAGGGCCCGGTTATATAACTGCCGCCGCCTGGACATACGGTTCCGATAGAAGAATGAAAGAAAATATCTCTTATTTCCACAATGGGCTGGATAAAATAATGCGATTGGAGCCGGCCAGATTCGACTATATCAAGGGTCAAAAAGAGCAACTTGGTTTCATCGCGCAGGACGTGCAAAGCGTTATTCCCGAAGCGGTCACCGTAACGGATGAAAAGACCGGCATGTTAGGGCTGAAAACTAACTTTATAATTCCATATATGGTGAACGCGATAAAAGAACAGCATAAATTGCTGGAAACGCAACAACAAAAAATTGAAGAATTGGAATCAAAACTAACAAAACTGGAAAAGAAAACCAAATGACCATCCATGAAAGCATTATCTCAATAAAACTCCTTACGCAGTTAAATTAAGGTGACACACAAGAATGGCACTAACTTAAGGCCTCCTGTATTTACTTCTGTGCTGTATTTCCTTACACAATCTGCGCGGTTTATTAAGCAACTGATAATTTTTAGCTCGTCGTTTTTTAGCTCTCGGTTCAATTCGGTT
>JAJZPF010000036.1 GCA_021811315.1 bacterium
CGGGCGGGGTGTGGGTTCGGCGGGCCTTCCCGGAGGCCGGAGCTTACGTAAGAGCGGAGGCCGAGGGAGGAGGGCCGAGCACGGTGTGCGAGAGCCCGTGCCCGACGGGCCCACACCCCGCCCGTCCCCGACTTCGCATCCCGCGGTCTGTTCTTCTAACCTACAGCTGCCGTCTCTGCGCCGCTATGCCGAACAGTTTCAGGTAGGCTTCCGCGGACTTGCCCCAGGCGTAGTCGCCGCGCATCGCGTTCTTCACCATCAGGTTCCAGTTCTCGCGCCAGCCGTAGAGCGAGATGATATGCCCCAGCACCGAGTGGAGCTGCCCCTCGTCCGGGTTGTCTATGGCGAAGCCGTTCGAGTCCTTAGGCTCGCCGTTATAGAACACCGTGTCCTTGAGCCCGCCGGTGCGCGTCACCACGGGCAGCGAACCGTAGCGCATCGCTATCATCTGGCTCAGGCCGCAGGGCTCGAAGCGGGACGGCATCACGAAAATATCCGAGCCGCCGTAGATCCGGTGCGCGAGGGCTTCGTCGAAGCTCGACCTGAAGGCCACGCTCTTCGGGTTCCGCGCCGCCAGCGCCCCGAAGGCGTCGGTCAGCCCTGGATCGCCGGAGCCCAGGACCACGAACTGCATCTTGTCCAGGAACTCCGGAGCTATCTTCAGCAGGAGGTCCAGCCCCTTCTGGTGGTCCAGGCGGCTCACCACGCCGGCCAGAATAATATCCTTGTTCTCCTCCAGGCCCAGCTCTTTCTGCAGCGCCTTCTTGGCCGCCGCCTTGCCGCGCTGGAAGCTCTTCAGCTCGTAGCCGCGCTCCAGGAAAGTGTCGGTGGCCGGGTCCCAGATCTCCTCGTCTATCCCGTTGAGGATGCCGAAGAGGTCGGAGGTGCGGTGCTTGAGGACCCCCTCCATACCGTGCCCGAATTCCGGGCGGTACTGGATCTCGCTGGCGTAAGTGGGGCTGACGGTCGTGACCAGGTCGGCGAAAGAGAGGGCGGCCTTCATGTAATTTATCCCGCCGTAATACTCGAGGCGCTCCGGGGTGAAATCCTGCCAGGAGAACCCGGCCTTAAGCAGGGTCTCCTTCGGGAACATCCCCTGGTAGGCGATATTATGGATCGTGAAGACCGAGGCGGTCTTGGCGTAGAAAGAGTCTATGCGGTAAAGGGTGCGCAGGTAGGCCGGAACCAGGCCGGTCTGCCAGTCGTGGCAGTGGATGATGTCGGGCTTGAAGCCGATGAACTTGGCGCCCTCCAGCACGGCGCGCGAGAAAAAGAGGAACCGCTCGTCGTTATCCTCGAAGTCGCCCCCCGCGGTGCGGTACATGCCGGGCCGGTCGAAATATTTCGGGTTCTCTATGAAATAGACGGCCACCTTGCCCCACTGCACGCGGCTCATGGTGGCGGTCTCCACCCGGTTCCCCACCGGGATCAGGAAACTGCCGCCCGCGGCCTTGAGCGAAAAAGCCCCGCCGCCGACATTGCGGTAGCGCGGCAGGAAGAGCACGACCTCCGTGCCTTCGGCCCGGGAAAACACCTGCGACAGCGCCCCGGTCACGTCGGCCAGGCCGCCGGTCTTGCAGAACGGGAAAGCTTCGCTCGCCGCGATAAGTATCTTCATAAATTCTCCTAAATCTCAGGGTCTTGTCTTTGCAGCCCTTTCCCCCGACTCCAGATTCTCGATTCTCGATTTCCGACTTTCGATTAGTTTAAATCTTATATTTTTTCCCTGAATTCAGGATCTCCGCGGCCTCTTCGGGCTTTACCGTATTGATATAAAAGCCGGTGCCCCATTCGAAGCCGGCCACGCGCGTGAGCTTAGGCGTTATCTCGATATGCCAGTGGTAATGCGGCGCCTCCGCCTCCTGCACCGGCATCGTGTGCACGATGAGGTTGTAGGACAGGTCCGGCAGGGAAACCGCGAGCTTGCTTATCGCGGCCTTGAGCACTCCTGCCAGCGCCGCGGCCTCGGCTTCCGGCAGGTCCTCGAAATGGCTTAAATGTTTTTTCGGCAGTATCAGGATCTCGAAGGAAAAGCAGCTGGCGTAGGGGGTCACGGCGAGGAAAGCGGAATTCTCGGCGACAACGCGCTTTTTAAATGAGAGCTCCTCCGCCGCCATATCGCAGTATACGCAGGTCCCGCGCTCTTTATGGTAAGCCGCGGCGCCGTCCAGCTCCTGGGTCACCCGCAGCGGGGCCATGGGCATGGCTATGATCTGGGAATGCGGGTGAAGCAGGCTGGCGCCGGCGTTCCGGCCGTGGTTCTTGAAGATCAGCACGTGCTTTATGCGCGGGTCTTTTTTTATCTCTTTGACCCGCAGCGCGAAAGTTTTCACCACGTCCGACACGGCCTCGTCGGGGAGCTCCTCCAGCGGGCGGCCGTGCTCCGGAGTTTCAACGACCACTTCGTGAACGCCCAGGGCGTCCATGCTGGTATAGAGGCCCTCGCGGCGGCCGTCGGGGGAGCCAGCCGGGACCAGCGCGGGGTACTTATTGCTTACCACGCGCAGGCGCCAGCCGTCTTTGCCGGGCAGGGAATAAAGGGTCGGCGGGGTGAGGTTCTCGTTGCCGGCGCAGAAAGGGCAGGCGTAGCCGGCCTCTTCCCCGGCGGCGAGGAACTCGTTGGGGCGCAGGCCGCGCTCCGAGGCCATTATTACCCAGCGGCCGAAAACCGGATCTTTTCTAATTTCAGGCATTTAATGATGTTCAGCGGTAAAAAACCGGGTTCAAAAACTCTACTCGGGCTTCTCGCCGGGCTCTTCGGCGGGCTGCCCGGGGACCGACGCTTCCACGGCAGGTTCCTCGGCGGCCGGGGCGGGCTGTTCAGCCGCGGGCTCGCCGGCTTCGGGAGCGGTTTCTGCCGCTTCCTGCGCGGCGCCTTCGCCGGCATAGTCCTCTCCCTGCGCGGGATCGGCGGGAGGGGCGCCCTCGGCGACCGGCTCCGGAATGGATTCCTGTTCTATCAGGTCTATAGCGGTGGACTGGGCGGCCTCGGCCATGTTCTCGATGTTGAAGCTTTCAAGCTTGGGCATATCGTCCAGGGAATTAAGCCCGAACTGGCGCAGGAATTCGCTGGTGGTCCCGTAAAGTATGGGGCGGCCGATGCTCTCGCGGCGGCCGACGACCGTGATAAGCCTGCGCTGCGTCAGGGTTTCCAGCGGGCCTATCACTTCCACGCCGCGGATCGCCTCGATCTCGGCGCGGGTAAGGGGCTGCTTGTAGGCGATTATGCAGAGGGTCTCCAGCGCGGCCTGCGTCAGGCGCACCGTCATCTTGTTCTGGAACAGCTTGCGGACCCAGAGGCCGTATTCGGGGCGCGTGGCCAGCTGCCAGCCGCCGGCCACCTGCATGATCTGCAGCGTGCGGCCCTCGTCGTCGTAGCTCTTGCGGAGCTCGACGAGGACGCTTTCGATGCGCTCCTTGTTCTTTATTTCGCAGAGCTGCGCGATGCGGCTTACCGGCAGCGGGGCGTCGGTAATGAACAGCAGGGTTTCAAGCACTTTTTTCAATTCTATATCTTCCATATTACCTCGTTTAAAACCAGCGATAAAATAGCGGGACGGAGCTTATTACACTGCCCCCCCGGAGTTCTCTTCCGGAGCGGCCGGCGCTTCCGCGGCGGCGGCTTCGGGGACGGCGGCCGGCGCGGGCACGTGATAGATCCGCACTTCGGTATAGGCCTCGTCCTGCGAGACCATGATCTTGCGCTGCTTTACCAGCTCGAGCAGGGCCATGAAGCAGGTTATGACCCCGAGCCTCTTGGTCTCGGAGGCGAACACCTCGTCGAGCAGCAGCCACTCGCGGCCCTCAAGCAGCTTCTCTATCTTCGCCACGCGCGACTCGATGGGGAACTGGTCGGCGTCGACCCCGCGGCTGGGCTCGGTCCGCTCGAAAGCGCGCTTGACCGCGTCCATCAGCGCGGAAAGGTCCAGGTCGAGGTATTTATCCTCGTTGGAGAAAACGGGAGAGCCGCGGTAGAAAGCGTCCTTGAACTTCGCGAAGCGGCCGTTCATCTCTTTGGAAGCTTCTTTGTAGCGCTGGTATTCCTCGAGCATGGACACCAGCACGCCGCGCGGGTCGGGGCCGTTCTCCCCGTCGAGCACTTCGGGCGCCGGCAGGAGCATCTTGGCCTTCACCTGCATCAGCGTGGCGGCCATCACCAGGAATTCGCCCGCGACGTCCAGGTTCAGGCTCTTCATCACGTCGAGATAGGACAGGTACTCGGTGGTTATCTGCGCTATCGGGATATCGTAAATATCAAGATTGTTCTTCTTGATAAGGTGCATCAGCAGGTCGAGGGGCCCCTCGAAATTTTCCAGGTGTATGTCTATTGCGTTCATTTTAGATCAGCCCCGCGGCTTTGGAGGCGGCTTTAACTTTCAGGCCGGCGACGGCGGCGGCCTTGCCGGCGCCTTCCGCCAGGACGTCCTCCACCTTCAGGGAGGCGGCCAGAGCGGCGCGCCGCGCCCTGAAAGCGCCCACTTCTTTTTCCATTAATTCAATAAGCAGTTTTTTGCAGGCGCCGCAGCCGGTCTTGCCTTCGCGGCAGGCTTCCTCCTGCGCTTTCCAGGCCGGATTATAAAGCTTGTGGAAAGCGCAGACCACGCAGCCTTCGGGGTGGCCCTTATCGTCCACTTTTATCTTGAGCGGGTCCGTGTACATCTTCTTGATCTTGGCTTCCAGGCTCTTCGCGTCCTCGCCCAGGGCGATGGTATTCCCGTAGGATTTTGACATCTTTCGGCCGTCTATGCCGGGAACCACGGGGGAGCTGGTGAACAGCGGCTCGGGCTCGCAGAGAATATCCGTCCCGAACACATGATTGAAGCGGCGGGCTACGTCCCTGGAGATCTCCAGATGCGGCAGCTGGTCCCTGCCTATCGGCACGAACTTCGCGTCGTAGAGCAGCACGTCGGCGGCCTGCAGCACCGGATAGCCGAGGAAGCCGAGCACCGCCATATCGGACTGCAGCGCAAGCTCTTCTGAATCGTGGCCGTGGGCCTCGGCGAACTGTTTGGTCACGCCCTCGGCCTTCTTCGTCTTGTCTTCCTGGCCTTTGTACTTCTGCTTGTGCAGCTCCTGCAGCTGTTCCTTGAAAGTGGGGTTCCGGAGCAGCCAGCTGACAGGGGTCACCATGCCGAGCAGCAGCGCCAGCTCCGCGTGAGCCTTTACGTCGGACTGCCGGAAGAAAACGCAGCGGGCGGGATCGAGGCCCAGGGCCATCCAGTCCAGGATCATTTCGCGGGTATTCTCCGCGATGGTCTCGCTCTTGTCGGTGCCGGTGGTGAGGGCGTGCCAGTCCGCGACGAAGAAATAGCAGTCGTATTTATCCTGGAGTTCCAGCCAGTACTTCAGCGTGCCCCAGTAATTGCCAAGGTGCAGCCGGCCGGTCGGCCTCACTCCGGAAACGACCACTGGTTTCTTGTTGTTTTCCATAATCATTTACGCTTAAGCTACCGCAGGATCAGCGACATTAAGAGCAGGGCCAGGTTTAAAACAGGGGAAAGTATATACTGAATGGCCCCCGTAAGTACCAGGCCCAATATTATGTACATCCCGTAGGGCAGATGTTTCTCGTAGAGCTCCAGGGCGCGCCCTTTGAGCAGGCCTAAAGCGATCTGGCTCCCGTCCAAAGGGAATATCGGGACCAGGTTAAATACCGCGAGCAAAAGATTGATCTGGATCGCCGAGGCGAAGATAATTATCAGCGGAGTGCTCAAGCTCGCCCCTAAGAACCCTAAATCCACGATCTTAAGGCAGATCAGGGAAACTCCTATCAGCAGCATATTCGAAAGCGGCCCGCTGACGGCCACGATCGCCATATCCTGGCGCGGGCGGCGCAGCCTGTAAGGGTTGACCGGGACCGGCTTGGCCCAGCCTATCATAGGGAAATGCATCAGGGAACAGGCGGCCGGCAGCAGCACGGTACCCACCGGGTCTATATGCGGCAGCGGGTTGAAAGAGAGGCGGCCGGAAAGGTAAGCGGTATCGTCCCCGTGCCTGTAGGCGGCGAAGCCGTGGGCGAATTCGTGGAAAATGACCGAGAAAAAGAGTACCGGCAGTTGTAAAATCCACTCCATAGACGGTAATTATATTATTTATATGCCCGATTAGAAAAGGAGGATCCGGGCCGCCAAAAAACCCGCGGCGCGCCCCCCGAGAGTCTCTTTCGCCGCTCCTCCGCCTTTTTAGTATAATTTCAGTTAGATTTAGAGGGCCCAGGAAAAATGGAAAAGATCAAAAAACTTATCAGGGAAAGAAAGGCGAAGATCGGCATAGTGGGCATGGGCTATGTGGGCCTGCCGCTGGCCATGGAATTCGCCAAGGGCGGCTTCGCCGTGACCGGTTTCGAGGTGGACGCGCAGAAAGTGCGCGACCTGAAAGACGGCGAATCCTATATCCCCGACGTCCCCAGCCACGAAGTAGAAGCGATGGTCAAAAAGGGCCTGCTTACGGGCACCCTGGATTTCTCCGTCCTGAAGAAGATGGACGCCGTAATAATCTGCGTCCCCACCCCGCTGCGCAAGAGCAAGGACCCCGACGTTTCCTACATCGTGGCCTCCGTGCAGGAGACCCGCAAATTCATGCGCCGCGGCCAGATCATAATCCTCGAGAGCACCACCTACCCCGGAACCACTAAGGAGCTGGTGAAGCCCATGCTCGAACAGGGCGGGCTTAAGGCCGGCAAAGATTTTTACCTGGCCTTCTCCCCCGAGCGCGTGGACCCGGGCAATAAAAAATACGGCGTAAAGAACACCCCTAAAGTGGTCGGCGGAATCACCGCGGCCTGCACCGCCCTGGCCGGCATGCTTTACGCCTCCGTCATCGACAAAGTGCTGGAAGTTTCGAGCACCGAGGCGGCCGAGCTGGTAAAGCTGCTCGAAAACACCTTCCGCGCCGTCAACATCGCGATGATAAACGAGATGGCCCTGATGTGCGACAAGCTCGGCCTGGACATCTGGGAAGTGATCAACGCCGCGGCCTCAAAACCCTTCGGCTTCATGCCTTTCTACCCCGGCCCCGGCATCGGCGGCCACTGCATACCGCTTGACCCGCATTACCTGGGCTGGAAAATGAAGACCCTCAACTTCGAGCCGCGCTTCATCGAGCTGGCCGGCGCGATCAATTCGGCCATGCCCGACCACGTGGTGACCCGCCTGGGCGAGATCCTGAACACCCGCGGCAAAGCCCTGAGCAGGTCTAAAATACTCATGATAGGCATGTCCTACAAGCCGGATATTTCCGATTCCCGCGAAAGCCCGGCCCGCGACGTGCTGACCCTCCTCGAGAAAACCGGCGCGAAAGCCGATTACTACGACCCCTACGTCGCCGAGACTGACCTGGAAGGGGAAGTCCGCCGCTCGAAGAAGGACGCGCTGAAAAAGATCGCGTCCTACGACTGCGTGATGATAGTCACCCCGCATTCCTGCATAGATTACTCCGTGATAGTAAAAAAAGCCCGCCTCGTCTTCGACACCAGGAACGCCACCAAAGGCCTGAAAGGAAAGAACCTCTTCCGCCTATGACAGAAACGCAGGACCCAAAGCTGCTCTGGTTTAATTTCCTGAAAGTCTTCACCCGCGCGCTGGTGCAGATAAACCTTTATAAGCCGGACCACCCCCAGGTCAAGCAGGCGCTTATCGAAGGGAAAGCGCTGCTCGAGCAGATCGCGGATTCCCTGGGCGGCGCCGAGTTCTCGATGACGCTTGATAACGACAAGCTGCTTATAAACAGCACGCCCCTGATCGCCTCTGACAAGCTGCCCAATTCGCTCAGGAACCTGTTCACGAAGTCCCGGATACAGACCGTGACCTTCGCCGCCGGCGTCTCCGAGGGGGACCTGCTGGCCCTCTGCCAGGTGCAGGCCTATAAAGGCGACGCTAAAACTTTCCTTAAAGAGCGCGGGGTAGAAAAAATAACCCTCAGCGAGGCCGTTTACGCCAAGGTTGACGTGAACCAGCCGCAGGCCGGCCCCGGGTCCGGAGCAGGGACCGGCGGCGGACCCGGAGCTGGAGCGGGAACAGGAGCAGGGCCCGGAGCCGGGGCGGGGGCCGGGACTGGAACAGGAACTGGAACGGGAGCCGGCTCCGAAGCCGCCGCGAACCCGGGGGCGGCCCAACAGGCCGCCTCGGCCTCCTCGAACGTAGCGGAAAAGATCTCGGACCTGGGCTTTGAAGCGGCCATCGGGACCGTGATAGCCCGCAGCACCGCCGACCCCGAGGAACAGCGCCGGATAATGGATATCCTGGCAGCCAAGCTCAAGAAAGAGATAGAAGAAAGCGTTAACAGGGCCCTGGAAGGCATCCGCGGCGAAAAGAAGCGGGTCGAGAACGACATGGTGCGCGCCGAAACCGTGATGACCAATATGGCGGACGGCGTGGTGGTGGTGGACAGGAACGGCAATATCTTAATGATGAACCCGCAGGCCGAGGCGATTTCAGGCAAGCCGCTGTCCGAGCTTTCCGGCAAAAAAATAATGGACCTGTCCCAGCTTGAAAGCCAGGTGGTCTCCCTGGCCAAAGAGATCAAGTCCGACGACAAAACGGATATTTCGAAAGAGCTGCAAAAAGGCGGCCCGGCCGCCCTGGCGGAAACGGTTAAAAAATCCACCGCGATAATCCAGAACGAGGACGGGAAGATCGTAGGTACGGTCTCGATCCCCACGGACGCCGCCAAGCTGAAACAGGTAGAGCAGATGCAGCAGGAATTCATCGCCAACATGACCCACGAGCTGCGCTCCCCCCTCACTTCCATAAAAGCTGCGCTTGAGCTCATGAGCCGCGACGTCCCGAAAGAGGAGACCGGCGGCCGCGGGATCCTCAACACCGCGATCCGCAATACCGAGCGCCTGAACTCCATAATTACCGACATCCTGGACTTTTCGAAGCTCCAGTCCGGCAAGCTGATCTTCCACAAAGAGGGCGCCGACGCTACCGAAGTGGCGAAAGAGGCCGTGGAATCCATGAAGGCCTGGGCCACGTCCAAGGGCGTGAACCTTTCCGTCGTCTGCGGGACGGGCGTCCAGAACATCTACGCCGACAAGCGCCGCACCGTCCAGGTGCTTATCAACCTGATCTCGAACTCGATAAAGTTCACCCCCCAGGGCGGGAGCATAGAGGTCTCGGCCGACGCCGGCAAGGAAGCTTTAAGCGGCTATTCTTTCCTCTCGGTCAAAGACACCGGCTGCGGCATCAAAAAGGAAGACCAGGCCAAGGTCTTCGAGAAGTTCGTGCAGGTGGCCGCCGGCGAAAAGGTAGGCGGGACCGGCCTGGGCCTTTCCATCACCAAGGCCATGGTCATAATGCAGGGAGGAAGGATAACCCTGGAAAGCGAGCCCGGCCGCGGAACCACCTTCAGGGTCGCGCTGCCCATCTACCGCGGCCAGTCGGAGGAGCCTGTTTTCGAGCAGACTCCCGAACTCAAGGAAGAAGAAAAATCCTGGTGGAGAAAGCTGATGGGGATATGAGTAGTCATTGTTATCCTCCCCATATAAATTATAAAATAGTACTTCAGCCGTTTGTTTCAGCAATACCTCGACTCTGCGCCCGTATCTCAACGGATAGAGTCCCGCCCTGCGAAGGCGGTTGTACAGGTTCGATTCCTGTCGGGCGCACCAAAATTTGTTCTAAGATACCCGACGCGGGACATAATTATGTCCCGCGTCAGGAATCGAAAGGCGGACCTGCGAGGGCAGCAGCCCGCAGCAGGGAGCCGGGGTCGCGGCCTCGACCGAGCGACGGCGAGGGAGAGAGCTGTGACCGACTGTCGGGCGCACCAAATTTTAAACCAACATTCTTGCGGGGGACCTCATGGCCGACCATAAAGAAGAACAAAAAAAGCAGGAAACCGCCACCGGCCGCTATGTCTATGACAAAAAGCTGGGCAAGGTGGTCAAAGTTTCCGACGAAGTTCCCGGCCTGAAGAAAGGGGCCTCCGCTTCCGAGGGAAGCTGCCCCATCAACCCCGGCGGCCATAAGTGCAACGGCTGCTGCGGGCACTGACATGTTCAAGACTAACGAATATTTCGACGGCAAGGTGAAATCGATATCCTTCTCGGCCGCCTCCACCCCCGCCACCGTAGGCGTAATGGCCCCCGGCGATTACGAGTTCGGCACGCTTAAGAAAGAAATAATGAGCGTGGTCAGCGGCAAGCTCACGGTGAAGCTGCCCGGAGAGACCGCGTGGAAGGATTATCCCAAGGGTTCCACCTTCACCGTGCCCCCCAAGTCCAAATTCCAGATCAAGGTCGCGGAAGACACCGCTTACCTCTGCCTCTACGTGGATTGAGCGTTAAGGCGATAAAAAAGCCCCGGGAACTATCCCGGGGCTTTTTTTATTTGAAGGCGCGCCTGCTATTCGTCCATCTCGCCCAATTTCACGGTTATGCCTTTCGTCTTCAGCATGGCCGCGAAGGCCGGCTTGTCCACGCACTTCATATAAGCCTCCTGCGGCTCCACCTGCTTGTCGCACACTAATTTGAAAAGCGCGTCGTTCAGCAGGACCATGCCCTGTTTCTTTCCGGTCTGCATGATCGAAGGGATCTGGAAGATCTTCCCTTCGCGTATCAGGTTCGAGATAGCGCTGGTCACGAACAGCGTCTCCATGGCCGCCACGCGCCCTCCGCCTATCTTTTTGCAGAGCGTCTGGGCGACTACGCCTTTCAGGGAGGTGGAGAGCATGGTCCGGATCTGGCTCTGCCTGTCCGCGGGGAACTGGTCGATTATCCGGTCCACCGTGGACGCGGCCGTAGTGGTGTGGAGCGTGCCGAAGACGAGGTGGCCGGTCTCGGCGGTCTCGATTGCTATCGCGATGGTCTCGAGGTCGCGCATTTCGCCCACCAGCACTATATCCGGGTCCTCGCGCAGCGCGGCGCGCAAAGCCTGCGAGAAAGACTTGGTGTGCACGTGCACTTCGCGCTGGTTTATCAGGCAGTTCTTCTTCTGGTGGACGAATTCTATCGGGTCCTCGATCATGATGATATGGTCCTTGCGGTGGCGGTTGATATAGTCGACCATCGCGCAGAGCTAGTGGATTTGCCGGACCCGGTGGGCCCGGTCACCAGCACCAGCCCCTTGGTAAGAAAACAGAGGTCCAGAACTTCTTTGGACAGGCCGAGCTTTTCGGCGGTAACGATCTCCATGGGGATCTGCCTCAGCACCGCCCCCATGCCGTACCTGTCCTTGAACACGTTCACGCGGAAGCGGGCCAGGCCGAGGATCTCATGGGCGAAGTCGGTGTCGTGGATCTCGTCGAACTGCGCGGAGTTGTGCGGAGGCATGATCTCGGCGAGCAGGGTGCACATATGGTCCTGCTTCACGACTTCTTCGTCCGCAAGCTCCTTCATATCCCCGTGGAGCCGCACCATCGGCTTGTGGCCGGAGGTGAGGGGAGGTCGGAGGAGTTCATCTTGAACATCTTCCGGAGCAGCCTGTTTATCTACGGCTCTTCGGAGGGCGGGAGCTCGGGAGTGCAGACATAGCCCGACACTGACGCTTTGGATGCGCCGCTCGACAGGGTTATTTTCGCGCCCGCCTGGGCGCCTTCCGGCGCATAGATCACGACCACGGTCCTGCCTCCGAAAGTGTACTCGAAGCTCGCGGGCTTATGCTGGGCTACCGTGGCCTTGCTGTCCGCGGGCGCTATTTCCTGCAGGAGATTGCTCAGCTGCAGCGCAGAAACCACCTGGCTGAACATCGCCGTAGAGCCGGCGTCGGTCTTTAACATCGGGGCCTTGCCGGCCTCCAGGATGATCTCCTGGTTCGTCTGGATCTTTTCGATGAGCTTGTCTAATTGTGCCATAGGCCCCCTCTTCCTGTTCGTTTAGCGTCCGCTGGGACTCAGCCGCCGGAGTAGATGTACGAAATAGCCACCCTGTCCCCGTCCTCGAGCGCTTCCCCCGCGGCGGCCGCCTTCCCGTTGCGCGTGATTATGGTAGCCCGCTTTTTGTCTATTTTCACGTGCGCCGAGAGTTCCGCGGCCGTCATGGACCCGGGCAGCGTCAGCTCTTTTTCGCTGAACCCCGCCTCGTAAATGAGCGGGCCTATAAGTTTGACCGTAATTTTCATAAAGACGCGCCCCTGCCCGGCGGGGCCGCGGTGACGGCTTCTTTCAATTGTTCAGCCGGAGGCGGAGCTTTGCGTCCCAGGCTGTTCAGCACCAGCAAGGACATAAACAGCAGCGTGGCCAGCAGGAGGCCGCCGCAAAAGGTGTAGATCCAGTACGGCAGGAAGCGGATCCCGGCGGTAGAAGCGGAGAAATGCTCCGAAAGCGCGGCGACAAGTTCCTTCGTCCTGGCCTTGGCCGCCGGGTTCTTGGGCTTGAGCTGCATGGTGCCCACCCAATCCTGGATGGAGATCTGGAAGATCCCGCCGTCCTCGAGTTTTACCGAGCCGAGCAGCTGTTCGTGTTTGAGCCCCATTCTTCCGAAGGCGCTTTTGAGCGCGTCGTTGACGAGCTCCTCGGAAACGCCGAAGAAGATGTAGCCCTTGGTGATGAACCAGAATACCAGCACCAGGCCGGGGTACATTATCAGGTTGATCACGGCCAGCGAAGGAACCTGCCCGAGCAGTTTCAGGCCGTTCATGAATTGCGGGAGGAAACAAATGGCTACCAGAGCTAACAGCCATTTCCCGGAATAGACGGTAACGCGCCTGGTCAGAAGGCCGCGTACCCCGACGAACATCATCCCGGCCCCGGCCAGGGCCAGGACCATAAGCATCATTACGAGTGCAAGCATCGCTGGTTCTCCCGGGGAGCTTTTCCCCTTCCACGCGCGCGGACCACGCCAACGCCGTCGTCCAGGACCGTCAGCATCGCGACAAAACCGTCCGCTTATTTCGTCGCATTGAACCGTTTCCCCATGGCCGAGATACTGGGCCGTTATCTGCTTCAAGCCAACGCTTTGGACGGGATGGCTTATTCCCGGACGACCGCTAGCGACCCCATGCCGCTAATCGCCTTTAAAAACAACGCCTTCGAGAGCCCCGTCCTTTACTTCCACCCAGCCTTCCTTGCCGGCGCCGCGCACCAGCGCGCGGCCCTCGCCGCTGCCAGAAGCCGGGAGGAAATAGCCCAGCACGGTAAGCGGCGTGCCGGCCGGCAGGGAGCCCTTGGCCTCAGCGGCATCCTTGCCCGGGAACAGGGGAGCCGCCTTCATCGTCCTGGTATGTTTTTTGACCCGATAGAATTCCGGCTTCTTCTCCGCCGGCCTGCCGTTCTCCCAGGCAAAATTTCGCACTATGGGGAAATACAGGTCGAACGCCTGCCTTACCGTGAAGCCACCGGCGGCAGTCAGGCGCAGCGTCTCGCCGTAGGCCTCCGCCTGCTTCCTGCCGTCGGGGCCGCTGGAGACGAAGAGAAAGTAGGGGTCGCAGCTGGGGCCCAGCGCGCCGTAGAGGTACCAGGCGCGGCCGGTTCCAGGTTCTTTAACTACGCCTATCCCGTACAAGCCGCTGTCTTCTATCATGTCCGCAAGTTCCGGCCCGCCCGCGGCAAGCGCGCCCTTCGGGTCTATCTTAAGCAGGGCGGGGTCGAACACCACCTTCATGGGGCAGCCGGCCGACTTTCCTTCAAGTTCCAAGGCGGCTTCGCGGGCGCCGGCCGAAGCCGGCAGCAGCAGCGAGAGCGCTATCAATATTTTTTTCATAATCCTCCCGGTTCAATACTGCGCGTACTATTTTAAAGGGGTCTCTCCAGGGCGCGCCGCTTGAACGGCGCTTGCCGGCGGCGGCGATGCGCGGTTTTTAATGTCTGCCTCCCCCGAGCATTTCGAGGGAATGCGGGATCAGGTCTAATACGGCTTCCAGGGATTCTTTTACGGCTTTGGGGCTGCCTGGCAAATTAATTATTATTGTGTTCCCGCGTATACCGCAGATGCCGCGGGAGAGGGCGGCTTTTTTGGTTTTCTTGAGGCCTTTGGCGCGCATCAGCTCGGGCAGGCCGGGGATGTTCTTTTCTATTACCCGGGCGGTGGCCTCCGGGGTGACGTCGCGGAGGCTGAAGCCGGTCCCGCCGGTGGTGATGACGACGTTTACTTTGAGGGTGTCGCAGTAATGGAGGAGTTTTTCTTTTATCGCGGGGATCTCGTCGGGGACGACGTCGTAGGCGGCGGTATGGCCGCCGATGGTTTTTACCATTTCCGAGACGAGCTTGCCGCTTACGTCCTCGGACTCGCCTTTGGAGCAGCGGTCGCTGGAGGTGAGGACGGCGACTTCGATGGTTTTTATTTCTTCCATGGGTTTTAATCTTATTTAGTCCGCCAGCTTTTCGATTCTGTCGCCTACGGCTATTTCGCCGCCTTCGAGGACTTCGGCGAAGATGCCTTTGCGGGGCATGATGCAGTCGCCTACCTGGTGGTAGATGGCGCAGCGTTTATGGCATTCTTTGCCTATTTTTGAGATTTGGAGCACGGCGGTTTTGCCGACGCGGAGCTTATCGCCGAGTTTGAGGGCGGCGAGGGCGATGCCTTCGGTGGTGATGTTCTCGGCGTAGATGCCGGGGCGTATCACTACGCTCGCGTTTTTGGCTTTGGCGTCGGCTATCTGCAGGCGGACGCTTTCCATGTCGAGGAGGCTGACCTGCCGGATGGGCGTGCCGGCGTGCGCGTCGTCCTTAATGCCGTGGTTCTTCACAAGCAAAGCCTTCTGGGCCTGCTCCTTAGGCACGCCTTTAGCGGAACTGCAATTTATTGAAAATATTTTTCCCATTGTTCAGAGTTCAGAAACAGAACGGACCGCGGGATGTTGAGTCGGGGTCCTGTCACGCGGACCGGTTTTCCTGTCCAGCCGCTCCACCCATCCCCTGCTAGGCTGGCGAGATGTAAACCTGCCGTTCACCTTACGCGGCTGGCCCGAAAAACCGGTCCGCGCGCCACCCCTCCGATCAGAGAACAGAGCTTAAGTCCTTTGTTTTCACTTACGCTTGTAATGGCCGCTTTTGCCGCCTTGTTTTTCGAGCAGATAGACTTCGCCTATTTCAAGGTCCTGGGCGAACATTTTGCACATGTCGTAGATGGTGAGGGCGGCGACGCTGGCGGCGACGAGGGCTTCCATTTCTACGCCGGTTTTGCCGGTGCAGCGGGCTTCGGTGTTTATGAGGACGCCGGTTTTGTCGATCTTAAAATCTACGCCTACGAAATTAAGGGGGAGGTTGTGGCAGAGCGGGAGGAGGCCGGCGGTGTTCTTGGCGGCGAGGATGCCGGCGAAGCGGGCGGCTTCGAGGACATTGCCCTTTGGGATCTTATTAGCCTTTATAAGGCCGATTATTTCGGCGTTGAGCTTTATATAGCTCTGCGCCTTGGCAATTCTCTTCGTATCTTTTTTCGCGCCGACATCTATCATAAATTTCCCCGATTCTCGATTTTCGATTCCCGACTCCCGACTCCCGACTTTTTCATCCCCCCAGGCTGCTCATTTCTATGTTTCCGGCGGAGGGCGAGTCTTTCTTATAGTCAGATTTTACCAAAAATATCTTTTTGATATAGTCCGCGAGGACGGCTTCTTCCGCGCCGGCGCGCAGGAGGTCGCGCAGGCTGTGGGTGGACGGGGAGAAGAGGCAGGGATATATTTTACCGGTGCAGTCCATGCGCAAACGGTTGCAGGAACCGCAGAAATAGTCGCTGCGGCCGCTGATAAAGCCTATTTTGCCTTTTGCGCCGCTTAGCTTGAAAACACGGGCCGGGCCGCCGCCGCGAGCGGGCGGCAGTTCGGTAAGCGGGCCATAGGCCTTCTCTACGAGTTTTTTAGTTTCGGCCGTGGTGAACAGGGCGTGGGCCAGGTTTACCGAACGCTTGTTCGTGGGGAAGAATTCTATGAACCGCACGGACAGGCGGAAATCCTTCGAGAGCCGGGCGAATTCCTTTATCTCGGCTTCGTTGACGCCTTTCATTACCACTACGTTCAGCTTCACTTCGGAGAAACCGCCTTTCAGGGCGGCCATCAGGCCGTCCCAGGCGTCCTCCAGCGCCGCCGAACCGGTTATCCGCTCGTAGGTCGCCGGGTTGAGGGTGTTCAGGCTGATATTGACGCGGTCCAGGCCGGCCTCGCGCAGCTGGCCGGCCAGGTCGCGCAGCAGCACGCCGTTGGTGGTCATCGCCAGTTCCTTCAGCCCGGGGATGGCCTTGAGCAGCTTCACCAGGCCGACGATGTTCTTGCGCAGCAGCGGCTCGCCGCCGGTCAGGCGTATTTTTTTCACCCCGGCGCCGACGAAGGCGGCGGCGGCGCGGGCTATCTCCTCGTGGCGGAGCAGTTCGTCGTGAGTGAGGAACCCCTTCTTTTCTAGCGGGGTGCAGTAGATGCAGTTCAGATTGCACCTGTCGGTGAGCGACAGGCGCAGGTAGTCTATTGCCATGTCAGGAATTTGGCTTTCTCGCCTTTCTTCAGCGCGCCGCCCTCTTTTACCATCGTGAAGCCGTTCGCGGCGGCCAGGGCGAGGATATCGGCCGAGCCGTTATTTGAAACTTCCTTAAGGGAATAAGCCGTATCCGCGCGCACGGCGGAAAGCACCAGGGCCCGGCGCGGGGTTTTCGGCTCGAACTTTACGGCGCAGGCGCCGGCCTTGAAGTCCGGGCCGCAGTCCTTGCGGCCGGACATCCTGCGGATCGCGGGCCGGATATAGGCGAGATACGCCATGAAATTCGCAAGCGGGTTGCCGGGGATGCCGAAAACAAGCTTGCGGCCTTTCACGCCGAAGAACATCGGCTTCCCGGGCCGCACCCTCACCTTATGAAAAAGGCATTTCACGCCCAGGCTCTTCAGCACGCCGGGGACCAGGTCGAAATCGCCCATGGAGACTCCGCCGGAGATAAGCATTATGTCGGCGCGGAGACCTTTAGAGAAAGCCGCCTTAAGGCTCCTGGCCCTGTCGCGCACTATCTCCGCTTCGGCGGTTATCCCGTCGGTCTTAAGCATGGCGGAAAGCATGGGGCCATTGCTGTTGTAAATACGGTTAAGGCCGAGCTTCTCTCCCGGCGGAACCAGCTCCCCGCCGGTATTTATAAGCGAGACTTTCGGGAGCGCCCCGGCTTTGATATGGCTGCGGCCGACGGCGGCCAGCACGGCTATGTGGGAAATGCCGACCACGGCGCCGCTGGCCAGGACCTTCTCTCCTTTCTTCATATCCTCGCCGCGCAAGCAGACATTCACGCCTTTCCCGGCCGGCTTCAGGAACTTCACGAAACCGTCGGCCTCAGAGCTGTCCTCTACCATGATCACGCTGTCGGCGCCCGGGGGCAGGGGCGCGCCTGTCATTATCTTGACGCACTGCCCCGGCCCTACTTTTCCTTTAAAAATATCCCCGGCCTGGATCAGGCCGACATTGCGCAGAGGCCGGCCTTTTCCGGCTTCCGCGTCGCTTACCGCGTAGCCGTCCACGGCCGACTTGTCGAAAGGCGGCATCTCGATGCCGGAGCGGATGTCCTCGAGCAGCACCCGCCCCACGGCGTCCTCTATCCGCACCGCCGCCGCCGGCAGCGGCTTCGCGTTCTTTAAAACCGTCGAGATCGCTTCTTCGAAAGTAATCATAGCGGGCTATCTCCTTATAAGGTGCGCGGCCGTGGCCTTGAACGAGGCGAAAACTTCGTCTCCCGGCTTAAGGCCCATCTCGTCCAGCGACCGCTTGGTGACCGCGGCTATCAGGTTAAAGCCGCAATCCACTGAAAGTCTGTATTCCAGCCGCCAGGGTTCCATGGAAACTATCTTTCCCCTGAAATGGTTGCGCATGCTGTTGGCTTCCGGCGCCTTCGAAACGGACACGGCCTCCGGCCTGACGCAGAGCAGAACTTTATCCCCGACCGCGCATTCGGACGCTACTTCCAGCGTGGCCGGGCCGACGCTTACCGAACAAAGATTATCACTTTTGGCCTTTACCTCGCCATCCAGCAGGGTTTCCACGCCTACAAAATCGGCGACTTCCTTCGAAGCGGGGCGCGCGAATATTTCCTGCGGCTTCCCTTGCTGAAGCAGGCGCCCGCCTTTTATCACGGCCAGGACGTCGGCCAGCGCGAGCGCCTCCTCCTGGTCCTGGGTAACCAGGACCACGGTAGTTTTTGCCGCTCTGGTTATCCTGCGCAGGTCGCCGATGATGGCCTCTTTAGCGCGCGCGTCCAGGCTTGAGAAAGGCTCGTCCAGCAGCACCAGCCGGGGCCGGGTGACGAAAGCCCGCGCCATAGAAACGCGGTGCCGCTCCCCCTGGGAAAGCTGCGTCGCGTTGCGGTCCCGGAGATAGCCGATCTTAAAGACCTCGAGCATTTCCGCCACCTGGCCGGAGTCCCTCTCGCCGCGGAACCTGAGCGGAAGTTCCACGTTGCTATAGACCGTATCGTTCACCAGGTACGGGCGGGAGAAAAGATAGGCCATCGAGCGGCGGAGCCTGGTCCTGGACGACGGGGCGAGGGCGTCGCTCCCGCCTATCTCGAGCGCGCCGGGCTTCGCCTCCTGCAGCAGCGCGAGAATATTCAGCAGGGTAGTCTTTCCCGCGCCGTTGGGACCGATAACGGCGAAGACTTCGCCCTCCCGGATTTCGAGGGAATCGATGTTCAGCGCGAAGCCGGAAGGCAGGCGGAAATCCAGGTTTCTCAGCTTTATCATTCGGACCGCGCCTTTTGCTGCTGGATAAAAGTCAGCGCCAGGTTTATCAGGAAAGTGAGCCCCACCAGGATAAGCCCCAGGGCGATGGCATTGTCGAAATTACCCATCTGGGTTTCCATCACCGTGGCGGTGGTCAGCACGCGCGTCTGGTGCCTGATGTTCCCGCCCACTATCATCACCGCCCCGACCTCGGAGATGATGCTGCCGAAACCGGCTATCACCGCGGCGAGGATAGAAAGCTTCAGCTCTTTAAGGCAGACCCAAAGCGCCTGCCATTGCCCCGCCCCAAGCGTGAGCATCTGGAGATAGAACCTGCGGTCCAGGCTCTGCATCGCCGAAAGAGAGAGCCCGGTAACTACCGGGGTGGCGATGATGACCTGCGCCAGGACCATGCCGGCGGGAGTATACAGCCAGCCGAGGAAACTAAGCGGGCCGTTCCTGGAGAGCAGGAGCATGGCCATCAGCCCCACTACCACCGGCGGCAGGCCCATCCCTGTATTGACCAGCGAGATGACTATTTTTTTTGCGGGGAATTTTTTTATAGCTATAAGGCTGCCGAGCGGCACGCCTACGCCCACGGAAACCGCCGTGGCGAGAACGGAAACGGACAGCGAGAGTTTTACGATGGAATAAACTTCCGCGTCCCCGTTAAAGATCAGGGAGAGGCCTTTCAGGAAACCGTCGATTATGAATTCCATGCTTCTTAGACCGCCGCTCTATCCGGGCGCCAGCCCGCAACGCTGAATTTCCTTGCCGCTTCGACCGCGAGCCCAAGCGCCAGGGCGTATGAAAGATTGTTAGTGACGATCCCGACCAGGCCCATCGCGGCCGCCAGGGGCAGGCTGGCCTGCGGGTCAAAAACCAGCTTCGTATGCAGCAGGCCGGTATAAGCGAGCAGGGCGGCCAGCAGCCAGGAAGGGATGGCGCCCAGGACGGCGGAAGACCCGGCCGAGCCCAGGGAGAGAGAAAGAATTATCAGCACCGTTCCCATTATTATCGTAGCGCCGGCGGTCCTCGCCCCGAACTTATGATGGGCGGTAACCCCGCCCGAGCCGTGGCATACGGGCATCCCGCCGAAAACAGCTGAAACCAGGTTTGAAAGGCCGATAGAGAGCGAGACGCGCGAAGGGTCCACGCGGGCGGCGCCCTCCCCGAAATATTCGCGGCTGACCTCGCAGGTGGCGGCCACGGAGTTCCCCAGCGTAAGCGGCAACTGCGGTATCACAAGCACCCACAGGGCCATCCACATATCCGCCAGGCCGGGAAACCCCGCGCTCAGCGGCAGGACCGCCGCGGCCTGCGGCGCGGAAAAAAGCAATTTATACGCGGCCCTGAAAAGGAGCAGGCCCACCCCGCACTGTATCCCGCGCACTATGGTCCTGGTAAAGATCCTGTTCAGCCTTTCAGAGAGCCCGGTCACCGAAAGAATTATAAAAATCGCCGCGATCCACAGCGAACAGGCTTTTAAGGCCCCCGCGCCGAGGCCCCGGGCGATAACCACCGCCGTGGCGGCTTTGAGCGGCTGCACCGGCAGCGAAATGCGGAAATAGAGCCCGGCGCAGATATAAACGGAACCGAAGAGCAGCAGCGCCCGGCTCAGGTCCAGCGCCCCCGAAGCGGAAAGAGCGAGCAGCACAGGCACGCTTATCCCGAGGTCGCCGAAAGCCCCGGCCCATTCGCGCGGCGCGAAAGACAGCGGGATGGCCTTCATTTGACCACCCCTCCCGGAAAAATTTTTTCAAAGAGCTTCCCGGCCTGCGCCTTCACTGCGGCGTCCAGCTTTTCATAGCGCTCAAGGAACTTCCGCCCGCGCGGGGTAAGCGAAGAACCCCCGCGGTCGCTGCCGCCTATGGAACTGGCCAGCACCGGGTACCCAAGCGCCGCCTCAAGCGTCTTCACAAGCTTGTGGGCCTTGGAATAGGACATCCCCATGTCCCTCGCCGCCAGGTTCAGAGACCCGGCCTTCTCCACCCCCCGTAGCAGCCAGGCCGGCCCTATCCCCATAAAAGGCCTGTCCGCCGCGTCCCGCAGCCCTATCTTGATCTTGATCTTCACCGTTATATTTTACAAAATATAACGGGATTAACCAGCGCCCTGGAGGGACGACGCAGGGACCGGGTTAGCAAAACCTGTTATGTGAGGTGTCAATACCTCTAGTCCTGCCTGGCCCGTTTTATCCCATAGTGCCGCAGTTTACCGCGCTGAATTGCCGTATCTTCCCGTAAGCGAAACTTTCTGTTA
>JAJZPF010000037.1 GCA_021811315.1 bacterium
CTAAATTATTCAGAGAAGTGCTGCCAAGTGGCACAAAAACATTCAGAAACGGAGGCTTAGCAAAAGAATTAACGACGGACTACCGACGAGCTATTTCACCATCATGTTAGGATTAGAAAATGCTCGGATGCCGGGAAACTAAACCGCCGGGCCCGGTTTTTGCTAAACTTTTATCAAGGCGGAGGGCAAAAGGCTTTTTTATGGATAATACCGACACAAAACAGGAAAAACCGGATCTTCTGAAGCGGATGGCCAGCGTGACCAGCCACGAAATACGCAATCCACTGGCTATCATCTCCAATTCTCTTTATTTCATAAAAACCAAGTTAAGCGCCGGCGGCGCGGCCGTCGACCCGAAGATAGCGAAACACCTGGGGATAATCGAGGGCGAGGTGAAGCACAGCAATGAAGTCATCGGCGAGATCCTCGCTTTCACCCATACGAAGGAACTGCACCCCGCGCCGGCCTCCGTTAACTCCGCCATCAAGGACCTGACGGGCTCTTACCAGTTCCCGCCTTCCATCACGGTAAAGGTCCTCCCCGACCCCGCGGACCCCTGCGTTAACGCGGATATGGAAACTATAGCCTGCGCGCTCCGCCATATCCTCGACAATTCCGTGCAGGTCATGCCGGAAGGCGGCACGGTGGCCATAGAGGCCTCCCACGACGAAACCCGGGCTTTCTTAAGCGTCACCGACAGCGGCCCCGGCCTGCCCGACGGCGACGCGGAAAAGATCTTCGAGCCTTTCTTCACCACCAAGCCGCGCGGCGTAGGGCTCGGCCTTACCATCGCGCGCAAATACCTGGAGCAGCAGGGCGGAACCGCCACGGCGCTGAACGCCGAACCCCGGGGGACCAGGATCACCTTGTCCCTGCCGCTGGTCCGATAGATCATCTTAATGAAACCTGAGCTGCGGGACCTGACCCGCGAGGACATCGCGGCGGCGCTTACGGGCCTGGGCGAGAAGCCCGGGAACGCGGGCGCCGTCTTTATGGCCGTGCACCGCCGCGGCGCGGCGGACCTGGCGCTCCTGCCGAACGTGCCGGAGCGCGTCTGCCGGGCGCTGGGCCGCGCTTTCTCGCTTCGGCCGCTGCCGCTCCCGGAGCGCAAGCTGGTCGCGGGGGACGGGACGAAGAAGATGCTCTTCCGGTTCGCCGGCGACGCGCCCGCCGAATGCGTGGTCCTGCCCGCCAAAGGCCGCGATACCGCCTGCCTCTCCTCGCAGTCCGGCTGCTCCTGCGGCTGCTCCTTTTGCGCCACCGGGACTTTGGGTCTCAAGCGCTCTCTTACGCCGGGCGAGATAGTCGCCCAGTTCGAAGCCTGCCGGACCGAGGCCGCGGACCTGAAGAGCCTGGTCTTCATGGGCATGGGCGAGCCTTTCCTGAACTGGGAGAACGTCAGGAAAGCGATAAAGATACTTTCCGACAGCCGCGGCCGCCATTTCCCGCAGGCCAAGATGACCGTCTCCACGGTGGGCGTGATACCGGTAATAGAGGAGCTTACGGGGTCGGACCTGCAAATAAGGCTGGCCGTCTCCCTGGTCGCGGCGGACCCGGAACTGCGCGCGCGCCTGGCGCCCATGGAGAAAGTTTACCCGCTGAAGCGCGTGCTGGCCGCCGTAAGGGAATACTGCGGCGCGCGGAAGGCGCTCGTCATGCTGGAGTATATCCTGCTGCCCGGCGTGAACGACCGGCCTTCCGATTCCGCCAAGCTCGCCGTGCTGATACAAGGCATCCCCGGCCGCCTCAACTTGATCCCCTACAATCCGCCCGGCGGCCCGGGCCCCGTATCGCCGCGCATCAAGGAGTTCCAGCGGGAACTCATAGCCGCCGGCGTGATCACCTACCTCCGCCAGGAGAAAGGCGCCGACATCGCCGCCGCCTGCGGCCAGCTCGCGGCGGGCATGGATAAATAAAAAACCGCCGGGCTTCCCCGGCGGCCCCGCTCCCGGATCCCGGATCTCAGGACCTGAGCCCGCTGCCCCTTTTTCCTTTCCCTCTCGAATAATTCAGCTGGCTCTCGACCAGCTTTTTAAAAACGTCCATCAGGTTCCCGCTTCGCCCGTCGAGCTTTTCATAGCCGGCTTCTTCTGCCTCCCCGCACAAATAATAGAGGGCCTCTATGGTAGACACGCAGTGTTCCATAGGCTGCTTCTTGATCGCGAACTGCGAGACATAGCTGCGGGAAAAAGAAAGCCGGGGCAAGGCGCCGACGTTCTTGCTCCTGTATAAAAGCCGCTGGGCGCAGAGCCAGGTCCCGTCTATAACGAAGACCAGGAGAGTTTTCCCTTCCGGGAGGAGATCCTTCCCCAAAGTTTTAAAGCTAACGGCTTCAGGCCCGGGGTACAGGACAAAAGGGCTATAGGAGGGGTCCCGGAGCAGGGCATTGACCCGCTCGTCCAGCGTAAAATCGGTCCCTATTAAAAGCTCCGCGTTCTTTAAACACAGTTTCGCGAGCCGGGCCGTCCCCGTTTTTTGCCTGCGGGCTTCCTTGGTATGCATGAGGATCACGAAGCGCGTCCTCGTGGAGAAAGGTTTTATGCTCCCGCATAAACAGTTCTTCTTCGCCCTGTAACAGGCGTAGCACTCCTCGCGGTTCGCGCTCTGGACTTCTTTTGACGGATCGGTTTTTTTAAGCATGCGATAGAAAAAGGCGGCAGCTTACACTCCTGCTCCTCTACTTCTTGCTTCCGGAGAGTATCTGTTCTATCCGTTTAAGGCCGGCGGCGGCCTCGGTGTTGGACGGATCCGACTTCAGGGCGAGCTTCCATTCTTTGCGCGCCTCTTCATAGCTGGCGTTCTGGAAATATTTAACGCCTTCCAGATAATGCCGCTGCGAGGGAGGGCCCCCGGGGTCCGCGGCCGCCTTCGCGCTCCCCGCGCCAAGTACCGACCGCGTGAGCTGGTTGCCCTTGGGGATCCTGACCAGCGTCACCAGGTTATTGACAAGTTTTATATCGGACATGCTCCGCAGCTCATAGGCGTCCTGCTGCATATAATACCTGGGCAGCTGCATCGTCTCTACCAGGTCCTCGTTCAGGACGGTCCTGGCCGGCAGGTCCGCCCTGGCCACGAGCACCTGCGTCAGTTCGTAGGCCTGGGAGGGAAAGCGCTCCCTGTAAGCCATTCCCGCCCGGAAGGCCGCCGCCAGCAGGATCAAGACCGCAGAAATAACCGCGCCCTTTTTGCTCATAAATAATTTCTCCTTAGATCATTCCCTAAAAGACCTTCACTGCGCCCCCTCAAAAAAGTCCCCTGAAAAAGTCTCCCGGCGCCTTTTCCCCTGCCATCGGCGCCCCGCGATCCTTTTATTCCGCCCTTTTAAATAAAGTGTAAATGTACGGCCTGGGGTCGCCATTTGGATTTATGAACGTGTAGTCAAAATGCGAAACAAGTTCGAAGGACGGGCCCAGTTTTTTACACAGCTCCTCCACGGAATACCTGTGCAGGGGTAAACCGCGGTCCAATATTCTAGCAAAAGGCTCCCCGGCACGGCAGAGCCCGGACAAAGCCTGCCGGTCTTTTTTTGCTTATGAGGATCTGCTGCTAAAAAGGCGTCCTGCTGCCTTTTCTTGTTTCTTCAAAGCGTCCCGGGCATGAAAGCCGGCCGGGTGAAGACATAATCGCTGTCCTTCATGGGCGTATGACAGGAGAAGCACTCTTGCGCGAACCCGGCCTCTTTGCCGTACGGCTTCAGTTCCGGGCCGAGCCAGCGCGCGAACCCCCACCCCCCGGTAGCGGCGTACTTCACGCTGTCTTTTACCATGAACTCGGCGTGCACGATATCTCCCGGCACCGTCGCGGACGGCCAGGCTTCGAGGGTCTTTTGCTTCCACACCAGTTTGGCCAGGACGGTCCCGTCCGGCCAGGGAAGAAGCTTCCCGTTTTTTACCGCCTTGATGGCGGTCTTATTCCCCAGGATGGCCCTTATAGTGTCATTGTCGGCCCGGAGCGAGACTGAAACGAGCCTCCAGGCCTCGAAACCGGCCGGGAGAGCTATCCCGTTCGGGGCCGGTTCTATTTTTTTATTCCTTGAATAACCGAAACCCGCCGCCAACAAAAGAACAAGAACGGCCAAGGCGGCCTTTTTCACCGTTCCAGACCCCATAGCGCTTACAGTCATTTTCATGCATCCCCCTCTCAAACAGCTAGCGCGGCATTTTCACCTGTATTTTAACCGCGCTAACTCCGGAAAGTCTCCCGGCATCCTTCCCTGATTCTACAAAACAAAGCAGCCGGGCCTCCCCCGCGGCTGAAACTTTTTACCCCCTGCCGCATCTAATTAGCGAGAGTGAATACGGGACCAAAGAGGTGACATGACCATAGACTTCGAAACCATTAAGCCTTACCTTCTGCCGGCGGGCGCGGCCGCCTACCTGCTTCTGCGCTATTTCAGGTTCAGGCTGGCCAGGAAAAAGCTGCCGGCCCTGGCGGCGGAGGGCGCGGTCTTTATCGACGTGCGCACGCCGGCAGAGTTCGCCGCCGGCAACAGGCCGGGCAGCGTCAATATCCCCCTGGATGAAATAGCCGGGCGGGCGGGAAAGCTGGATAAGACCAAGCCGGTGATACTCAGCTGCGCCTCCGGCGCCCGCAGCGGCGTGGCCGCGACGATGCTTAAAGGCATGGGCTTCCGGCAGGTCACCAACGCGGGCCCCTGGCAGAACACCCTCTGAGCCCGGCCCGGCGCTGCCGTAAAACAAAACCGCCGGGCTTCCCCGGCGGCCTCAATGACCTGCAAATAACCGGCCATTCAGTCCCCGGCGTACCTATTCCGCGGAATGTTCCGCGGTCTGGATGTATTCGTTTATCTGGGGCATAAGTTTTTCCAGCCTTTCCTTGAAGTCCGCCATCTCGCCCAGCTCCCTCCGCCCCGCTTTTTCAAGCAGGACGAAAGACTTGAACAGCGCCCCGCGGGCCGTGTACAGGTAATGCAGCCGCCCGTGGTGGCTCTTGTGGCTGTAGCTCTCCACTATGCAGGTATTGATGGAATCCATGCTGTTCACGAGCTCCATCCCAAGCGTATTCCTGGGAAAATCCTCCCAGGCGGCCACGTGCCTCCAGACCCGGTCGGACAATTCCTCCGATTCGATAAAGACGCGCATCTCCTTGATCTTTTCCATGTTCCCCCCCCAGCCCTCATTCTACTAAAACGGCGCCGGCTGTCAAACCGTGAACCGGGAAAGGCCCCGGGCGGCTTTCGCGGGACTAGCCGGCCTGCGCGTCCAGGTCCTTCCTGCACTGCTTGATCAATCCGAGCGCCTTCGCCATTTCCTGATTGGCCCCGGCGTTAAAGGACACATACTCGCTCATAGCCGCGGCATTCGCCGCGTCGTCGGGCGGCGCCGCGGTAAAATTCACCGTCATGAGGCCCGGAACGGGTCCCTCGGCGTCGGTGAGTTCTATGGAAACGATATTCCTGATGAGGATCTCGCAGGGCGGCACATAGGCCGCCTCCCCGGTCGTGTCCGGAGTTCCCGCGGGAGCGGTAAAGATCCTGTCCCGGTAAACCTCCAGCCTTTTGTCCAGGCACCAGACCGTCAAGACAGGCCCGGCTTCGTCCTCCGCCGCGCCGGCAGCCGGGTTTTCCCCGGCCCCCGCCATTACGGCGCCGCATTTCCAGCAGGTATCGAAGTTCGGCTCCAGCGGTTCCCCGCAATTTTCGCAGCTCCGGACGGCGGCAGGCGCTTCCCCCGCCTCGTCTCCGCCGGTCTCCTCTTCGTCCTTTTCCTCTTCGGGGACGTAAGGCTGCTTGGTGGAGCAGTAGCCGCAATAGATGGAATCGTCATCTATACTTCGCTTGCAATTAGGGCATGTCTTCATATTTACCCCTATTCTACAAAAGAAAACCGCCGGGCTTTCCAGGCGGTTCCAAAAGACTTGCCAAGCCGGTCAGTTAGTCATCGGCGGTCCCCGCGCGGCTTCACTTAGCGCCCTGTCCCTTGAGGAGCGTGCTCATAAGCGAGCTAAGGACGTGCTGCTTTATCGGTTTTTCCAGGAGCTCTTTAATGTTAGATTCCCGCTTTATCATTTCCGTAGTGGAGCGGTCGGAGCAGCGGCCGGTCACTATGACAATGGGGATATCGGCGGTATCGCCGGCCTGGAGTTCGCGCAGGACCTCGTAGCCGCCGTACTTGGGCAGCATCAGGTCGAGCAGGATAAGGTCGGGATGAAGAGCCCTGGCCTTTTTAAGTGCCTCCTCCCCGTCGGCCGCTTTTTCCACTTTATAGCCTTCTTTGCGCACCAGGAAATCGAGCAGTTCTATTATCGATTCGTCGTCGTCGACTATCAGCACCAGCTTTCCCCCGCGGCTTTTCCTGATATCCTCAAGGAGGCGGCAGCAGGCGGCCAGCACCGCGTCCACGCTCAACAGCGAAAAGGGTGAAAAAGTGTCGTTCTCGTCCAAAGGTATATGATAAAGGCAGCAGTACTCAGCTACTTCCGCCCTGGCTTTTGCGAGCGCCGCGTCGAGCGCGCGGTCGCCCGGCGAGGCGCCGAACTCCCTGACCAGGGAAGGGAAGTTCAGCCTTCCGTACGCCCCTTTGATCTGCCGTTCCGCCTCGGGGCTCCTGCCCCGCTCTTTTTTCTCTTCGTCCACCAGCGAGAGCGGCGCAAGGACGGAGAGCCTCTTCTTGACCAGCTCCTTGCTGCCTATCAGGCTCCCGCTGATCAGCGCGAAATCCCCGTCGGAAACCAGCTTTTCCAGCTGTTCCTTGAATTCTATGATCGCCTGGCCGCCGGCCGTTCCTTTGTCCAGTTTCGCGGCGAAATTACCGCAGGTTTCCCTCAAGGTCTCCAGCTTCAGGTCGACGAGGTGCTCCGACATACGCCGGAGGGAGTTTATGAAGAACTCCTTCTGGCTGGCGTAGACCGCGGGAACCTTGCCCGTGAATTCCCGCAGCATCGCGATGAACCTTACCTGGTGCTCCATCCTGGACATAGTTATCAGTTCCCCCGCTCAAGACCTGTCGATGTATTTAACAGGAACAGTATATAAAACAACCGTCCGCCCGGCGGCAAATCCAAGGCCCCTTAGCGGAAGCCGGCGCTTTTTCCCTGCGACAGCAGCCGCAGCAGGCTGGACGCGCCGGCCGGGCGCTTCGCGGGATCGAACATCAGGCAGCGGTCGATGAGCTCGCGCAGGCCCGAGGGCAGGTCGGCGGGAAGCCCGGGATAATCGCGCTCCATTTTCTGGCTGTAGTAGAGGGCGGAAGGCCCGGCGAAAGGCAGGCGCCCGGTAACAAGGGCGTAGGCCGTCACGCCGAAAGAATAGATATCGGAGAGCGGGGTGGTGACGCCCGCATGCTGTTCCGGCGCCATATAGGCCGGGGTTCCGACTACGTCCACTTCCTGGGTATCCTTTGTATCCGGGTCGAAATGGCGGGCTATCCCGAAATCCATCACTTTGACGAAATTCTTCGGCCCCGAAACTATATTCCCCGGCTTCAGGTCCCGGTGTATGACCTTTTTTTCATGCGCGAAGACCAGCGCCTCGGCCACCGCCGTCAGGATCGGAATAACTTCGCCCGGGGTCAGCCGCCCCCTCATGGCCAGCACGGTCTGGAGGGTTTCCCAATCGATATACTCTAGCACCAGGTAGACGTCCTCCCCGGACTCGACGGCCTCGTAAAATTCGACGATGCGCGGATGCCGGAGCTCCGAAAGGGTTTTTGCCTCCGCGAGAAAGAGCGCCCTGTCCCCGGGATCGCGGGAGATCTCCTGGCTCATGCGCTTCAGCGCCACAAGCCGGTCCCGGGACTTGTCTTTAGCCAGGAAAACGACGCCGCTGCCGCCGACGCCCAAAATGCTCAGTATGCTGAAACGCCCGGCCACCTCCCGCAGCGCCGGCAGTTCCCCGCGGGGCTGGCGGCCCTGGCCGCGCCCGGGCCTGCCCCGGCCCGTGGTCTCGAAATAAGCGGACATCGCGCGCGCGTCCTCGGCGGGCAGCCGCCGCAGGCGGCGCAGGCGCGCCTCGCAATCCTGGTAGCCGCCGTTCAGGCGGAGCAGCTTGTCATACATCGCGGCCGCGCGCCCGGCGTTGCCGGCCCGCTCGCAGATAATAGCGAAAAGGTATTGCAGCAGCGCCGAATCGCGAAGCCCCGCCCGGCTCTCGGTCCATTTGAACAGTTCGGCGGCGTAGGAAAAATCATTCAGGCGCAGCCCGGCCCGGAGCGCCAGGGAACACTCCGCCTCGCCCCAGCCGGCCCTCGGTATTTTCTTCAGCTCGTCCGGCACGTCCCGGAACGAACCTTCGGAGAACCGGGCCTTGGCCCGGGCGAGAATATCGGCGGCCGGCTCCGGTTCGGCGGCGGCGGCCGCGGGCGCAGGCGGCGGGCCGCGCCGGCTTCTTTTTTTATCGTTGATGGTTTTTTTGAGAAAGTAAATGTAGGCGGCCAGGATGACGATGAAAGTCAGCAGTATTATCCACACCGCGTATTCGATAATTGAAGGGGGCATAATCGGCTATATGGCTATTCTACAAAAACAAAACCGCCGGGCAGCCCCGGCGGTCCTGTATTAATTATTGGAGCTTTTCTACTGCAAGTTCAGTTTGTCGCTATTGATATAACCCTCGGTCCAGTTCCCGCTCATCACTTCGGATTTGCGGACCGCATAATAGCCGTTCTTCTCCCCGGTTATTATGACTTTCGTCCCGCGGTCGACTTTCGCGATAGAGCTGGAGAAGATCCCGTGGGTGCCTTTCCTCACATCGGTGCCGTTCTTTGACACGACGCCGACCTTATTGGGGTTCGTCCTCGTGTACATCTGGCGGGCGTCGCCGACAAGCGCGCCCTTTTCCGAGAACGTCGCGACAAGGGCGTCCGCGTCCGGCGCGACGACGTCATAGAGCTTGCCGATCTTAAGGGTCACCATGGTTTTCGCCCGTCCGCCCACGCCGTCGGCCTTCAGGTCGGCCGCGAGGGTTATCTCCCCGCGCTCGCTCTTGACCACGATGGCTACGGTATCCGACTTCTGGAAACCGAAGTTCCTTACTTCGGCCTTCATCATGACGTTCTCGCTCGCCTCGAACTGGCCGTTGCCGTTCTCGTCGTAGAAAGTGACGCCTACGACCTTAAGGACGGCGTTCTCGCTGTAATATTTATCCGCCGCGGCTATACCGGCCTGTTTGCCGGCTTCAAAAGCGCCGGGATACACCTCGGCCGCCGTCTTCTCGTAGCCGGCCTTGTAGCCGAGCTTAGTCTGTTCGGCGGAGCCGGCGGCGAAACCTTCCTTCTGGCCGACGGCCTGGCCGTTGGTCAGGCCCTGGGCGCGCTGCTCGGAGTATTCCCTCCTGCTGTATTCGTTGTAATAGCTGGAATACGCGGAGTTATACGCCGCATTATAAGCGTCCTGGTAGCCTTTCTCTTTTCCCTCGGAGAAGCCGTTCCGGTAGCTGACCGAGAACTGCGCGTCGTAGGCGCGCCTGTACGCCATGCTGAATCTTTCGTTATAGCCTTCCCGCTTGGCGAACTCGTAAGCCCGGTTGTAGCTGTTGCGGTAGCCCTCCTGGTAGCCTTCTTTATAGGCGCGCTGCTCTTCCGGGGTGGTATAACCGTTGCGGGCCAGCGCTATAGGAAGGCCGGTGGTCGCGCCCTTCGCGAAGGCGCCCCTCATGGCTTTCGTGTCGAGCGAAGAATTCTGAAGCTCAGCCTCACGCTGGCTGAAGCCGGCCTGGTAGCCGGCCTTCTGGCCGTTCGCGGCCTCTATGACCGCCGCGTCGGCCTGCCCCTTCGCGAAGCCTGTACTATAGGAAGCGGCGTCCTGCAGCCCCGCCTGGTTAGCCGCGGCATAGGCGGTATTGTAGCCGCCGGAATAACCCTCGTCATAGCAGCGCTTCTTGCCGGCCTCGGTCCCGTTATTGGTTCCGACGTTCTGGCCGTCCGCGTTCCCTCTCTGCGTTCCCATGGACTGGTCGACGCCATAACCGTCTCTATAGCCGGACTGCCTGCCGGCATAATCGCCTTCATCGGTGCCTTTCCTGCGCCCTTCCCTTTCTCCTGAGTCGACGCCGTCGGCGTAGCCTCTCTGGCGGCCTTCCCTGCCGCCGACTTCGGAACCGTCCCTGATACCGGCATTACGCGCCTGGGTGGTATCTACCGGCGCGGGCGGCTGAGGGGGCTGAGGGGGCTGGGGAGGCTGGGGCGGCTGGGGCGGGTGGCCGGGCTGACCGGGCTGACCAGGCTGGCCGGGCTGACCGGGCTGACCGGGCTGGCCGGGGTGGCCGCCATTATTTCCGCCATGGTCACCGCCGGGCTGGCCGGGCCAACCGGGATGGGGCTGCTGCCCGGGCTGGCCGGGCTGCCACCCCTGGGGCAGCGGCTTAGCTTGAAAATCTTTCTGTTCCTGGAGGATCTGCTTAAGACTGTCGTTAACGTCCGACAGCTGCATAACCCCGTCGCTTGAGGCAAAGATCACGCCCGAGGCTATCAGAAGAGAGGGAAACACCGACGCCGCGCAGAATATTTTTTTCATTAACGTACCCCTAGTTCCGGATTTCCGGAGAATTAACTCGATAAGATATTGTAGCCGAACCCTGCACAGACATATAGAGCAGAAAGGCCAAGTGCCGCGGAAAAAAATGGCGCGCCGGGCATAGGCCCTTTGGCCCAATCCCCTGCAAAACAAAACCGCCGGTCTCCCGGCGGCTTTAACTTGAAAAGGTACCCGGTACCTTTCATGTGTCTACTTACCCTTGCCGCCCAGCTCCGCTTCTTTAGGCGCTGTAGCCTTGCAGGAATTTCCCTTGAAAGTGACCTTTACCACTTTTTTCTCCGCGTTTACTTCAAAATACGTCCTGCAGTAAAAATTCAGGACGTCGCCTCCGTAAGTGCTGGCGTAGCCGCTCCCCGTTTGCGGGTTGTACTGGTAAGTGGTGAAGCGCGAGGTGGTATAGCTCTCGCTATTGGAATACTCGTAGACGGTATTGCCGTTAGGCGCCTGGAACGTCGCGGCCGGATACCCCCAGCTGCTCACCAGCGCCTCGGCGCCGGCCCCCGTCCAGGAAGTTACGGCCTTCTTGTAATTAGCCGTGGTGGCGCAGCCGCAAAGCGCGGCCGCCATCCCGAGTAACACTATCAGCTTTTTCATAGTCCCCCCTTTAATTCCCTGTCCCGCCTTTATTCTACAAAACAAAACCGCAAGGCTTCCCCGGCGGTTCAACATGACTTGTAATAAATAGTCGTTAAGTCACCTGAGCCCCTCTTCCCCTGAACTTGAAAGATCCCCATATCTCCCTGATATACGCCTCTTTGATACAATTCCACTTAACGCTTAACGGGAGGAAATATGAAACTGCGCACTTTTATTAAAACTGGTGTTTTCAGCCTTGTTATAGCCGCAATAGCCCTATGCGGCCTGCGGCAGGCCAAAGCGGAGGATCAGGCCGGCACCGATCCGTTCGTCGAAACCTGGCTGGGGATGCTCGCCAACGCCCAGCAGAGAACTTACCTGGTAACTGTTACCGTGCCCGCCTCGGATAAAACAGCCATTACGCTGAGATTCGGAGCGCCGCGGGATTGCATCATCTCCGGCAAGCTCTCCTCCAAAGAGGGGAACACCCTGACGGTATCGCCCAGGGACACAACCGGCGGGTACTGCGACTATTTCATAACCGGCAAGATTGTGCTGACAAAGTCTGACGCCGATAGATTAAGGATAAACCTCAGCGACGAGACCGGCAACCGCAAAGAATCAGGCATCTTGCGGCGGGCGCAATCGTCTTCGGTCAAGGCCCCCGCCCCGGCCAAGCTAAGCAAGAAGAAATAGCCCCCCGCGCAATAACCGGACCCACCCCTTAAAACAAAACCGCCGGGCTTCCCCGGCGGTTCCGCTCTTCAGCACCCCTGTTCCTACCGCATATCCCCTTTCGAGGCGGTGACGACTGCCGGGGAGGACTCTTTTCCAGGAGCCTTGACCGAGGCGCTGGCGGTCCCGGTATAGGTGACTACTACCGAGCAAAAAGCGCCATCCTTGCCCGCGAGAGTGTTGTAAGTCCCCGGGTTGTTGGTTTTGGGATCCACCACTATCCGCACCACCGTTACTTCGGCTTCGCTGCCCGTCACCTTCCCGCATATTTCCGCCACGCGGGTGTTCTGCCCGGTCATAACGAAGGAAGTTATAGCCACGACGGGCTCTCCCGCGGCCGCGGCGGCTCCGGTAGCGGTCACGGGGACCGCAGCGTTCAGATCTTTTGTGTCCGCAAAACCGCTCTGCTGCGCGATGGCCGTAACCTTATTCTGCGCCGTCTCGCTCAATGCCGCCCTGCCAAAAGACGCGGCGAGAGCCAGCAATCCGACGACCAACGTAACTATGCCATACTTTTTCATTCGATATCTCCCTTGGGCCTCCCTGGGAAGCGCCCCCCTGACTATGTGTTTAAGTTAGTGTACAAGACAGGAAACTCCGATGTCAATGTGGAACCACCTAAAGGCGCCTGGCGCTTTTTCCGCCGATCCCGCGCCGCTATCTAGTGGAGCAATGATTCGGCCTGGACTTGCCTGATCTTCTTTACGATAAAGCCTTTCTTAAGCATTGCGCCGCAGAGCAGAACGGAGAAAAGGGTCCCGGCATAACCGACGATAGTAGCGACCGGCAGCAGGGTCAGGAAGAGCACGCAGGTAAGGAAGAAAGGGATAGGGCTGGATTTGCCCGACTGCGCTATCCCGACGGCGAAATAGTCGTTGATCTTCCTGGTGGCGAAATCCACGAAGACGTCGGCCACCGGTTCGCCGCCGCTCAATTGCTTTTCAGCCAGCCCGGAGAGCTGTTTTCTTCCCTGCTCCAGGACCAGGCTCGCCGCCGCGTCCGGCTGCCCGGGTTCCCGCCCGGGAAGGACCGCGTTCTGATTCTGCAGGATGAATTTATCCACGGTCATTTCGCGCGAGGAAGAGAAAAAAGAATATTTCGGGTTCACGCGGCCGTATAGTTTGCCGAGGAAGAAAGCTATATCCTTGCTGACTTCGAAGGTCGGAAGGTTTATCTCTTTCCCGCCCCTGCTCACCAGTGCGTAATACTGGCTGGTGATAGCGATGATCAGCGCCAGGACTATATAACTGCGCCCGTTCATGAAAGAGTTGAAGAAACTGAGCTTTATCGAAAGCCCCAGGCTCGCCCGAATATTGCGCGCCGCGTAATAGGCCACGACGATGGAAAGCAGAAGAAAAGCGAAATGGAGCGGCGTCGCCGCGAAAACTATGCTCAGAAGCAGCGAAGCGGCCAGGGCCGCCATAAGGTAAGCGGTTCTTTTGACGAGGACCGTGCACAGGTAGAAAACCACCAGCAAAACAAAGAAGACGGTTATCGGCGCGCCCCAGACGCTGGCGCCGGGCACAGTAACGGCGCGATAAAGGAAAAGCCAGCATAAAAAAGACGCCACGAATAAACCCGCGAGCATTGCCGGCTCAAGTATTTTATTTCGCATAAAATAATTCCAAAAATGCGGCAGCCGCCTTTTCCACGCAATATAAAAATTTCTTCACGGCCATGTTTTCTATTCTACCAAAACCAAACCGCCGGGTTCCCCCCGGCGGTCTCAAATGGCTTGTTAGTAAGTGGCCATTTGGCGGTCAGCGTCCCCTGGCCCCGCGGTAAAGCAGTTACTATTCGGCGCAGGTATAGCTGACCACCTGCGTTTTCGCCGGCTCGTGCCCGGCCAGGGCGGCCAGGCACCACAAGCGCAGGGCCTCTTTCAGGTCCTTGCCGACGCCCTCGCCCGAAGCATAGGAGAGGCCCAGCTTGAACTGCGCCCCGGGATCGCTATACGCGCCGTCCGCATTGCCGGGCGCGGCAAGGCCTTCAGGCTTGTTGCAGACGGAACCGATTATCTTCTCCCTGGCCGAACGGGCCGCCTGCGCTACGGCCGGCTCATCGCTGCGCTCATGGTCCGCCGCCAGACACCACCACCTTAAAGCCTTCGCGGGATCCCTGGCGACGACCTCTCCGGCGTCCCAGATCAGGCCCGCTTTATACTGCGCCAGGGTATAGCCTGTCTCCGCCGACGCGCTGTATAATCTGAAGGCCTCCGCCTTGTCTTCGGCGCTTCCCCCGCTTTCATACTCCTGGGCGAGGCGGTATTGCGCCGCGTACTCTCCCTGCGCGGCCGCCATTTTATAGAACCTGAACGCCTCCCGCATATCCGCCTGGATCCCAAGCCCGTCCTCATAGCGGACGCCGAGGTTATATTGGCAGACGGGGCTGCCGCTTTTCGCGGATCTCATGAACCACTCCGTAGCTTTTTTTTCGTCGGCCTCCAGCCCGAGACCGCGCGCGTAGGCGTAGCCGATATTGCATTCCGCCTCAGGATTCCCTTTCTCGGCCGACTTCCTGTACCACTTAACGCCTTCTGGAATATTTTTATCCGCGCCTTCCCCCCTGGAGTACATCTTGCCCAGAATATACTGCGCCAGGTCGTCGCCGGCCTCCGCTATTTTCTTGACGCCCGGGAAAGCGGCCTTCGCCAGGTTCAGCGCCAGTTTCTTTTGTTTAACCGACAGTGAATTGCGGGAAATACAGCCGGAATAGAAATAGTAGGCGACAGGATTATCTTTTTCTCCCAATTTCTTGAACCTGGCGCACGCGGCCGGATATTGGGAAGTTCTCCAGAGGGCGACCGCCTTGAGAAGCTCCTTTTTCTGGGCTTTATACTGCGCCGGACCGTACCCGTCCCCGGCGTATGAGCCCGCCGGGCAAACGGCTGAAAGAAAGAAAAAGTAAGCGAAAAATAATTTACCGGACATCATATATAAAAAGTTTCCCCGGGGCCTTTTCCGCTACTCTTCGTTATACTTGAATGATCTTAACAGCTCTATAGCTTTTTCCCGGTCTTCGGCTATGACCGCCAGTCTCACTGGAATAGCCGGGCCGAAACCGGCCACCATAGCGCTCGCGTTCCTGTCCAGCAGAACGCATTTGATCCCGTTGGACTTAAGAACCCCGCAGAGCAGCTCCGCCTCCGCCGAATTCTGCGCCTCATAAATTACCTCTAGCGGTTTGTCTTCCATACCCATAAGAATAGATGTTTTCTAGCGTCAAATGCAAAACCCCGCCCCTTTCCAAGGTAAAAAATCACCCCCTTTTCCAGGCCCCTTGAAAAATGTACCATTCGAATATAGCCCAGCGCGTATTAAAGGAGATTTAAACATGAAGAACAGGATATTTGGCGGTTTTATCGCTCTCACCCTGCTTGCCGGAACGGCCGGCGCCTGGGCCCAGGCCCAGAAGCAGGAGAAGAAGCCCGAGTTGACGGAGAAGACCGGCGTCATCTCCGTCCAGAAAGCCGACCCGAAGAAGAACGAGAAGTACGACACTATCCTTCTCAAGGCCGGCGAGGAAAGCATAAAACTGCTCCCCGGCGCCGACAAGAAGGTTTTCAAGCCCCTCGAAAAACTGGCCGGCAAGACCGTCACAGTGAAGGGCGAGTACCTTCCCCCGAACCCGCCCAAGTACCCGCTGGCCGCGCTGAAGGTCGCCTCCTTCGTGGAAGTTAAGGCCGCCCCCGCCGCAAAGAAGTAAAACCGCCGGACGCGAAAAAGGGGACGCTGAGATATTCAGCGTCCTCTTTCTTTTTTATCAGGAGCGTTTTATTTTACCGGGAAATAAATGAATAACCAGGGCGAGGACGGGCCAGTAGAGCGCGAACACGGCGGCGGCAAAGGGAGGCAGCCGCCTTTTCTTTTCTCATAAACCGTTCAACTATACCCCGGGCCGGTCAGAGCGCGGTGAGCGCGCCTTTCTTTACGTCCACGCGTTCGACGCGTCCCTCCCCTTCCCAGGTCTTTACATTGAAGCGCTGGCCGGGAGCCACTGTAACTATCTCAAAAACTCCCGCGGTCAAGGGCGTCCCGGGCCGGCAGACCAGCGGCTTGCGCGAAAGCCTGACGAACACCGCGTTATTCCTGCCCGTCACCACCGCCGCGCCGGAGCCGTCCACCATGACGGCGGTCTCCTCGTCAACGCCTATCCCCCTGGCTTCGCCGGTCCAGCCGTCCTGCATAAGCCGGGCCATAAAGACCAGCAGACGGCCGAGACGGCCGCGCTGCGAAAAATGCGAATCGGTAATGATCCCTTTCAGCTGGGGGACCTCCAGGAAATCCTTTCCGAGCGTGACCTCCAGGGCGTAAGGATCTTTCAGCGCCTCATCGGAGGTAACAGTGTCGTGCAGCGCCTCGAACTGAAATTGCCCCAGGATGGCGAGCCCGGCGCTGATCCCGCCCACCGGAGCCCCGCGCTTTACGGCCCTGTTGACCGCTTCCTGCACCGGGGTATGCTTCCAGAAATTCACGTATTCGGCCTGATCCCCTCCGGCGAAGAAGATGCCGTCGGCCTGGTCGATCTTGCCCAGGATGAACGGGTCGGACGCGGGAACCCCGGAGGCAAAACTAAAGGTCTCGACGGAATCCGCCTTGCCGAGCGTGGCGAACATTTCCTGCGTCCCTTCGTCCCCGGACGCCCGCAGCACCACTATATCGCCTCCGTCCGCCCGGCGTATCAGCCAGCGGATGGCTTCCTCCGAATCGTCCGCGCCGCCTTCAAGTATCGCCCCGCCCCGCGGGGACGCTTTAGCGTCCGCCGGGTTCCCGGTGAGTAAATAGGTGTAGTCCTTTATGCCCCCGCCCTGTACGTCCATCTGATATCTCCCGGCCAGGTCGCCGGGAACCTGCGCCCGCAAGCCTGGCGGGACAGAGAGCAAGATAACGAGCAGTGATATAAGTTTTATCAAAGTCATCTGCGTCCACTTGTTTCATTAGTTGTTACCGTTTTTCCCTCGCCGGCCTTGCTCAGCATCAGGCCGAACGAAGTCGTCTTTAGCGCGTATTTAACGTAAAGCCGCTCGCCAGCCTTCATTCCGCAGCCATTATACTGCCTTACCAGCCTGTCATGCTCTGTCTTGTAGGAATCCCCGCCGCAGTAGTCCCGGGGCGGCTCGCCGCCGGCGCCGCCCTCTATGCCGATGCTCGAGCAGTCCTTCTCGCCGCAGGAAAAGGCCAGCAGCCCGGGGGGAACCCCGGAAGCCTCGGCGAAGAACACATAGACCTCGGGCTTTCCGTCGGAGTTCAGGTCCGCCGCTTCCACCGAGGACACCTTCCCGCCCGGCACGCGGTTGCCGGAGATACCGGGCAGGTCCAGCCCGTCCCGCCTGGCGGAGAAGAACATCTCCTCGCCCCGCACCTGGACCGTGAACGCGTACTTCGGCGCGCCTACCTTATCGTAAATCAGCTCGCTTTTAAAAAAGGCATCCTGCTTCTTGCAGCCGGCAAGCAGCCCGGCGGCAGCTATCAGCATGTATAAAGACCGTTTCGTCATATTCCTCCAGACACCGCGCGGTTGAAACAACTAACGCTCACCGGGGGACAGGGGACGCTGCTTACTATCTTCCTAAAACCGCCTCTGCGACCCGGGGCGTCCGTCCCGCCTTTTCCCTTTTCGGCTATCTTCCCGGCCAACCGCGTGATCTCCCGCTGTAATAGATGCCCGCTATCCCCGAGAAAAGCAAGGCGACGGCCCCGGCGGCGTAGAATTTCAGCTCCGGCGGGTCGAATGCGCCCGCCAGGACGAGCACGCACAGCACTAAACCGCCTATCGCCGCCAGCAGGGATACGATAGATAGAATGGAAAGGAAAATCCGTAAACCGGAAGAAAGATCTACCTGCCGGGCGTCACCGTCTCCGACCTCGGTAAACAGGAATTTGGACAGCGCTGAAGAAGGAGGCCTTCGGTCGAACCAGCGCAGCAGCACTTTATTGGCCATGCCTACAAATATCACCAGCAGCAGCACCACCATAGCCACAGCTGACACCCGCTCCTTGTCGCTAAAAAATTCTATCGCTCCCATGCGTCATATTCTACCAAAACAAGACCGCCGGGCTTCCCCGGCGGTCTTAAATGGCTTGTTAACGATCAGTCATTCGGGCATCGGCGTCCCCTGTTCCCTTCGCATAGACTCGATTTTCTTAGCAAGCTCCGGGTCGGCGAGCAGCTTCCTGACTTGAGGGTTCTCGAGCAGGGCCGAGGCGTCGCCTTTTTCCAGGGCCCGCTTCAAAGCGGGGTCGTTGAGCAGGGCTTTCAGGGCCGGATCGTTGAGCAGGGCCTTGGACATTTTCGGGTCGTCGCGCATTGCGGCCACGGCGCGGAACTTGTCCAGCGCCGATAGCGACGCCGTATCAAAAGGGCTGTGCTTGCGCGTGAAGGCAGCGGCCGTGGACGCGTTCAGGGCGGCTCCGGCGCGGGGGAGATGCCTGGCCAGCGGCCCCTCGAAGGCGAGGACGGCGGCAAGCGCTATCCAGGCGATCACTCCTATCTTGCCCGCGCCCAGGAAGATCCCGGCGACCCGGTCGGGCAGATTGCGCTGCTTCCCGGGGATGATAGCGTTGATTATCCCGCGCGCGATCAGGGTCACTACGATCAGGATGAGGGGCATGGAAAGCGCGCATAAACCGACGGTCACCAGCGCCGGCGGCCAGCCCATGCGCCCGGCGATAGCCGGCGCAAGCAGCGCGGCGAGCGGCTTGGCGAAGAAATAAGCGGCGACGATGCCGATCCAGTGTGAAACTTGCTGGATAGCGCCAGTATAGAAACCGATCAAAGCGAATAGTCCAAGCGCCGCAAGGATCCAGAGGTCTAGGTTCATATTGCTCTGTGCGTCCCCCATCTTACTATTTTCATGATCTTCACACCCGCCCCGCTGGCTTCTCGAAATATTTGGTGATATCTATCCCCTCGCCCAGGGCTATCTTGTAGGAGGCTCTTTTCAGCAGGCTGCCCAGCAGCGCCAGCCCGGCCATAGCCAGGACAGCCGCCGCGTAGTATATGCTCATCTTCCCGAACCTGAAGAAGATCGCCACCGGCAGCACGACAAGTACAAGGCTGAGCCCGATCACCCCGGCCGAATAAAGCCAGACGCCGGCGAGCCAGAACCAGCGTCCCCGCGACCCTAGCCGCACCATCTCTTCATAAAGCGCTCTGTCAGGCTGCATATACCTCCTGCCTCTCCACCACCATTCTACCAAAACAAAACCGCCGGGCAGCCCCGGCGGTTCAAATGGCTTTTTAATAAAACCTACCTGCTCCTGGACGCCATCATCGGGATCTCCGGGGCGACCGAGACCAGGCGGATAAGGTAGAACGTGCCGCCGCCGGTCGCCGGCATAAGGCAGGAGAAGAGAACCTCTTTCCCGGCAACCTGCAGCCTGCGCACAGCGGCGCGCATGGCCCTGTCGCAGTTCTTTTCCGAGCGGAAGAGATTGCTTACCACCACATCCCTGTCTTCAGCCATCTCCTGTTTATAAGCGTCCAGGTCATTCGCAACTATGATCGCCGGAGCCGGAACCGGGGCCGGGGCCTGCTCTACCACGGGAGCTGGAGCGGGGGCCGCCGCGGGGACAGCCTCCGCCAAAACGGTCTCGGGCGCGAAAGAAGGCGGAACCTCGGCGGGAACGCGGATATCCGCGACGGCGTCCCTGAAATCGGAAAGAGCCACCGGTTTTTTGTTATTTTGCAATATCACAAAGCCAAGCATCACGTTCAGCGTAAGTGAAAGTCCAAGATTAATTTTAGTCGTCATTTCTCTCCTAGTCCAAAGCCCCTTCCGGGGCGCTATATACCATTATTTAAAGTTTTAACCCCTACAGCAAGCCTTTTTCCCCCGTTCAGGTCAGGAGCCTGATCAGTTTCCCGGAAGAAGGGAATTCTTTCAGCAGGAAAGCCCGCTCCCCGAACTCGAAATCTGAGAACTCGAAGCCGGGCGACACCGTGCAGCCGACGAAAGCGAAAGCGGCGCCCGGCTTCGGCCAGGCCCCGAACCACGTGCCGGCGGGGACCACGAACTGCTGCACTTCCCCCGCCCCGGCGTCGGGCCCGACCACCACCCGCTCTTCCCTGCCGTCGGGAAATATCATGCCCACTATCAATGCGCCGCCGCCGTAGTGATGCCACATCTCGTCCGACTTCAGGCGGTGCATGCGGGACGTGGCCTTTCTCGGCAGCAGGAAATAGATCCCGGTGCAAAAATGCCTGCCGCGCTCGTCCCTGGCCGCGGACTTGTAAGTCTCGCGGTAAAACCCGCCCTCCGGATGCGGCTTCAGCGAATATATCCGAATTAGGTCTTCGGCCTTCAATTCCTTCATATCCCCTCTCTCTCCGCTATAAAAGACTTCAGCTAATATTCTACAAAAACAAAACCACCGGGCTTCCCCGGCGGCTTTTGTAATAATTATGTATTCAGGAATCAGCGTCCCCTATCCACCCGCCAAACTCCTTACTTTTCGAAGTACACCATATCTATGAGGAACAGGGCCC
>JAJZPF010000012.1 GCA_021811315.1 bacterium
CCAGACCGAGTGCTCAAGATCGAGAAAATACCCACCGGGGAGGGTGTAGGTACACAAGATTTTGCCTAAAATGCAAAAAGTGCTTAAAAATTAAGGATTTCTCAAAAACGAACTGTCAAAGTCGGGACTGAGACGCGCAGGCTTAGGCGTTTTCAAAGGACTCCTCGCGGGGTTGAAGTCCACGTTCAGCCGGGGCAGTATCAATAGGAAACATAAGGACGGTTATCGCAGGCCCCCCTGCATTTAACTCTTCCCTGCCTGAAATGCAGAGTCTTGATTTGATCCGTAAATATCGCGGCGCCCGGGGATAAGACCGGGCGCCGCTTTATCTGCCGGAGCGTTCACCGGGAACGCCGGCTTTACTTTCCAGTAGTATGGTTCAGCAGGCCTCCGGCGGTCAGGATGGAGCGCTGGCGGGCGGAAAGGTCGCAGACGCATTCTATCGAAGCGCCGGTGCGGGCGTTCTTCAGGATGACCGGCTTCCCTTCGGCCGCGGCGGCGCGCCAGTCGCCGCAGGTCAGTTTGTCTCCGACCTGGATGGTCGCGTAATCCGCCTGGTTCTTGAAGGTAAGCGGCGCTATGCCGAAGTTGAGCAGGTTCGCGGCGTGGATGCGCTCGAAAGATTTAGCGACCACGGCTTTCACGCCGAGGTACATCGGGCACATCGCGGCGTGCTCGCGGCTGGAGCCCTGGCCGTAGGATTCGCCGGCGATTATCACGTTATGAGCTCCGGCGGCTTTGCTCTCGAGGCAGCGCTTGGAGAAAGTGGCGTCCACGTTCTCGAAGACGAACTGCGCGTATTTCGGGACATTGGAGCGGTATTTCAGGCGCGCGCCGGCGGGCATGATATGGTCGGTGGTTATTTTATCTCCGACGACCAGCATCGCTACGCCGTTAAGCTGCTCGGGCATCTTGGCATTGCTGGGCGGCTCGCCTATGTTCGGGCCGCGGAAGACCTCGGTCTTAGCCGCGTCGGCGGGCTTGATCACGAAAGAATCGTCCACGAGGAACGTCCCCGGCTCTTTCACGGCGGGATAGTTTATCCCGGACTTGCGCGGGTCGGTGAACTTCCCGGTCAGGGCCGCGACGGCGGCCACTTCGGGGCTGACCAGGTAGACCTGGGCGTCGGCGGTTCCGCTGCGGCCTTCGAAATTGCGGTTATTGGTCCGCAGGGACACGCTGCCGCTCTTGGGCGAGAAGTGGTTGCCGATGCAGAAGCCGCAGGCGCTCTCGAGGAGGCGCGCGCCGGAGTCCAGCATCGAGGTGAGGGCGCCTTTGCGGGCAAGCATCTGGAGCACCTGGCGGGAGCCGGGCGCTATGCCGAGGCTGACTTCGGGATTTACCGTGCGGCCTTTAAGGATAGCCGCGGTGGTCATCATGTCCTTGAAAGAGGAGTTCGTGCAGGAACCGATGCAGACCTGGTCCACCTTCTTCCCCTCGAGCTCGGAGATCTTCTTGATGATGCCGGGGCTGTGCGGGCAGGCGGCCATAGGCTCCAGGGCGGAGAGGTCTATCTCTATAACCCGGTCGTATTTCGCGCCGCGGTCGGACTTAAGTTCGCTCCAGTCGGCCTCGCGGCCCTGCGCTTTCAGGAATTTCTTGGTGACATTGTCCGAAGGGAAAACTGAGCAGGTCACGCCCATCTCGGCGCCCATGTTCGCTATGGTGGCGCGCTGGGGCACGGAGAGCTTCTTCACGCCGGGCCCGCCGTATTCGAGCATCACGCCGACATTCCCCTTGGTGGAGAGGATCTCGAGCATCTTCAGGACCACGTCCTTGGCCGTGACCCAGGGCTGAAGTTCGCCGGAAAGCTTCACGAGGTAAACTTTAGGGGCCGCGGTGTAGAAAAGCCCGCCGCCCATCGCCACGGCCACGTCCAGGCCGCCGGCGCCGATGGCCACCTGGCCTATCCCGCCGCCCGTCGGGGTATGGCTGTCGGAGCCGAGCAAAGTGGTCCCGGGTTTGCCGAAGCGCTCGAGGTGCACCTGGTGGCAGATACCGTTGCCGGGGCGGGAATAGACCACCCCGTATTTCGCCGCGACGCTCTGCAGGTATTTATGGTCGTCGGCGTTCTCGAAGCCGATCTGCACGGTATTATGGTCGACGTAGGAGACGGAAAGGTCGGTCTTTATTTCTTTCAGGCCCATAGCCTCGAACTGGAGGTAGGCCATGGTCCCGGTGGCGTCCTGGGTCAGGGTCTGGTCTATGCGTATGCCTATTTCCTTCCCCTTGATAAATTCGCCCTCTTTCAGGTGGGAGACGAGGATCTTCTCAACGATGTTCTGTTTCATATTAGCTCCTTAAAGTTCGTTCTGTTTTCAAGGCTTGCGGCCGGCGGAATGATCGATGTACCAGACAAAATCGGCGAGGCCGGAGTCCCCGGCGGGGAAAATGGCGGGACAGGCGGAAGCGTCCTGCGGGTAGAAAGAGACGGGGCGGAGGCCGCCGGCGCGGCTGGCGACGGAAGCGGGGATGCCGGCATTATAGATGACATGCCCGGCCCCGGCTATCACCTGGCCGGCGAAACCGGGATTCGCGTTCAGGAAATCGGCAAGGCGGGCGCCCATCGCTTCGTTCCAGGCGGACATAGCCGCGAGATAGTTCTCGAAGGTGAACATATCGCCCATGCCCTTGTTCCCGCCCAGGATGTACCGCCTGAGAAAGGCTTTCTCGCCGTCCGCGCGGGCTTTCCCGTGGTTCTCGAAAGAGTCCCGGATGTATTTTATATAGGCTTCGTTCTTGGTGATCTCCACTTTGGCCGGCAGGTATTTCTTCTGCTCGGGGGAAAGGCCGTCCAGACCGGCGCGGGCTATGGTGGAAACCACCTTCCTGGGGAGGTTCAGGGCCAGGGCTTTAAGCTTGTTCGCGCGGATAAAGTCGAAGATCGGCTTGTAAAGGTTGAAATCGAAGCCCCACTCGGTCTTCCAGTCGGCCTTCGCCAGGAATTCCTCGTCGGTAAGCTTCCCCGCCGCGTACTCGTCGAGCACCGGCTGCAGGGTCATATTCAGCATCTCGAAGCCGACCACGACCTTTTCGCCGCGGGCCGCGCCGAGCGCTTTAAGCGCCTCGAGCTGCGCCAGGTGGTCTTTCAGCTGGTCATGGCTTTCGCCGGAGAAAACGGCGTCGGCCTCTTTCACTACGGCCCTGAAGGCGGCTTCATCGGCCAGCGGGGCCCCGCTTTTGCCGTTAAAAATACAGAAGCCGGGAACGGTCCCGGCCTCCGCGGGCCGCGCTACGGCGGCGCCGGCGGATTTTCCAGAGGTCTTCAGCTTTTCAACAAGGGCGGGAATTTCCCCTTTCTGGTCGAAGGAAACCCGGGTTTCGGCGTAAGCGCCGGGAATAAGCGAAATTAATAGGGTTAGAAGAGGGAATAATACTTTCATATTCCTAAATTATAGTTAATTGTCGGAGGTCTGGCCAAATTTTATAAACTAGTATTTGTATTATGAAGGGCCACGGACCTAGATCTTTTCTTGGCGCGCTTTTGAGCGCGACGCTGCCGCTTAAGGAAAAAACCGCCCAGAGGCGGCGTTTTGCCGTCCAGGCCGTATTTTTGGCGCTTACCCTCTCTATCGGCTATGCTTTCTTTGTTTTCGTCGCCTCGATCCAGGAAGGCGGCGAGCTCTCCCGCCGGCCGCCCGGGGTGGACGGTTTCCTGCCCATAAGCTCGCTGATGAGCCTCCGGCTTTGGGCCGCCTCGGGAGAGATCCACCGGGCGCACCCGGCCGGGCTTTTCATCCTGTTGGCGATAATAGCGATGTCGTTCGTCATAGGCAAATCATTCTGCGGCTGGCTCTGCCCCTTCGGCTTCGTCTCGGAACTGCTCTACCGGGCGCGGAAATATTTTTCCCCCTCTTTTAAGCGCCCGGCCGGCTGGGCGGATTACGCGCTGAGCGTGCTGAAATACCTTATCCTGGCTTTCTTCACCTACATAATATTCTTCGCAATGAACACGGCGGCCGTAAGGTCTTTTCTCGACGGGGATTACAACAAGATCTCGGACATAAGGATGTTCTATTTTTTCGCCCGGATCACCCCGCTGGCGGCCTTCATAACGGGAACGCTCTTCCTGCTCACTTATTTCGTGCCGTATTTCTGGTGCCGCTACCTCTGCCCTTACGGGGCGCTGCTCGGCCTGTTCTCGCTGGCGGGCCCCGTAAAAATAAAGCGGGACGCCGGCGCCTGCACTAATTGCGGCCATTGCGCGGAGATCTGCCCCCAGGCCATCCCGGTGAACAAAACCGCTACGGTGTTTTCCGACGAATGCACCTCCTGCGCCCTGTGCCTGGACGTATGCCCGGCCCCCGGCGCGCTTGAGATGCGGCTCCGCGGGACCGCTTTGAGGATAAAGACGGCGGCCCTGCCGCCTCTGGTGGCGTTTATTTTCTGCCTGATCACCGGGCTGGCGATGCTTGGCGGCTATTGGAAGAGTAATATAAGCGCCGACGATTACCGGCGCCTGACGGCGGAGTACGACAGCGTCGACCTCGCCAGGTAATTAGATCCCGGGAACTTCGGTGATCATCTCTAGCATGCTTTCGGAGCGCTTGTCCTGCGGATTGCACTTGAGCGCAAGGCGGAAAGCCCTGGCGGCGTCGGTGTTCTTGTAGATCCCCAGGTAAGCGAGCCCCAGCTTATACCAGGCCGTCGCCGAGGACGGGCTGAACTTCAGAAGTTTTTCCAGAACATCGATAGCTTCAGTGAACCGCCTGCGCTGGAGGTAGTCCTCGGCCATGTGGTAATACACTATCCGCGTCTCAGGGCTGGTTTCCTTCACGCGCTGGAAATGGTGCAGGGACTGGTCCGAGTTCCCTTTGTGGTAGTAGGCGAAACCGAGGTAATAATGGGCCATCGCGAGGTTGGAATCGATGCTGACGGCTTTTTCGAGCTCGTCTATCGCCTCGTTAAGGCGGGCCAGCCTGTAATAAGCGATGCCTATGCGCAGGTGCACTACAGGGAGGTCGGACTTTATAGTGAGGACCTTGCGGTAGATGTCGATAGACTGGAGGACGAAACCTTCGCTGAAATAAAGGCCGGCCAGATTGTCCCAGGCCCAGAAATCCCTGGGGCTGGCTTTCAGGCGCTTGGCCAGGGTGGCGGCCAGGGACTTGAGCCTTTTATTGGCCGGAGGGATATGCCCTAAAATTTCTTTTAAGAAGGATTGGTCGGTTGCCATGTGTTTTTACCCCGTTCCCGCGGGCGCCGCCCGCGGCTTTATCCGATAATAACAGAATAGACAGGCGGAGTCAACGCGGCCTCCGGCCCGCCGCTCACACCGGAAGTATGCTCCGCTCTTTCGCCCAGTTGCGCAGGAAGTCCACCGCCTCGGCCTTGATGACGGAAAGGGGCCGGGTAAGCTTCAGCTGCTCGAGCACGTGCTTCGAGGAGATCTTCTCGTTCGCGCCGGAAGCGCTGTAGAGGGCGGAGATCACGGCCTGCTCTATCTCGGCGCCGCTGAAGCCGCCGCAGTTGGCGGCCAGCAAGGGGACGTCGAACAGCGCGGGGTCGAGGCCCCGCTTTTCGAGATGGATCCTGATTATGCCTTCGCGCGCCGGGGCGTCCGGCAGGTCGGAGAAAAAGATCTCGTCGAAGCGGCCTTTGCGCAGCAGCTCGGGCGGCAGGTTGTTTATATCGTTGGAGGTGGCGGCGATGAAAGAGCGGTCCTTGCGCTCCTGCATCCAGGTCAGCATGGTGCCCAGCACGCGCTTGGACACCCCGCCGTCTATCTCGCCGGAGGACGAGGCGAAGATCTTCTCGATCTCGTCTATCCACAGGCAGACCGGGGCCAGGCGCTCCACCGTGGCCAGGGCCTTGCGCAGGTTCTCCTCGGTCTCGCCGATATACTTGGAATAAAGCCTGTTCAGGTCGAGCCGGTAAAGCGGGATGCCGAGCTCGCCCGCTATGACCTTGGCCGCGAGCGACTTGCCGCACCCCTGCACGCCCAGGAGCAGGAGGCCCTTGGGAGGCGGAAGCGGGCCGTCGGTGAAAAAAGAATTCCTGCGGTCGGAGACCCAGCGCTTGAGGTTGTCGAAGCCGGCGATGGAATTCACCTGCTCGGAGCCGAAATATTCCAGGATGCCGCCCTGGTCGAAAGCCTCTTTCTTGAATTTCTCTATCGTGGAAATATCTTTCCCGTCGAACCGCGAGTCCTTGAGGATGCAGAGATTGAGCGCGTTGCGGATCTGCTGCAGGGACAGGCCCTTCAGGGTCTTGATCACGCGCCGCAGGGCTTCCGGCGGCATATCTATCTCAAGCTGCGCGCCCGTCATCTTGAACTCGACCAGCACCTTATTGATCTCGGCCAGGATCTGCTTTTCGTCGGGGTAGCCGCCCGAGATGCGCGCGGCCAGGGGGGCGATGTCGGAAGGGAGTTTCCCTTCGGCGCCGAGCAGCACCACCGTGGTGGGCGTGCCTTTTATGCGGTCGAGCATGTCCTTGAAAAGCCGCGCCGGGGCGGCGTCGTTCAGGTAGCGGTCGAAGTCGGAGAAAGCGAAAAGGGCGCTGTGCGGGTCCTTTATCAGGTCGTTCGCGATGCGCAGCATGGCGACGGGGTCGCCGGATTTATAGAATGAATTTTCGTTCTTGCCTATGCGCAGGCCCTTGGTGAGGGACCAGCAGTAGAAGGTCAGGGCCTGCTCTTCCGCCACCCCGTGCAGCTGCCCCAGCACATAGTTCTCGTCGATAGCGTCCACCAGAACCAGGGGATACCGGGATTTAATCAGGAGGGAAATTTCTTCTTCAAAGTTCATTTAAGGAGAAAGCCCGCGCCCGGCAGGTGAGGACCGGACTAAAGCACAGCATAATTATGCTGTGCGTCCGGTCCGAAAGGCGCAGGCAATTTTTTACGAAGCAAAATTGCCGAGCCGGGGTCGCGGAAAACCGCTATGCGGTTTATCCGTGACTCGAACCCCGGGATCTCGTGTGTTCGATTCCTGCCCGCCAACAGTAATCTAAAAGCTAATTTGCGCCCGGCAGGAATCGAACCTGCACTAGAAGCTTCGGAGGCTCCTGTGATATCCATTTCACCACGGGCGCATATGACCGAGAACTACATTATACCCCTTTAGTTAAAAGGGCTACACATGCTTTTTCGCTATTTCGACAAGCTGCTTCTCAAAAGCGGGGAGGTCTGCGGGGATCTCTCCCCCGCCCTGGGCGAAGTCTTTGCGCCCGCCGCCCGAGCCGTTTATCACGTCCGCCACGCATTTCGCGATGGCGGAAGCGTCGGCTTTGACGTCCCCGGTATAGGTAACTATGAAAGAGAATTTCCCCTCCGCCCTGGAATAAATGAACAACAGGGTGGACTTCAGGTCTTTTTTCACCTCGTCCGAGAGCCCGCGGAGGTCCTTCATCCCGAGCCCGCCGGCGTCATAGATCAGGAAGCTGGAGCCGGAGCCGTCAATGCCCTCGGTCAGAAGCCGGCGCCCCTCTTTTGCGGAAGCCGCCGGGGCGGCTTTCGCTTTCCCGGCTTTGAGCTCCTTGATATTTTCAAGCAGTTGCTCCACGCGCGCCGGCAGGTCCTGCGGCGGAACCGAAAGCTTTGAAGCCGCGGCTTCCGCGAAGCCGGCAAGTTTTGCGAGGTGGGCTACCGCGGCCGGCCCGGCCACGCCCTCGATGCGGCGCACGCCGCGCGAAACCGAGGAGTCTTTGAGTATTTTTATAAGAACCAGTTCACCGAGGGAATCTATATGCGTTCCGCCGCAAAGTTCCAGGCTGTAATGGTCCGCGGCCGAGTCCCAGCCGTCTTTATTTATCAGCACGAAGCGCGCCGGGTCCTGGTATTTCTCGCCGAGCAAAGTAGTGGCGCCGAACTTGGCGGCGTCCTTGAGCGGGCGCTCCATTTTCAGGACCTTGTATTTGCGGCCCACGGCCTCGTTGGCTATCCTTTCTACTTCCGCCATCTCTTCTTTGGACGGGGTCTTGGTGATAGTGTAGTCGAAGCGGAACCTGTGCGGGTCCACCTCGGAGCCGGCCTGGCGGGTGCTTTCCCCGAAAACTTTCTTAAGGGCGGCGTTCACCACGTGGATAGCGGTATGGTTGCAGGCCGTATTATGCCGCAGGGTGGAAACTTTAGAGCGCACTTTCATCCCGACCTTCAGGCCGGCCGCGGGTTTTACATGGTGGAAATAAACTTTCTTCACCGGCTTCTGCGTGTTTAAGACCTCGGCGAGCTTCGCCCCGCCGGACGACAAAGTCCCGACATCCCCCACCTGGCCGCCGGATTCGGCGTAAAAAGGCGTGACGTCCAGGACAGCGTGGCCTTCAGAGCCGGCCTGAAGGGAATCGACTATATTCCCTTTCAGGTCGATCAGGCCGAGAATAACGGAGTCGGTTTCGGTGGCTTCATAGCCCTTGAAAACCGTGGCCGGGAATTTTTCCTCGGCGGTCTGGAAAACGAAGCCGTCCTGCTCGCCGGAATCCTTCCAGTTCGCGCGGGCAGTTTCCTGGGCGGCCTTGCGGGCGGCCTCGAAGCCTTTCTCGTCGAGCGGGATATTCTTCTTGAGGGCCAGTTCGCGCGTCAGCTCTATCGGGAAACCGTAGGTCTCGTAAAGCTTGAAAGCCTCGTCGCCTGGCACGCCGCGCGGGTATTTCTCCAGCAGGTCGGCCAGGAATTTCTCGCCGGTACCGAGGGTCTCTATGAAGCCCTGCTCCTCGAATTTGAGGGCGGCCGAGATCTGTTTCTCCGCGGAAATTATTTCGGGATAGACGTCCCGGAAAATTTCATGCACGGAAGGGACCAGCTTGTGCAGGAAAGGGTCTTTGGCGCCCAGGATGCGGCCGTAGCGCGCGGCGCGGCGGATCAGGCGGCGGAGCACGTAGCCGCGGCCCTCGTTGGAGGGCATGATGCCCTCGGCGATCAGGAAAGAGGAAGCCCGCAGATGCTCGCTGATGATGCGGAAGGCCGAGTTGGCCTCGTCGGAAGAGCCGGGCTCGACCTTGAGGAGGTTCGCGGCGGCCTTCACTATAGGCTGGAAAAGCGAGGTCTCGAAGGGCGATTCCTTGCCTTCCACCACGAAAGTGAGGCGCTCGAGGCCCATGCCGGTGTCGATGTTCTTGCGCGGCAGCGGCTTGAAAGTCCCGTCGGCCTGCTTGTCGAACTGGGTGAAAACGTGGTTCCAGATCTCTATATAGCGGTCGCAGGAGCAGGCGCCGGGGCCCTCGCAGCCGGGGTGGTCGTATTTCGCGCCGCGGTCCCAGTAAACCTCGGAGCAGGGGCCGGAAGGGCCGGTCTCGCCCATCGCCCAGAAATTATCTTTGTCCCCAAGTTCGATGATATGGGAATGCAGGTTTTTGGGGAGGATGTTTTCCCAGATAGCGCGGGCTTCCTCGTCGCGCGGGGCTACGCCGCCTTTATAGATGGACGGGTAGAAACGGTCGGCCGGGAGGCCAAGTTCTTTGGTGAAGAATTCCCAGCCCCAGTTCAGGGACTCTTTCTTGAAATAATCGCCGAAGGAAAAATTCCCGAGCATCTCGAAGAAGGTCAGGTGGCGGATGGTTTTGCCGACATTGTCTATGTCCGTGGTGCGGAAGCTTTTCTGGCAGGAAGCTGCGCGCTTCATATCGGTCTTCAGCCCGAGATAATACGGCTTGAACTGCACCATCCCGGCGGAGGTGAAAAGAAGGGTGGGGTCGCCCTCGGGGATGAGCGGGCTGGATTTAACTACTGGATGGCCCTGTTTGGCGAAGAAATCCAAAAAACTTTTGCGTATCTGGTAGCTTTGCATGGCGTAACGCGTCCTTTCTTTACTTTAAAAGCAAGTCTAATTATACAAAACATGAGCGAGGCTAATGAGGCGGGATCATTACAAGGACCCAGGACCCTATGGGTCCATTAACCAGGCCCGCCTGGGCCTATAGCCGCTTGGGCGGTCCCGCCGCCAGGGGTATAATTAGATAGCGGCCGTATATGGAGCTTTAAATGATGAAAATAAATAAAACAGCCTCCGTGTCCCTTTTACTCGCTTTATTCCCTTTCAGCTCATACTCCCAGGAACTGGTATCGATAAAACAATTGACGGCTACGGCCGCCGGAGCCGGGCTGCCCGCCGCCCCCGCCGCGAGCCTCCCGGGCCGCGTGCAGGCCCCCGAGCCCGCCCGCCTCTCCGCTTCGAAAGATATGGGCCTGGCGGAACTTGCGGCGCAGCTCTCGAATGAGCCCGGGACCATCGACAAGCTGGTGGAAACCATCGCCGGGAAGAGCGGCTATCTCGCCGCCTGGGCCACCCCTGAGCGCAAAGCGGCCCTGGCCAAAGCCCTGAAGGAAGCCGACAAAGAAACCCTGGACCATTTCCCCACCCTCACCCCGAAGGAACTGTTCGCCACCGCCGCCGCCTACGCTTCGAAGCAGCCGCAGATAAAAGAAGCCCCGATCCCGCCCACGCAGACCCTCCTTCTCAGCGGTTTCCCTAAAGCCCCCCGCCCGGACGAGTTCCTCAAGCCCGTCGGCTATGGCCTGCTTTACGGCGACGAATCGCAGCCCGCGGGCGCGGCCGCCTACGGGGACAGCATCGCCCTGGCGCAGGCGCTAGACCGCCTGGCCAACAATGCCCCGGAAGCCCCGGTCTTCACTCTGCTCTACGCCGGGAAAAGCTTCAATACCGTCTCCGCTTTCCTCGGCGCCCTACGGGCCGAGGGCGTCTCCATCGAAGTCCAGGACCGCCGCTACTTCGCGAATTTCGGCGACCTGCGCTACGAGAAGAACGGCGTCCGCCGCGAGGTCCGCACCCCCCTGTACGTCGACACCGGCCTTAGCCTCTCCGGCGGCAGGCATTTGATCCTGCCCGCTACCCACAGCGAGCTCGATATCTACCTGCGCGGCAAGGTGAACGCGGACCTGAGCTTCTTCTTCGGCCTGGACGGGCTGTCCACTTTCCGCACGAACCCGACCACAAATATGAGCTGGGTGGGAGGCCGGACCGTGGAGACCTATTCCGGCGCCAGGGCCGTCGAGCTGCTGGACCGCGCCGGTTGGTTCCACCGGGCGATGAAGGCCAAGGCGGCGAACCTGCCGCAGGGCGGCTACGGGCCGCTCGGGGACTGCAATGACGTCAACGCTTTCGTGACCGGCCGCCCCGCCTACCCGATGACGCGCAATCCCTCCCTGTTCAGGGGCGGCAACGGCCTCGACGCCGTCTCCAACTCTCTGCCCTACGACCTGCTCGCCCTGCCGAAACCCGCGGTGATCTTCGATTCTCTCCCTTTCGGCAGCATCTCCGACATCCCCTTCCCCGAAGTGAGGCAGGGCCTGACGGAACTGCGCGGCAAATAAGCCGGCAAGAATAGAAAAAGCCCGGAAGGCATAGCCTTCCGGGCTTTTTCATATCTGAGAATACTATTTCAGTTCCAGTTCTTTCCGTTCCCTGTCAGGAATTCATGGATATCGTTGCCGGCTTTGCGGGCGCAGCCCATGGCGGAGATCACAGTGGAGGAGCCGGTGGCGATGTCGCCGCCGGCCCAGACGCCGCGCTGGCTGGTGCGTCCGGAGGGGCCGATAGTTCTGATGTAGCCGTTCGGCTCCCGCACGACTCCGGGGAATCCGGAGAAGACTACGGGGTTGGGACCGGCGCCGACCGCTATGATGGCCAGATCGGCCTCTATCAGGAAATTGGACCCCGCTATCGGTATCGGGCGCGGCCGGCCGGAGGCGTCGGGCTCGCCCAGCTTCATCTGGACGCATTCCACCTGGCGCAGCCAGCGCTGGTTGTCGCCGACGAATTTCACCGGGTTGGTCATCAGCCGGAACTTGATCCCTTCCTCCTCGGCGTGATCTATCTCTTCTTTGCGGGCCGGCATCTCGCCGCGGGAGCGCCGGTAGACCACGGTCACTTCGCGGCTGCCCATGCGAAGGGCGTTGCGGGCGCAGTCCATGGCCACATTGCCGGCGCCGATCACCACCACCTGCCGGCCTTTGGGGGCGGGCGTGTCGTAGTCGGGATAGGCGTAAGCCTTCATCAGATTGATGCGGGTGAGGTACTCGTTGGCGGAAAAAATATTGCAGAGGTTCTCGCCGGGCAAATTCATGAACACCGGCAGCCCGGCCCCGACGCCCAGGAAAACCGCGTCGTAACCCAGCTTCTTCAGGTCGTCGGCGTCGTACATCTTGCCTATCAGGGCGTTGACCTCTATCTTCACGCCAAGCCGGCGCAGGTAGTTGATCTCGCCGTCCACTATGGTCTTTGGCAGGCGGAATTCGGGAATGCCGTAAACGAGCACGCCGCCAGGCTTGTGAAGAGCTTCGAAGACCGTGACGCTGTGTCCCTTTACCACCATGTCGGCCGCGAGCGTCAGCCCCGAGGGGCCGCTGCCCACTATGGCTATCTTCTTCCCCGTGGGAGGGGCTTTTTTGGGAAGGGTCACGGCGCCGGTCTCCCTCTCCATATCGGCGGCGAAGCGCTCCAGGCTGCCGATAGCCACGGGCTCGTCCTTCAGCCCGACGATGCAGACCTTCTCGCACTGGTCTTCCTGGGGGCAGACCCGGCCGCAGATAGCCGGAAGAGCGTTCTTCTCTTTTATCTTCTGGGCGGCCTCCACGAATTTGCCTTCTTTTATCAGCTTCACGAAAGCGGGAATATCTATCTCCACCGGGCAGCCGGTCCTGCATTTGGCGTTCTTGCATTCAAGACAGCGGGCGGCCTCGGCCAGCGCCAGCTCGCGGGTAAAGCCGTAAGGAACTTCCTGGAAATTGCGGATCCGAAGCAGCGCGTCCTGCGCCGGGACTTTCTGCCTGGGGACTTTCGGTTTTATCCGCTGCTCGTCGGCCTTGGTGATGCCGTGCCAGGGGCAGCCGACCTTGGTGCAGATGAAGAAAGGGATCAGTTTGGAGTGGGCCAGGACCATCAGCCGCGCGACGGGGGAATCGCAGATGCCGCAATGCCCCTCTTTTTCCACGATGGAGGTCCGGCAGAACGGGCAGGAGAGGTCTTTGACCACGGTCCCGTCCGGCAGGTCGATAGTGGAGTGCTTGGAAAAGTCCTCCATCACCGGGGAGAGGAACAGTTCGCCCTCGGCGGCCCCGGACTTTACGTGCAGCCTGAACCAGGTCTTCCCGGTCTTCGGGTCGTATTGACCCAGCCCCTGGTGGCAATGCGGGCAAAAAACCGTAAGTTCGGTCCCCGCCGGGATCTTTTTCAGCTCGTCCTTCTTAGGTTCTGTCATTATCTCCCCGTTCGATAAAAGCTTTCCGTTATTTTGCGCGGATCGAGTGCAGGATCGAAGTCTTTTCGTCCCGGACGTACATATTGTTGCGGTGGATCAGCTCGTCAAAATCCACTTCATGCCCGTCGAAGTGGGGGCCGTCCACGCAGGCGAATTTAGTTTTACCGCCGGCGCTAACGCGGCAGGCGCCGCACATCCCGGTTGCGTCCACCATCACCGGGTTCAGGCTGACGATGGTCTTGAGATTGTAAAGTTTGGTCTGCTGGCAGACCGACCGCATCATGACAAGCGGGCCGACGGCCACCACCAGTCCTATAGGCTCGGGTTTTTCGCGCTCCACCAGCGTCTTCAGGGCGTCGGTCACCAGGCCGTGCATCCCGTAGCTGCCGTCGTCGGTCGTGACGATAAGCTGCTGACAGAGGCCCTTCATCTCGTCCTCGAGTATCAGCAGGTCTTTCTCGCGCGAACCCATGATCCCTATCACTTTATTGCCGGCCGCGGCATAGCCCTGCAAGAGGTGGTGCAGCACGGCCACGCCGGAGCCGCCGCCTATCCCGACCACGGTGCCTACATTGGTAAATTCTTCGACGGCGCCCAGCGGGCCGACCAGGTCTTTTATCGCGTCGCCTGTTTTCAGCGAGCCAAGAAGCGCCGTGCTCTTGCCGACGATCATGAAGATGATAGTGATGGTCCCGTGGGAGAGGTCTTTGTAGGCGACGGTCAGCGGGATCCGCTCGCCGGTCTCGTTGACCCGCAGAACCACGAACTGCCCGGGCTTTATCTTGGCGGCGATCTGCGGCGCTTCCACCGTGATCAGAACCATGGTGCCCTTCGCGAGTTCCTGCCGGTCTATTATCGGGTACATTGTTTCACCATTCCTTGCTGTCTTCGAGCATGATAAGCTCGGTGTCCTTGTCCGACAGGCCGTGCCACGTGCAGCCTTTGCGCATGCAGATGAAGAAAGAGACCATCTTGTGCATCGCGTCCAGGTTTATCCTGGCGACCCTGGCCTTGCAGCGGCCGCACTTTGTTTTAGGCTCTATCAGCGAATGCTTGCAGTGCGTGCAGGTCAGGTCTTTGACCTCCTCGCCGTGCGGGATAGTTATCGTGGAGCGGTTGGTGAAGACGTTGAGATAGGGAGAAAGGTGCAGCTCCCCCTTTTTCCCGTCCCGGCCGGTCACGCCGAGCAGCAGGGAGCCTTCGGTCGTCATGCTCTGGCTGCAGTGCGGGCAGTAGGCCTGCAGGTAGGAGCCGCTCGCGATGATCTCTTTGTCCGATTCCGCCTCGTTCTCGGCGGGAGCCGCTTTTTTTGCGGCCGGGTCGGCTATATTGTCCGCGGCGTAGGAATCGTAGAATTTCGCCAGGGCCTCGCCCGCGTCCTCGAATTCCAGGAAATGCTTCTTGCAGCCCTTGCGCGCGCAGATCCTGACCTTGCCGCCCTCGCGCAGCAGCAGCGGCACCATGGGCGCGCGGCATTTGTCGCAGAGCGACTTGCTGACCAGCTCGGCCTCGCACTTCGGGCAGTAGATCTTGGGAACGGAGCCGGCCGGCAGCTCGAATTCGGATTCCAGGGAGTAGCTGCCGTAGAGCGGGGAGAGGCGCATCCACCCTTTTTTCCCCTTAAGCTTCACGGTCAGCGCTATGCTGGGATGGCCGTCCAATTTGTGGCGCCGGTCCATCAGGCTCTTCTGGCAGGCGGGGCATTTTATCTGCAAAGCGATCTCTGGGCTCATCGTTTTATCCTCGCTATGGGACTGCTAACGGTCAAAGAGTGAACCGTTACAATTATAATACAAAAGTAGACGCGTTTTTATGAAATGGCCGAAAAAGGGAACAGGCTGCTTTTCAAAAGAAAAGCAGCCTGTCCCCTTTTATTCTCTTAATTAAAACGCCAGAACGGCGAATTTATAACAAAGCGCGGAGATAAACGCCGCGGCCGGGATGGTGATCACCCAGGCCCAGACTATGTTGCCGGCCACGCCCCATTTCACCGCGCGCACCCCCTTGAGCATCCCCACTCCGACTATGGAGCCGGTTATGGTATGAGTGGTGCTTATAGGCACGCCTATGGCCGAAGCGCCGAACAGGACCATGGACGCGCCGAACTCGGCGCAGAAGCCGTCCACCGGGCGCAGTTTGGAAAGTTTATTGCCCATGGTCTTGACTATGCGCCAGCCGCCCGACATGGTGCCCAGGGCGATGGCCCCGTGACAGGAGAGAACTATCCAGAGAGGGATATGGAATTCCGTACCGAGGTAGCCGGCGCTGAACAGGAGGCCAGCGATTATGCCCATGGTCTTCTGCGCGTCGTTGCCGCCGTGCCCCAGGCTGTAAGCCGCCGCGCTCAACAACTGCCCCTTGCGGAACAGGTTATCCACCTTGGACGGGGTGGAACGGGAGAAGAGATTATAAACTATCAATCCCAGCAGCAGCCCCAGCAGCATCCCGACTACGGGGGAGATCACTATAAAGGCGACCGTTTTTATTATTCCGCTCATCACCAGCGCCGTCGGCCCGGACTTTACCAGCGCGGCCCCGATAAGCCCGCCGACCAGGGCGTGGGAAGAGCTGGACGGGATGCCGAAGTACCAGGTTATCACGTTCCAGGTGCAGGCGCCCATCAGCGCGCCGAAGATGATATAGCTGTCCACCTGGCCCAGGTCAATTATGCCCTTGCTTATGGTCCCGGCCACATGCAGGCCGAAGAAGGCGAAGGCGATGAAGTTGAAGAAGGCCGCCCAGAGCACCGCGTACCTCGGGGAGAGTACGCGGGTAGCGACGATAGTGGCTATGGAGTTGGCGGCGTCGTGGAAGCCGTTCGAAAAGTCGAAGAACAGCGCCAGCGCGATCAGCAGGATTATGGCTATAAGCGTATTATCCATGCTTCACCAGGATAGCCTCTATGACTTTGGCCACGTGCTCGCATTTATCCAGCGTGGATTCCGCCACTTCATACATCTCTTTCCACTTTATGACCATGATGGGGTCCTTCTCCGTTTCGAAGAGGTGGCCGATGGCTTTCTCCCGCACCTGGTCGCCCATGTTCTCCAGGCGGTTGATCTCTATGCAGTGGTCCAGCACGCGGCGGACGCGCTTGGTGTCGTGCATATGCTTTACGGCGTTCGAAAGGGCCACGGAGGACTGGTCGATGAGGTCGATGAACTGCGAGAAGTACTCGTTGCCCGGGTCCAGCTTGTAGAGCCGCATGCGGCCGGCCATCGCGTTGAGCATGTCCAGCACGTCGTCGAGCTGGTTGGCCAGCGCGTAGATGTCCTCGCGGTCGATGGGGGTGATGAAAGTGCGGTTGAGCATGTCGGTGATCTCGTGGGACAGCGTATCGCCCTCGTGCTCGTAGTCGTGGATCTTCTTGGCGGCGGCTTCGTCCAGCACGCCGTTCTTGAGTATGGATTTAAAATAAGCGGAGGCCTTCACCAGGTTTTCGGCCTGCAGATTGAGATAATCAAAGAACTTCACTTCTTTCGGCATGAAATTAATGGACATATTTTCTCCTGAATTAATTAGTTGTCGGCACTATAATTATACTTATTTTAATTCTTCCGGGTGGTGGCGGACCACCACGGCGGAAACCATGTAGATGATGTCTTCGGCCATGCTCACGGCGTGGTCGCAGACCCGCTCCAGGTGGCGCGCGGCCAGCAGCAGCGGCACGGCCCTGTCCGCCGTGGAACCGTCCCTCATCATATAGTCGTTGATCAGCTCTTTTTCTACGCCGCGTTTAAGCGTATCGGCTTCCGGGTCGGAAAGAACGACTTTTTTCGCGAGCTCCGTGTCGCCGTTTATAAAGGCCTGGATAGCTTCCCCGGTCATGCGCTGGGCCACCCCGGCAAGTTTGGGAATATCCACGAGCGGCTTGAGCAGCGGCTTGTCGGCGATGGCCAGCGCCCGCTGGGCCACGTCCACGGCCAGGTCGCCTATGCGTTCCAGTTCCGCGTTCAGCTTTATCGCGGTGGTGATAAAGCGGAGGTCCCGCGCCATCGGCTGGTGCAGGGCGATCAGGTCCAGGCATTTTTCGTCTATGACCAGCTCCAGCCTGTCCATTTCCACGTCGGAGTCTATCACTTTCTGCGCGGCGGTCCTGTCGCGGTTCTTAAGGGAATCCACGGAATTTATTATGGCTTCCTGCGCCATGGCGCCCATTTTAAGGATGTCGTTCTTCAGCTGCTGCAGCTCGTCGTCGAAATGTCTTTGCATGGTCCTCTCCTAGCCGAATCTTCCGGTTATATAGTCTTCAGTGCGCTTGTCCCTCGGCGCCTTGAAGATCTTGTCGGTCCTGCCGACCTCTATCAGGTCCCCCATCAGGAAAAAGGCCGTGTTGTCGGAAACGCGCGCGGCCTGCTGCATATTATGCGTCACTATCACTATGGTGTATTCCTTCTTCAGCGTCAGTATCAGTTCTTCGATCTTGGCCGTGGAGATAGGGTCCAGGCTGGCGCAAGGCTCGTCGAAAAGTATGACCTCGGGCGAGACCGCGAGGCACCTGGCGATGCAAAGCCGCTGCTGCTGGCCGCCGGAAAGGCCGAGCGCGCTGTCCTTCAGCCTGTCCTTGATCTCGTCCCAGAGCGCGGCTTTTTTAAGCGAGTCCACCACCCGCTCCTCGATAAGGTGCTTATCCGTAACCCCGTTGACCTCCAGGCCGTAGGCGATATTCTCGAAGACGGTCTTGGGAAAGGGGTTCGGCTTCTGGAAGACCATGCCGACCCGCTTGCGCAGCTCCGCCGCGTCGCAGGCCGGGGAAAGGATATCCAGCCCGTCGAGAAGGATCTCCCCCTCCAGGCGGCTGCCCGGAACCAGTTCGTTCATCCGGTTCAGCAGGCGGATGAAGGTGGATTTGCCGCAGCCGGAGGGGCCGATGATGGCGGTGACCCGGCGGGGGCTGAAGTCTATGGTTATCCCGTTAAGCGCGCGCTTCTGGCCGTAATAGAAGTTCACGCCGCGGGCGCTTATCTTCGGCTCCGTTCCGAACAGGTCGGCCTCTCCCATGGAGTTCATATTTATTCCCACCGGGGCTTTTACCGGCGCCGGCGGGAAATTCCCGCCCGCCGCTTTCGATCCTGGATCCTGGTTAAGCATTATACGTTTTCCTTTGCCTGGCCCTAATGTAGATCGCCAGCATGGACACCGACAGCACCAGCGCCAGCAGCAGCAGGCTGGAGGCGTAGGCGATGCGGGTCTGTTCTTCGGGGTGCGTGCCCTCGGTCATCAGGGCGTAAATATGATACGGCAGGGCCATGACCTCGGAGAAGATCGAATGCGGGTAGCCTTTTACGTAGAAAGCCGCGGCGGTGAAAAGTATGGGCGCGGTTTCGCCGGCCACCCTGCCCACGCTCAGGATCACGCCCGTAAGTATGCCCGGCAGCGCGGCTGGCAGCACCACCCGGCGGATGGTCTCCCACTGCGTCGCCCCCAGGGCCAGCGAGGCCTCCCGGATGGACTGCGGGACCGCCGTCAGCGCCTCCTGGGAGGCGGAAATTATGACCGGCAGCGCGAGTATGCCGAGCGTAAGCGAGCCGGACAGGATGGAAACCCCGAAGCCCATATATTTAACGAACACCGTTAGGCCGAACAAACCGAACACCACCGACGGCACGCCCGCCAGGTTGTTGATGCTGATGCGCAGCAGGTTCACTATCCAGCCCCTGGGCGAATACTCGGTGAGATAGATGGCGCTGGCGACGCCCAGCGGCAGAGCGAAAATTATCGCGCCGAGCGTGAGGTAAAAGGTCCCGGCTATGACCGGCGCCACGCCGCCCGCCGTCATGGAGTCGCGCGGAGCCTGGGTCAGGAAAGCCCAGTTGATGGAGCCGAGGCCGCGGGCGGCTATGAAAAAGACGATGCCCCCCAGGAAAACGATGTTCGCCGCCATGCAGGCGAATAAGGCGGAGAAGCCCAGTTTTTGAACTATGTCGCGGCGCTTCATCTTGACAGCCCCAGTTTCAGCCTGAACCTGCGGCTGATAAGTTCCGCGGCGATGTTAAAGGCGAAAGTTATCAGGAAAAGCATCAGCGCTATGGCGAACAGCGCGTGGTAGTGGTCGCTGCCGACGGGCGCCTCGCCCATCTCGGCGGCGATCGCGGCGGTCATCGGGCGCACCGGGTCGAAGATGGAATGCGGGATAACGGCCGAGCCCCCGGCTACCATCAGCACCGTCATCGTCTCGCCTATGGCGCGGCTCATCCCGAGTATGATGCCCGTGGAGATGCCCGACCCGGCGGCCGGGATGATCACTTTAGTGAGGGTCTGCCAGCGGTCGGCGCCCACCGCGAAGGAAGCCTCGCGGAAAGACCTGGGCACATAGCTCAGCGCGTCCTCGGCGATGCTCGCCACCGTGGGCGTGGCCATAACCCCGAGTATGATGCTGGTGGTAAGCGCGCAAAGCCCGATGGGCAGGTTAAAAGTATCCTGGAGGAAGGGCGCGAGTATCACCATCCCGAAAAAGCCGTAGACTATGGACGGGACCGAGGCGAGTATTTCGATCACCGGTTTTAGCAGGGCCCGCTGGCGCGGCCCGGCCAGTTCGTGCAGGTAAAGCGCGCTGCCCACGCCCAGCGGCACGCAGATCACCAGCGCCCCCAGCGTAACCCAGAGCGAAGCGAGGATGAGCGGCAGGATCCCGAATTCAGGCGGCGACGAGGTGGGATACCAGCTTTTCCCGAGCAGAAAAGCTTTCGGGCTGACCTTCCCGAAGATGGGCAGGGCTTCCCTGAAAAGAACGAACACTATGCCGACAAGGAAGACCAGCGAGGCGAAAGCCAGCGCGGTGAACAGATATCTTATTATCCGTTCTTTCCGTTTATTCATCAGCGGCCGCCCGGTCACCTGTTTCCATATTTACAAGTATAAGAAAACCGGGTGAAGCCGGCATAAAAGGCGTGTAAAATCCGTGTAAAGAAAAGGGGCCATGGAGAACCGTCTCCATGGCGCCCTTCCCTTGTACAGGGGCTCCTGTCCCTTATTTAAGTCCCACGAAGCCTTCAGCTTCCACTATTTTCTGCCCCGCTTTGCTCTTTAGGAAGTCGAGGAACTGCTTGGCCGTCCCGGCGGGTTTCCCGTTGGTGTACATATAAAGCGGCCTGGATACGGGGTACTTGTGGTTGAGCACGGTGGCCTTCGAGGGCATCACGCCGTTCACCGAAAGGGCCTTTATGCTGGCGTTGAGATAGCCGAGGCCGACATAGCCTATGGCGCCCCGGGTGCGGGACACGGTGCTGCCCACGGCCTGGTTGGAAGCCTGCATGATAGCGTCGGCGCGGACCTTCTCCTTGTTCAGCACCAGCTCGTTAAAAGCCTCGAAAGTCCCGCTGGAGCTGTCCCGCGAGATCACCACTATCTTAAGGTCGGGGCCGCCCACCTCGGACCAGTTGGAGAACTTGCCGGTATAGATGTTCTTGATCTGTTCCTTGGTAAGGCCTTTCACGGGGTTCGAAGGGTGTACCACGGGGGCTATGCCGTCCATGGCCACAACGAAGGGCTTTATGTCCTTGCCGCGCTTTTTTCCCTCCGCTACTTCTTCGGGCTGGATGGCCCTGGAAGAATCGGCTATGTCGCAGGCGCCGTCCAGGATGGAGGCTATGCCTACGCCGGAGCCGCCGCCGCGCACCGAAATGTCCGCGTCCTTGTGCAGCTTCATGAAGTCCTCCGCGGCGCGCTGCGCTATGGGCAGCACGGTGGTGGAGCCTTCAAGCACCACTTTCTGGCCGGCGAAAGCCGGCGCGCCCAAGGCTATAGCCAGGGCGGGCATTACCATCAGTTTCATCATTGTTTTCATTTTTTTCTCCATATTTTTCCCTATTCGTTCGAGTTAGCTTAAAACTTCAGGTTCAGGTCGGCCTGCAGCAGATGTTCCCGCTTGGATGTGTCGCTTATCCGCTTCGAGGCATAATAGTCGGCTTCCACGTTCATATTGCGGGCCACGCCCAGCGTAAGCACCATTTCCGCGCCTTTTACGCCGGTGGAGCCGCCGTAGAAGTCGGAGTCGGGATAAGTATCCAGCCAGGCCTCCGCCTCCAGCCTGCGCAGCGAGTACCTGAACTGCCACTGCCCGGCCTCCTCCACCTTGCGCTGGCCCAGCTTGAAGCCGGCCAGCCAAGCGGCGCTCCGCCGGGAGTGGTCAGTGGCTTTCACGCCGCCGCCGAAAAGCCCGGCGTAATCCAGCTTAAGGCCGGTCCCGGCGATGTTTATCGGCGCGAAGCCCTTGTTCAATTCCGCGTCCGCCGCCAGCGACTCGTAATTATATTTATAGTCGGAACCCGCGAGCGTGTTCGATTTAACGTAGCTGCTTGCGGTGGAAGGCCTGTTGGCCAGCTCGCCGCGGCCCTTTACGTTGGCGAAGCCATAGTAGGTCATCGCTGCGGTAAAGTCCAGCTTATCCGCCCCGCTCCATTTGAACCCGGCCTGCCCGGCCGCCAGGTAAGGGGCCTGCGAACTGGAGGCGCTCTCGTCCAGCGCGAACCACGCGCCCGCGGCGAAAGGCTGGAACCCGGTTTTTTGCCGCGAGGCTAACCTGAAGGCGGCGCCCTCCGGATTTATATCCCCGTCCCAGAGCATGTCGTTGGAGGTCCAGAAAGGATTGTGCATCCTGCCGCCGGTGAAGGAAAAGCCGCCGGCGCCCTTGTACTCCGCGTAAGCGTAATCGAGGTACAGGTCCTTCTTGGAGAAGTTGGAGGTCAGGGTCTGGTTGGTTGAGCGGGAATCGGCGCTCGAGCCGCTGGCCATCCCGAGACCCACGGTCCAGGTGTCGTTCACCGCGGCGTCGGCGCCGGCGCGCAGGCGGATGCGCCCGCGGGACTCCCTTACGGTCCTGTCGTTATTGTCCACGCTTTCGGCGCGCAGGCGCATATCCCCGTGGAACTTCATGGTCTGCAGCCAGAGCGGGAGCTCCGCTTTGGGCTGCGGGCGTTCCGCGGCCTTTATCTCCTGTACTTCCGCGGGAGCGATCACGTTCTTCTCGGCAAGCCGGTAGAGAAGCATATCCATCTCTCCGGCGCGGGCGGGCGCGGCCGCCGCGAGTACCAGCAGGGTCAGCAGGGTGTTCTTTAGTTTCATAACTAAAGTTTAGAAAAACCGCTTAAAGGCGGCATGAAGGAGGTGTAAATTATGGGTAAAGGAGTAAAAGCAAAAAAAGAGGCCGCCATTACGGCGGCCTCAAGTCCGGCGGTCCCGGCCTGCTTCTATTATAAGGAAGCCGCGGCGGCGCTGGTGAACCCGGCTTTCACGTTCCCATTGGCGTCAAGGAACTCGGCGGCGACGAAGCTTATCAGCTGCTGGGGATCGAGAGGGTTGATCCTGGGGGCCACGGCGCCGTCCTCATGGTCGGGAGTGGAAAGCGCGTCTATAAAGTAAGCGCTGACCTGACCGTTTTTCTGCCCGGCATTGGTGGCGATGTAAGTCAGCCCGTACTGCATCCAGTCCCCGCCGGTGAAATAAACTTCTATCCTGCGGGACAGCCCTTTAGAGTCGGTAAAGCTGAACACCTTCAGGATCCTTGAATTCTCCTCGGTGTGGACCAGCTTGTAGATCCCAGGGAAAGCGGAAACCACTTCGTAGTTCTGCGTGCATTGGGCGGTAATATCCTGCAGGTGCAGGGTGCGGTAGTCATAGCTGACTATGGCAGGCGCGGGCACGGAAGGCGTCTGGGGCGCGCCGGCCGAGGGCAGCTGGCCGAACGCGTAAGGCACGGGGCCCGTCTGCGCGAAAGCGGAGCCGGACAGGGAAACCAATACTATTAAGGAAAACAGATTAACGAACTTTTTCATGACACGAAGCCTCCGAAATATAATTTTCTGTTATATTCCCGATACTTTGTGCTAAGTTCCGTTATTAGGTGGGTGAACTTAACGCGCCTTCCGACCGTAATCCGGGAAGGACATCACTGCCGGAGGTAGTCTTAGGTGTTTAAGGATACCAGCGCAGCTTGTAAGATACGGAAACTACTCTGCAGACTGACATTGCTGTACCAATACTATAGCAAAAAGTGCGGACCTTGTAAAGCTATTGCCCGCCTATCCTGAACTGCTGCGTTCCGCCAAGATCGGTCCGGAACACGGTAGCGCCGACTGCCTGCAGATTGGATAAGGTCACCGGGGCAGGGAAAGCGAAGATATTATCCTTGCCGACCTCTATATAAGCGTATTTAGGCTTTACCGCGTTAAGGAAAGCCGGGCTGGTAGCCGTATTGCTGCCGTGATGCCCCACTTTAAGGACATCCGACTGCAGCAGGGCGCCGTATTTCGCCACCAAATTGGCTTCCTGGTCCGACTGCATGTCGCCCACGAAGAGCAGGGAAGTGTTCTGATAGGTGACCTTAAGCACGATAGAGCAGTTATTGATCACGGGGCCTGAATTGCTTCCGCCGGGGGCCGCGCAGGCGTTGAAAACGTTCACCTGGACTTCAGGCATATCCCAGTTCAGGCTGTCGCCGGGCGAAGGGTAAATAGTATTGACGCCCATCGCGCTGATCTTGTCGCGCAGGATCTTCGCGCCGGCCGCGCCGGTATTGTCCTCGCGGGTGTCGTAAAAATTGTCCACTTTCAGATTGGTGAAAACGAAAGACAGCCCGGCGTAATGGTCCAGGTGCGGATGGGTGAGAACCACATGGTTGATCCTTTTGACGCCGTGCTGGAGGAGGAACTGGGCGAGCGGGGCCGTGGGATTGGGACCGCCGTCGATAAGGACATTGCCGCCGTTGGGCAGTTCTATGTATTCCGCGTCCCCCTCGCCTACGCTGATGAAATAAGCGTTCAGCGGCGGCGGCGCTTTGAGAGGGCCGGGAAAGGGAGCGGGGGCCGACGGATCAGGGACTCCGGAAAAAACAGGGGAAGCGTTGGATGAAAGGGACTCGAACGCGCTCGCAGCGAAAAGCCGGGGCCCCTGGGAAAAGACCAGCAGCCCCGAAAGGAGCAGAACGGCGGTGAAAAGTTTTTTCAGGTTCACGGTAGTGGTCTGACTTTTGGTTCTCATATCATCTGCCGTTGAAGCGGGCGCAACTTCGCCCTTTATCCAATATAGTCTATCAGTCTTAAATAAAATAAAGGAGAGTCTTAGGACCCAGGAGGAAACAGACTTTAGACCTATATCCGGTTCCAGCCTAAGCGGCCGCTGAAACGCAGGCAGCGTTGGTTGGAAGGTCGCCGGTGTTCGAGGGAGCGGACGGCTCTTCCACTCCGACGCCCAGGTTTTCGAAGTCCGCCGCGTAAGCCGCGCCGTTCAGGACGAGCAGCACCGCCGTGATCATCATCATTTCTTTGCTTTTGTTCATAGTTCTCCCCTTTCGATCTATAACTTCAGTAACTCCTGAACAAAGTTTAACAAAGGCCCATAAAGGGCGTTTAAGATACGGGTAAAATGCGGGTAAAGAAAAAACGGGCCTATTTAGGGAGCGTGAACCAGAACGAGGAGCCGCGGCCTTCGGCGCTTTCAACCCCGACGGCGCCGCCGTGCAGGTCGATGACGTGCTTCACTATGGAAAGGCCCAGGCCGGTCCCGCCCATCTCGCGGGAGCGGGCTTTATCGGCGCGGTAAAAGCGCTCGAACACCCTGGGCAGGTGCTCCTGGGGAATGCCTATGCCGCTGTCGCTCACCGTTATTTTTACGCTATCCGGCAGTTCGGCGGCGGAGACCTCCACTTTGGCGTTCTCCGCGGAAAATTTTACGGCGTTATCCAGCAGGTTCACGAAAACCTGCCCCAGTTTCTCCGGGTCGGCCTTGACGGTGAGCCCGGGCGGTATTTTATTAACGACGGCGGCCTTTTTGGCTTTGAACACGGAAGCCAGCCCGGAGATCAGGGAGTCGGCCAGGTCTTTCAGGCCGACCTCGCTCTTATGCACTTCCACCGCGTAGGATTCCAGGGAAGAAAGCTTCAGCAGGTCGCTTACTATATTGTCCAGGCGCCTGGACTGGGTGTGAATGACGTTCAAGAACTCCACCGCGTGCGCCTTGTCGTCAATGGCGCCCTCCAGCAGGGTCTCGACGTAGCCGCGGATAGCGGTAAGCGGGGTCTTCAGTTCGTGCGAGACGTTCGCCACGAAGTCCCTGCGCTTGCCCTCCAGGCGCCGCACTTCGGTGATGTCGTGCACCACCATAAGGCAGCCCGACACTTCCCCCCCCGTGAACATGGGCGAAGCGTTTACGCTGAAGATACCCCGGACGGGGACCGAAAGCTCCATTTCCTCCGCCACCGGCTTCCCGCCCGAGATGGCGCGCGCGCAGATCCCGCTTAAGCCCGCGTTAGGAATGACTTCCAGCAGCGGCTTGGAGATGGAGCCGGCGGCTTTCACGCTGAACAGCCGCTCCATGGCCGGGTTAAGGGCCTTGATCCTTGCGTCGAGGCCCGTCACCATTACGCCCTCGGCCATATTGGCGAAGGCCGCCGACAGCTGCTGCGCCTGTATTTCCACCCTCAGCAGGTTCCCTTCGACCGAGGCCGCCATGGAGTTCAGAGTTTCTGCCAGCTTTCCCATCTCGCCGTGAAAATCTTTCTGTATCCGGTAGGAAAAATCCCCGGAGGCGAATTTCTTGGAACCGTAAACTATTTTATCGAAAGGCTTGGAAAAACCGGCCGAGACCGCCAGGCTCACGAAGAAAGAGAGCAGCAGGGCCAGCGCCAGCGCCGCCGCCAGGGCCTTTCTGAGCAGGGAGTTCATCGTATCGAGCTGCGCGGCGGGGATGGCCAGCCGCACCACCGCGCTGGGGCGTCCGGAGAAACTAACCGGGTAGGCGGCGTAAAGCATGGCTTTACCAAGAGTAGCCGAACGGCGCAGGTCGTAGGAAGCCGCCCCCCCCAGCGCCCCGGCCACTTCGGGCCTCTCCCGGTGGTTCTCCATGGCCTTTACCCCCGCGGCGTCCAGCTCCGAATCCGCCAGCACCAGGCCGTCCGCGTTTATTATGGTCAGCCTTGAGGCCACTTTCTCGCCAAGGGAATGCGCCAGCTGGTTAATACCCGCGGAAGCCAGGTCCGCGGAGCTCAGCTGGGCGGAAACCAGCGCGGCCTCGTCCGAAAGCTTGAGCTTTAAAGTGGAAAGTTCGGCGCGATCTATGCGCTGGTACACCAGGAAGAAAGCGGCCCCGAGCACGGCCGCCGACAGGGCCAGGTAGGAAAGAAAAAGCCTGAACCTGAAAGTTTTAAATATCGCCGGCATCATTTATTCTCGAAGCGGTAGCCGTAATTCTTGACCGTTATGATGCGCTTGCCCTCTGACTTGAGCTTTTTTCGCAGCGTTCCCACGTGCACGTCCACGGTGCGGGTTTCCACCTCGAGCGAGGCGTCCAGGCCCCAGGCCTTCTCCAGCAGGGCCTCGCGCGACAGCATTTTACCGCCTGAAACCATCAGGGCCTTCAGCAGCTCGAATTCGCGCGCGGTTATCTCGAGCGGTTTCCCTTTCACGAGCGCCAGCACGCGGGAGCAATCCAGTTCAAGGTCTCCGGCGCGGTAGATTTCCAGGGTCTCGGCGGCGGCCGTCGAGCGGCGCAGCACGGCTTTCACGCGGGCCAGGAGTTCCTTCACGCTGAAAGGCTTCGTCACGTAATCGTCGGCGCCTAGGCCGAGGCCCAGGACCTTGTCGGCTTCCTCGCCTTTGGCGGTAAGCATGATTATGGGTATAGAAGCGGTCTTTGCGTCCGCCTTGAGGCGGCGGCAGACTTCCAGGCCGTCGAGGCCGGGCAGCATCAGGTCCAGGATCACCAGGCGGGGCCTTTCTTTGGCGGCCAGCAGCGGCGCGGCCGACCCCTCGTGCGCGAGCACCGTGCGGTAGCCCTCTTTTTTTAGGTTATAGTCCAGCAGCCTGGCTATGTCCTTCTCATCCTCTACTATAAGTATCTTCTCGTCCATACATGGATATGATAGCAAAACCAAAATTCACAGAAGCCGTTTCTCCAGCAGAGTTCCTTTGTAAGAACTCCGGGCCAGGGAGGCAAAACGGAATTGCGAGCGCAGGGGCTTCCCGCCGGCCGCCTGTTTGACCCTGTCGTAAGTACCATCCGCCTGCAGCTGCCTCGCTTTCACATTATCAGCCAGGCCGCCTTCCAGTATTTCCTCTTTGACATACCGCTTCAGGAGCGGGTCGGACACCGGGAAAGCTATCTCGTAGCGGCTGTAGAAGTTGCGCGGCATCCAGTCGGCGCTGGAAAGAAAAAGCTTTCCCGCGCCGCCGGCGCGGAAATAAAAGATCCGCGAATGCTCCAGGAAGCGGTCGACTATGCTGAGAACTTTAATGTTCTCGCTCAGGCCCTTTATACCCGGCTTAAGGCAGCAGATCCCGCGCACCAGCAGGCGCACCTTAACGCCCGCCGAGGAAGCGGCATAGAGAGCTTTTATAACATCCGGATCAACGAGTGAATTCATCTTGGCCATTATCAGCCCGCCGCCGGACTGACGGTGAAAAGATATTTCCTCGCGTATCAAGCGCATTACGCTGCTGCTAAGGTTTACGGGCGCGACCAGCAGCTTCTTGAACCGCGGAAGCGGCCGGCCGGCGGCAAGGGAATTGAAATAGCCGTAGACCTCCGCGCCTATCTCCCGATCGCAGGTCAGGATGCCGATGTCCGTGTATTGCCGCGCCGTGCCGTAATGGTAATTCCCGGTGCCCAGGTGGGTGTAGGCGATGTTCTCCAGCCCCTCTTTGCGTATGACCTGTGTCACCTTGCTGTGCACTTTCGTTCCTTTGAACGGCGGGATCACGCGGGCGCCGGCGGCGCGCAGTTCTTTCATCCAGCGCAAATTATTCTCTTCGTCGAAGCGGGCCTTTACCTCTACGTAAACGACGACCTTCTTGCCCTTGGAAGCCGCTTCTTTAAGAGCTTCCATTACCGGGGAACGCGGCCCGGCGCGGTAGGCTACGTGGTAGATCTCGGTGACGGCGGGGTCCGCGGCCGCCTCTTTCAGGAAATTGACCACGATATCGAAAGAATCGTAAGGGTGGTGGAGCATGATGTCATGCTTCTTTATCGTCCGCATTATGCGCCCGGCGTTCCTGAAGGGACCCGGCACGGCCGGAAGAATGGCGGGATATTTGAGCCGCTCGAAGCCGGGAAGGGAGCAAACGGCGAACATGGATTTCAGGTCCAGCGGCATGTCGAAGCGGTAAAGAGAAGCCGAGTCCAGCCGCAGCGCCGAGGCCAGGAACATCGCCCCCTCTGAATAGTACGGCGCGTCCACTTCAAGGCGGACCACCCTGGAGCGCTGCTTGTTAAGGGATTGGTGCTCGATGTAATCCTCCACCGGGTCTTCGTCGTCCGGGCTATACCTCAGGTCATGCTCCCTGATTATCTTGAACGGGAAAACCTCGATGACCTCCCTGTCCTTGAAAAGCTCGTGCACTTTAGAGCACAGCCAGCGCTCCGCCAGGGCGAAGACGGCCGTCCCATCCGGCGACGCCAGCCTCAGAAGCCGGAGCTCGCGCTCGTTTATGGTGATAACGGCGTATTCCCCCGGGAAGCGGACGAAGACGTGAATCCGGTCCCCCTTCAGTTCGGGGAGCGGGTCGGAGGATTTCTTCACCGCCGGGTTCAGGTTTTTCAGTTTTCTCCAGATCTCGGCGTCGAAGGGCGCCTGGGCGCCGTCGAACCGGGAATGCACCGTTATGCCGGCCCTGCGCAGCTCGTTAAAGATATCCTCCAGCACGGAGGCCTGCCGGCTCTTCTGGCGCAGGACCTCCTCGCGTATCTGGACTATGGCCTGGGCGGCGCTCAGCCCGTCCGGCGAGCGCCGCGACGGGTCTTTCCGGGCCAGGCGCGCGGCCTCGGCCACGCGCACCATGAAGAACTCGTTGAGGTTGGAACTCACGATCGCGGCAAACCGCAGGCGCTCCAGCAGGGGGACGCTCCGGTCCGCGGCCTCGCCCAGGACGCGGTCGTTGAAACTGAGCCAGCTCATGTTCCTGTTGAAGAACTGGCGGCGGGAAAGGTGGTTGATCATCATATCGCCTCCGGCGCGGGCCGCGAAGCGGCGGCCCCTCCGGCTATATTATAAACAAGGCGTGTGCAGGGAGGGTAAAATGCGGGTAAAGCCGGGGTAAAATCAGAAAGCGCGGACGTTCTCTGTCGGCGTGGACGGGCTCTTGATGAAACAGCTGAGCACCCGGTGATATTTATCCATTGGCTCGGCGTGCATAGGGAACTTCTTTGCAAGTTTCCCGTCGAATTCCAGAAGGTTGTCTATGTGTTCCAGCTTCGCCCCGAGCTCGTTGTCGTCGCTCTTTATCTCGTTCTCGTACTCCCAGAAATTGGAGACGGAGTGGAAAGAGCCGGCGTTTATGTGGAAAGCGCTGATATGGTCCAGGGAAGGTTCCAGCGCCGCCTTACCCATCTGCACCAGGTATTTTTCTTTCCGGTACAGGCAGATCACCGGGGCTACGCAGACCTTCTTAATTATGGAAGAGGAGAAATGTTCCGAAAGGGCCGTCTTCATATCTTTCGGCAGGGACCTTTCCATGATATCGCGGAACTTGGCGTCAGTGAAATGAATAATGTCGTGGAGACTTTCTTCTTTCACGAGGTTCTTCACCCTGCCCGAAGAGAACTCCGAGCGGAAAAGAAGCCCTTTATGGGAAAAACCATGCCCCTTGTACTGGACGTACACGTTGCTGCCGTCGCCCTTGTATCTTATACGCATGCTCGCGCCGGAATGGAAAATATCGAAATTGGGCGTGTCGATGAACTGGTCCATGAACACGGCGCTCTTGATATGCCTTACCCCCTTTTTTTTTGCGAAGTAGGCCTTTATGGCCTTTGCGGTCTCCGGGGAGATCTTTTTTTTTGCCTCTATCTCTATCTTGGAGGCGTTATGCACCCTCAGCTTGTGACAGACATAGGAGATGAGGAATTCATTCATAATTTTTATCGCCGCAATGCGCAGTCCCGTACCATACGAAAATATGATAGCAGATGGCAGTCCTGAAGGCAAAAAAAGCCTGGCGAGCCGGGCGGCGCGGTCCGACGCTCCGGAGGAGTTCAGATACCGCAGACTGCGGCGGGCTGACCGCCAAGGACCTTAGCGACCCCGGGATCCCTGCCCAGTATGTTCTCGACGCGGTATTTTGCGGAAGGATGGTCGGCGGAGGTTATCGCCACCAGCAGCGAGCCGGCTTCTCCCTCAGTACCGCAGATCAGCTCGTAAGATTTGCCCAGATAGTCCAGCCCGCCGGAACGCGGCATAAAGGCCGGCAGCGCGGAAACGGCCCAGTAGTCCGCCAGCACCTCGTCCCAGTTCTTGAAGCTCTGGCCGTAAGCCGATTTCAGGCAGCCGGCATAGCCCGCGTAGAGCGAAGGGAAACGGCCGGAATCGATGGAATGCGCGGTCTCGTGAAGAAGGACGAAGTCGAGCCGAGCCGGCGCGCCGTCGCCGCGCATCTCGGCCAGGAGGATGCCCGGGTATACTATTATGACGCTCTGGTTGGGCCTGAGCTCCGGATTCCCCGCCCCGCCCAGATCCTCATAAGACGCGTTCCAGGCCTGGTCGGCCACGAGCTGCGGGATCACCGGCCAGAGCTCTTCGCTGGACGTAATATATTTCCTGATATATTGCGAGGGAAGTATAAGCGAGGTCAGCTCTACCCTGTTCACCAGTTCCGCTTTTACGGGGATCTCCAGGCCCGAAGACTTTATACGGGCTATCAGGGCCGCTTTTATCCGCCCGTAATCCGGCATGGGCATCTTGTTCAGGACCGCGGCCTCTATCACCTCGGCGAACTCGGCCAGCGCCCCTTTCGACTTTTCTATCTGGTACGGGAAAGTATAGGAAACACTGTTGAGCGCGGAGTTAATAAAATCCCCGCTTTGCAGGTCCGGCAGGCCGTATTTCTTAACCACGGCCTGGAATCCGGGGCGGATTTCCGGCTCGAGCGCTTTCAGGTTGGCGCTGCGGCGCTTGTCCCTGGCCTCGCTCAGCGCGGCGGGATCCGCTCCGCAGATGTCCGCGTAGGCTATCCCTGACGCCGTTTCAGCGGCGGGAGCCGGCGCGGGGGTCGCCGGGGAGGCGCTTTTCCGGCTCAGCAGCAGTTCGTCGGCGGACAGCGCGGCCTTGTCCAGCGAAGAGGCGCAGGCGTACGAAGCAGCCAACGCCGCCGCGGCGGTTATCGTAATGAAGGTCAGCGGCCTGGGTGCCATACCTACAGTATAATGCACGCCCGGCCCGCGCGCAAGAGGGTATGAATTTACCCGGTTTTTACATATATTTCACAACTCACTTACCACTGTACTGTAGAATATTATTGTTCCGCCACATTCCGGTAATGGAGAGCATACAATGCCAGCCAATAACACCATCAAAAAATCAGCCGCCATACTCGCGTTCTTCATAGGCGCCGCCGCGTGGGTCGCGCACGAGGCTAAACAGGAAACCCGCCCCGCCGCCCCGAATACGCCCAGCCAGTCAGAGACCCCCAACTCCGACGTAGTCCTTCGCCCCCTTACCGACTGACTCGCCTCAGCCCCCAGGAGGTCCCGCCCAAAAGGTCAAAAGTAAAGACCCCGCCCCCCGCGGGGCGGCGGTCTGGCGGTTTGGACGGGTTTTATTGTAGATTGTTGGAACAAGTTAAAAAACCTAAACCCTGTTGCAAGCGGTCAGGAGCGCGCTATGAAACACGATCCCAAAATACTTTTAAAACCCGGCAGGAAACTGCAGCTAAAGGACTTCGACTCCGGGTACACCGGCACGTTCAAGGACAAGGCGGGCGCTAAGGAAAAACTCGCAAAAGACATTGAAAGGATGACCGGGCTCCAGGCCAGATTATACGCGGAGAACCGGCACGCCGTCCTGCTCATCTTCCAGGCCATGGACGCGGCGGGCAAGGACAGCACCATCAAACACGTGATGTCGGGGATCAACCCGCAAGGCTGCCAGGTGGTCAGTTTCAAGCAGCCGTCGACACTCGAACTCAATCATGATTTTTTATGGCGCACGGTCCAGCACCTTCCCCAGCGCGGGATGATAGGCATCTTCAACCGCTCCTACTACGAGGAGGTCCTGGTAACGCGCGTGCACCCGGAGCTGGTCCTGAAACAGAACCTGCCCGGGATGCACAATGTCGAAGACATTCCCAAGTCGCTGTGGGAAACCCGGTTCTCGCATATCAACCATTTTGAAAAGATGCTGGCCGAAAGCGGCACGCGGATCGTAAAGTTCTTCCTGCACGTGAGCAAGCACGAACAGAAAAAGCGCTTCCTCGAGCGCATAGAGAACCCCGAGAAGAACTGGAAGATAGCCATGGCCGACGTGGAAGAGCGGGCCTGCTGGAGCGCTTACCAGAATGCCTACGAGAACGCGCTCACGAAGACCTCCACGGACCTGGCGCCCTGGTATATCATCCCCGCGGACAACAAGTGGTTCATGCGCGCCGCGGTCGGCGACATCCTTGTGAAGACGCTTAAGGAGCTTAAGTCGGAGTATCCGTCGGTAGCCGGCGCGAAAGCCGCCGACCTGGCCAGGATAAAGCGGATCTTGATGAAGGAATAGAGGGGCTTACCTGCGGGAATAGCGGTTTAATTTCCGAAAGAAACCCGACCCGGCGCCGCAGAGCCAGCTTTTTTTCAGTTTCCTGAAAAACTCCGCTTCTTTTTCAATAACGAAACACATCGCTGGCTCCAGCCCCTCGCTCCCCCCGCTTTTGCCGGCGCAGCGGTGCAGCAGCCCGCAAACCACCTGAATATCGTGGATCTTACCGAGCAGCAACTGGAGCCGGATGATCTTTTTTACCAAGCGGGAAACCCGCCGGTCCAGGCGCGCTTCAGGCTCGAGAATATAGCGCAGCCTTTTGGCCAGCAGCCTGGCGCGGTGTATTTCATAAGCATCGGACAGCGCTTTAACGGCCGAAAGCCCTTCTCTCAGCCTCCGGATATGCCTGCGGACAGCTTTTCCGTTAACCGCGGCCAGGGAGAGCTCCCCTTTCTTTTTCCCGGGAGCTCCGCCCGCTGCCCCGTCGGCGAGACTGGCGCGCAATTTCACGGCCAGGACCAGGAATTCTCTCCGCAGCACCGCCGCGAAGTTTTTCCGGGGACGGCTTCCGCAGCTCTCCAGCCGCCCGGCGGCGGCGAGCAGCGATTTTTTTTCTTTGCCGCCGGCCTTACCCGCGAAAGCGCTCAGCAGCGCTATTCCGGCCTCGGTATCCCGGAGCGGGTTCGTGCGGGCGCATAACCGTTTCAGTTCTTTCCGCAAGCCCGCGACGGCAGCTGGAAGCTGGTCGCGGTAATCCCGGAGCAGGCAGCTTAGCCTGTGAAGGCCGACCCTGAAGTCATGGAGCGCTTCGCTGTCACCTGGCGAACCAAGGCGGACGGCCGCCGCCCCGCATTCTTCTACGAGGCGAAGCGCAAGGCACCGCGCGCCCTCAGTGGCCGGTATTTTAAAAAAGCCGGTTTTCATCCGCGGATTCTCCTGGCCGGAAGCTAGCCCAGGCGCTGCAACTGCCCGGGTTCCAGCAGCCAGATGAGCGCGGCCTTACCCGGCGCCGGCCTTTCTTTGAATTCCACCATGCAGGCGCCGCCTTTACCGATAGAGACGAAAGACCGTCCCGGCCCGCGCAGGAATTGCGAAACGATGCCGCCAAGGTAAGGCTCATGGCCCGCCAGCACCACCGTCGTACCCGGAGCAAATTTACGGATGTAAGATAAAAGCTCCGTCAGCCTGCCGGCCGGCGTCAGCGCCGCGGTCTTTCTGACCTGCTTTATGCCCAGCTTTTTAGCCAGGATCTCCGCGGTCTGTACTGCCCGCAGGTAGGGGCTGGAAACCACGGCGTCCACTCCCCCCGTTATTTTTTTCAGGCCGGCGGCGCACTTCTTCATTTTTTTAACGCCCTTGGCGGTAAGCGGCCGCCCGGAGTCCGGCTTCCCGGTCAGCGCGTACTCAACCTTGTCCCCGGCCAGACCGTGCCGGACAAATATTAATTTCATAATCCCCCCTTATGCGATGTGACGTGGATATGATAGCAAAACGGGTAAAGGGGACAGGCTACTTTTTATTATAATCAAAGGATGAACAAAAGGGCGGTCACAATGGGGCTATGGAACAAGGTTCTGGCGCACGCCAGGGCCCGGAAACTATTTTCCGACGGCGATTCCATACTCCTGGCCGTTTCCGGCGGGCCGGATTCCGTGGTCATGCTAGATTTTTTCGCGGGCCAGGCGCGGTCGCACCGCTTGAAGCTTTTCATCTGCCATATCAACCACAAGCTGCGCGGCAAACTGGCCGACGCGGACGCGGCTTTCGTCAAAAAGCTCGGCGCCGAATACGGGATAGAGACCTTCATCCTTACGGCCGACGTAAAAGCGCTGGCTAAAAAGTCCGGCACGAGCATAGAACACGCCGCGCGCAACGCCCGCTACAGGCTGCTTTCGGGAACGGCTTTAAGGAAAAAATGCGGGCTGGCGGCGACGGCGCACCATGCGGACGACCACGCCGAGACCATTATTCTGAATTTATTGCGCGGCACGGAGCCGAAGGGCCTGCTGGGCATACCCGCGAAGCGGGAGCTGGTCCGCGGCAGGAAAAAAGTGCAGCTTATCAGGCCGATGCTTGCGGTTTCGAGGAAAGAGATAGAGGCTTATCTGAAGGCCAACGGCCTGCCGTCAAAAAAAGACCATACCAACGACGATGAGTATTATACCCGCAACTGGATCCGAAAAACCCTGCTGCCGCTTATGCTTAAAAAACAGCCCCGCCTGCGCGAGCATCTCGGCGAACTTTCCCAAAAGCTCTCCGCGGCGCTTAAAACAAAAAAGTAGCCTGTCCCCTTAACTCCAGTGATGCTGCTGCTCTATCAGGCCCTTCGCGGGCAGGAAGCGGACATGGGCGGGGCGGTTCTCATAGAGCACCCCGCCTTCGCCTTTGTCGATGATGAACTTGTAAGCTATGGCCTTGCCGGCGCTTTCTTTCAGCGGCAGCTGGCCCAGCCACATATTCTCGTTGATGTATTCCAGCGGGAAAGCTTTTTCCAGGTCCCAGTTGCCCAGCTCAGGGCAGTTGCCGGTCACCTTTACGCGTTCGCCGAAGGGCGTGCAGTACCCGTTCAGCAGGAAAGAAATTTCAAGCCCGGCTTTTTCCCGCATGGGCCCGCAATAGGAAAGAACGAAAGAACTGTCGCGCTCGAGCCTGAGCCCTTTTATCCGGCCGTCCTTTACCGTGACCGCGCGGTCGGACAGGACGTCTTTATACACCCCGTCCGGCATCTCGACGGTTTCAAGGTCGATAGAGGTGTCGGCGCCGCGGTTGAAGGCGGCCAGGCAGCAGCTGCCCCGGTAAACGCGGGTGTAGGCGTAGACGTCGGGCGTTAAATATTTCTTCCTGTGGCTGCCGCTCTGCACGGCTTTGTTCTCCCTGCGGACCGCCGCGAGTTTTTTAACTATGCGGAAAGCCGGGGTATCTGTTTCCCACTTTTCCATCATGGGCCTGTTATAGGGGTCGACCCCGCCGTTGGTGTCGTCGTGCAGGTACTGCTCCGTGCCGTAATAGATGCAGGGGGTGCCGCGGCAGGTCAGGATAAAAGCCAGGCCCATGTCCACGCGCGCGGGGCTCGCGCCGGCCGACATGAAGCGCGGCATATCGTGGTTGTCCAGGAAAGTGACCAGGTGGCGGCAGTCGTCGAAAAGCGAATCCATACCGAAAACGTTGTCCACCAGCTCGAAGCCCTGCTCCTCCCCGCGGGCGAGGCAGCCTTCGAGCCCGCGCTGGAGGGCGAAGTCAAGCATGCCCATCCCGCTCTTGTTCGCGAACTCCACCGACTGGCCGTCGTAGCAGCCGCCCTGGAACCATTCCCCGAAGATAAACAGGCCGGGCCTATGGAAGAACATGTCGGACACGAACTCCTGCCAGAACCAGAGGGGCATATGTTTGACGGTGTCCACGCGGAGGGCGTCCACGCCTTTGTCCAGCCACAGCCGCATCGCGTCCTTTATATAGTTGCGGTAGCCTATATGCGACTCGTTGAAATCCGCGAGCCCGGCGAGTTCGCTGGCCTCCACCTGGCCCTTATTGTTCCAGTCGCTGACGCCGCCGTTCCGGTGGTACCAGCCCAGTTTGTCGTCGTCGTAGGAAGTCAGCAGTTTCCCGTCGTCGTACAGCTCCCCCTTGGTAGGCAGCCCCCCCCTGTCGGGGCGCTGCGCGGGGCTGGAATGGTTGCAGACGATGTCGAGCACCAGGCGCATGTCTTTGTCATGCATGCTCTTCACGAGGCGGTCCACGACGGTATTTTTAGAGGCGAAAACCCTCACATCGTCCTTCGAGCCGGACAAGTGCTCGTCGAGCCGCTTAAAATCCTTAGCCCAGTAGCCGTGATAGGAGGCCATGCCGCGCCCCTCCACGTCCACCAGCCCGTCCGCCTGGTCGAACAGCGGGGTCAGCCAGACGGAGGAACAGCCGAGCTCTTTTAAATAATCCAGCTTGCTGATCACGCCGTGAAGGTCCCCGCCCCAGTACTTGAACCAGTCGGTATGGGTTCCGTCAAAAGAGTCGTTGTTGAAGCCGGCGTCGTTTGAGGGGTTGCCGTTGCAGAACCTGTCCACCACCGCGAAATACATCACGCTGTCGTTGAAAGGGCGCATAAGTCTCCTGGTGCCGTATTATTCAGCGCTACATCTTGAGGCCCGGCCTGCCGCCGGAACCGTAATCCCAGAAAAGCGGGATATCCGTCACTTCGTCCATGGCCTTGTGCAGGGCTGCCAGGCTGAAAGGTTTTTTCAGGAAGCGCAGCTTATGGTCGGTGGCGGCCAGGGCGTGGCCTTTTTCTATCTCGAGTCCGCTCCAGAGGATGAACGGGGTGGTCTCGTATTCGTGCATCGCCCGGGTTTTATTGTAAAGCTCGATGCCGTCGAAGCCGGGCATGTTTATGTCGGAAATTACCAGGTCGGCGCGGGTTTCCGCTATTTTTTTCAGGAGCTCCGCGCCGTTGGCGGCCAGCGTCACTTTGTGCCCTGCGTGCTCCAGGTGCGGGACCAGCATGGCCAGCAGGTTCTGGTCGTCGTCGGCTATGACTATGTTCATCGTGCGGCCTCCTCTATAAGCGCCTGCGGGTAACCTATAGGCAGAACCCTGATCGCCCCGGTATTTTTCTGGGCGTGCGCCGCCATCAGGCCGCTCTTCGCGAAGCCCAGCGTCAGAGTCAGCTTCGCCATGATGTACACGCCGCTGTGGTGGCCGGTGTCGGTGCTGAGGCCGGAAGGGATGTCGACGGCGATTATCGCGCGTCCGCTTTTGTTCATCAGCTGTATCACCCTGTGGACCGGGCCGGTAGGTTTTCCTACGGCGCTTATGCCCAGCAGGGCGTCCAGGAGCAGGTCGGCGGAGGAGAACTCGGCCGCCAGGGCGTCGAGCCCCTCTTTTTCCGTCATAGCCACCGGAACCCCGGCGGCTTTAGCGGCCTCGAGGTTCTTTACCACCAGCTCGCCGTAGCCAGTCTCCTTGGGCGGGAGGATAAAGGCCTTCACGTCCGCGCCGGCCTGCTTCAGGTAGCGCGCGGCGACGAGCCCGTCCCCGCCGTTATTCCCCTTGCCGCAGCAGACGACGGCTTTAAGGCCGGCCGGCTGTTTGCCCAGTTCCGCGGCGGCGAATTCGAGCGCGGCCTGCGCCACGGCGCGGCCGGCGTTCTCCATCAGAATATGGGAAGGGATGCCGTACTCGAGCGAGGCCTTCCTGTCGAGGTACTTCATTTTTTCGGCCGTCACTACCGGAAAGCCGCCGAATTCTTTAACCTGCGGGATTTTGGACATGCGGCTTCAGCCTCAGACGATCAGCCAGACCAGCCAGGCGATGGAATAGACGCCCACGGTAAAGACCACCGCGCCCAGCCCGGCGTACGGGAGCCAGATCGAGAGCAGCGCCTTGTTCGTGGAGACCGGGTAAAGCCTGCGCACCAGCCGCGTCCTGGCGTAGAACACTACGAGCAGGCAGAGGCAGAACCAGAGGAAGGCGTTCAGGAGCTGCAGCTTCGCGAAGAAGGCCAGCGGGACCAGCAGCGCCAGGAAGTAGTCCGAGAGGCCGAAGGCGAGGAAAAGCCTGGCGGCGCTGCCCCTGGCCCCGGTGAAGTCCATGAACAGGTGGATGGACGAGGCGAGGAAGTAATTGAACGCCAGGAGGAGCGTCAGGACGACCATGAAAGACATGGCCCCCGGCGGCACCGCCGAGAACATGCGCAGGAAGGTGAAGACGCCCAGCGTGCCGGCGAAATAGCCCAGCAGGCCGGCGCGGCCGAGCCCGGCTGGGCGCTCCTCCCCTGCCAGTATTTCAGGCCGCTCCAATACGTTCTCCAAAACGGAAAAAGGTTGCATTTTACCTCCCGTACCAGCGGTATTCCAGGCTGGGCGCCATGTCCATGGCGTCGGTCACCGACTTAGTTCCCATGAAAGAGAGCTTGGTGTCGATCAGGGAAAGGAAGTTTTCCAGCGGGTCGGCCTCGTTCAGCACGCGGGGGTTCTTCCCCAGACCGCCAAGCTCGCCGGCCTTGTCGATAGCGTCCTGCAGGTCGCCCAGCGAGTCCACGAGCTTATTGTCCAGCGCCTGCCGGCCGGTGTAGATGCGGCCGTCGGCCAGCAGCTTCACCTGGTCCACCGGCATCTTGCGCCCGTCGGACACGGCCTTCACGAACTGGTCGTAAGAGTCGTCTATCATAGCCTGGAGCAGCTTGTGCTCCTCGGGGGTCATTTCACGCGAAGGAGAGCCGATATCCTTGAACTTGCCGGATTTTATGACCTCGCTCCGGTAGCCCACTTTTTTCATCAGCCCTTCGAAGTTGCCCACGCTGAAGATCACGCCGATGGAGCCGGTTATGGTCCCGGGGTGGGCCATGATCTGGTCGCAGGCCGCGGCCACGTAATAGCCGCCGCTGGCGGAAACCTCTCCGAAGCGGGCGATGAAAGGTTTCTTGGTCTCGGCTTTGGCCTTCAGGATGGCCGAGTAGATCTCCTGCACCGCGCCCACGGTGCCGCCGGGGGAGTTGATGTCCAGGACGATGGCCTTGACTTCTTTTTTGGCGGCCATGTTCTTTATGCGTTTTGCGATCTGCTGGCTGCCGTTATCCCAGGAGTGGCCGGAGGTGCCCTGGGAGATGGCGCCGTAAAGCGGTATTACCGCCACGGCGTTCTTCTTGCTTTGGCCCAGGCCCGTGAGCTTGGAGATGTCCAGGTCGTCGGGCTTCGCCTTGCGGGCCGCGTCGGCCTTGCTTATCACGGTATAGGACGCCGCGAGCGAAAGGGCGTATAGCACGGCTATTATCTTCAGCCAGAGCGCCGCTCCGGGCCTGGCCGCCGCGGGAACGGGCGGGGCCGCCGGCTTGGGCTGCGCTTCGGGATTTACCGCGCCGCTGTTGTTTTGCTCTTCCATTAGTCCTCCAACCTGAATTAAGCCGAAAAAAGTAAAAATAAACTATAGCATATGGCCGCAAGCCTACAGGTTCGCCGCGTCAAGCACCCTGTTGCGGCCGCCTTCCTTGGCGGCGTAAAGCGCCGCGTCGGCCCGCCCCACTATCTCTTCCGGCGCCCGGCCGTCGCGCGGGAAATGGGCTATGCCTATGGACACCGTCAGGCGGACTTTTTCCAGCCCCTGGGAGAACACCTCGGCCTCTATGCGCGCCCTTATGGTCTCCGCTTTGCGCAGCACGCCGGCGGAATCCGCCCGCGGCAGCACTATGCCGAACTCCTCGCCGCCGTAGCGCCCCACGAAGTCCGTCTCGTAGACGCCCTCTTTAAGCAGCTGCGCCACCCGCCTGAGCACGGCGTCCCCGAACTGGTGGCCGTAGGTGTCGTTCAAATGCTTGAAATGGTCGATGTCGGCTATCATGAAGCCCATCGTGGTCTTGAAGGCCGCCGCCCGGCGCAGCTCCTCGCGGATCTTCTCGTCGAGCGCGCTGCGGCGCCAGAGGCCGGTAAGCCCGTCGGTCAGCGACAGCCATTCCACCTTGCGGAACAGGATGACGCGCTTCAGCGCGAAAGAGATCTCGGCCGCGAACCTGGCCGCGGACTCCCCGCCCTGCTGGCCGCCGCGGAGCGCTATCAGCCCGAGCGGGGCGCCGCCGGCCGAGACCGGCGCCAGCACCAGGCCCTTGACGGCCATCGCCGCCGCCGGGAAGCCGCCGGCCAGGGCCAGCAGTTCCGGGTAGCCGGGAAGCGCGGAGCCCTTCGCGCCATGCGCGAAAAGTTCCATCCCACCGCCGCCCGGGGAATTGCCCTCCATGTAAAGCGCGACCTCTTCGGTCTCGAAATAATCGGACAGGTATTTGCCGAGCTGCTTGGCCGCCGACTGCGGCTCCACGGTGTCGGAAAGCAGCCTGACCGCGGAATACACCGCAAGGGATCTTTTCTCTCCGGCGGCGTTCAAGCCCGTCATGGTCTTTATAAGGGTAAGCTCCCCCTGCAGTTTGGCCGCGCGGGCCAGCAGCTTTTCGAGGCCGGAACGGTCCGTGGCCGCGCCGTAACCGCCATTTAGCATGACCGAATGCGCCAGCGCGGCCACGGTCCACAGCGCGAGCGCCGCGTACGGCGCGCCCCGGGAGATCTCCCCGGCCAGCATGAAAGAGGCGGAAGCGAAAAGCGCCGCTCCGGCCGCGGCGCCGGCCCAGCGGTTGAGGCGCCCCAGGAAATAGGAGAGCAGGGGCGAAGCGGCGGCCGCGGCGATCCAGAATTCGGGCCTAGAAGCCATCCGGAAACTCCTTCGCGCCTGCAAACGCTGCTTTTGGCCGGCTGCCGCGTTGCTCCTCACTTACAGACCGCCGGTATGCTCGTTCGTCGCGCCTTGCATCCGGCACAAAATCCGCGTTTTCGCGTATCAAAGCAGTTTCCGGATGGCTTCTATTCACGCGGACACCACCCTGTTGCGGCCGGCCTGCTTCGCCTTGAAGAGGCGTTCGTCCGCGAGGCGCACCAGCTGCCCGGCGGCGGAGGCCTCGGAGGGGAATTCGGCCACGCCGAAGCTGGACGTCACGCCGGAAACCTTCCCCCCGAAATTAAAAGAGCGGGCTTCCAGCGCGACGCGTATCTTCTCGGCGGCTGCGGCGGCCTGCGCTTTATCGGCGCCGGTTATGATCAGCGCGAATTCCTCGCCGCCGTAGCGGGCCGCGAAATCGACCGCCCTCACCCCGCCGGCGATGGTCTCCGACACGGCCTTGAGCACCGCGTCGCCGGCCTGGTGGCCGAAAGTGTCGTTATAGGATTTAAAATGGTCGATATCCGCCATTACCAGCGCGAAGGGCACCTTGGCGCGGGCGGAGCGCAGGATCTCCTCGTCCAGCCTGGACTGGAAAGCGCGATGGGTATAAAGGCCGGTAAGGCCGTCCTTTATGGCCAGTTCGTTCACCTTTTCGAACAGGTGGATGTTCTCCATGCTGACCCCGGCCAGCGTGCAGGCCAGCTCGGCCCCGCGCAGGTCCTCCGACCTGAAGCGGTCCGGCTCCTGCGCGGAAGCCCGGACAAAACCCACGAGGCGGCCGAACAGGTGCAGCGGCAGGGCCATAAACGACTTCTCGCCCGGCCCGAAGAAACCCTTGGCGAAGCGGCTGTCGGTTTCGGCGTTGCGCACGAGCAGCGGGATCTTGCGCTCGGCCACCCACCGGTCGGCGAAATCCCGCGGAGCGCCCGAGCGCAGCTCCACCAGCGCGCCGGGGAAATAATTGTTCAGCAGCGTCTCGAGCCGGCCCTTGACTTCGTCGGGGGTCGAGGCGGCCCCCATATCCTGGATAGCGGAGGAAAGCGCGCCCTTGTCCCTTATCCGCGCCAGGGTGCTGTCCAGGTGCAGGCGGTAGCGGGCCAGCTCGTCCTCCAGGCTCTTGATTTTCTCGCCGGCGGCCGTCTCTTCAGAGGCCAGCCGCTCGCGGGCCGCCGCCCGCGCGCTTTCGGAATGGGAAAGGGCGAAAAAAAGCAGCCACAGGCAAAGGACTTCGGCTATGGCCCCCGTCGTCAGGTAAATTGAATCCCCGCCGCCCGAAAGCTTGGGCAGGAGGAACCCGGCCACCGTCACCAGGAAGAGGAAGATATACTTGACTTCTTTTTCTCCGGACCAGGAAAACCAGATAAAAAGCGCCCCGCTCGCCGGAAAGACCCAGAGGAAATGGGAGGGCCAAAGCCAAAGCGACCAGCCGATCGCGCCCAAAATAGCGACCGGGCCGGCAACCTTGGCAAAAGCGTTCGGCCTTAACATATAATGAAAATTTTACTATATAAGGGGAGGTAAATTCAGTACTTACAGGTGACGGGGAAACCTTCGAGCCAGGCTCCAAATTGGTCGGCTTCTTTTCTTGACGGTGATCCCGCCGCGGCGGTTCGGTAAAGGGACAGCTCTCTCTCCGCCGCTTTCCGCTTTATCGCTCCATTGCATAGAGACAGCATGACGCTGTCAAAATCATCCGGCCGGACAATTTTAAATTCCGCCGGCAGCGGCTTTCCCCTGCGGGCAAAAACCAGCGAGAAAGCGTCCCAGTAGACCAGCGCCCATTTTTCTTTAGGCATGAACACCAAATAGGCGGGCCTTAAGACCGTGACCTTCTCCCCCTTCCGTCCGGCCTGCTCGAAAGGCAGCAGCCGGCGGTCCCGGCGGAAAATCGCCAATTCGAAACCGTTTTCCACGGCGAACTTCTCCCAGGTATCCTGGTCCGCCATGGCGGCGCTTACTGGCTCCAGGTATTTGTGGAAAAGGTACCTGCCGTCGGTGAAAACTTTATACTCCGGGTTCAGCGCCCAGCCCAGGTAGCCTCCCCAGGTCCAGGGATTGTAGAGTTTCCTGCCTCCCAGTTCTCCGGCATTGGCTTTAAGATAGGCCGCCGCGCCGGCGGCTTCCTCGCCGAGGTTAACTTTGAAAGCGGCGTACCGCGGCCAGACCAACAGGGCGAGATAAACCAGGGCCAGGCCGAAGATAATGCGGCCCCGGCGGCGCAGCGCGGCCGGGTCCCGCAGGCGCGCGGCTGCGTCAAAGGAGAATACGGCCGCCGCCATGGAGAAAAAAACGATATGCCGCGTATGCCGCGAGGCCTCGAAGGCGAGCCCCCCCAGGGTGAGCAGGTGCGCAAGCGGGAGCGAGCGGTCTTTCAGGAACCTTTTCAGCAGGAGCGAAAAAGAGACCAGCAAAAACACCATGAAAGGCCAATGCCATACATTAGTAAGGGAAGGAGGAGCCCATTCCGCCAGATAGCGGGACATGTCGCCGGCCTGGACCGCATGCTGCAGAAGTATGTAATACAGCTTAAAGCCCCAGGGATTCAGCAGCGTGCCGGCAAAGGCGGCCAGCACGGCCAGGGCGGGGCCCCAGCCCCGGCTTTTCTCCCCCGCGGCCGGCCACAGGCTCCGGTCCGCCGGATCCCCGGCCGCGTAAGCTCCCAGCAGCGCCAGCCCGTAAGCGAACCCGGCGTGCAAATTGGCCCATAGAGCGAAAAAAGCCGCAAGCAGGAGATAGGAACGGGGCCCCGCGGACCGCCGGCCGGAGATCCTTTCAGCCTCGAGCCGCCAGAGCAGGAGAGAGAAGAACAGGACGCTGAAATTCTCGGGCCGAAGGTCCGAGTTGGCCATCAGCGCCAGCCCCCAGACGGGCAGGGCGAAAAAAGCGGCCCGCTTCAGCCCGTTAAGGGAGAGGATGGAATAGAATACCGGGAAGGTGGCGGCGAGCACCGCCAGCTTCAGCGCGAAAAAACCGGCTTTGCCTCCCAGGGAATAAACGGCGTAGTAAATCAGCTGCGCCAGCCATTCAAAATCCGTCCACCGCGCGCCGTTCTCCGTCCAGGAAAGGAAATCCGCGGACGGAAGGCGCAGGTTCTGAACGATATATTTACCGGCCGAGAGGTGCCAGTACAGGTCGGGGTTCAGCACGGGCATGGCGATAGCGCCCAGCGCCAGCGCGGCGCCGGCGGCCAGCCAGAGTCTTCCGCTCAGGGAATCCGGGTTTTCTTCCATGCTTCTAATTTTTTTTCAGCAGCCAGAGGAACTCAAGGTTGCCTTTGGCGCCTCTTATAGGCGAATCTACCAGACCTTTTTCTTCGGCTCCGGGCAGGGCAGTTTTCAGGAAGGCCCTCATGTTTTCCATGGCTTTAAGCCGCAGCTCTTCGGTTTTAACTATCCCGCGCTTCAGGTCGCCCGGGGCGAGCTCGAACTGCGGCTTCACGAGCGCTATCACTTCCCCGCCAGGCGCCATTACGCTGAAGACCGGGCCGAGGATAAGCCGCAATGAAATAAAAGAGACGTCTATGGCACAAAGGGATGGCTGCTCCGGGAACAATTCAGGCTTTAGGAAGCGGGCATTGGTCTCCGGCATGAAGACGACCCGGGGGTCGGTCTTTATTTTCTCGTGTATCTGGCCTTCGCCCACGTCCACCGCGTAGACTTTAAGCGCCCCCTCCTGCAGGAAGCAGTCGGTGAAGCCGCCGGTGGCCACGCCCACGTCCAGGCAGACCCGGCCTTTGACGGCCGTCTTGAAAGCGTCCAGCGCGCCCCTCAGCTTTGTCCCGCCCCGGGACACGTAGGGACAGTCGCTTTTTGCCAGCTCTATGAGATCGGCTTCTTTGACCTGCTGCCCGGCCTTGTCCGCCGGCCGCCCGTTGACGGTCACCAGCCCCGCCATAATAGCGCGCAAAGCCTTCTCGCGGCTTTCAAAAAGCCCCCTCCCGACGCAAGCGACATCCAGTCTGGTTTTCATACTACATATACTACAAAATTGATTCTTCCGGGTTTCATGTGGTCCGCTGCGGGCGCCACGGGGACCGGAACGCAAAAACGTTGTCTCGCACACCGTGCTCGCAACTCCCGCTCTCGCCCTCCGCGCTTACGCAAGCGTCGGGCTCCGAGAGGGTTTTGCTAACCCGGTCCCCGTGTCGCCCGCAGAGTCAACCCGCCTGAAGGCCAAAGCCAAATAAAAAGGGACTCTCCCATAAAGAGTCCCTTTTCGGCCGCGTAAGGCGCTTTAGCGGCGGCCGTGGGCCGCTTCCTCCCACAGCTCGCTCAGCTTCTCCGGAAAATTCCGGCGCACGTCCTTCATCTCGCCCTTGCTGACATGCCGCTCCATTACCCGTATAATGCCGACGGTAATCCGCATCGGGTCCATCCCTTTGGGGAGCTGCTCCTGCACCCGGTCCAGGAATTCGTCCATCGTGCGCATCTTCACCGGCTTATCTATCGGGGTCCAGCCGTTATAATACATCCCCGTGATCAGCATAGGCAGCTGCGAGGCGAACTCCGTGCTCTCCCTCACCGGCAGCCTGTCCCTGACGGCGTGCAGCACCGCGCGCAGCGCGCGGTAGGCGTCATTCGGATTATCGAAGCCAAGCTCTTCCTCTATTTCCTTCAGCCAGACCCGCGTCTTGGCCATCGCCTTGTCGAACAAATGCGACTCAGAGGCTTCCGTGATGGTCTTGGGCCATTCGCTGGTTATCCTCTCGGCCGCGTGCCAGTCGTCCTGCGGCGTGCCGGGCCTGTCGCCCCGGTTGAAGTAGATCTGCTCCGCCACTTCCCTGGTCGCGTCCTCCAGGTTCCCGCTGCGCAGGTAATCCGCGTAGGCCTGCGCGTAGAAATGCTTCACTGTGCTCATTGTATTTTTAGTCATTCTTCCCCCTTGTGTGGCAAACGGCCGGCCGCGCTTCTTAGCGCGGGAACGTTGCCTTATTTAATTGCGGGATAGGAACTATCCCCCCTAGGGCTCGCGACAAAATAATATGAGCATTTGGCTGAGCGGATTTTGGAGCGAGCCGAAGCGGCGTGCAGCGACACGTACTGTATGTACGTTAGCGGAATGCCGCAAAGGCGCAGCCCAAAAGCGGCTCAGCCCCGGGGGAGGCCCATCTTTAAGCCGGCTGCCGCGTTGCTCCTCACTCACAGACCACCGGTATGCTCGTTCGTCGCGCCTTGCATCCGGCTCAAATATGGGCCTCCAAATGCTCATATTATTTTGTCACGAGCCCTAACCCCATACTACAAAATTATGGATAAAATGCAATATAGCCCGAAAGTCACATCAGGAACGGACCTATTGCTCGTTCTCTTCGTCCTCGAAAGCTTCAAGCTTAAGCTTGCCCTCGGCGTCCTTGCGGAGCACTTCTATCTTGCGCTTCACCTCTTCCAGCTTCACCGAGAGCTCTTTTGAAATGACCACGCCTTCCTCGAAGAGGGAGAGCGATTCCTCGATAGGAGTATTCTCGTCCTCGAGCTTGGCCACTATCTCCTCGAGCTTCTCCAGCTTTTCCTCGAAACCGCCCGCATTGGCTTTCTTTACCATAAAGTCTCCTGTTGGGGCCCCGCCCCGCCTTTGGCTTCAGGCTTGTTCTTTTTCCTGTCCGCGCTGCTCCCCGCGCCGCCGCCGCCGGCGCCCAGGACTTCGGCCTCGGCCCTGCCTTCAGCGAACTGCAGCGAAAGGCGGTCGCCCGGGAGGAGGGCGGCCGCGGTTTTAACGGCTTTGCCTTTCGCGTCCTTGACGATGGCGTAACCTTTCTTAAGAGGGAAAAGCGGGCTCAGGGCCTTCAGCTTTTCCGACTGCAAATTCAGCTTCTCCGCGGCATGGCGCGCCTTGTCGGCGGAGGCCAGGAAAAGTCCCTCTATCGCGTCGTCCAGCCTGCGCGTGGGCCGCTCGAGCAGGACCAGCGGGTTCACCATCGGCCTGCTAGAAACCAGCCTGCGGAACTTGCCCTGCAAATTCTCGTAATAGATGCGCAGGCTCTGCAGCAGCCGCCTCTCGAGCCCCGCTATATTCGCCGCAAGCTCCACCTTGCTTTTCACCACCAGCTCGGCCGCGGCCGAAGGCGTGGGCGCGCGCAGGTCCGCCACGAAGTCCGCTATAGTGAAATCGGTCTCATGCCCGACGCAGGAGATCACCGGGATCCTGGAATTGAAGATGGCGCGCGCGACTATTTCCTCGTTGAAGGCCCAGAGGTCCTCCATCGAGCCGCCGCCGCGCCCCACCAGCATCACGTCTATATCGGGGAAGCCCTCGTTCAGGTCTTTGATAGCCTGCGCTATCTCTTCTTTCGAGCCCTGCCCCTGCACTTTCACCGGCGCTATGATGATGTGCATATTCGCGTAGCGCCGCTTGAGTATTGAAAGTATGTCCCTTATCGCCGCGCCCGTGGGAGAAGTGACCACCGCTATTTTTTGCGGCAGGGCGGGAATGGGGCGCTTGCGGGCCTGGTCGAAAAAGCCCTCGGCCTGGAGTTTTTTCTTCAACTGTTCGAAAGCGAGCTGGAGCGGGCCGATGCCGGCCGGGACGACCTCCTTCGCCATCAGCTGGTACTTGCTCTGCTTGTCGTAAGTGGTGATATTCCCGCGCACGCGCACAAGAAGGCCGTTCTGCAGGTCGAACTTCAGGTTAGCCGCGTGGCCGCGGAACAGAACTCCTGAAATATTTGAATTCGCGTCCTTCAGGTCGAAATAAGTATGCCCCAGCGAGGAGACTTTAAGCCCGGAGAGCTCGCCTTCCACCCAGACTTCGCGGAAAGAGGACTCGAGCAGGTATTTAATTCCCTGGCTGAGCTCGCTGACGGTATAGATCCTGGGCTCCGTCATTTTTCTCCCCGGAGGCGCTTCAGCCGCTTTGAAATTTCTATCTCAAAACCCTGCTCCGTCGGCCGGTAGAAAATTTTAGGGTCCGGCATATATTCCTGCTTCACGTAATGGTTCTCGAAATCGTGCGGGTATTTGTAGCCCCGGCCGTGGCCGAGGGCTTTCCCGTCCTTGGAAGCGTCGCGCAAATGCAGGGGAACCGCGCGCTCTATCCCGCTGTTCACCTCGGCCTGGGCCTCGTTGACGGCCATATAGGAAGCGTTAGACTTGGGCGAGCAGGCCACGTAGATTGCGGCCTGGGCGAGGATTATCCGCGCCTCGGGCATGCCGAGAACCTCGGCGGACTTGAAAGCGCTTTCGGCCATCACCAGCGCCATCGGGTTGGCGTTCCCCACGTCCTCGGACGCGCAGATAAGGATGCGCCGGGCCACGAAGCGGGGGTCCTCTCCCGCCTCGAGCATTTTGGCCAGCCAGTAGACCGCGGCGTCCGGGTCCGAGCCGCGCATGCTCTTTATGAAAGCCGAGATATGGTCGTAATGCTCGTCGGAGCTGCGGTCGTAGCGCAGGCTGCGGCGCTGAATGGATTCCCTGGCCACCGCTTCGTCTATCAGGCGTTTCCCGTCCGCGCCCGGCTTTGTGGTTATCACGGCAAGCTCGAGAGCGTTCAGAAGGCGGCGCGCGTCGCCGGAGGAATTTTCCACCAGGTAGCGCTTCGCCTCCGGGGTCACCTCGGGCTTCAGGGCTTTCAGGCCCGCCTCGGCGGTCAGGGCCCTGTCGAAAATAGTAGAAAGATGCTCGGTGGTCAGCTGTTTGAACTCCACGACGATGAACCTGGAGAGCAGCGCCTGGTTTATATAGAAGAAAGGATTCTCCGTGGTCATTCCGATCAGGATGATCTCGCCTTTTTCCACGGAAGGAAGAAGCACGTCCTGCTGGGTGCGGTTGAAATGGTGGATCTCGTCGAGGACCAGGAGCACGCGCTGGTTCTGCGCCAGGCCGCTCCCCATCCCGCGGGAGAACTCGATTATTTTTTTAAGGTCGGCCACGCCCGCCATGACGGCGTTCAGGTCGAAGGTCTTTGCGTTTGCGCGGGAGGCGATGTACCGGGCCAGGGCGGTCTTGCCGGCCCCAGGCGGGCCGAAGAACACGGCCGATTTAAGATTATCCGACTCTATAGCGCGGCGGAGCAGCTTGCCCTCGCCCAGGATATGCTCCTGCCCGGAGAAATCTTCGATGTTCTTAGGCGCCAGCCGGGCCGCCAGCGGGGAATAAGCCGGGCCGCCCTCCGCCTCGGGCGCCGCCGGTTTTTCGTCAAAAAGGGATTCGGACATTTTAGGATAAGGGCCCGGGTATTAATTACTGCTCGCCGTGTATTTCTTTTTCGAGAGTTTTCGCCAGCTTTTCCACCAGCTCCTCTACCTTCTTCGAGTCGGCCTCGCGGTTGGTCTCGGATCGCTGCTTCAGGTGGTAAAGCTCTACGGCGAAATCGTAGGCGGCCAAAATAGCGAGTTTAGAGGAATCCACGATGTTAAGTTTCTCTTCTATCTTGTTTATCTTTTCCTCGACCTGGCCCACGATCATGCTCATCTCTAGCTGGGACATCCCGTCCACGGACGGGAACTTGATCATGCGGTTCTTGATCTTCGCTTCGAATTCGTTATTCTGCATCTTCGTCCTCGAACAGGGCCGGCTGCAGGTCGTTGGCCTTTTCTATCTTCGCGCAGAGGCGCTCCAGCCGGCGGCGCACCTTGGCCTTGAACTCGGCCAGCTCGCGCGCGGCGGCGGTATTTGAGGCTGACTTGTTGCGGGCGGCGCCCAGCAGTTCCACCTGCTGCTTCAGCACCTCGTTCTCTTCTTTAAGCCGCGCGATAAGTTCTGAAGCGCCGTTCACCAGTTCCTCAAGGCGCTTTATGCGGTTATGCATAGCTAGATTATAGTAAAACTTCGCGCAAAAAAAAGCGGCCCGCTTCACTGCGGGCCGCTTGACCGAAAACTACTGTTTCAGAGCGGCGCCGCCGCTTTCAGAACGACCCCGGCGGGATAGCCGAAGAGCTGGCCGCCCCTTTTGGCGATGGAGGCGTCTATCAGGCTCCTGGCATAATCGTTATTTTCGCCCAGGACGGTTATTTCTATGACTTTGTCGTTCTTGGCGGCGGCTACGGAAATAGGGGCGTCGGCGGAGATCTTCGAGACCCCGGCCAGGCAGGGCTTGAGCATCTTCAACGCGTCTTTCATGAAAGGCTGCATGAAGAACTGCGCGTCCACGATGGAGCAGGCCTCCACTTCGGTGAAAACGTCCCTGGGCAGGATGGAGGTTTTGGGTTCGGCAGCGATCACGACTACGGAAGCGGGATAGCCGAAGACCTGGCCGTTCCGCTTCGCGAGCGAGCCTTTTATCAGGTCCGCTACGTCTTTGTTCTTGCTCCCGAGTACGGTTATCTCTATGGCTTTGCCGTTCTTAACGGCCCCTACGGAGATCTTGGCTTTGCCGGTCAGGTCGGAAACTCCGGCGAGGCAGGGCTTGAGCATGCTCAGCGCGTCTTTCATGAAAGGCTGCATGATGAACTGCGCGTTCAGTATCGAGCAAGCGTCCACTTCCCGGAAAACGTCCCTGGTCAGGCCGTAGGCGGGGCCGGGGAGCGGGATAGCAGCGCCGGCTTTCTGGCCGGACAGAGAATCGAAAACTTCGGACTGGCCGGCGGCGGCGGGCAGGCTTACGGCCGCCAGGAAAGTAAAGAGAGTGAACGTTTTCGCGATTGTTTTCATTTTATCATCCTTTCTAAAGGGAAGCCGCTCCGGCTTCCTACAGGATAATAGTATGAAAACGCCGCCGTGGGCGGCATGATGCCAAATACCCAAAAGAGAGGACTCTTTAGGCCTATCCCGGCCTGGGCACTTCGGGAATTGACCAGAGTCAGGGTTTATAGCCGAAGAAGCGGCGGGCCTTGATGCACTTCGCCACTTCGGCGGGAACCATAGCTTCCCAGCAGGCGTCGCCCGCGCAGATCCTGGCGAGCACGTTCCGCGAAAGGATGCCCAGGCTTTCTTTGCGGAAATTTCCTATCGGGACTATGCAGCCGTTATCCCTAAGATAAATGTAGAGGTGCTTAAGCTGGTCCGGGACCTTCACGTTTTCCGCGGTGACGACCTTGCCCGGCGCGCCTTCCATGAAAGGATAGACGTACAGCTTGATGTCGTTCTTGAAAAGCCGGCCGAAAGACTCAAGGATGCCGCCGCCCAGGTCCTCGTAATACTTGACGTTGAAAACTTCTTTCAGGGTCGGGATCCCCAGCGCGATCCTGATGCTGCGCCCGGTATAGCGCCGCAAATAGGCGGCCAGTTTGTAATACCTGGCGTAATCCGAGATCAGGACCATCCTGCCCACGGAGTTTATCGTGTCCGCGCGGGCGAGGAAGTCGGTATGGTCGATCTTCCCGGAGCTCAGCAGATTGCTCATGGTGATCTCCATAAGCTCCACTATCTCGCCTTCCCCCCCGCCTTCCTCGGCCTGGAACTGGACGCGCGAGCAGTCGAGCATGTCCAAATTCACCTTGGTGAGAGGGCGGAAGCTGCCGCGCTCTATCAGGATCTTTTTTTTCCACAGGACTTCGGAAGGCTGCAGGACCTCCCCGTTCGCGCCGATAAGCGCCGCGCCGGTAAGCTTCTGGGCCACGAGCTGCAGGCTCATCAGCCGGTTGTCCACGCCTTTGAAGCAGGGCCCGGTGAACTTTATCATGTCCACTTCTATCCGCTCGGTCGAAAGGCCGTCGAGCAGCGAAGCGATAAGTTTTTCAGGCTCGGCGTTGAGATAAAAAGCGCCGTAGGCCAGGTTCACGCCTATGATACCGAGCGCTTCCTGCTGCTGCAAATTCTCCTTGTCCAGCATGTTCACGTGCAGGACGATCTCGGACGGCGCCCCTTTCGGCTCCGCCTGGAACTTGAGCCCCATCCAGCCGTGGCATTCATTGTTCCCCTGGTAGCTCCGCGCGGCGACGGTATCGGCGAAAGCGAAGAAAGAGGATTTATCGCCGCGCCCCGAGCCCAGGCGCTCGACCATCAGGTCGAACTCGTAATCCAGCATTTTCCGCAGCCGCGCCTGGCTGACATAGCGCTTGTCTTTGCCGTAAATAGCGTCCGAGACCGCCATATCATAAGCGGAGATGGTCTTGGCGAGGGCGCCGGAAGCGCCGCCGACCACGAAGAACCAGCGCGCTACTTCCTGGCCGGCGCCTATCTCGGCGAAGGTCCCGTAAAATTTCTTGGCGAGGTTTATCCTGGTGGCTTTTTCCTGCGTAGTCAGGGGCCTGGAATTATTTTGTGTGTTCATATTGATTCTCTTTGACCGGCGCTAGAGCCGGGGCTTTCCCGCGCCCGGGCGCGTCAACCGTACGGGGTCAAGCAGGCGGGCAAGGGCCCCGGGGGAAAGCAGGCCCTCAGCCTCCGCCAGCCCGGCGATGCTCTTGCCCGAAGCAAGCGCGCGTTTGGCCGCGCCGGCGGCCGCCAGGTAGCCGATCTCGGGCGCGAGCGCGGTCGCCAGCCCCATCGAGCGGCCGGCGTAGTCGCGGCAGCGCGCCGCGTCCGCGGTGATGCCGTCCACGCAGCGCAGCGCCAGCTGGCGGCAGGCGGCGGCGAGCAGGTCTATGGACTCAAGCAGGTTCTCGGCCATCAGGGGCATCATCACGTTCAGTTCAAGCTGGCCCGCGGCCGCGGCGAGAGAAACGCTCAGGTCGCCGCCGACAGCGTGAAAACAGACCATATTGACCATCTCGGGGACGGAAGGATTGACCTTGCCCGGCATGATGGAGCTTCCCGCCTGCACGGCCGGGAGCCGGATCTCGGCGAGGCCGGTGGCCGGGCCGGAGGAGAGAAGCCTGAGATCATTGGCTATACGCCCGAGTTCCACCGCAAAATCGCGCATCGCCGAGGAAACCCTGCCAAGCGGGGCCTGAGACTGCATCGCGTGCATAAGGTCGGCCGCTTTGCGCAGCTTGAAACCCGAGGACCTGGAAAGCTCCGCCGCCATGCGCCGCGCGAAGGCGGGGTGGGTGTTCATCCCGGTGCCGGCGGCCGAGCCGCCGATGCCGAGTTCCTTCAGGTCCGCGGCCGTGCGCCGGATATGGCGCGCCGAGGCGCGTACCGCGGCGGCATAAGCCGAGAACTCGCGCCCGAGCAGGACCGGGACGGCGTCCTGCAGATGCGTCCTGCCGCTCTTGAGGACTTTGGAAAATTTCTTCCCCCGCTCCGACAGCGAAGCGGCCAGGCGCGCGGCCTCGGCTTCAAAATCATCCAGCGCCGCGAGCGCCGCCAGGTGCGCCGCCGCCGGGTAAGTGTCGTTGGTGGACTGCCCCATATTCAGATGGTCATTTGGCGACAGGATATCGTAGCGGCCTTTCTTATGCCCCAGGAGCTCAAGCGCGCGGTTGCAGAGCACCTCGTTCACGTTCATATTCGTGCTGGTCCCGGCTCCCGCCTGGAACCTGTCGATAATGAACTGGTCGCGGAGCCCTCCGGACAGGACCTCTTCGGCGGCACGGATAATTGCTTTGCCTTTCGCTTTTGAAAGCTCCCCGGCCCGCATATTCACGGCCGCGGCGGCTTTCTTTATCCGGCAGTAAGCGGCTATCAGGCGCGGATTGATCTTCCGGCCGCTTATCGGGAAATTCTCCGCGGCGCGGCCGGCGTTTATCCCCCAGTAGGCCCCTGCCGGGACCGGGAATTCGCCGATAGAGTCTTTTTCAATACGCATGGCCCCGGCCCGGTTAGAAGCGCGCTTGCGGTCATGGGAGATGCGGCTCATAGGTTTTTCCTCATTTGAACTTCTCGAAAAGAGGCCTGACCCTTTCAGGGGAATAAGCGGCGGTGCGGACCGCTATCGCTTCGCCTTTCAGCGCCGAAAAGCGGGCGTCGAAGGCGGGCCGGTCAGTTTTGTAGATAAGGCCGGTCGGGATGGTCTCCTGCGCGCGGGAAACAAGGCTCAAAGCCGCGTCGAAATCCGACGGGTCGTGTTCGGGCCCGACCGGTTTCGCGCGCTGCCTGAACCAGCCGAAAGTATTGACCTTGTTGAAGGTAATGCAGGGCGACATGATATCCAGGAGCGCGAAACCTTTATGCTCTATAGCCTGCTTCATCAGCCCGGTCAGTTCCGGCTTGTTCCCGGAGAAAGCCCGGGCCACGAAAGTGGCGCCGGAGGCCAGGGCGAGCAAAGCCGGGTTGACGGGCTTGCCGCCGACGCCCTCGGGATGGATGGGCGTGGAGAAGTCCGGGGAAGAAGTGGGCGAAGCCTGTCCCTTGGTAAGGCCGTAGACGCGGTTGTCGCCGGCGAACACGGCTATATTCAGGTTCCGGCGCGCGGCGTGGATGAAGTGGTTGCCGCCTTCCGAGTAATAGTCGCCGTCCCCGGAAACGGAAAGAAGTTTCAATTTATGATTGGCCATGTTCACGCCGGCGGCCACCGGCAAAGCCCGGCCGTGCAGCCCGTTGAACAGATTGCATTTCACGGAAAAGCCGAGCTTGGAGGCCTGGCCTATCCCGGTGACCATGATGAAATCCTGCGGCTTCAGGTCCAGCCCGCAGAGCGCCTCTTTAACGCAGGGCAGGATGTCGAAATTGCCGCAGCCGGGGCACCACTGGGGCTTGTGGAAATCGTAACTTGCCGTGCAGGTCATATTTTCCCCTCCAGCCCGGCTTCCAGCAGCGCCACGGCGTCCTCGACCGTCAGGTTCCGCCCGTCGTATTTCCCGAGATGCGCGTGCGTTTCCACCCCGCATTCCATGCGGAGCAATTTGCCCAACTGGCCGGAATAATTCTGTTCGAGCGTGACAAGCCGCTTGAAGCCCTTCAGCGCCTCCCGCACTTTCTCCTTGTCCAGCGGATAGAGATACCTGAAGACGGCCACAGAGAAATCAATGCCCTTTTCCTTGAGAAGCAGCTTCGCCTCGAGCAGCGGTCCGACGGTGGAGCCCCAGGCTATCACGCAGACCGGCCGGCCGGGATCTATTATCTCCGGGCCCGGGAAAGAGGCGGCCAGGCCGGCGAGCTTGCGCATCCGCTTGGAATGCTGGGCGACGCGGTTGGCGGGATCGTCCGTGAGGTGGCCGTGTTCGTCGTGCTCGTGGCTGTCGCAGGAGACCAGCCATTTTGACAGGCCGGGGACGGCGCGCGGCGAAACTCCGGAATCCGTTACCGCGTAGCGCGCGAGCATCTCCGGCCCGGCGGGTTCCGGGGCGAAAAGGCCGCGGTCTATCCGCACGCGGGAAACGTCGAATTCTCCGACCGTAGATTCCGAGCCTGCCTGCCCCAGGTCGTTCGCGAAGAAGACCGGGACCTGCCAGGCGTCGGCGATATTGAAAGCCTCGGCCGCCAGGTAAAAGCTGTCTTCGTGGGTGGCGGGCGAAATTACCGCCCTCGGGAACTCGCCGTGCGAAATATTAACCAGCGACAGAAGGTCGCCCTGCTCCGTGCGGGTCGCCATGCCCGTAGAGGGGCTGGCGCGCTGGCCGTCGTAGATCACCACCGGAGTTTCTGTGATCCCGGCCAGGCCTATCGCCTCGGCCATCAGGCTCATGCCCGGCCCGGAAGAGCCGCAGGCCGCGCGCGCGCCGGCGTAGGAAGCCCCGATCGCGAGATTGAGCGCGGCTATTTCGTCCTCGGCCTGCTCCACGGCGATGCCGAGCTTCGGCCCGGCCGTGCCGAGAGCGTTGAGGATGGTCGTGGAAGGCGTTATAGGGTAGCCGGCGTAAACGCCGATCCCGGCGGCGACCATGCCCAGGGCTACGGCGTCGTTCCCGGAGATAAGCATCCGGTCCGGCGCGGGGGCCGGCTTGAAGGCCGGGGGGCGGACGTCCTTCGCCCCGATAAAACCGGAGACGGCGGCGACGGCGTCAAGATTGGCCTGCAGCGCTTCCGGCTTCAGGCGCCCTTCGAACATTTTCTTTACCGAACCGGCCAGAATATCCGGCTGGAAACCGAGGCTCGCGAACAGCATAGAGACTAATTTCACCGCGGCGAACTTTTCCCCCCGCGCGGCCTCCGGGCCAAGCGAGTCCGGAAGCACCCGCAGGCGCGGGTCCGTATTCGCGCCCTTGTCCGCCTCCAGGCAGAAAGCCAGGCCTTCCGGCCCGAGGTCGCCAAGCCTGAGCCCGACGCTTTCTTCGTTCAGGGCGAGCAGATAATCCGCCCGCCTGACCGGGGCCGCAAGCGGCCCTCCGGAAAAGCGGACGCTCATGAAGTTATGCCCGCCCCGCACCCGCGACTGGTAATCCTGGGTGATGAAGATATGGTAGCCGAGCCTGAGCAGGGTCTTGCCGAGTATCTCGCCCGCGGACTGGACCCCTTGCCCCGCCGCGCCGGCGATAACTATATTGAGATGTTCCATATCAGCGCTTCCCTATCAGCCTGCGGAGCACGTAGTGGAGGATACCGCCGTTGCGGAAATACTCCAGCTCTATCCGCGTGTCTATGCGGCAGAGCGCGTCGAAATAGCGCGGCTCGCGGCCCTCGGCCTCGACCTCCACTTTTACGGTCTGCCGCGGCGCGAGCTTATCGTCCAAAAGAACGGTGTAAGTTTCCCTGCCGGTAAGTTTGAGCGGGCCGATGCCCTCGCCCGGCTGGAACTGCAGCGGGAGCACGCCCATGCCGACCAAATTGGAGCGGTGTATCCGCTCGAAAGATTCGGCGATGACGGCGCGCACGCCCAGCAGGAAGACCCCCTTGGCCGCCCAGTCGCGGCTGGAGCCCATGCCGTAGTCGGCGCCCGCGAGCAGGACCAGCGGCACGCCCTCGCCCTTGTAGCGCTCCGCGGCGTCGAAGATGGACAGCTTCAGGCCCGAAGGCTGGTGCAGCGTCACCCCGCCTTCGGTGCCGGGGACGAGAAGATTGAGCAGCCGCCTGTTGGCGAAGGTCCCGCGCGTCATGATCTCGGCATTGCCGCGCCTGGTCCCGTAGGAGTTAAAATCCGACGGGGACACGCCCCTGCCGGAGAGATGCAGGCCGGCCGGGCTGTCGGCCGCGATCGTTCCGGCCGGGCTTATATGGTCGGTGGAAATAGAACCGCCGAACATCGCCAGCACGCGGGCTCCGTTCACCGGCGCAAGCGGATGCGGCTCCTCGGTCATGCCCTTGAAGAAAGACGGCTCGCGCAGGTAGGTGCTCTTGGTATCCCAGGGGTAGAGCGGGGATTTCCCGCTCCCTATCCCGTTCCAGACCGCGTTCCCCGTATAAAGGCTGGAATAGGCCTCGCGGAAAGCCGCGGGGTCCTCCGCCAGGGCCAGGTGCGCGTCTATCTCGGCCTCAGTCGGCCAGATATCTTTCAGGAACACCCCGGGGCCGAGCGGTTCATTTTCAAAGTCGAAATCCAGCGTGCCCGAAAGAGCGTAGGCCAGGACCAGAGGAGGCGAGGCCAGGAAAGAAGCTTTGCAGTGCGGGTTTATCCGGCCGTTGAAATTCCGGTTGCCGGACAGGACCGCCGTCATAGCCAGGGCGTCCGCCGCCGGCACGACATGGTCCGGGAGCGGGCCGCTGTTCCCGATACAGGTGGTGCAGCCGTAGCCCACGGTATGAAAACCCAGTTTCTCAAGAAAAGGAGTGAGGCCCGCGGCGTCGAGGTAGCGGGTTACCGCGAGAGAGCCCGGCGCGAGGCTGGTCTTGACGTAAGGCTTCGCCTTCAGCCCGGCCGCCACAGCTTTTTTCGCCATTATGCCGGCGCCTATCATCACCCGTGGGTTGCTTGTATTCGTGCAGCTTGTGATGGCGGCGATCGCCACCGCGCCGTGGGCGACAGTTCCTTTCGATCCGTCCGGGAAATTTATCGCCGCTATCCTGGCGGACTCGGTCTCCGGCACGCCGAGGCCCTGCGGTCCCGGCGCGGAAGTAAGTATCCGGCGCCAGGCGGACTTCGCCTCGCTCAGCGGAATCCGGTCCTGCGGCCTGGAAGGGCCCGCTATAGCGGGGCTGATGCCGGAGAGGTCCACCTCTACGGTGTCCGTGAATACGGGAGCGGGCGTTTCGTCGGTCCTGAAAAGCCCCTGCGCTTTGCAGTAGCGCCCGGCCAGGTCGACTTCCGCTTCCGTCCGGCCGGTGGCCCGCATATAGCGCAGAGTTTCGGCGTCGACGGGGAAGAAGCCGCAGGTGGCCCCGTATTCAGGCGCCATATTCGCGACGGTGGCCCTGTCCGCGAGCGTGAGCGAAGAGAGGCCGGGCCCGAAGAATTCCACGAATTTCCCCACCACGCCTTTTTTGCGGAGTTTCTGCGTGACGGCCAGGACCAGGTCGGTCGCCGTGCAGCCGGCCGGCATAGCGCCGGTGAACCGGACGCCTATCACTTCCGGCAGCTGGATAAAGACGGGCTGGCCGAGCATCGCGGCGGCGGCCTCTATCCCTCCTACGCCCCAGCCGAGTATCCCCAGGCCGTTTATCATCGTGGTATGCGAATCGGTGCCGACCAAAGTGTCGGGGCAGGCGGTCTCCGCGCCGTCCTCATTAAAGCGCCAGACCACTTTCCCGAGATATTCAAGATTGACCTGGTGGCAGATCCCGGACGCCGGAGGGACCACTTTGAAATTAGTGAAAGCTTTCTGGCCCCAGTGCAGGAACTCGTACCGCTCGCGGTTGCGCTCGAACTCCTTGCGCGCGTTCACGGCAAGGGCTTCCGGCGAGCCGTAAGCGTCCACCTGCACGCTGTGGTCGATAATGAGGTCCACGGGAAGCCGCGGGTTTATCAGCTGCGGGTCCCGGCCCAGCCGGGCCAGCGCGTCGCGGAGAGCGGCCAGGTCGGTCAGCGCCGGCACGCCGGTGAAATCCTGCATCAGCACTCGCGCCGGAACGAAAGGGACTTCCGGCCCGGAGGGAGCTTTAGCGTTATAGCGGGCCAGGTTCAAAACATCTTCCGCCGTGACTTCCAGCCCGTTCTCGGCGCGCAGCGCGCCTTCGAGCAGTATTTTTATCGTAAAGGGCAGGAGGGAAAGGTCCACGCCGGCCTGGCCCGAAAGGGCCGCCAGCCTGTAATACTGCACGCTGCCCGAAGATAATGGAAGGGCGGAGCGCGCGCCGAAAGAATTTAAGCCGGAGGATTTTGACATGATCGCCTCTTTATAAAACGGGGCTTTTTTCCGCGCCGACCGGCCCGGAAGCCCCCATTACGGCTATGATACAAAAAACGGAACCTCGCCTGAAAAACCGGGCAAACCGCCTTGCCGGCCGCGCCCGGGATTCAGTGATGGAGATCGCTTTTCCTGGGCGGCGGGGGCGGCGGCGGCGCAAGTTTCGGCAGGGCCATCATTTCGCTCACGCACAGCTCCAGCTCTTTGGTGGAACAGCCTTTCTTCAGGAACCTGAGCCGTGAATTCTCGGTCAGCATCCTTTTTATAAGCCCTAAAAGCGTGGAAGACAGGAAGATGACCGGGATGACGGCGGTTTCGGGATACCGGTGCAGCTCATTGTAAGTCTCGACGCCGTTGTTGCCCGGCATATTGAAATCCAGCGTTATCAGGTCGGGCAGAATTTCCCTGGCCCTGGCGGCGCCGGCATGGCCGTCGGCTTCCCGGGAAACGGTATAGCCTTTAGAGACCAGGAAATCCCTGAGCAGGCTGGAAAGAGCGTCGTCGTCGTCGATAATAAGAACTTTTCCTGACATAGATAGACGATCTACCTTTTAATAAAAGTACCTTTGCGGTATTCTTCGAAAGCTTTTTTCAGCTCGGACTCGGTATTCATCACTATCGGGCCGCGCCAGGCCACCGGCTCGTTGAGCGGCTTGCCGGCAATCAGCATGAAGCGCAGTCCCTCTTTGGAGGCGGAGCAGGCGATGGTTTCCCCTTCCTCCAGCACCGCAAGCTGGCCCGGGCCGACCTCCTGCGTCTTTTTCTTGTCGAACCAGCCCTTTCCCTCGAAGACGCAGCAGAGCACATTGTCTTCCGGGCGGACCTTGAGCGAGAACTCGGCGCCGGGCTCGGCCTGCACGTCGAAGAACCAGGGGTTTATCACTATGTCCTGCGCCGGGCCGCTAACCCCGCCGTACTCGCCGCAGATAATTTTAATTTTAAAGCCTTCGCCCTTGAACTCGGCCATATCCTCTGCTTTTATATCCCGGTAGCGCGGGCGGCACATTTTTTCTTTCTTCGGCAGGTTGGCCCAGAGCTGGAAGCCGCGCATGTTCCCGTCATAAGCCTTCGGCATTTCCTGGTGGACTATGCCGGAGCCGGCGGTCATCCACTGCACCTGGCCGCTCTTTATCGTCCCGGAGTTGCCGAGCGAATCGCCGTGCGCCACCACGCCTTCTATCATATAGGTGATGGTCTCGATGCCGCGGTGCGGGTGCCAGGGGAAGCCGGCGATATAATCCGCCGGGTCCTTTGAGCCGAAATTATCCAGCAGGAGGAAAGGGTCGGTGAGGGCGGTATCGCCGAAACCGAAGATGCGCCTGAGCTTTACGCCGGCGCCCTCCATCACCATCATGCCTTCCACGATCTTTTTAATTTTTCTTTCTTTCATAGTTCATTTCCGCGGTTTTCCAGGGGCTGCCCTTTATTTTACCATTAACGAAAACCCTAAGCCCGTGGGCGGGAACTTCCGTTTCCAGTACGCCGCCTTTCACTTTAAGCCTTGAGCCGGTATAAAGTTCGCGCCAGTTTCCGTCAGGCAGGCCTGAAGCCTTGAGCTGCGCGGTTTTTTCGTCCTTGTTCAGGAAAACCGCGGCGGTCTCTCCGCCGTAATCGCGGCGGAAAGCGTACTGGTTCGGCGAGGCCAGCAGCCGCGTCTGGGCGCCCCGCCGCAGCGGAAGCGCCGAGCGCCTTATTGCGTTGAGCTTTTGGAGATGGGCGTAGACCGGGTCCGACTTTGCTTTTTCAATGCCCCCGGCGCCGAGCATTCTGCGGTTATCCGGGTCCTCTCCGCCCGGCATTCTTATCTCTGTACCGTAAAAGATGCAGGGGATGCCGCGCGCGGTAAAATAAAAATTAAGCGCGTCGAAATACCGCTCCGCCGGAGCCGCTTCGCCGGTTCCGCCGCTGAAGCGCGGTTTGTCGTGATTGTCCAGGTAGGTCACCAGGTAGCTGGCGTCTTTATATTCGCCATCGTGTCTCAGTATCTCGTCGGCCTTTGAATAATCCCCGCCCTTGAAGACCTTCTCCATCGGCCCCCAGCCGCCCATGGAGGACAGCGGCATGTCCAGCACGCTCATCGCGCTGTTCATCGGGTCGCCCGGCGACAGTTTAGTGTAGGAGGACAGCGTTTTAAAATCATCATTGGTCCAGGCTTCCCCGAACATGAAGAAATCTTTTTTACCTTTATGCATCGCCGCGGCGAAATCCCGCCAGAAGTCGTTCTTCATCCAGACCAGCGTGTCCACGCGGAAAGCGTCCACGCCCATATCCCGGTATTTTCCGTAAATAGCGGTAAACCACTTAAGAACTTCCGGATTTTCGTCGTTAAAATCAAGCAGGTCGGCCAGCACCGGCCCTTTGTGAGTGAACCAGTTCTTGTCGTCGGCGAAGTAGTCGTATTCGCGCCCGAGCCCGCGCACTTTGCCGCGGTCGGCGTACCACTTTACGGACGGATGCGTGTCGCCGCCGTGGCCGTGGTTGAGCACGATGTCCTGGATAAGCTTCATGCCCTTGCCGTGCACCGCTTTTATCAGGTCCGGATAGGCAGCGCCTTTGGATTCAAGGTGCGGGTCTATCCTCGAAAAATCCCAGGCCCAGTAGCCGTGGTAACCCGCCGCGTCGTAGGTCTGCGAGCTGTTGACGTAGCGGCCGGGCGGCTGCATCACCGGCGGGGTTATCCAAAGCGCGGTAAAGCCCATGGCCTTTATATGGTCCAGATTATCGATAAGGCCGCGGAAATCCCCGCCCTGGTAGTAGCGCAGATTGCCGGGAACGTATTCGTCCCCGTAAATATTATTATTTGCCGGGTCTCCGTCCGCGAAACGGTCCGTTACCGCCAGGTATATCGTTTCGTCCCTGAAATCCGCCGCCGGAGCGAAAGGCGGGCAGGCGAGGAAAAAAGAGAGAAGGAGCGCGGTCTTGAACATAGCAGAGTTTAGTTTAGCAAATGGGGGCATAAGCCGTTTACCCGTGCCTTGCCTGCCGGCGGGCGCCGCTTCCCGTACGGCGGCGCGCTTTAGCTTCGTCACGCCCGGCCAGGGCCGCCGCGGCTTCGGCAGGCTGTTTCAGTACCTCGGCAAGATAGACCGTCAGCAGTTCCCTCAGGCGCGAGCGGGAGATAGCGTGAGTCTGCCCCGTCCGGGCGTAAAGCCAGTCGCTGAAGGCGAGAAAATTATTAAAAGACGAAGCCCCGGAGCAGATCAGCGCGGCGGTTTCAGCGAAAACCCCGCTGTTGGAGACAAGGTCCCAGTAGCGCGCGAAACGGCGCAAGCGCTGCATGGTGAAGAAATCAAGGAGCCCGTTCTGCCTCAGCTCGTAGGGCGGCTCCTGGCTGTAGACCATTTTCCACTCCGCGTCGTGCCGGGCTATGGGCGCGCCGCGCAGGCGCTTAAGTATCCCCACCTGGATCTCCTGCGGCCCCAGGGCAGCAAGCCTGTCGAAGCCGGCCGCGAAAGAGGCCAGGCCCTCTCCCGGCAGGCCTATGATAAGGTCGGCGTGCAGGTGGGCGGCGGTTTCCCCCCTAAGGCGGAGCAGGTTCTTCTCCGCCGCGGAGTTGTCCTGCCTGCGCCCGATCCGCTCCGCGACGGACTGGTTGAAAGTCTGCACGCCCGCCTCGAGCTGCAGCGAGCCGGCCGGGAATTTTTTTACGATAGAATAAAGTTCTTCGGGGAACCGGTCGGGAACCATCTCGAAATGCAGGAACAGGCCGGGCCGGTAACGCTCAAGGAAAAAATTAAGGACGGCGGCCGCGCGCCCCGTCTCCAGGTTGAAAGTGCGGTCCACGAACTTGAATTTAAGGGCGCCGCGGGCCAGGAGCTCCTCCCAGGCCGGGAACAGGCGCTCCAGCGGGAAATTCCTTACCGTTTTATCCAGGGAGGAGAGGCAGAATTCGCAGGCGAAAGGGCAGCCGCGGGACGCTTCGGCGTAGATAACGCGGTGGGAGATATCCTCGTCCGTATAAAGACCATAGGGCGGAGCAAGCAGGGAAAGGTCGGGCGCGGGAGCGTCTATTACTCTTTCCCCGGGAGCCTGCCCGGAAAGCAAGCCGCCGCACAATCGCGCGAAAGCTATTTCCCCCTCGCCTTTTATGACGAAATCGGCGTCCCGGCAGAGCTGCTGCTCCGGGATCTCATGGCTTACCTCCGGCCCTCCAAGAACTATGATCAGCTCAGGGCGGAGCCGCTTAAGCTCGGCCACAAGCCCGGCGCTTTCCCGCGCGTTCCAGACGTAAACGCCCAACCCGAGTATCCGCGGCTCCAGGGTAAGAATAGCCTCAGCGGCCTCGGCCGTGCGGATCCCGATGTTCAATTCAAGTATTTTAGCGCGCGCGGAGAGCCCGCCCAGGTTGGCCATAAGGCAGCGCAGCCCGAAGGAGCAGTGCTCGTACCGGGCGTTAAAAGTGGCGAGGACTATATCGGCCATGAACAAAGTGTATAAAATCCTGCGCGGAAAAAAATAAGGCCGCCCGCTTTATGCGGACGGCCGGAAGAACTCCGCGCCGGCTATTTAGGGCTCTTCTTGATCTTCTTCAGGACTTTAGCGAACTGGTCCGAGCAGGAAGTCGGCCTGTCCCCGCAGGGAATGCCTTTTAATTTCAGGATGACCTCGTCCACGCTCATCCCTTCCAGCAGCACGGCCATCGCCTGCAGATTTCCGGGGCAACCCCTGATGAACTCCACGTCCCTCAGCCTGCCGCCCACGATCCTGAACTTAACTTCCTTAGCGCAAACGCCTTTAAGTTTATGTTTCATGTTTTAGTCCTGGCAGCCCAAATACCTAATTTCCGCAGTCGCGCGGGCAGCGGCCGGCCTGGGCCCGTTCGAAAGCGTCGCAGAGCCCGTCGCCGCAGCGGGTCCTCTGCTCCAGATTCTTCCCGCCGGCGCGCGGGCCGAACATCAGTTTCCCTACCTTGCCGTAAAAGGACGGGACGGGCCTGAGACGGGGAAGGTCGACCGGCGGGTCCGGCTCCAGCTGGGGGACTTTCTTCTCTGCTTTCGCTGTTTTCGCCGTTTTCGCCGGTTTCGCCGCGGCCTTCACTTCTTTTTCCGGCAGGAGTTTCCCCTCGACCGCCGAGGAGACCGTGCGGCTGCGCAGCCCCTGCGGATCCTTGCCTTTCAAAAAAGAAAGCCAGGCGTAGAAAGCCCCGAATTCGGACGGGGAACTTTTGAAAGAAGCGCCGTAAACTCCGGAAGAAAGCGAGGCGAAAGCCATCCTCGCCGCCAGGACGCCCGCCTTGTCGGCCGGGTGCAGGACCGAGAGGCTTTTTCCCGGCCTCTCCCCCCCGGTAACGGCCACGAAATTATTTACGCCCTTGTCATCCGGCCTGCCGCAGATCTCGTAAAACGGCGCGGAGGCCAGGAATTTTTTATCTTTCCCGTCCTGCATGCAGCCGGATTTTATCGCCGGCTCAAGGCGGCCAAGCGCCTCGAAGTATTCTTTATGGGTTTGCGCCGGATCGCTTTTCCCGGCTTTCTTATTTACGCGCGCAAAGTCTTCTTCCGGCAGGTCGGAATAGCCGTCCCAGGCCCTAGTGTCCGGCCCCTGGTGATAGGCCCCGACTTCATGCCCGGCCTTTTTCCACCCCTCCAGCTCGGCCATCCTGGCCGGGTCCGAGGCGATATAGACGGCGTACTGCGCGCTGAACAGCAGCGTCAGCCGCGCGTTCTGCGCGTCCGCCAGCTTCACCATCCCCTGCAGCGCCTTGTAGGACTCCTCCAGCTGCGCTTCCCCGCCCTTGAAATTATAAGAGCCGTTCTGCACCGCGATAAAATAATAGCTCCCCGGCCCGTCCGCCCGGACGGCCGCCGGACACAGGAATAACATAGCGAAAAACAGTCTTTTAAAAAACATCTGGGAATATAATAGCAAAAGGGAACAGAGGGCTGGAGAGGGTATGGGTTCGGAGCGACCTCTCGGAGGCCCGAGCTTGCATAAGCGCGAGGGCCGAGAGGGGAGGCGCGGCCACGGTGTGGCCGACGCCGTAAGCGACGAGCCCATACCCTCTCCAGCCCCCCGCAGGTCAGCTGCGCAGCTTTGCGTTGAAGTTCTTTGTGAGTTTTTCCAGGACGGCGGTCATGCGGGCGCTTACGTCGGCGTCGTTGAGGGTCCCGGCCATCGAGGAGAAAGTGAAGCGGATGGTCAGGCTGCGCGAGCCGGCCGGGATATTCTTGCCCTTGTAAACGTCGATGAGGCGCGCGGAGGCCAGGTCCTGCACGCCCGAGAAAGAGCGCTCAAGCTCGGCCCATTCGTGCTTTTCCTCGAGCACGATAGAAAGATCGCGCCAGTTCTGCGGGAAAGCCGAGACCGCTTTAATCTTCGTTATCTTCTGCCAGAAATCCGGCTTCCAGGCCGCCGCCATGCTGTCCAGCGGGATCTCGAAGTAAAAAATATTATTGTCCTTGAAGTCGAAAGCCGCCGCCACCACCGGGCTCAGCTTGCCCACGTAGCCGGCGGAATTGCCGCCCAGCTTCATCTCGAGGCAGAGCCCCGGCTGGAAATAACCCGGCGCGCTCTTCGGCTTCTCGAAACGGAAGCCGCCTTTACCCGAGAAGATCCGGCTCATCATGCCCTTGAGGTGGTAGAAATCCGTGGCGCCCTGGCCGCCCTGCCAGAAGCCGCCCTCCGGGAAAGCCCCGGCCATCAGCCCCGCGCAGTGGACCTGTTCCGTCTTGCCGGCGTCGGCCTTGGCGTAAACGGTGCCGGATTCGAAGATCTGCACCGTCTCGCGCCCGCGGTTAAGGTTGTAGCGCAAAGTTTTAAGCAGCCCCGTCAGCAAAGACTGGCGCATGAACTGGTAATCCGAAGAAAGCGGGTTCTTGACCTCGAGCGCCATGTCGGCGTAGAAAGCGCAGGCTTTCATCTCTTTTACCGAAACGAAATCGTAGTTATAAACCTCGCTGAAGCCCAGGCCGGCCAGGGTGGTCTTCATCTCGAGGCCCACGGCCCACTGCGCCGTGACCGCCGAGGGCAGCATGGGCATGCGCGACACGGAAGGGATGACGTCGTAGCCCACATAGCGGGCTATCTCTTCCGCCGCGTCCCAGACAGTTTCGATATCCTGGCGGTAGGACGGCACGGTGAATTTCCAGGGCTTGGAGTCCTTCAGGTCGGGCTGGAAGGCCTTAAGGCAGGCGTAGATCTCCCCGTCGGCTATGCCGGTGCCGAGGATCGCGTTAACGCGCGCGGGGTCTATTTCCACCACGGGCCGCTCGTACTTGACGGGGCAGGTATCGCTGATCTGCTCGATCTCCGCGCCGGGGGCGGCCTCGAGAATAAGTTTCGCGAGGCGGCGCGCCGCTTTCTTCGGCAGCTCCGGGTCGGTCCCGCGCTCGAAACGATAGGAGGATTCGCTCTTGATCCCGGTGGTCTTGGAAGCGAGGCGCACCGTGGGCGGGTGGAAGCGCGCGGACTCGATCAAAATAGCGTCGGTCTCTTCGGAGACGGCCGTATAGAAGCCGCCCATCACCCCGGCCAGCGCCACGGGCTTTGAAGCGTCGGCTATCACGAGCATGCCGGCGTCCAGCTTGATAGCCTGGCCGTCGAGGGGCTTGAGCATTTCGCCGGGCATAGCGCGGCGCACGATTATCTTGGGGCCGGCGAGCTTGGCGATGTCGAAACAATGCGTCGGCTGGCCAAGTTCGTACATCACGTAATTGGAGCCGTCGATAAGGAGGTTGCCCTTCGGGTTGGAGCCCATCGCGCGCAGGCGGTCCGCCATCCAGGCCGGCGTCTTCGCGCCGCGCACGCCCTTTATGACTATCGCGCCGTAGCGGGGGCACAGGTCCGGCACGTTGATATGCACCGGAACCACCTCGCCTGAAGATTTGCCTTCGAAGATCGCGGCCTCTTTCAGTTTATAGCCGTAGAAAACGCAGAACTCCCGGGCCAGCGCGTAATGGGAAAGGCAATGCGACTGGTTAGGAAGCATCTCGACTTCAAGAGTATAATCGGCTTTGGGGAAAAGGGTGACCGCGTCCACGCCTATGGCGGTGGTGTCGGGCAGGAGAAGTATCCCGGAGCTGTCGTAGCCCTCGAGGCCCAGCTCGGCCGCCGAGCAGAGCATCCCCTCGGAGTCCACGCCGCGGATCTTGGCTTTCTTCAGCTCGCCGCCGGAGAGCATTGCGCCCACTTTGGCGAAAGGGATCTTCTGGCCCACGGCTATATTCTTGGCGCCGCAGACCACGCGCATGGTCACTTTGCCGTCGTTCACGTCCACCAGCGCCAGCTTGTCGGCGTTAGGGTGCTTGTCTATCTTCAGGATCTGCGCGACGCAGACGCCGCTGAAAGCAGCGCCCGTCTTCTTTAGCTCCTCCACCTTCAGCCCTATGCGCCCAAGCTTGGCCGCAAGTTCCGCCGGCGCGGGAGGATTCTCGATGAAGTCCGAAAGCCAGGAGTATATGATCTTCATTAAATTTCTCTTTTAAACTCACTTTTCCGCGGTTCCGACAAGGGGACCGGGTTAGCAAAACCCTCTCGGAGCCCGACGCTTGCGTAAGCGCGGAGGGCGAGAGCGGGAGTGCCGAGCACGGTGTGCGAGAGCACGTTTTTGCGTTCCGGTCCCCTTGGCGGAACCGCCAACCCTACTGCACCTGTTTTAAGATGCGCAGATCGTTCTCGTACAGCATGCGCATATCGCTGATGCCGTAGAGAAGCATCGCGAAGCGCTCTATGCCCGCGCCGAAAGCGAAGCCGCTCCATTTCTCGGGATCGTACTTGCAGGCCTTCAGCACGTTGGAATGGACCAGGCCGGCGCCCATCACTTCGAGCCAGCCGGTGCCCTTGCAGACGGGGCAGCGCTCGCCTGATTTGCAGAACACGCAGGACATATCGACTTCGGCGCCGGGCTCGACGAAAGGGAAATAGGACGGGTTGAAGCGCGTTTTAACGCCGGAGCCGAACAGGTCCTTCATGAAAGCGTCCACCGTCCATTTAAGGTCGGCCATGCTCACGCCTTTATCCACATAAAGGCCCTCGATCTGGTGGAAAGCGAAAGAATGGCTGGCGTCCACCGCTTCGGAGCGGAACACGCGGCCGGTGTGGAAAACGCGCAGCGGCGGGTCCTGCTTCTCCATCGAACGGATCTGCACCGGGGAGGTGTGGGTGCGCAGGAGCATCCCTTTGCCGACCTCGTCGATCGCGCCCACGTAGAAAGTGTCCTGCATGTCGCGCGCCGGGTGGAAAGGCGGGAAGTTCAGCGCTTCGAAATTGTGATAATCGTCCTCCACCCGCGGGCCGTCCGCCATGGTGAAGCCGAGCTTGAGGAAGCCCTCGGCGAGCCTGTTCATGGTGTGGGTGAGCGGGTGCAGGCTGCCCTTGGGGAAAGGCCAGCCAGGCAGCGTCAGGTCTATGCTGGACCTGAGCACGGTCCCGGCGGAACCGGAGGCGCCCTTCAGCTCGGCGAGCTTCGCCGTCATCTCTTCTTTGGCGGTATTGCCGAGCGCGCCCAGCTCCTTGCGCTCTTCTATGGGGATATCTTTGAGGTCGCGGAGCAGGAGGGCGAGCTCGCCCTTGCGCCCGAGGTAATGCAGCTCTATGGCTTCCGGGTTTTCGGCCGGGGTCTTGGCCACAGAAACGGAAAAACTGTCCCGTATTGCGGACAGTTTTTCCTTCCAAACCGTGGAGTTCACGGCGCGGCCTTAGTTGGCGGTACCGACAACTTTCTTGATGTTGCCGATAGCTTTCCTGGCGATCTCAGCAAGCTGCTTGAAAGACTTCGGGTCGCGGATGGCGATCTCGGACAGCATCTTGCGGTTCAGGTTGATATTCGCTTTGTGGATACCGTCCATGAACCTGCTGTAAGACATCCCTTCCTCGCGGGCGGCGGCGTTCAGGCGGACTATCCACAGCTGGCGGATGTCGCCCTTCTTGTCGCGGCGGTGTATGTAGGCAGTGGTGAGGGACTTCTTCACCTGCTGCGTAGCCTGGCGGAGGCGGTTGCCCTTATTGCCGTAATAGCCCTTGGAGAGCTTTAAAATTCTTTTCTTTCTTTTATTTCTCGCTACGCTGTATGTTATTCTCATTTGATTTTCCCTGGTTTTATTATTTCTTCAAGAACCCGCTTTTACTGGTAAGGCAGGTACTGCTTGAGCATTTTGCCTTCCGCGGAATTCTTTTCCTCCACCTTAGCGGTGCGGAGGTTGCGGCCGCGCTTGGCCGACATCCCGGTCAGGAGGTGGCGCAGGCCGGTTTTCCGGTGCAGCCATTTCCCCGTGGTGGTCTTTCTAAATCTTTTCTTGGCGCCGCTGTGTGATTTAATTTTAGGCATAGTGTTTCTCTTTTTTTGAACTCAGGCTTATCCTGATATTATATAACTTTCCGGCCCGCCTGTAAAAGGGCTCAGGTTCCGGGGGCCTGCTCCGGCTTCGGCGCGGGCGCCGGCTGCGCCGCGGTCTTGGGCGCGGCCGCGGGTTTCGCGGCGGGCTTGGGGGCGTGCGTGGCCGGGGCCAGCATGATGCTCATGCGGTTGCCCATCATCGAAGGGCGGCCTTCGACTATACCGACGGAGGACAGATTGTCGCGGATGGCGTTAAGGATCTCCTCGCCGAGATTCCGGTGCTGGTTCTCGCGGCCGCGGAACACCACGGTGACGCGCACTTTATTGTGCTCTTTCAGGAATTCTTCTATATGCTTGACCTTGGTCTGCAGGTCGTGGGTGGCGATGCGCGGGTTAAGGCGGATCTCCTTCAGCACGCCGGCTTTCTGCTTCTTGCGGTTCTCGCGGTCCTGCTTTTCTTTCTCGTAGAGGAATTTGGAAAAGTCCATCACCTTGCAGACGGGCGGGTTGGCGCCGGGGGAGATCTCCACCAGGTCCAGGCCGGAGCCTTTGGCCATGGTTACGGCTTCGATGAGCGGCTTAATGCCGAGCATGGTGCCGTGCATGTCGATGAGGCGCACCTGCGGGGATGTGATGTTCCGGTTGACTCTTACTCTCTTATCGTTGTTCAAACGCTTCCTCCTGTGAACTTGGGACAGAAAATGATACCTGACAGGCTTTCTAGCCCTGCCTGACCTATATTCTACCTTTTTTTACCCCTGTTAGAAGAAGAAATAATAAACGCGGTAATAAAGCAACCCCAGGTATTCGTTCAGGGCCATCCTGGCCTCAAGCCCCCCTCCTGGCAGGTAATCGGCGTAGTAGCGCGGCCCCCCGGAGCGGCGGGCGACAGGAAAAGGGACTATTTCCAGCGAGCCGGCCTTCCTGAAAAGCAGAACGGAGCGCGGCATATGGTAGGCGGAGGTGAGCAGGATGAGCTTTTTATAACCCTTCTCACCGCAGATCTTCAGGCTGAACCGGGCGTTCTCCTGCGTGTCTCGGGAATTTTCTTCCTTAATAAGCTTGTTATCCGGTACACCCAGTTCCCTAAGATAAACCGAAGCGGCCTCCGCCTCCGGGCTATCAGAAAAAGGCGCCCCGCCCGAGATCAGAAGCGGCAGCCCCGTATCCTTATAAAGCTTGAAAGCCGCGGCCGCGCGCTCCAAAGTCCCATGCTCAAGCCGCTCCGAAGCCGAAAAAGGCCTGCCGCCCCCCCTGAACCCGCCGCAGAGCAGCACAATTACGTCCCCCTCCGGCTTCGCCGGCGCCGAATAGGCATGTTCCAGCGGCCCCATCAGCGCATTACAAAAAACCTTGGAGCTCCCCACCCACATCACCCCCGCCAGTACCGCGCAAACCAAAGCCCCCGCCCGCGCCCGCTTCCTCAAATAAAACCCAAGCCCCGCCAGCGCCACAATATAGCACCCCGGCGGCAGCACAAAAGCCTCAACGATCTTTTTAATAAGGAAAGTCACAGACTAAATAATACAAAATTGCCCGCTGCGCATAGGGGCGGCCAGGGGGACCGGAACGCAAAACCGGCGTCGCGCACACCGTGCGCGCGCCTGCCGCTCTCAGGCTCGGCGCTACGCAAGCCTCGCCTTCCGAGGGGCTTTTGCTAACCCGGTCCCCCCGTCCGCCCCCGGTCTTCTCCCCTATAAAAAAACCGCCAGGCTTCACTGGCAGCAACTAATTAATTAGTAAACAGCGTCCCAGATTTATATAACCGGTTTTATAAATGCCCACCCTCTGTTTCCGGAGTGTATTCCGCACGGAAAACTTCACTTGATATGTTCGTCTCAAAATTCACCTTATAATGTATCTCTTGTCCTTCGTCTTTATAATTAATGCCGTAAGAATAGATAGTTACAGTATTTCCTTTAATTGGGCCACATACTGCTTCATAGTCTCCCCAGCGTCTGGTCGGAAAAAAACCCAAACAAATCATCTTCGTTGGTTTATGTTTTGAAATTAAAAAACAGCCAAATTGATTATTCGCAGCATTCTTCTCCCATGAAACACCCTCTTGATATTCATATGGGGCTGCCGTAAAGTTTGCGCAAAAACAGTAGTAAACACACGCCGTCCCTTTCTGCTTTATCGTCCTTTCTAAAATCGTTAAATCCTCCGGCGGTGCTGGCATATTGTCCAAGCTAGGTGTCTGGCGCTTTGCATAGGGGAGGACCAGGTTCTCAACAGTTTGAATAAGCTCCGACTTGGTTATGATTATTGATGTTGTGGTTGTCACATTAACTTCAATAGGTTGCGCCCTCAGGCAAACAGAAAACATGAGTACAACTGCCCATGCGATAGCCAGGCTTTCTATCGCGCGAAAAAATGTGGGTCTAATGGAACTAGTATTGTGGCTCACATTAACAGGCTGAATAATATCTACGGGCATACGGGACATATTATGATTTTAATAGATAGGGGACGCTCATTACTTTATGACTATTGGATGCCAACCCATTTCCCATTACGCATATTCTAGCAAACGAAGACTATTTCTAGGGCTTAAAGCCGGGGATTGGTTTGGGGCCGGGGTCGGGGGGCGGGGTCATCAGCATTCTTATGGCGTCGAAGACGCTTTTGAACTGCGCGTCGTATTTCTTTTCCAGTTCTTCCAGCTTACGGGCCAGTTCCTTATGGGTGTTGAGCAACTCGCGCAGTTTTACGAAGGCTCTCATTATCTGGATATTTACCATCCTGGCGCGCTTGCTCTTGAGAACGCTTGAAAGCATTGCCACTCCCTGCTCCATGAAAACCCGGGGCAAATACTTCGAATGGGCCCCTCTTTCTAAGGTTCCAAATTGGAACCTTAAAGAACGATATTCTTCTGCCGTGAGTTGGAACATGAAATCAGCCGGAAAGCTTTCAATATTCCTTGAAACCGCTTTATTCAGGTTTTTCGTGCGCACTTCATACAACTCTGCCAAGTCTTTATCGATCATTACCCTATGACCACGCACAAGGAATATCTTGCTTTCTATCGTCTCTAAGGAGATCAGGTCTTTCATATTACCCCCATAAACGTCATTTATCTGCATATATCCTAGCAGACCAACCCGACAAGGGCATGTCGGGCAAAAACACACGATACATACTTGGAATGAGACCCACTCTTTAAGATTCCAAATTGGAACCTTAAAGACTTACTAACGGATAACTGAGCAGTCCTCACAAGAGTGCGGAGGGGCGGCGAGGGGATGGGTTCGGAGCGACCTCTCGGAGGCCGACGCTTGCGTAAGCGCGGAGGCCGAGAGAGGAGGCGCGGCCACGGTGTGGCCGACGCCGTGAGCGACGGGCCCATACCCTTGCCGCCCCGACTTCGCATCTCGCGGTCTTACTCCCCCCATAAAATAAAACTCCCCGCTTCTTAGGGCGGGGAGTTTTGTCCTTATTTGCGGATCCTTACTTTATTTCGGGGATGCGCATGCTGTAGAAGGAGCGCCAGACGAAGATCACGCTGATGGCGAAGAAGAGGGCCGCAAGCATGTGGCTCACTTTCGGGTCAAGCGTCACGGCCAGCTCGACGGCCAGGAGGCCGAAGAGGGTGGTGAACTTTATGATCGGGTTCATCGCCACCGAAGAGGTGTCCTTGAACGGGTCGCCCACGGTGTCGCCCACTACGGAAGCGTCGTGCAGCGGCGTGCCTTTCATGTTCAGCTCCGTCTCCACCAGCTTCTTCGCATTGTCCCAAGCGCCGCCCGCGTTCGCCATGAAGATAGCTTCGTACAGGCCGAAGATAGCGATGCTGATCAGGTAGCCGATGAAGAAGTAGTGGTTCAGGCAGGCGAAAGCCAGCGTCGAGAAGAACACCACCAGGAAGATATTGAACATACCCTTCTGGGCGTACTTCGTGCAGATCTCCACCACCTTCTTGGAGTCCTCCACGTTCGCCTTCTTGACCGTGCTGTCCAGCTTTATGTTCTTCTTGATGAAGTCCACCGCCTGGTAAGCGCCGGTCGTCACGGCCTGCATCGAAGCCCCGGCGAACCAGAAGATGATCGCGCCGCCGGTGATAAGACCCAGCAGGAACTTCGGGTTCAGGATAGAAAGCCCCTCGTAAATACCCTGGGGACCCACAGTGCCGAACTTCGCCGCGAGCATCTGGATGATCGCGAAGATCAGCGTAGTCGCGCCGACTACGGCCGTGCCGATAAGCACCGGCTTCGCGGTCGCCTTGAAGGTGTTGCCCGCACCGTCGTTCTCTTCCAGGAACTTCTTGCCGTTCTCGAAGTCCACGTCGAAGCCGAAGTCTTTCTTCAGCTCTTCCTTGATGCCGGGGATGCTCTCTATCATGGAGAGTTCGAACACCGACTGAGCGTTGTCCGTCACCGGGCCGTAGGAGTCCACGGCGATGGTCACCGGGCCCATGCCCAGGAAGCCGAAGGCCACCAGGCCGAAGGCGAAGATCGCGGGAGAGATCATGATCGAAGCCAGCCCGAAGGTGGAGACGATGTACGCGATGCCCATCAGGAAGATGATGGCCATACCCAGCCAGTAAGCGCTGAAGTTGCCAGCCACAAGGCCCGACAGGATGTTCAGGGAAGCGCCGCCCTCTTTGGAGGCCGACAGAACTTCACGCACATGGCCGGAGTTCGTGGAGGTGAAGACCTTCACCAGTTCCGGGATCACCGCGCCCGCGATGGTTCCGCAGGAGATGATAGTGGAAAGCTTCCACCACAGGGTGACGTCGCCGGCCAGCTCGGGGATCAGCAGGTAGCTCAGCACATAGGTCATGGCTATTGAAACGAAAGAGGTCAGCCAGACCAGCATGGTGAGCGGGTGCTCGAAGTTGAACTTCTTGGAAGCGCCGTACATCGCGTGGGTGATCATGTCGTTCACCCAGTAGGAGAAGGCGCTGGTCACGATCATGCCGATGCGCATCACGAAGATCCAGACCAGGAGCTTTATCTGGTCATGGGGGTTCGCGACGGCGAGCAGAATGAAGGTTATCAGGGCCACGCCCGTAACGCCGTAGGTCTCGAAACCGTCGGCCGTGGGGCCCACGGAGTCGCCGGCATTGTCGCCGGTGCAGTCCGCTATGACGCCGGGGTTCCGGACGTCGTCTTCCTTGATCTTGAACACTATCTTCATCAGGTCGGAGCCGATGTCCGCTATCTTGGTGAAGATGCCGCCCGCTATCCTGAGCGCCGCGGCGCCCAGCGACTCGCCGATGGCGAAGCCGATGAAGCAGAGGCCGGCATAGTCGCCCGGCACGAAGAGGAGGATGAAGAGCATCATTACGAGCTCGACGCTGATGAGCAGCATGCCGATGGACATGCCGGCCTTGAGCGGGATGTGCATGGTCGGGTAGGGCAGGCCTTTCAGGCCGGCGAAAGCGGTGCGGCTGTTAGCATAAGTATTTATACGTATGCCGAACCAGGCCACCGAATAGGAGCCGAGTATGCCCACGATTGAGAAGAGCACGATGATGCCGATCTTCATGGCGGTCATCGCCGGGTTAAGGCTGAAGTACCACACCATGATGGAGGCGATAAAGACCCAGAGGATGGCTATGAACTTGCCCTGGGTAAAGAGGTAGGTCTTGCAGGTCTCGTAGATCAGCTCCGAGATCTCTTTCATCGACTTGTGCACAGGGAGATTCGAGATCTGCATTGACTGGAGAATACCGAAAAGCATGCCGAGCACGCAGATGACAAGCCCGCCGAGCAGGAGATTATGTCCCGTAACGCCCAGAAAAGACACGCTGGACAGGTCCGGTATCATCAGTTCCGCTTCGCTGGCAAAGGCGGGAGCGGAAGCCATCAACAGAGCCGCCGAGGCGGCGAGAGTTTTAAGTTTTCGCATTGTTTCTCCTGTATTTTTAACTTTTGGACTTTAAAAAGCCCGCCGGTTTGCCGGCGGGCTTTTGTTAGCTTCAGGCTTTCTGATCCACGGCGACGGCTACCCCGGCGCCCATGGTGGAGGCGATGAACACCGACTCCATGTACACGCCCTTCGAGGAGGAGGGCTTTACTTTAAGAACCGCGTCTATCACGGACTGCACGTTCGCTATCAGTTTCTCGTCAGGGAACGAAACCTTCCCGGCCACGGCGTGAACTATGCCCTGGGGGTCGGCTTTGAACTCGATGCGGCCGGCTTTAAGCTCTTTCACGGTCTTGGCCACGTCGAAAGTGACGGTTCCGCTCTTCGGGTTAGGCATCAGGCCTTTGGGGCCCAGCGTCTTGCCCAGCTTGGCGGCGTCTTTCATCATATCGGGGGTGACGACGAGGATGTCGAAGTCCATGAAGCCGCCGAAGATCTTCTCGATCAGCTCGGCTCCGCCGTAAACGTCCGCGCCGGCGGCCTGGGCTTCTTTTTCCTTCTCGCCCTTGGCTATCACGGCTATCTTCTTGGTCTTGCCGGTCCCGTGCGGGAGGCTGACGGTGCTGCGCACCTGCTGGTCGCTCTGCTTCACGTCGATACCCAGCTTGAAATGAACTTCCAGGGTCTCGTCGAACTTGGCGTTCGCGGTCTTCTTCACCAGCGCCACGGCTTCCTTAAGGGTGTACCTTTTCTCGAGGTCCAGGCCTTTCTTCAGGTTATCTATTCTTTTTCCCATTTTGTTTTCTCCTTGTTATTTCCGGGGCTTTCGCCCCCGAGGTTCATGCGCGGAAAGGTTCCGCTTCCTCGTTGTCCGGATTTGCCGGGTCGGGTCGCCTGGAGACTAATAACTCCAGGCCCGCGCCCCGGCGGATCCAAATTTAGCCGATGATGTCCACGCCCATGCTGCGCGCGGTGCCTTTCACCATTTCCATGGCCCGCTTCACGTCTTTGGTGTTGAGGTCCACAAGCTTGATCTTGGCGACTTCTTCAACCTGCTTCAGGGTGAGCTTGCCCACTTTGTCCTTATTGGGCACGCCGGAACCCTTCGCGAGGCCGGCGGCCTTCTTGATGAGGGCGGCCATAGGGGGCATCTTGGTGATGAAGGTGAAAGTCCTGTCTTCGTAGACGGTGAGGACCACGGGTATCGGGACGCCCTGTTCCAGCTTGCGGGTCTTCTCATTGAACTGCTTGCAGAAGTCCATGATGTTGACGCCGTGCTGGCCGAGCGCGGGACCTACGGGGGGCGCGGGATTGGCGGCGCCGGCCGGGATCTGAAGTTTTATCTGTGTTTTGATCGCTTTAACTTTAGCCATGGTAATAAATTAAGGTTGCCCTTAACTCTCCTTATAATTAAGTCCGGACGGACCGCGTAACACGGACGCCCTTAAGCCGCTGAAGCTGCGGCCTTAGACTTTTTCTACCTGCAGAAAATCAAGCTCCACGGGGGTGGGGCGGTCGAAAACGGTGACGGTGACGCGCAGCTTAGCTTTCTGCTCGTTGACGTCCTCAACGACGCCCATGAAGTGCTTGAACGGCCCTTCCACGATGCGCACGTTCTCGCCCTTCTCGAACTGCACGGCCGGCTTGGGCTTTTCCTGGCTGGTGGAGTTCATCAGCTCCAGGATCTGCTGCACTTCCACTTCGTCCATCGGCACGGGCTTGGGGTCCCCGAGGAACCCGCTGACGCCCTGCACGCCGCGTATGGCCCAATAGGTGTTGTTGTCCAGCTCCATATTGACCAGCACGTAACCCGGGAAAAATTTGCGCTTGCTAACCTTTTTCTGGTTGTTCTTTACCTGCATCACGTCCTCGGTGGGGATGAGGACCTGCGCTATGCGGCCAGAAAGCTCTTTATCCTCCACTTTGGCCTGGAGCATCTTCAGGACGCGCTCCTCGAAACCGGTGCGGGTGTGGATCACATACCATGACTTAGCCATTAGCGGCCTCCCAGTATTGCCTTGAGTATCGTGTTGAGCCCCAGGTCCACAAGGCTGACGTAGATTGCGATAAGGATGACCACGAAGCTGACGGCGATGGTCGAGCGCACGACGTCCGTGCGGTTCAGCCAGGTAACTTTTGTCAGCTCTATGTAAACCTCTTTAAGGAAACCGGTTATTTTGTTCATAGTTTAACGTTCTCTACAAAATTCAGCTCTCGCGGGAGCGGCAGCGAGCGTTAGCGAGCCTCCCCTATCAAGAACAATTCCTTCCGCCAACCACATAAAACACTGCACGAATCTTGGCGGGAGCGGCTGCGAGCGTTAGCGAGCTTCTCCTATCAGACAATTCCTTCCGCCAACCACTTAAAAAACGCTGAAAACTGGCGGGAGCGGCTGCGAGCGTTAGCGAGCTTCTCCTATCAGACAATTCCTTCCGCCAACCACATAAAACACTAAAAGAACTGGGCGGGAGCGGAAGGAATTGAACCTTCAGTTGCAGTTTTGGAGACTGCTGGTTTACCGTTAACCGACGCTCCCACAGAAAAAATTAAGACTTTACTTCTTTGTGCGCGGTCTGCTTGCCGCAGGCACGGCAGAACTTCTTAAGTTCTATCTTGAATTCCTTCTTTTTGCCCCGGGCGAAGTGGTAATTCTTGTTCTTGCACGCGGTGCAGCCGAGTATGATCGTAATTCTGTCAGCCATAGTTAAATACTCCAGTGTAAAAATTCGGCCGGCGGCGGCCGGTTTCCCGGCCGCTGCCGCCAGCCGCTTATTCGATTATTTCCGAAACGACTCCGGATCCCACGGTGTGGCCGCCTTCGCGGATAGCGAAGCGGAGGCCCTTTTCCATGGCGATAGCGGAGATCAGCTCAACGGTCATTTCGGCGTGGTCGCCGGGCATGATCATTTCAACGC
>JAJZPF010000048.1 GCA_021811315.1 bacterium
CGGAACGCAAAAACGTTGTCTCGCACACCGTGCTCGCAACTCCCGCTCTCGCCCTCCGCGCTTACGCAAGCGTCGGGCTCCGAGAGGGTTTTGCTTATCCGATCGTCACGGTCTCCGCCCAGAATACTCGATTTAAAGGAAAACGGACTGACACATAAAGCTGAGCGGAGGGGTGGCAAGGGTATGGGTTCGGAGCGACCTCACGGGATGGAGCGAAGCGACAGTTCTGCGCCCGACGCTTGCGTAAGCGCGGAGGCCGAGTGGGGAGGCGCGGCCACGGTGTGGCCGACGCCGTGAGCGACGGGCCCATACCCTTGCCAGGCCCCCGACTTAGCTTCCTGTTAGATACAGTTGAATTGTGTCGCTTCGCTCCACCCGCGGTTCTTTTTCCGCGAGTAATATTATATTTTGATCTTTGCGATGGCCATGCTGACCAGGACGAATTCTATGGCGAGCATGCTCACTATGAGGACGCCCCAGCCGAGCGGGACCTGGGTGATGATCCAGGCGAAGACAGCGAGGCCGAGCGTGACCAGGGAGGTCAGGCGGACCACCTTGCGGCGGGGAAAGCCTATCTTTTCCAGGCGAAGCGCGAAATGGTCCTTGCTGCCCATGAACGGGGAGTGCCCGCGCCTGAGCCGCATCACGGAGACGAAAAGAGTGTCGTAAATAGGCACGGCCAGGATGATGAGCGGGGCGTAGACGCCCAGCGGGTTCACTTCGGTGTATTTTGTGCCCATCGCGATCACCGCCAGCACATAGCCGCAGAGCAGGCTGCCGGAATCCCCCATAAAGATCTTGTACTTATAGGACATGTTGTAGGGCAGGAAGCCGAGCGCCCCGCCCGCCAGGGCCGCCGAGGCGAAATTGACGTAGATGGACTCCGACGGGAAAGCTATAAGGAGGAAACCGAAAGCCGCCAGCACGGCCTGCCCGGCCGAAAGGCCGTCCATGATATCGATGATATTAAAAGCGTTGGAAACCCCCACTATCCAGAGCACGCTCAGCGCGAAGCCGAGATAATCCGGCTGCACGAAATGGATCCTGATCCCGTAGTAAGCGGTGCAGATGGCGACCGCGAACTGCACGGCGAACTTGGTTTTCACGCCGAGGCCGTGCGGCTTGCGCATATCGTCCACGAAGCCGAGCGCGAACATCACCGCGCCGCCTAACAGCAGCACGCGCAGGTTACGCAGCGTGCTGGTGGGAAAAGAGGTGTAAAACCGCATGAAGACCAGCGACGCCGTAAAAGCGGTGAAAATGGCCGCCCCGCCCAGCAGCGGCGTGGGGATCTTATGCGTCTTTATATTCGTGGGCTTGTCGAGGTGGCCGAACCTCACCGCCAGCAGCCGCAGCAGCGGGGTAAACCCGAGGGAAAGCAGCAGGGGAATAAGGAATGCCAGGAAATAGAGCCTGAAGTTCTCGAGCAGGTCATTCATACTGTTTTATGATAGAAGCTATTTTGCGCAGGCTTTCCTCCGCCGGGGGAAGGCCGCGGCCGAGTTCGCGGGCTAGCTTGTCCGTCTTAAGGCCCGCGATAAGCGGCCTCGCCGCAGCCTGGCCGAGCTCCGAGGTAAGCCTGGGCTCCAGGAAAGCGGGGTCGAAGCCGAAAGCCGCGCAGGCTTTCAGCGCGAAATCATACCGGTTCAGCCAGTCGGGGCCGACCACGTTATAGATCCCGGAGGCGCCCTTTTCGACAAGGGCGAGCGTCGCCGCGGCCAGGTCGGGGGCGTAGGTGGGATTGGAGAGCTGGTCCGAAGGCACGCGCATTTTGGCGCCGGAGCGGTAGCTGTTTATCAGCTGCATGATAAAATTCTTGGAGGCCGGGTTGTGGCTGTAAACCACGGTGGTGCGCACCGCGAGCGAATTTTCCAGGGCCAGCGCGGCGCGCTCGCCCTCCAGCTTCGTGAGGCCGTAGACGCTCACGGGATTTACCGGGTCTTCCTCGGAGTAGGGCCCGCTCTTCCCGTCGAAGACGTACTCGGTGGAGAAGTAGACCAGCTTCGCCCCGGCCCGGCGGCACTCGTCCGCCACCAGCGCGGGGCCGGCGGCGTTGATCTTGCGCGCCAAAGCGGGATCGCTCTCGCAGCCGTCCACGTACGTCATCGCCGAGCACAGCAGCACCAGGTCCGGGCGGGACTTTTCAAAAGCGGCGGCGATGCTGGCGGGGTCGGCCAGGTCCAGGTAAACAAAGCCCTGTCCTACGCGCGAAGTGGGGTAAACCTCTATCTTGCGCCTGACGCAGAGCGAGGCCAGGTTTCCCCCGACCTGCCCCGAGGCGCCTATTATTAAAGCTTTCATCAGTTAAAATCCGCCCGCCTGAGGGTAAGCCGCAGCGCCAGGATCTTAAGCACGCCTTTTATCGCGTCCGTGTAGTTTATCTTCTTCCCGTCCTGCCTGGAGCGGGAGGCGTATACGATCGGCAGTTCTTCGAACCTGAGTCCCATGAAAGCCGCCTTGCAGGACATTTCGGCCTCTATTTCGAAGCCGGTGGAGACGAGGCGCATTTTTCTCAGGAGCGGGACGCGGAAAGCCTTGTAGCAGGTGTAGGAATCCGTGATTTTAGAGCCGAAAAAAAGGTTTACGAGGAAAGTCAGGAACTGGTTCCCCCAGAGATAGAGGATATTATAGGTTTCGGACTTGCCGGAAAGGAACCTCGAGCCGAACACCGCGTCCGCCCGCCCTTCCTCTATGGGTTTAACCACCGAACGGATGTCGTTCGGATCGTATTCCAGGTCGGCGTCCTGGACTATGACTATGTCGCCGGTGGCGGCGTTAAAACCGGTTATAAGGGCGCCGCCCTTGCCGGTATTCTCTTCGTGCTTTATGAGCTTCAGCTCATAGGGGAATTCTTTGGAGGAAATGGCCTTCTCCACCCATTCCCGGGTTCCGTCCCGTGAGCCGTCGTCCACCACTATGACCTCTTTTTCGAGCGCGACGCCGGCAAGGGTCTTCAGCACGGCCGGCAGCGTTTTCATCTCGTTGTAAGACGGGATTACGATAGTGGTTTTCATCCGGCCTTAATTATAACAAAGTGACAATAAGGATTGATAGCGACAGAATTATCCAATGCAACATGATGGTGAAAATATCGTCGTTTCCAACGCAACATGAGGCTGAAATCGGTTCAAACTTGAAAAAGCGCTGGATTCCGTCCATAATCTGTAGCTATGACCATGGACATG
>JAJZPF010000013.1 GCA_021811315.1 bacterium
CAAAAAGAATCACCGACTTTGCCGTTTTTCCTCAATCCATATATTTGAGCCTGTTTTTTCACCGTTTTGGTGAAAGTCCAATATGCGCTTTCTCGACGCAGGTTCAAAAATTACGTGAACTTCTGGGCCATTAAGGTATTACTATATCTAGCGCGGGAATTTTGAAATCGCGCTTGCCCTGCGTTATATTTATATTTTATGATTATATTATTCCGCTAAATTACGCCGCCCTGGCCGTAAGACCTCGCACCGGCAACTGACAGACACTGGAGCTCACATATCTTATGGAAATAACCTTCATCAAGCGCTTCATAACAACTTCGATAGGGAGGAAGGCCATAATGGCCGTTTCCGGCCTGCTGCTGGGCGGTTTCATGCTGGTGCACCTGGCCGAGAACCTCCTTCTTTTCAAGGGCGAAGCCGCCTATAACGGCTGGGTGGACATGCTGCTCTCCAACCCCGTCACCCCCCTCCTCGAGCTGGGGCTGCTTTTTCTCTTCCTCGCGCATATCATAACCGGCGCCTGGGTAAGGGTGGAGGACTTCCTTAACGCCCCCTCCGGCTACGAGGCGCGGAAATGGCAGGGCGGCCGCACCATCGGCTCGGCCACCATGCTCTATACCGCGGCCGCCGTCCTGGCTTACCTGGGCTACCACATGCTTACTTTCCGCTTCACGGACCATTCCATGGGCTTTTACCAGATGGTGACCTACGCTTTCCGCGACCCCGTGTTCGTGGCCTTCTACGTAGCCGGCTCCGCCGCGCTGGCCCTGCACCTCAGCCACGGGATGCAGAGCGCTTTCCAGACGCTGGGGGTGAACCACCCCAAATATACGCCCATCATAAAAACAGCCGGCCTCCTGGTGGCCGTCGCGATGACGGGCTTCGCGCTCATCTCGGTGTACTACCTGCTGGGCATCGACATCAAGGCCGCGCAGGCCGGCTACAACGTGGTAATAATCAGGTAAAGAAAGAACCGCGCAAAATTTACGGAGGCAAAATGAAACTCGACGCAAAAATCCCCGCTGGCCCGATAGAAAAGAAATGGGACTCTCATAAATTCAACCTTAAGCTGGTAAATCCCAGCAACCGCCGCAAGTACGACGTGCTGGTGGTCGGCTCCGGCCTGGCCGGCGCTTCGGCCGCGGCTTCCCTGGGCGAGCTTGGCTTCAACGTGAAGGTCTTCACCCTCCACGACTCCACCCGCCGGGCCCATTCGATAGCGGCGCAGGGCGGCATCAACGCGGCCAAGAACTATCCGAACGACGGGGACTCCGTCTGGCGGCTCTTCCACGACACCGTCAAAGGCGGCGACTATCGCGCCCGCGAAGCGAACGTCTACCGCCTGGCGCAGATCTCGAACCAGATCATAGACCATTGCGCGGCCATAGGCGTCCCCTTCGGCAGGGAATACAGCGGCCTCCTGTCCAACCGCTCTTTCGGCGGCGCGCAGGTCTCCCGCACTTTCTACTCCCGCGGCCAGACCGGCCAGCAGCTCCTCCTGGGCGCCTACTCGGCCATGATGCGCCAGGTGGCGGCCGGCACCGTCACGATCCTCCCCCGCCGCGAAATGACGGACGTCGTCCTTAAGAACGGCCAGGCCCGCGGCATAACCGTCCGCAACCTCCTGACCGGCGAGCTCGAGTCCCACTCCGGCCACGCCGTCCTCCTGTGCACCGGCGGCTACGCCAATGTCTTCAACCTTTCCACCAATGCCGGGTCCTGCAACGTCTCCGCCGCCTGGGCGGCCTATAAGCGCGGGGCGGGCTTCGCGAACCCCTGCTTCACGCAGATCCATCCCACCTGCATCCCCCGCTCCGGCGAGCACCAGTCGAAGCTCACCCTGATGAGCGAAAGCCTGCGCAACGATGGGCGGGTCTGGGTGCCCAAAGCCAAGGGCGACAAGCGCCCCCCCCAGGATATCCCCGAGGCCGAGCGCGATTACTACCTCGAGCGGCGCTACCCGGCTTTCGGGAACCTGGTCCCGCGCGATATAGCCTCGCGCGCCGCCAAGACCGTGGCGGACTCCGGCTACGGGGTCGGCCCTTCCTCCCAGGCCGTCTACCTCGACTTCCGCGATTCGATAAAACGCAAGGGCGAGAACAAGATAAAGGACGAATACGGCAACCTCTTCGACATGTACTACCAGATCACCGACGAGAACGCCTACAAGTCCCCCATGCGCATCTATCCCGCCCCGCACTATTCGATGGGCGGGCTGTGGGTGGACTACAACCTGATGACCACCGTCCCGGGCCTGTTCGCCCTGGGCGAGGCCAATTTCTCGGACCACGGCGCGAACCGCCTCGGCGCGAGCGCGCTGATGCAGGGCCTGGCGGACGGCTTCTTCGTGGCCCCGTCCACCGTAAGCGGCTACCTCGGCGCGAACAAATTCGAAGCGGTCTCCACCGGCGACAAGGAATTCACTGATTCCTCGAAGCAGGTGCAGGACCGCGTCAACCGCCTGCTCGCCGTAAAAGGGAAGAAAACGCCCGCCGAACTGCACCGCCAGCTGGGCAACGTGATGTGGAACGACGTAGGGATGGGCCGCAGCGAGGCCACCCTCAAAAAAGCCCTCAAGAAGATCCCCGAAATACGCGAGGAGTTCTGGAAGAACGTCGCCATCTCCGGCGCCGACCGGGACTTCAACCAGACCCTGGAAAAGGCGATGAAGGTCGCCGACTTCATGGAATTCTCTGAGCTCCTGGTGAAAGACGCGCTGGAGAGGAACGAATCCTGCGGCGGGCATTTCCGCGAGGAATCGTGCACGCCGGAAGGCGAGGCGAAGCGCGACGACGCGAATTTCTCCCACGCCGCGGTCTGGGAATACCAGGGCGAAGGCAAAGAAGCCGCGCTGCACAAAGAAGCGCTGACTTTCGAAAACATAAAGATGGCGGAAAGGAGCTATAAATAACATGAAAGGCTCGAAACATTTCTCAGTGACAGTGCGCGCGTGGCGGCAGGCCGGCCCTGCGGAACCGGGCAAGATGGTCTCCTACAAGGTGAAGGACGTCTCCCCCGACATGTCCTTCCTGGAGATGCTGGACATCCTTAACGACGACCTGCTTAAAAAGGGCGAGACCCCCATTACTTTCGAGAGCGACTGCCGCGAGGGCATCTGCGGCTCCTGCGGCCTGGTGGTGAACGGCGACGTGCACGGCCCCGACGAGCATTCGACGGTCTGCCAGCTGCATATGCGCAGGTTCAGCGACGGCGACGTAATAACGGTGGAGCCCTGGCGCGTAAAGGCCTTCCCTATCCTGAAGGACCTGGCGGTGGACCGTTCCGCTCTGGACCGCGTGATCGCGGCCGGCGGTTTCGTTTCTGTAAACACCGGCGCGGCGGCCGACGCGAACGCGACTCCCGTGGAGAAGGACAAGGCCGAGGAGGCGATGGACGCCGCGGCCTGCATCGGCTGCGGGGCCTGCGTGACTTCCTGTCCTAACGGGGCGGGGATGCTTTTCACGGGCGCGAAAATTTCCCAGCTTGCGCTGCTGCCGCAGGGCGGCCCGGAGCGGGCGAAGCGCGCGCTGAGCATGGTGGCGGCGATGGACAAGGAAGGGTTCGGCAACTGCACGAACGAATACGAGTGCGAAGCCGTCTGCCCGAAAGATATTAAAGTCGCGAATATAGCCCGCATGAACAGGGAGTTCCTGCTGGCAAATCTTTTTTCGAAGCGCTAGGGTTCGGACGCCACAGGGGCCGGAACGCAAAACGCGGTCGGCCACACCGTGGCCTCCCTCCTCTCTCGGCCTCGGCGCGATGCAAGCCTCGGCCTCAAGAAGGTTTTGCTAACCCGGCCCCTGTGTCATCCTCCAGGGTTACATAGAATGAAAGGACTATCCATGCCTGAATTCAAATATAACGAGCTTTTCGAGCTGGCCAAGCGCGAGACCAAGTTCCGTCTGCTTTCACCGGACGGGGTGAAAGTTATCAGGGCCGGGGACAGGGATATTCTGGAAGTTGCGCCGGAGGCTCTCGTGACTCTGGCGCGCGAGGCGATCAAGGACGTTTCTTTTTTGCTGAGGCCGGCGCATAATTCGCAGGTGGCGGCCATTCTTGCGGATCCGGAAGCGTCGGAGAATGATAAATTCGTGGCTTTCTGCATGCTGGAGAACGCCGCTATCTCGGCTAATTTTGAGCTGCCTTTCTGCCAGGATACGGGGACGGCTACCGTGGTCGCGAAAAAGGGCGAGCAGGTCTGGACCCGCGGCAACGACGAAGAATTTATTTCCAAAGGCGTCTGGGAAACCTATACGGGCGAGAACCTGCGCTACTCCCAGACCCTCGCGGTGGATATGTATAAGGAAAAGAATTCCGGCAATAACCTCCCGGCCCAGATAGACATCTACGCCAGGCCGGGCATGTCCTACGATTTTCTTTTCGTGACCAAGGGCGGCGGCTCGGCCAACAAGACGATGCTTTACCAGGAGACGAAGGCCACGCTGACCCCGGAAAAGCTGAAGCCTTTCCTGGTGGAGAAGATGAAGTCGCTCGGCACGGCGGCCTGCCCGCCCTACCATGTGGCTTTCGTGATCGGCGGGACCTCGGCGGAGATGTGCCTTAAGACGGTGAAGCTGGCCTCCACCGGCTATCTGGACGGGCTGCCGGACAATCCCGGCGAGACCGGCCGCGCCTTCCGCGACAAGAAAATGGAGGCCGAACTCCTGGAGGCCGCCCGCAAGCTCGGCCTCGGGGCGCAATTCGGCGGGAAGCATTTCGCGCACGACGTGCGCGTGGTGCGCCTGCCCCGGCACGGCGCTTCGGCGCCTATAGGCATGGGGGTCTCCTGCTCCGCCGACCGCAATATTCTCGCCCGCATAGACAGGGACGGCCTCTGGCTGGAAGAGATGGACCGCGACCCGGGCCGCCTGATCCCCGGGGACGCGCGCGCCAAATTCACCTCCCGCTCCGGCTGCGTCAGCGTGGACCTGAACAAGCCGATGACCGAAATATTGGCCGGGCTCTCAAAGCACCCGATCGGGACGCGGCTCTCCCTGAACGGCCGCATAGTGGTGGCGCGCGACCTGGCCCACGCCAAATTCAAAGAGCTGCTCGACTCCGGCAAAGAGCTGCCGGAATACCTGAAGAAGCACCCGGTTTATTACGCCGGCCCCGCCAAGCAGCCGAAGGGAAAGCCCTCAGGCTCCTTCGGCCCCACCACGGCCGGCCGCATGGATTCCTACGTGGACCTGCTGCAGTCGCACGGCGCCTCGATGGTGATGATCGCGAAGGGCAACCGCTCGCCGGCGGTCACCGAAGCCTGCAAAAAATACGGCGGCTTCTACCTTGGCTCTCCGGGCGGCCCCGCCGCGCTGCTGGCCGAGAGGAATATAAGGAAAGTCGAAACGCTGGATTACCCCGAGCTCGGCATGGAAGCGGTCTGGGCCATCGACGTCGAGGATTTCCCGGCCTTCGTGCTGGTGGACGACAAGGGCGGGGATTTTTTTCAGCGGATAAAATAGCAGGAAGCTTATGCGGCGCCCGAGATACTTATTGATCCTGGCGGTCCTTGCGGCCGCGGCCTTTACCGCAAGCTGCGAGATCCCCATCGGCAGCCCGGAAGAGCGGATGTTCAAGTCCGCCAAGAACGACTACGAGCGGAACATGCGCAAGCTGCTGGACTCCGGCCTTAACCCGGATATCCGGGACTCGGCCGGCTGGACGCCGCTGATGTGGGCCGCCGCCAAGGACAATCTGGATTCCCTGAAACTCCTGGTTTCCCGCGGCGCCGACATCAATCTCAGGAATTACAAAGGCGAAACCGCCCTCCACATAGCCGCGCGCTGGAGCCGCCTCGACACGGTGCACTACCTCATCTCCATCGGCGCGAAGCCGGAGTCCCTGGACCGGCTGGGCTGGCCGCCGCTGATGTGGGCCGCCATGCAGGGCAGGACCGACGTGGTGAAAGCCCTGGCGGAAAGCGGGGCGAACATGGAATTCAAGGACAGCAACGGCAATACGGCTCTTATGATGGCCGCCAACCGCGGCAGGACGGCGACGGTAAAATTCATGCTGAAGTTCGGCGTAAACCCGGGCAGGACCAACAAGGCGGGGCAGACCGCGGCCGACGCGGCGAGGCAAAGCAAGTACCTGGAGCTGGCCGCGCTCATCGACGAAGGCGCGGCGGGCGCTCCCCGGCAAGGTCCAGGAAAAAATAAAGGATATAAAAAATGAAAAGCTCCGAAGGGTTCACGCTGATAGAACTGATGACGGTAGTCGCCATAATCGCCATACTCGCGGTGATAGCCATGCCGCGCTTCGCCGGCCTGCTCAATAAAAGCAAAGAAGGCTCCACCCGCGAAGGTCTCGGCGCGATCCGCTCCACCCTGCACATTTATTACGGGGACAATATGATCTACCCCTACGACGACCTGTCTTCCCTGACGCAGAACGGGCGCTATATCAGCCAGATACCGTACGCAAAACTGCCCGGAACCCCTCATATGGACAACCGGAATATAAGCGTAGGGGCCAGCACCGGAACGGCGCTTACGGACTCCGGGGGCTGGGCCTATGTTAACGACCCGGATTCCACGGCCTACGGAACCTTCATGGTAAACTGCACTCATCTCGACCTGAACGGCAATACCTGGAACGTGCAATAAGGTCATGCCCCTTAAATGTCCGTATCCTCACCTCACATAAGGCGCCTGGACGCCTACAGGCTGGAAATACTCCCTTCCTTCAAACAGGGGATGAACGCTTCCTCCATAATTTACGCGGACGCCGGAATTGAAAAATTCATAGAGGCCGGCGCGCTGGACCAGGCCGCAAATACGGCCACCCTGCCGGGCCTGGCCGGCAACTCCCTCGCTATGCCGGACATCCACACCGGCTACGGCTTTCCTATAGGCGGGGTCGCCGCTTTTCACGCCGACAGCGGGATCATCTCTCCCGGCGGAGTCGGCTACGATATCAACTGCGGCGTCAGGCTGCTGGCCTCCTCCCTCGAAAAAAAAGACATAGAAAAAAAGCTGGAGGCCCTGGCGGCAGGGCTTTACGCGGGCATCCCGGCCGGCCTGGGAGCCGGCGGCGGAATGCGGCTGGGGAAGCGGGACTGGGAAGCGCCGCTCATCCAGGGCGCGGCCTGGGCGGTAAAAGCCGGGCTGGGCAGGCCGGAAGACCTGGCAGCGGCCGAGTCCGGCGGCGCGATGAGCGGGGCTGATCCCCACGCGGTAAGCAGGCGGGCGCTCGAGCGCGGCGGCGGCCAACTGGGAACGCTAGGCTCCGGGAACCATTTCCTGGAGGTACAGGAAGTCGCGGAAATTTTCGACGAGGGAACGGCGCGCGCCTTCGGCATTTTCAAAGGCCAGGTAACGGTGATGCTGCACACCGGCTCGCGCGGCCTGGGGCACCAGGTCTGCACCGATTTTATCGAGGTGATGCGAAGCGCCGCCAGGCGCTACGGGATCGCCCTGGCCGACCCGCAGCTGGCGGCGGCGCCTTTCCGCAGCACGGAGGGCCAGGATTATTTCGGGGCCATGCAGGCCGCGGCCAACTACGCCTGGGCCAACCGGCAGGCCCTGACCGGGCTGACGCGCGACATCTTTTCCTCGGTGCTGGGCGCCGGCGAAAAAGCCCTCGCGATGAACCTCGTTTACGACGTAGCGCATAATATCGCCAAGCTCGAGGAGCATACCGTGGGCGGGAAGAAAATGATGGTGGTGGTGCACCGCAAGGGCGCGACGCGCGCTTTCGGCCCCGGCCATCCGGAGCTGCCGCCGGCCTACGCGCTGACGGGCCAGCCGGTCATAATCCCCGGCGATATGGGCAGGGCCTCCTACCTGCTGGCCGGAGAGCGCAAAGCCATGGCCGAGACTTTCGGCTCGACCTGCCACGGGGCCGGCAGGCTTATGTCCCGCGGAGAGGCCATCCGGCGGGCCCGCGGGAGGAACATAGAAGAAGAGCTGGCCGCAAAAGGGGTCTGGGTACGCTCTTCGGGGCGCGAAACTCTGGGCGAGGAAATGCCGGAAGCCTATAAAGATGTGGAAGCCGTGGTCAATGTGGTCTCCGGGGCGGGCCTGGCCCGCAAAGTAGCCCGGTTCAAACCGCTGATAGTTATAAAGGGGTAATGCTCTGATGAACTTCGCCGCGCGGCGCCTGGCGCCGGCAGTCTTTACGCTTGCGCTGTTCTCCAGCGCCGCGCTCATCTTCGTGCTGCAGCCGCTTTTCACGCGCCTGACCACTCCGCTGCTTGGCGGTTCGCCGGCTGTCTGGAACGCCTCCATGGCTTTCTTCCAGGCCGCGCTGCTCCTGGGCTATTTTTACGCGCACCTGCTGGCGCGCCTGAAAGACCTGCGGCTCCAGGCCGCGCTGCACGCGGCCGTTCTCGCGCTCGCCGCCCTGGCGCTGCCGCTGCGCGTCAGCGGCGTCTTCGGGCCGCCGAACTACGCACACCCGGCTCTCTGGCTGCTCGGCGTCCTTACCGTCTCGGTCGGCGCGCCTTTCGCCGCCGCCTCGGCGACCGCCCCCCTCCTGCAGGCCTGGTACGCGCGCTCGGGCCGCGCCGACGCCCATGACCCGTACTATCTTTACGCCGCCAGCAATTTCGGAAGCCTCCTGGGCCTGCTGGCTTATCCCGCGCTGGTAGAGCCGCTGCTCGGCACAAAGGGGCAAAGCGCGGCCTGGCAGTCGGGCTATGTGTTCGTGCTCGCGGCCGTCCTGCTGGCGGCCGGCACCGCGCTCCTGGCCAACGGGCCGCTGGGGGGCTTCACGGAGGAGAGCGCGGCTTCCCCGTCGCCCGGCAGGAAAAAGCGCCTTTACTGGCTGGCCGCCGCGGCCGTGCCGGCGGCGCTGGTCCCGGGCGTGACGCTGCACATTTCGGCGAATATCGGCTCTACCCCGCTCTTCTGGGTGGTTCCGCTGGCGCTTTACCTCGCCACTTTCATCATCGCTTTCTCGCGGGGCGCGGAAAAGATCGCCCCCGCCGCCCGCTTTGTCTACCCGTTCGCGCTCTTTTTCCTGATAGTGTCCTACCTGCTGCAGGGACGCTGGGTACCCGTGGTCCTCGCCAACCTTTTCGGTTTCTTTATCAGCGCGCTGCTCTGCAGCCTGGCGCTCGCCCGCGAGCGCCCGAAAGCCGACCGGCTTACGGAATTCTATTTTTTCATTTCTCTCGGCGGCGTGCTCGGCGGTTCCGCCGCAGCCCTGCTGGCGCCCCTGGTCTTCAATAATGTCTACGAGTACCCGCTCGCGCTTGCGGCCGCGGCCCTGTTCCTGCCGCGCGGAAAACCGGGCCTGCCGAAACTGGCCGGCTATTCGGCCGCCGCCGCCGCGGCGATGGCGCTGCTGATGATCCTGCTCAGGAACCTCGATCCCGGCGGCGCCGTCGTCGCCGCCGGCGCCCGGCTGGGACAGGACAGGCTGGTGCACGCAGGCCTGGGAGTCTGCCTGGCCGCCATCTTTCTCAACCGCGCCAGGCCCGCGGCCTTGGCGGCCCTGATACTGGCGTCTTTCGCGATCTTTTTCCTTAAGGAGGACAGGGCGGGCCGGATCATTACGCAGGAGCGCAGTTTCTTCGGCATCCTGCGCACGCGCGAGATCTGCGATCCCGCGGACCGGCGGGTAGCGATACTCCGCATCCTGTCGCATTTCAACGTCGTGCACGGCGCGCAGCTGACGCGCCCGGGACTTACCCGCCAGCCGCTGACCTATTACAATCCGCGGACGGCGCTGGGCGAGGCCGTGCTCGTCGGCCTCAGCACCGGGGACCCCGGCCGCGTGGCGCTCATCGGGCTGGGCACCGGCGCCACCGCCTGCCTGCTGCGCCCTGAAGATAAACTTACGATCTTTGAAATAGACCCCGCGGTGGTCCGGCTGGCCGCCAGGCCCGGCGGGGATTTCACCTATGTGCAGGAATGCCAGCCCGGCGCGCGCGTGGTCCTGGGCGACGCGCGGCTGAAGATCGCCGACGAGCCGGACGGGGCTTTCGACGTGATAGTGGTGGACGCGTTCTCCTCGGACGCCATACCGGCGCATCTCCTGACCCGCGAAGCTTTGGAACTTTATTTGCGCAAGGCCAGCAGCCGCGGGATAGTAGTGCTGCACCTTTCCAACAGCAGCCTGGCCCTGGTCTCGGAAGCGGCGCGCGTCGCCCGCGATCTCGGCGCCCCGGCGCTTTTCCGGGAGAGCAAAGCTTTCAACCATCCCTACGCTTCCTATTTCGGCGCTTTAGCCACGGGCGCGATGATCGTCGCAAGGTCCCCGCAGGCCCTCGAGCAGCTGCCGCTCGCGGCCATGACGGGATGGTCCTTTATAGAAGCGCCGGCCGGGCGCGCCTGGTCCGACGATTACATCAATATCCCGCGCGCCCTCTGGACCAATTTAACCGGGGAAAATTACAGCCTGAAAAAAATATAAGGCGAACGTTTTTTTGATATCATTAGCCGAGCCTGAGGTTGGCGGGGAACCTATGAAAGAAACCTGGAGCGCTACCGCGCTGCTCTTAGCCGTTCTTCTTATCCTGTCGTTCTTTGTCTACAGGGACGTCGCGCCGAGGGGAACGCCGGCCGATGCCCCGCCGACAAAATTCGATTATATCCTGCGGACCGCGCCTGGCGCCGCGGCAGGCGGCCCCGGCTACAGCCTGGCCGGCTCGACGGGCCCGGTTCCCGCGGCGCGAACGGAGCGCGAGAGGCAGGTCGCCGCCGCCGTCGCCAAATACGGCTCCCGGCCCGTGGTCCTTGAATTCATGGAGGACCTGAAGAAAGACCCGTGCACGGCGAAAGTAATAGAGGATGAAAAGATCACGGATATGATCGGCGCCCTGGCGGCGGCCAGAAGGGCCGGCTGCCTCGGCAAGTTGAAGGTAAAATACGCTTTTCGCCCGCAATTTATAAAACTTATGGCGGAGGTAATGACCGACCCCGAGGTCAGGCCGCTCCTGGAAAACGCCCCGGAAGAGCAGCCCGCGGCCGCCCCTGACGAGCCCGGACCCGCCGGGCCGCCCGGTCCGTAGATCAAAAGCGGGAAGAGGAAACCGCCTTGCGCCGCGGCGGAAGCAATAGCGTTAAACAGGTTTCAGCGGCAGCAGGAAGGCGCCGGCCAGGAACCCTTTAGCTATCACTTTTTCATGCCAGAACAGTTTAGGATCGCTCCGCGGCCATTCGGAGTACGGGCAAGGTCAGGCCGCGCTTTCCCCGGTCGGTTATTTCCGGCGGGAGCGAGTTCCGGAAGGCTTCCCGCAATAAATATTTCTGCGCCAGCCCGTAGGAGCGCCTCTCGCCCGCCGCGCCTCGTCAGCGGGAAGCCTGCCCGTAAGGCCCGGCCGCATCGCCGCCCAGCATAGTTTGGACCTCCCCGGCCAAGCTGCCGCCGTCCTTGCTCACGGCCCCGGCGTCCCGGCCTGCCTGGAAAGAGCCGGGCAGAGGCTCGAACCAGCCGTCCTTTTTAAGATAATCCAGCGCCAGCGCCAGGGAGACGCATAAAAGCAGGATGCCGGCCAGCCTGGCTGAAGGGTGGAAGGCCGCCGCCGACCCTACCCAGCGGCTGCGGCAATTCCGGCAGTAGCGGCGCCGGGTGCCCAGCGCGAGGCGCGCGAGGTGCAGGAGGTATATTTTTCCGGTGCGGACTCTCCGGCTGCCGCACTTTGGACAAGAACCCAGTCTCATTGTATCGATCCCGTTGAACGGTTAAGCCGATTTTCCGGCCCGGCGGCCGGCGGAAATAAAAATGCTGTCCCGGAAATCGGCCTATGCTGTCTAACCCGGGAATATTATACAGCAAATATGGGAAAACGGCTAGGCCTCCTGCCTCCTCACCAGGAGCGTGACCCAGTAGGCTCCCGCGAGGGCCAGCCCCAGCCCTATCAGCTGGTAGGGCTGTATTTTTTCTATACCGAAGAGATGGGAGAACAGCGCCGTCAGCACCGGGTAGGAAAGCACTATGGCCGTAGCTTTCGAAAGGTCCATGTTAAGGATGGCTTTGTACCAGAGGATATTGTTCAGCGCCGTCAGCACCAGTCCCCAGGCCAGGACTATCCCGAGCAGTTCCAGGCTGGGAGTAAAAGAAGCCACCGGCATTACAAAGCCCAGGAGAAAGACCGGGAGTATGCCGAGCGTGGCGAACAGCGTTCGCGCCGAGGCCACGAAGACGTGCGATAATTCCTTGGGCAGCTTCTTGCTGAACAAATGCGACACCTGGTAGAAAAGCGGCACGGCCAGCACGATAAGGTCGCCGGTCCACCTGAGCGTGAACCTTTCCTTGAAAGCTATAAGCAGGGTTCCGGCGAGCACCAGGCCCGTGCCGAATAGCTGGCTTAAAGAAATTTTCTCCCTCAGGAAAAGCCGGGAGAGTATGACCGTGTACACCGCCTCCACCTGGCCGAGGATGGCGGCGTTGGCCGGCGTAGTATACCTGAGCGCCGTGACCAGCGCCGCTATCGGCAGCGCGCTCCCGAAAAAACCCACCGCGAAAAGCCGCGGCCACAGGTCCCGCCTGAAATAAAGAGCGAAGGCCTTGTTCTTAAGCGCCCACGGCACGAAACAGGCGAAGCCCAGCGCCGAGCCGGCCAGGGCGAAAAGGGGCGCCGAGATCCTGCCGGCCGCGAAATAGCCCAGGATCGGCATGAAAGAGTTTATGCAGACGTTCAGCCAGATAGCGCCCAGCGGGGTAATGTTCATCCGCTAAATTATATAATTATGGCGGCATTGAACATGAAAACCTATCACTTCTTCCCCGTTTTCCTGGTCCTGATATTTTCCTATATCGGCCTGCACTTTTACGCCGCGCGGTGGCTGGCGAGAAGCTTCGCCCTGGGCCAGCCCGCCGCGCACTGGCTGCGCCTGGCCCTGCTGGCCGCCGCTTTCCTTTCCCCTTTCACAATGTTCCTGAAGCGCTATCACCACGGCCCGGCCCTGGAGCTTGTCTACGCGACCGGCTACGCCTGGATGGGCGTAATAATGCTGGCCGCTTTTATCTTCGCCTGCTCCGACCTGGCCGCTACCGGGCTGCGGCGCCTCCCCGGGTTCCAGCCGCAGCTGCTCGCCAACACCACGCTCGCGCTGCTGGCGCTCATAACCGCGTGGGGGGTATACGGCGGCCAGAAAGTTCCGTGCATAAAACAAATAACGATACCGGTAAAAGACCTGCCCGGGGAACTGGAAGGCTTTAAAATAGCCCAGATCTCAGACATGCATTTGGACTCGGACTGGAAGCTGCGCCAGTACTCGGCCATCGTGGATGAAATTAACGCCGTCAACCCCGACCTGGTCCTGGTCACCGGCGACCTGCTCGACCCCGGCATAGACTGCGCGGCGGGCCTCGCCGGGCTCACCGGCAAAATTAAAAGCCGGCTCGGCCTGTTCGGTTCGCTGGGCAACCACGAATACTACTACGGCCTGGAGCGCTCGATCGCCTGCTATAAGACCCTGGGGATAAAGCTGCTCAGGAACGAAGCCCGGGTCATGGGCAAGCTCCGCCTGATCGGCCTCGGGGACATCCATACCGAGCATCTCACGGAGGCCGACGTAACGGAACAGCTGAAAAAGAACAGCAACGGCGAATTCACCATCGTGATGTCGCACCAGCCGGTGTTTTACCCGGCTATAGCCGCCGCCGGCAGGTACCTGGTCCTTTCCGGGCACACGCATAAAGGCCAGATCTTCCCTTTCCACATCTTCACGAAATTATTCTACGGATATTTATACGGCCTATACCGCATCGGCGACAGCGTTTTTTACGTGACCTCCGGCGCCGGGACCTGGGGCCCTTCCCTGCGCTGGCTCGCGCCCGCCGAGATCCCCGTAATTACCCTGTTTAAGAATCAATAGTTGCGCCGTCTTCCTGCCGCCGGCGGGCCCGGGGAGGCCGGGGCCTTCGAGGGTTGCGCTTACGGATTTTGTCTGCTATACAATATACAGAAGATCCTGACGCCGCAAATTCTTTTGATTAACCGGAGCCACTATGAAATTCACCAATAGAATACTTGCTTTAGCCGCTTTTTCGGTCTTTTCCTGCGGCCTCCTGGCCGCAGCCGGGCTTGAAAACGAAGCGGCGGGCTCATCCTCCCTCGCTTCGGTCAAAGCCGACGGCGCTCCGGTACCCGCCCCTTCCCCGGCCGCCGACGCGAACGCCGCCCAGGCCGCAAAAATGGACAAGTTCTTTAACTATCTCGGCAGCATTATAGGCGCCCCCAGGTACCAGCCGCTCCGCGGTTACGGCGACAAGTCCGCCACCGCTGTTCCCCAGGGGCGCCTCGGGCCCGTCGCATATTCCTTCAAGCTGAACTCGCTCCTCAACGCCCACAAAGACTCCGGCCTGTCTTTCCGCACTCCGCACGGCACCGAAGTTAAATTCAGCGCCTACACCGCCGCGAACTGTCCCGACGGGGGCCAGTCCTGCGCGGACAAAGAAAGATTCTTCCTGCTCCTTTATGTGGGCGCCAAAGAGACTTACTTTATCAGGGCCAACGATATCGTCAACGCGATGTTCATGAGCGGCTCCAGGGCGGTATCCATAGGCGGCGACGAACTTACCGTCAAGCTTCACGCCGTTCTCTCGGACATTCCGTCCAGCAAGGTGGAGATCACCTGCGGCGGCGCCAAGGTGTTCGTCGTCACGCTGAAGCGGCTCGGCGACGCTATCGCCGCCAAGGGCGCCGACCTCAAGCTGGGAAAGACCTACAAAATGGCTTACGGCAACGAGCTGCTCCAGGGGAAGAGCGGGGCCAGGTTCTCCGACAAGCTGGTAATAATACTTTCCCCCGTGGGCGTGCCCGGGTTCTTCTTCCTCAACCACGCGGACATAACCGCGGCCGGGGTGGCCTATCCCGAGATCGAACCTGATTTCGGCTTCAGGATAACGGGGAACACGCTGGATATCTTAAAGCTTGAATAGCCGCTGTCGGGATAAAAAGCCCCCCGCGGCAGCCGGGCGGCTTTTTTATTTCCTGGAAATGGCAAAGGGCGGGGAACTTCCCGCCCTTTGTCGCGCAACCTTTTTATTTGGCTGACTATTTCCTGCAGCGGCCGCTGTTCACGACCTGGCTTTCCCTGTTGCAGGCCTGGATAGAGCAGTAACCCTGCTGGCCCTGCGTGGACTGCATGCAGCGCAGCGTAGCGCTGTCGCGGGCGGCGCCTTCATCCTGGCGCAGGTCGCCGGGGAAAGTTGAAGACGGGGCCTGGGGCTGGCCGGGCTGGACGGCCGGGGTGAACTGCGCGGTGCAGCGGAACTGGTCCATGGAACAGCTGTAGCGGCAGTTGCCGTGTATCGCTATGCATTCCTGGCACGCGCGGATCTCGCTGGGCCCGCCGCCGTGCCCTCCCCAATGCTCTTCCCAACCCATGTCGGAAGCGACGCAGTTGGCGCGGCCATAGCCGCCGTAACCGCCGTTATTCCAACCGTTGTTCCCGTTGTTATTCCCGTTATTGCCGCCGCCGCCGAAGATAGCGTCGACCCAGGGGTTTCCTTTGTCGGCTTCGAAGTAGATGGTCCTTACGGGCTGGCCTTTCTCGGTGATCACGACCGCCACTTCACCCTCTTTGGGTTCGGGCGCTATTGCGGCCTCCTGTTTGGGGGCCTGGAGAGCCAGCTGGTCCACGGCCCTGGGGGCCGCGGCGAAGATGCTGCCGGCTGAAAGCAGCAGTAGTGCTGATATTATCGCTGATTTTTTCATTTATATTTTCCTCTTTAATTCGATTTCCTGACTCTAAGAGTTATTTTATAAATTCGGCGTAAAGCGTCACGAGTGGCCAAAGTCCTCCGCTTATCAATACAAAGGACCTATCCCAAAATAGGACTAAAGGGTCAGGGCTAAAAGGCCCATTTTTCGCTGGGCCATTAAGCAGGAAATAAAAGGTCTTCGGCCTGTTCTGGTCGGCGGGCGAACATAGCTACAATAAGACTGTGGCAATATTGGAGGAAGCATGATAAATAAAACGGCAAAGGTTTTAATTACACTTGCAGCGTCTTTCGCCGCGGGCAATCTTTCCGCTGCTGATTTCAGGAAAGACATGGGAAATATTGAAAACCGGCTTCTAACCGGCAATTTCGGGCTAAAGGAACCCGCCGTTCCCGGGCCTGTATCTGTGGAAGCGGCGCCTCCAGCGGGGAACGACCGTTGGTGGAGCGTTAATTTTTTCGGCTCGGGGCATAAAGCCGAAATGAGGGCCGCGCTCGCTTTTATGGATAAAACCGAGCTGCCGGACATGAACCGCGCCCAGGATATACTTTTACCCGGCGCAAATGACGAGAGCGGACATTTTGACCCCAAGGACAACGGCGGTAAAACCGACGAGCTCTGGTACGGAAAAACCGCGTTCAGCAAAGGCGGCGTGCTCTGGAACTACCAGCACTTCAAGTTCCCGGAAGCGTACGCCAGGCTTGCCACTATCTGCCATCTCACCCAGGACCAGGCCGTCCCGACCCACGCAGCTAATGTTCCCCACTATACGAACGACGGTTTTGAGGGCTATGCCGCCGACGGAAACAAGGTAAAAATTACGGCTTCCCGCGACGGCGGGGAGATGGAACCTTACGAATATTACCAGGACCTGCAGGACGACACTCGCAGACACCTCGCCGCCTGGGTGAGCCCCAGAACGGGAAAGCCGTACTGGGTCCCGGCCAAAGACGCGCCGCCGCTCGGCAAGGACGCCACTTTCGGCCCCAAGGGCGGCTATGGCCCCGACGGGGATACTTACAGCTTTCGCGATCCCGTCAATTCCGACGGCGGAAGCAATAACACGCAGGTCACCGACAGCCCGGAAATACGGACGCGCCAGCTGGCCATGGCCGGGGCCGCGACGGTAGGCGTTCTGAAGTCCGCATCCAAAAGACTTCCGCCCCTGGTCTCCGGGCTGACCGCGGCGTCTTCGGGCAGGAACGCCTCGGTGAGATTCACCGTCCTGGACAACCGCTCCCGCTACGCGGTCTATTCAATAACCCTCTACCAGGACGGAAAAGAGCGCGGCGCCCCCCAAGCCGGTAAAGCCGACCTTATGGAGCCCGCGTCCGGTGAGCTGATGCTTAAAGGCGAAGTCAATACGACCGTGGACCTTTCCGACCTGGCTCCCGGCGGCTTTACTCTCCAGGTGCGCGTCACCGACACCGACGGGAACACCGTCCCCGAAGAAGTCAACGCGGACGACATCCCGGCGAACGACACCAAGGCCGCCCTGACGATGAACTGAACTTGATCCGTACAATAAAAAAACAGCCGGCTTTTTATAGCCGGCTGTTTTATTTTAACGGGCGCTCTTACTTAAGTATCGTTATGAGCGGGCCCGGGTTGGGGATGGAGAAAGCGCAGGGAGTGGAAATGGGGCCGACCCAGGGGTTGGGGGCCGGGATGTACGGGAAAGGGTTAGGCCTGGAAACATAACTGCCGTCCTTACACTTGTAAACGCAGGTATTTCCGTCCATCACCAGATTGCAGACATCCGCCGGGGCGGCGCTTTTCACGGCCGCGGGAGGCGTCAGCTCGAAAGTGCTTAGGACCTGGCGGACAGCGTATTTATAGGCCGGGGAAACCTGCTTAAGGCTCAGGAAAGAACCCCAGAGGCAGACTTCGAAAACTTCTTTCTGCTCCGGCTTAAGTTCGCGGGGAGCCGTGATGACGACTTTCACGTTCTCATTGTAATAGCGGGTGCTGGGGAAGCAGATCTGGCCCACCGGGTAGCCCATGTTCTGGCAGTCCTGGGTGGTCTCCCTGCTGGTCAGCGCGACCTCGGGGGAGGTGAGCGGGTCGGCGGCGCCGAAAGTTATCTTCTTGCAGTCGCGGGTAAGGCCGATAAGCTGGCCGAACTTGGCTTCCGGGAGCTTCACATCGGAAGAAACCGCTTCTTTAACGGCGCTCTTAACATCCACGCCCTGGTCGAAATTGACCGCGGCATTCGCCCCGGCGGCGAAACCGAAGCAGGCTAACGCTATTATAAGTTTCTTGTTCATTTATTATCTCCGTTGATACGCCGCTGCAAGGTTAAATTTACCTTTTGAATTACGGATATTCTATTAAATCGGGCCGCCCCGCGCTTTGACCCGGGTCAAAGGAGCTTCCGGGCGGCGGTTTTTATTTTATGTTAGAATATTAATATCGGGGAGCTTGGTAGTCACCAGGCTGAGAATTCCGGTGTTGCCGGAAGACCCTTATAACTTGAACTGGGTAATGCCAGCGGAGGGAAAATGAAAGGGTCCACATATATATTTCCGACTGCAGCCATGCAGCCGGTTTTTTATTGTCATTTTTCCCCTGATAAAGGAAAAAATGACACAGCTCGAATCAGCCCGCAAGGGCAGTTTAACTCCTGAAATAGTAAAAGCCGCCGTCCGCGAAGGCGCGGAATCAGGCCTGCTGCTGAAAGAAACGGCGGCCGGGCGCGCCGTCGTGCCCGCCAATATAAACCACAGGAACCTTTTCCCGGCGGCGATAGGCAAAGCCTTCAACTGCAAAATAAACGTGAACCTTGGAACCTCCGGCCTGGGCTCCGGCCTTAAGAAAGAAATACAAAAACTGGAACTCTCTATTAAGCTGGGCGCGGATACCGTGATGGACCTCTCCACCGGCGGCGGCCTGGCCAAGATACGCCGGGAAATGATCAGCCGCAGCTCCCTGCCCGTCGGGACCGTTCCGCTTTACGAAGTCCTGAAGAGGGCCGGCGGCGCCGGGAATATCAGCCGTTCCCTTATACTTGAAGTAATAGAGGAACAGGCGGAAGCCGGCGTGGATTTCATGACCGTCCACGCCGGCCTGCTGCGCGCCCACCTGCCGCTCGTAAAGGACCGCGTCACCGGCATCGTCTCGCGCGGCGGCGCCGCCATAGCGAAGTGGATGGAGCTGAACGGGAAAGAGAACCCTTTCTATACCTCCTTCGACGAGATCTGCGCTATCTTTAAAAAACACGATGTTACGTTCAGCCTCGGCGACGGCCTGAGACCGGGCTCGCTGGCCGACGCCTGCGACGCGGCCCAGTTCGCCGAGCTTAAAACCCTGGGCGGCCTTGTGAAACGCTCCCGGGCGGCCGGAGTGCAGGTGATGGTGGAAGGCCCGGGGCATGTGCCGATGGACAAGATCTTCCTGAACGTAGAGAAAGCGGACAAGATCTGCGGCGGCGCGCCTTTCTACGTGCTCGGCCCGCTGGTGACGGACATCGCTCCCGGCTACGACCATATCACCGCCGCGATAGGCGGGGCCATCGCGGCGTGGGCCGGCGCCTCCTTCCTCTGCTATGTAACGCCCAAAGAGCATTTGGGCCTGCCGGGGCTCGAAGACGTCAGGCAGGGCATCATCGCCTCCAAGCTCGCCGCGCACGCGGCCGACCTGGCCCGCGGCCGGACCGGGGCCGCCGGACGAGACCTGGCGCTTTCGAAAGCCCGCTACTCCTTCGACTGGGAGCGGCAGTTCAGGCTTTCTCTTGACCCCGAACGGGCCCGGAGCAGGCATGAAGAAGGCGCGGCAAAAAAGACCGGGGCGGATAAAAAGTTCTGCACGATGTGCGGCCCGGACTTTTGCTCGATGCGGGTCTCGCGCACCCTGGGGAAGAAAAAGGCGCTGGTATGACGCCCCGCGCTCTTACCATCGCCGGCTCGGACCCCGGCGGAGGCGCCGGGATACAAGCCGACCTTAAAACTTTCACCGCTTTCCGGGTGTTCGGGATGTCGGCCATTACGGCCGTGACCGTGCAGAATACTCTTGGCGTGCGGGGAGTAGCGGCCATGGCTCCGCTGCTTGTGTCGGAACAGATAGACGCCGTCCTGGAGGATCTAGGCGCCGACTCGGTGAAGTTGGGGATGCTCTCTTCGGCGCCGATAATAAAGGCCGTCGCGGGCAGGCTTAAAGCGCATAAGGTCAGGAACCTCGTAGTTGACCCGGTGATGTACGCCAAAAGCGGCCACCCGCTGCTCGCCGGGAACGCCGAAGCCGCGCTTATCAGGGAACTGCTTCCGCTCGCGCTTATGATTACGCCGAACGCGCCCGAGGCGGGGCGGCTGTGCGGGGTTGAGGTCAAGGACAGGGAAAGCGCGGAGAAAGCCGCGCGCGCGATACACGCTCTCGGCCCGGCCTGGGTGCTGATAAAAGGCGGCCACCTGGGCGGAAAGACCTGCACCGACCTTCTTTTCGACGGAAGAGAGTTCACGGAATTCAGCTATCCGCGCGTTCAAACGCGTAATACGCACGGCACGGGCTGCACTCTTTCAGCCGCGATCGCGGCCTGCCTCGCGCTGGGCATGGGCCCGCGGGAGGCGGTGAAAGAGGCCGGCGCCTACGTGGCCGGCGCGATACTCAACTCCTTCAGCCTGGGCTCCGGCCACGGTCCTCTGAACCATTTCTGGAGGGACCATGCTGAGAATTAAAGGGGGCCTCTACGTCATCACCGACGAAAAGCTGATAGCGCGAAAGGGCTTCCTTAAAAAGATCGCCGCGGCCGCCTCGGCCGGCGCCGGCATTATACAGCTGCGGGAAAAAGCCAGCCGGCTGCGCGACAGGCTGGAGCTGGCGAAAAAAGCCGTGATCACCGCCCACGCGCACGGGGCGAGGATTATCATAAACGACGACCCCTGGCTGGCCGCGGCCATAGGAGCGGACGGGGTCCACATAGGCCGCGACGACGCGACGGTGGAAGCCTCCCGCGCCGCGCTGGGCGCGGACGCTATCATAGGCGTCTCGTGCTACGGCGACGTCGCCCTCGCGCTCAGGATGCAGCGCGCCGGGGCTGACTATGTGTCCTTCGGCGCCTGCTTCCGCTCCCCCACCAAGCCTGACGAGCCTATAGTCCCGCTCTCGGTATTCGGCGAAGCGAAACGGAAACTGAAGGTTCCACTGGTGGCCATCGGCGGCATAAACGCGGAGAACGCGGGGCTGGTGATGGCGGCGGGAGCCGACATGATCTCGGTAGTATCCTCGGTCTTCGCCAGCCGCGAAACGGCGCGGGCGGTGACCGACCTGCGGAAAATAACAGGAGATAAAAAATGACCAGAACAGCTGAACTCCCCCCCGCCGGGAAAATTAACCCGGCGATTTTCGACGGCCTTATTTACCCTCGCCTGGGAGCGCCTTCAAAGGATATCCTCGAGGGACCGATGCACGGAGTCGACTGCGGCGTGGTGCGCGTGGCCCCGGGCAGGGTCATGGCAATGACGGCCGACCCTTTCTTCATCGTGCCGGACTACGGCTGGGAGCGGGCGGCTTGGTTCGCTTTCCACATCCTTGCCTCGGACATAACTACCACGGGCCTTCGCCCTTCCCACCTTGCCGTGGACCTGAACCTGCCGCTCTCGATGAAGCGGGAGGAGCTGGAGCGGATGTGGGAGACCGTGCACCGCGAATGCGTGAAGTACGGGGTAAGCGTGGTAACAGGGCACACGGCGAAGTACGCCGGCTGCAATTACCCGATGGTGGGCGGGGCAGTGATGACCGCCCTGGGGGACGAGGACAAATACGTCACCACCCGGATGGCGCGGCCGGGCGACCGGATAATAATCACAAAAGGCGCGGCCATAGAGACCTGCGGCCTCTTCGCCGCGACCTTCCCCGGGCTTATAGAAGAGAAGTTCGGGCCGGAATTCCTGAAGGAGGCCGACGGCTTCTTCGAAAAGATGTCCACCGTCGAGGACGCCCTGACCGCGGCCGGCGGCGACGCCAGGAAGGCCGGGGTTACCTCGATGCACGACGCCACGGAATGCGGGATCTGGGGCGGGCTTTTCGAAATAGCCCGGGCTTCCGGCACCGGCATGAGGATAAACAAGGAGGACATAATCCTGAAGAACGCGCCGGAGATGCTCTGCAAACATTTCGGCATAGACCCCTATTCCACGATCAGCGAAGGCACGCTGATAATAACCGCGCGGGAAGAAGCCGCGCCGGGGCTGCTGGCCGGGCTGGCGGCCAAAGGCATAGACGCCTCCCTTGTAGGGGAAGTCACCGGCCCCAAGCACGGGGTGAAGGTAAAGGAAGACGGCCGCGAAAGAACGCTCGAACACCCGGTGACGGACCCGTTCTGGGCCGCCTTCGCCGCCGCTATGGAATTAAAAGCGAAAATGGCCCGGTAAAAAGAACGCCCCGCTATAAAAGCGGGGCGTTCAAGTCACAATTCCGCCGTATTATGTAATTAAGTTGCGTGTCACCTTATTTCAGCCAGCCGTAGGTAAGGTCGGTGAAGCAGACCAGGAACATGGCGAAACAGGAGAAGAAGATGGCGTTAAAAATTTTTAGTTCGTAGGTGTAGGTTCTCTGTAGCATAAAATTTTCCTTTAGGCTGTCTTGTACTTATAGTTTAGCCTTAAATTCGGCCGCGCAATAGGGCCATAAGGACCTGTAAAAAAAATAAAAGGGCCCACCCGGAAGGACAAAGGGCCTATCTTAAGGAGGGAGCGGGGACAAAAGCGCGAAAGGGCGGATCTAAAGTTTTTCCTCTTCGTCTACCGACGCCTTCTCCCCGGAACTGAAAAGAAGGCGGCCGTAATTGCGCAGGGTCTTGATCGAGGACGACAGGGAGCCGGCCCTCGGATATAAAGGGGTATCGTCGTCTATCTTTTCGATGACGCCGATGCCGTTGCCTATCCCCTCGAGCAGGATCGGGTCGATGGAGCCCTCGTAAGCGGACTGCCAGGAGCGCACATATTCCCGCTCCATGTGCTCGCGGTTGGCGTCGTCCAGTATAATATAGCCGCCCGGGGCTAAAGCGTTGAACACGTCGTAAAACACGGCCTCGCGGCCGTAATCTTCGTGCGGCGCGTCTATGAGCGCCAGGTCGAAAGGGCCGAGAGCCTCGAGCAGGCCTTTCGGCAGGCTGTAGGAAAGCAGCAGGCGCGGGCCGTATAGCCTTGGCCGCAGGGGCGCCACGCGGAAATCCACCTTCGCCTGGCAGCCGGAGGTCTCATAAGCCTCTTTGGCCATCGCCGAATACTTGGGCGAAGAATCTATTGAAAGCAGGTAATTCCCTTCGATAGGGGCTATCTCCCTCGCCATCATCAGCGTGGAGAAGCCGGAGCCGAACTCTATTATTTTTTTCGCCCCGAGCGCGCGCACGAAGCCGGCGAGGAAGCGGCAGGAGGCGGGGTCCATGGCCCAGGAGCCGGGATGCTCGTACCTTGAGAGCGGGACTTTGTCCATTGCGGCGACGGCTTCAGCTATGTAAGGGTTCATAAGTAATCCAGTGAGGCAGGGCCGCAGTTCAGAAGAAGGTCCAGCGCCGACATATCCGGCTCGAAGCCGGGGAAAGCCTGTTTATACTCGCGCGGCCTGAAGTCCTGCCAGGAAAGCTTTACGCCGGCGAAGCTGAAAACGCCCGGGTCCAGGTAGGCCCTGGCTCCGGCGCCGGAGAGATACTCGTCCGCTCCCGCGGCGGCGCAAAGCCGGGCCAGGCGCGCGCTTGAAGTTTCCGCTATATTGTACTCCGAGGAAAATTTAACCGGCGTCCCGATCGCGAAAGCGTCTTTCAGGAACTCCATGGTCGCTATAGCCAGGTCCGCGAGCAGCCGGTAGTCCCGGGAATAAAGCTCCTCCAGACCCGGCAGGTGCTCTTTAAAGAACGGGGCGCGCGCGTAATTGGTCTTTATGGCCCGCAGGTGTTCAGCGCTCCACGCGGCCGTATTATCCATCTCCACTTCGTTTATCTTCTGCGAAAACCGGCCTTTGGAGATCACCGGCGCCGTCAAATACTGCCAGCCGCGCGCGGTGCGGATGCGGTTCCGGTTCTGGAACTCCCGCTTTTCGAACTGCACGTCGTCGAGGTAGATAAAAAGTTCCGCCGCGCGCATCTTCGCGAAAAAGCGCAGGCCCGGCCAGTACTGGAGTTGGTGTATAGCGGCTTTCATTTTCTAGCGGTGACTATCAGAGCGGAACCGGCGTATACGCGGCCGAAAGTTATGAACCAGAGCGCCTGCGCCAGCCAATAGTATAGAACTTTAAGGGCGCCGGTAAGAAATCCCCCCAGCGCGCCTCCGGTCCGGTAGGGGTCGCCCGCGGTGGGCCTGGAGTTGCGTATTTTAATATCCCTGAAGCCGGAGCGCTGCAGCATAAGGCGCAGGGTCCGGGCCCTGAAATTCATGTTATGGAACACCCACGGCCTTACCCCCGGCAAGCCGAAAAGGCCCGTTTCCCCCAGGCGATAAAGCGTTAGATGAAAACCGGCGTTAAAATCTCTCGCATACATAACGCCGCCGGGTTTAAGAAGCCGCAGCAGTTCGGCGGCGGCGGCGGCAGGCCTCTCCATCTGGGAGAAAACCTCGAACACGGTGACGGCGGAATAAGCGCCCCCGGCAAGGGCAGCTTCCTCCACCGGCCGCGTGTGCACTTCAAGCCCGAGGGCCAGCGCCTTAGCCGCCAGCGCGGGGTCCAGCTCGACGCCTTCGGCCAGCCAGCCGCGCGCTGCCGCGGCCCTGAGCAGTTCGCCGCCGGCGCAGCCTATGTCCAGCAGTCTCCCCCTGTCGGGAAAAGTCCGGTCGAGGAAATCCAGCGCTTCCCGGAACAGGGCCTTCTTCGCGCTGCCATAAATGCCTTCTTCAAGGCCCGGCTCGTAGGCCGGCGGGCAGAAACGCTTTTCAGTTTCAAACGCCAGTCCGCAGCCGCGGCACTCGATCAGGCGCGGGGACGCCGCGGAGGCGCCGCCGCAAACCGGGCAGACCGGGTTTTTCACAGGCGTCTCCCGGAGGAAACGGCCTCGAACAGGGCCTGCTCGACTCCCTCGGCGTATTTAGCCCAGGAATAATTTTCTTCCACAAATTTGCGCGAGGCGCTGCGTATGGCCTCCCGGTTTTCCAGATACCGCGGAATGAACCCGAGTATACCGGCGGCTATGCCTCCAGGGGAGCAATCTTCCAGCAGCATCCTGGAATCAAGACGCCCGATTATTTCCGGATTAGCGGCCACAGGGGTGGCCAGCACCGGAGTTCCGCAGGCGAGGGCCTCCAGCGTTACGAGCCCGAACCCTTCCAGCAATCTCGTAGGCAGGATAAAGAGGTCGGCGCACTGGTAATAAGCCTGGAGATCAGCCTCAGGGATATACCCGGCCAGGCGCACGCTGCCGGCGAGCCCGGCCGACTTTATCATAGTCTCCAGTTTTCCGCGCAGGTACCCGCTTCCCCCTATAACGAAAAACACTTCAGGCCTTTCTTTAACCACCGCCGCGGCAGCCTCCACAAGATTTTCAAGTCCCATCCGGCTAGCGAGGTTGCGGACGGTAAAGACCATAAAACCACCGGCCGGGAGCCCGAGCCTCGCGCGCAGCGCCGCCGCGCCGGCCGCGGGCCGGAATTTATCCAAGTCCACCCCGAGCGGCAGGATACGCGACTCAAGCGCGTGGGCCGATCTTAATTTGGAAGCCATGAAAAGGCTGGCGTTCAGGATGATCCCCGACGCCCTGAGCACTTTGCGCTCCAAAAGTTTCCGCAAACCGGCGAAGAGGAACCTGCGGAGGGGGTTTATCCCCAGGTCGCCGGCCCGAATCACATATTCCTCCTCCCAGGGAGAATGGAAATTATAGACCGCAGGGACGCCCTTCAGCGCGGCCATCGCCAGGAGGCCAGTATACGGGTGGTGCAGTTCGAGCACGTCGATGCGCCCGTACCTGGCGAGTATAGCATTCACGGCTGAACGAAGTTTGAACGGGTTTCCGCGGTAGCGGTAAACCTCTATCCCTTCAAGAATTTCAAAATCTTTTTTACCGGACCCGCCCTTTGTGAGGACCACCAGCCGGTGACCGATAGCCGTCAGGCGCTTGGCCGTTTCCCAGGCCACGCGGCCCGAGCCTCCGGCGTCGTCCTCCTGTATGATATCCGTGCAGACAAGGATATTAAGCGGCCCGGCGGCCGGCCTTACCCCGAAACTGACTCCGCCGGCCGCCAGTTTCCTGTTCCTGGCCAGCCACAGCTCGAACATCATGGCCGAGTGGATCTGGTCGCTCAGGTTCCTCCGGCCGCTTTCGTGCTGCTTAAGCATGCCTGCGACGGCCCCGGGCGAAAGCCAGCCGTTCTTTTCAAGCGAACCGGCGTCCAGGACCTCGCGCACAAAACCTTTCAGCTCTTCCCCGTACCACCTGGCCAGCGGGACCTGGAAGCCGCGCTTAGGGCCGGCGAGCGTTTGCGGTGGCAGGCGCCCGGTCATGATCTTCTTTAACATCGCCTTCAGGGTAAACCCGCGCGTTTTCAGCGCCAGCGGGGCGGACGCGAGAAGCTCCGCCAGCCTCACGTCGAGGAACGGGACCCTTAGTTCCAGGGAATTGGACATCGAAACCCTGTCCGCCAGGCACAGCAGGTCGTCTGAGAGGTAATTCCGGAGTTCATAAGCAAAAATATCGTCGGGAGAGCCCAACCGGCCGGGCAGCTTCGGGGCGGAGCCGGCCGCGCCTCTGTGCGCGGGGCAGTATAAGCCGGCCCGTTCCTCCGGGCTGAAGTAAGAGATCCAGGAATCGTAAGCGTCGCGGAAATCGCCGCGGCCCCCCCTGAAAAACCTTTTCATCCGCCCGGGGATATTTTTCGCCGAGCGGGATTCGGGGAGCAGCCTGGCCGCCGACCAGAAGCCTTCCCGGAGCGCCCGCGGCAGTTTCAGGTAAACCGGCATAAGCCTGGCGCCCAGGTGCCTGGGATAGCCGCCGAAGAACTCGTCCCCGCCTACGCCCGTAAGGGCAACTGTGACTTTTTTGCGGGCCTCGGCCGTCACAAGGAAGTTCGGTATAGCCGAGGCGTCGGCAAAAGGCTCGTCGAAAGAGGCGGCCAGTTTCTCTATTATCGTGCGCGGGTCAGGCTGCAGAATGTGCTCGGAATGGTCCGAACGGAAATGCCCCGCGACAAAGCGCGCCTGGGCGGTCTCGTTAAAGCTGGAATCCTTTCTGCCATAACCAACAGTAAAAGTTTTAACCGGGGCAGCCCCGGAACTGTTCATATAATACAGCAGCGCGGCGGAATCGATCCCACCGGAGAGCAGCAGCCCGAGCGGCACATCCGAGACGAGCTGTTCCTCGACGCTCGCGGCAAGCAGGCCGTCAGCCGCCTCCAGGTATTCCTCCCAGGTCTTAACAGGGGAAGCTCCGAATTCAGGAACCCGCCAGTAAGTTTTTATTTCCGCCTTTCCGCCCCGGAAGAGCAGGGTCTGCGCCGGCTCAAGCTTGCGTATGGCTTTGTAAACGGTAAGCGGCGCCGGTATGTAGAGGTTGGTAAAATAGGCGTCCACGGCCTCCGTATCCAGCCCAGTGCCTATATCGGCGGCGAGCAGGAGGGCTTTCATTTCAGAGGCGAAATAAAGCTTGTCCCCGGCGATGGAGTAAAAAAGAGGCTTTATACCGAAATGGTCCCGACCCAGAAGAAGCGCCGCCTTCCTTGAATCCCAGATCGCGAAAGCGAACATCCCGCGCAGCTTCGGAGCTAGGTCCGCTCCGTGCTCCTCGTAAAGGTGGACCAGGACCTCCGTGTCGGTCCTGGTGCGGAAGCGGTGGCCCTTCGCCTCCAGCCCTGCGCGCAGTTCTTTGAAATTATAGATCTCGCCGTTGAAGACCACCGTCACGGTGCCGTCTTCGTTTGAAATAGGCTGGCTTCCCGTGGCCAGGTCTATGATCTTCAGCCGCCGCATCCCGAGCGAGACCTTTTCCCCGTCGGTAAAAAAACCATCCTCGTCCGGCCCGCGGTGCGCCAGCCTGGAGGCCATGCCCTTCAGCAGGTCCCCGTTCCTGTAATTAGCGAAACCGCAGATCCCGCACATTTATACAGTTCCCTTGATCCCGGTCGTTTCCTGATAAACTTCGATATGCCTGTCTATGTAATCTGAAAGGCTGAAGAGAGCCGCTTTTTTTCTTGCGTTATTCCCCAATTCTTTCGCGCGCGGCGCGTCATGGAGCAATCCCAGCACTGCCCCGGCCAGCCGAGCCGGATCGCCGGGAGGAACTAGCGTCGCTTCCTTCCCGTTCTCTGCCGTTTCGCTTATACCAGGGATGTCGGAAGCCACAATAGCCTTACCCATGGCCATAGCCTCCAGCAAGGCTAGCGGCTGGCCCTCAAGCAGGGACGGCATAAGGAAAATATCAAGCGCGCCGAGGAAATCCCTTGCCGGCGACAACGCTCCGCAAAAAATAACGTTACAGGCAAGACCCGCCGCTTCAGCCTGCTTCTTAAGGTCAGGCTCAAGCCGTCCGGCGCCCGCCACCAGGCATACGAGTTTTTTCCTGAGCCCGGGCTCTTTTTCAAGCATAAGGGCCAGCGCTTCTATAAGGCAGGGATAGCCCTTCTGCCACTCGAGCCTGCCCAGGGCGCCAAGCACCCTGCGCCCGCGCAGGGAAAATTTTTCTATCACCGGCCCGGAGTCGAAATTACCCGGGTCGAACTCGGCCAGGTCCACCGGATTCTGGATCAGGCTGACCCTGGCGGCCGGTATGCCATGCCCGGTAACCAGGGCCGTTTCCAGCCGTTTTGAAACGGTGATGAACCGCGCTATTTTTTTCTCCGCCAGCGAGTTCAGCAGCGCGTATATCTTTTTTCGCAAAAAACCGATATCGAAACCTTCTACCGGCATAGCCACGGTAGAAACGGCCTTTACCCCGGCCCCGGCCGCCGCGAAAGCGCAGTAGAAATCCGCCCTGGCCCCCTGGCTGTGAGCCAGGTCTATGCCGTGCTCGAGCATCAGCCGCTTCAGCTTCCCGATATTGCGGAAGTCGAACCTGTTCGTCAGGTCCAGCGGCAGGAAGCGGCAGAGCTCCTTCACTTCCTCGTAAAACCTGCCGCGCGGCAGCGAGGCGCAGAAGAGCTCGAACCTGCCGGCGGGCAGCCCGCGTAGCAGCATGGAAAAAACTTTTTCCCCCCCGCCGTAAACGGAGTTGTCTATAACGAAAAGCAGGCGTATTTTGCGGTCCATTCTTCCACCTAATTATAGCTCTTACCGTCCCGTGCCGGTCAGCGGGCTCCGCCGCCGAGGATTTTTGACGCCACCCCGCGCAGCAGCTCCTTCTCCCCGGCGGAAAGCGAGAGATACTGCGCGGCCGAGAGCGCCAGCACCAGGGCCGAAGCGCCGGCGGCGAAAAGAACGCCGCCGGTCAGGGAGATCAGCGCGTAAGCTGAAACCCCGGAGAGGAGGAGGGCTAGTTGATAAGTCCCGAAGCGCATCTCCCCGGGGTCGATGCCCAGGCGCTTTATCACGTAAACGCCGCTCAGGAAATAGTTGAACACGGCGGAGATGAGCACGGCAGCGCCCAGCCCGTTGAGCCCGTATCTGTTTATCAGCAGATAGGCGCTCAGGGCGTTCACCCCGGCCTGCAGCACGCTCAGGCCCAGTATCGGCACCCCGCGCCCGGCGCCCATCAGGACCTGGCCGGCGATATAGGCCGGCGCCAGGACGGCGGCGGAAAAGATCATCAGGAACACCACGGTGAGGCTGCCCGAATACGTCTCACCGTAAAGCAACGCTACGGCGGGCCCGGAAGCCAGGCCCAGGGCCGCGGCCGCCGGCAGGGCGAGCGCCCCGGTGAGTTTTATCACCCTGGCGGCGTTCCTCGGCAGGTTTTCCGGTTCGGCCTGGTGCATACCGGTTATTATAGGCAGGAAAGGCAGCGCTATGGCCTGCGGGATGAAGTAGGCCATCTGGAAGAAATTATCGGAGATGGAAAAAAAGCCGGCGCGTTCGAAGCCGCACTTCAGCGCCAGATGCGACCTGATGAACAGGTCCGCGCCGAACATGACCAGCGAGGCCGCGAACAGCGGGGCCGCGAAAGCCAGCACCCTGTAGAGGACCGGCGCATTGAACCGGGGAATAAGGCTCAGCCCGGACGAGGAGAAGAACTTATAAAGCGAATAAAGCAGGGCTCCCAGCGTTAAGGCCGCCACCGCCGCGTCCCGCAGCACCACGCCTATAAGGGTGAACCTTACTACCAGCAACAGGGTCAACAGCGCGCTGGCTATGCCTATTACCACATTCAGCCTTGCCAGCAGAACTATCTTCTGAAAGCCCTGGAGCAGCGCCTTGAAAATATTGCTCAGCAGCGCGATGAAGATGATAACCGAACCGATACGTATGAGCGGGGCCAGGCGCGGCTCGCCGTAGACCTTCAGCGCCAGCGGCCCGGAAAAAGCCAGCAGCGCCAGCGAAACGAGCGCCGCGGCCGCCAGGCTGAAGATAAGCAGGCTCGAAAGTATTTCCTGCAGGGCGGGCTTGTCTTTCTTTTCATATTCCGCCACGAAACGGCTGACCGCCAGCGGCAGGCCGAAAAGCCCGAAAGCGAGGACGAAGTTCTGTATCTGGGAGAACACCGAATAGATGCCCAGGTTCTCCGGCCCCAGCCACCTGGCTATGATCACGGAATTCAGCAGCAGCAGGACCTTGAGCAGGACCATGGAAGCGTAGCTGTAGACCGCGCCTTTCGCCAGGCTGAAGCTTATCCGCTCCTTCATTTCACCTCTTTCACCGCTACTATCATTAAACCGCCGCCCCCCCCGCCTTCTACCGCCTTCCAGAGGCGCGGAGCGCGCATAACGATCCCAGCCCAGGCTTTAAGCGCCAGCCTGAAGGGCCCATCAAGCGGCCACGGCAGCCCGCCGGCCCATTCCTCCGCCTCTAAAAAACGTATCCATAGCCGCTCGGCGTCGGCGTTCAGGTAGTAGACGGTCTTGCCCAGGTTCAGGCCTGCCCGGTGAAGCAGGTCTTTCCACTCGCCGGGGGAGCGGTAATGGTGATGCTCCAGCCTTTTATCGATGCGGGCCGCGTAGGCACGGGCCTCGTCCTCCAGCCCCTTTTGGCGCAGTTTCCCGTAAGCGGGCAGGCTGGCGATGAAGTTTTCGCTGGGAACGGTGAAGATGAAAGTCCCCCCCGGTCCCAGGACCCTGGCCGCTTCTTTAAGGGCGGCCACATCGTCCGGAATATGCTCCAGGACGCAGTTGCTGAACACAGCGGCGAAAGAACCGTCCTTGTAAGGCAGCTTCAGTATATCCGCCGTAACCGCCTCGCAGTACAGCCCCAGCGCCCCGGCCTTTTCGACTTTCACGGCGGAAAGGTCGCAGCCGGCCGCCGGTTTTATCCCCAGCCGGCCGAACAATACCGAGGCGAAACATCCGTCCCCGCAGCCCAGATCCAGCAGCGGGGAAGCGAATTTCTCCGACAGCAGCGCTTCGGCCTCTATAGCCCGCCAGAAGGCCTGGCTGGGATTGCCGGGATACAGCTCCAGGAATTGGTCGAGGAAAGTCATTTCGCTCCTTTTTTCGCCACCGCGAAGATGGAAATACTCCTTGTCATAAAGCCCGGCGGGCACGGCTTTTTTATCCGGCATGTCGGCCTCCTCCGGAGAACAGCCTGCCGGCCCTTCGGAGCGCACCCCTGTATTTCCCGGCCAGCAGGGCCCCGCATTTACGCAGCAAAGAAAGCGCGGCTATGCCGGCGCAGCCGTAAGCCAGACCCTGCCGGGCCAGGAGCGCGGCCTCGCTCCAGTCGAGATTGTACTGGTCCGTTTGCACCACCGCCCTGAAATAGGCCTTTTTCCTGTCCTCGAAGCTGAAGTCCGGGGTGGAAACCAGGGGTTCCCTTATGCTCAGGCTGTGGGCGTCGTAGGAAGTGTAGTCCAGATCGTCCCGTATCTCGGCACCATTGGCTTCGAACCATTCGCGTATCCTGGTCCCCCTCAGCGGGTGAGCCATGTTCCAGTAGATATGCACCGGCTTAAGCTCTTTAGCCAGTTTGATGGAAGCCTCCGTCTTTTTAAGACTGTCGCCGGGCAACCCTATCACGAAACAGAGCCGGAGTTCCAGCCCGTTCCTTTTTATCATCGCCGCGGCTTTCCTTATGGTTTCCAGGGATTCGCCTTTGTTTATCATGCCGAAAACTTCCGGGTCGCCGTGCTCCACCGCCACGCAAAGGGTGCCGTTGCCGGCCTCTTTGGCCAGCCGGGCGAACTCGTCGTCTATCCTGTCGGCCCTGGTATTGTCTATGGTCATCGGCAGCCCTATCTTCCTGCCGGCATAGTCCCTCAGGAAAGCCTTGAACCGGGGCAGGTCCAGCGTGGGGCAGTCATCGGAGATCTTTATCAGCTCCAGCCCCTTAAGATAACCAGCGGCTTTCTCCAGCTCGTCGGCGCAGGCCTTTGCGTCCCTCCCCCGCCACGCGGCGGTGGAGACCTGCCTGACCACGCAGAAGCTGCATTGGAAGGGGCAGCCGCGGCTGGTGACCAGCGGATAAATTTTTATTTTTTCCTTATTGAGGAAAGTGGAAAAATCCGGGAAGGGCAGGGCGTTGACGTCGGGGGGCCGCGGCTCGACCACCACCGGGCCGGGGGGGCGCGCCATTTTTTCCACCACGCCGGTTATGGTAAGTTCCGCCTCGCCCCTGAAGATATAGCTTATCTTGGGGTTCCTCGCCAGTTCCTGGTAGTAGATGGAGGCGTGCGGCCCGCCCACCATCACTGGCTTGTCGGTGACGGCGCTTATCTCGTCTATCACCCTGAGGCATTCGCCGGCCGTGGCGGTATACATGGACAAGCCTATGATATCCGGCGAGAAATCCTTTATAAGCCCGGCGGCCGCGGGCGGCGGCGAGTCCTGGAAAAGCATATGGTCCGCCACCAGCACCTCGTGCCCTCCGGCCTTGAGCACGGCCGAAAGCATGCCGAGGCCCAGATGCGGCATCAGATGCGTATCTGTCTTCTTTTTCGGACGTATGAAAAGCACCCTGCTCATACGGCCCCCGCCCTGCCGAGCGCGGCGTAGAGGCCGGCCTTGAAGGCCGCCGGGGAAAAGAACGCGCTCCTGGCCAGGGCGTTCCCGGCCAGGACACCGAGCCGCTCCGGGGAGCCGCATAATTCCGCCGTCCTCGCGGCCAGTTCCTCCCGGCCGTTCACCAGGAAGCCGTTCACACCGTTCTCAACTATCTCCTTCAGCCCGCCGCCGTTAAAAAGCACCGGCACAAGCCCGCGCGCCATGGCCTCTACCGGGGTTATGCCGAAATGCTCCATTTCATAGGGTTCGGCCTTCGCGTCCACGTCGAGGCCGGCCATATGCCAGTATATTTTTGAGGAGCCGTAAAGGGCTGAAAGTTCCGCGAAACCGGGGTTCAGCTCGAGGCGCACCGGCAGTCCGGCGGCTTTTTTACGTATTTCATCCAGGTACACGGACCCTTCGGCGCCTACGGAGCCGGCTATGATGAAAGTCCAGCCTTCAAGGCCTCTTTCCACGAGCCCGCCGAAAACCTCCAGCATCTCCAGTATCTTTTTTTTCGGCGTTATCCTGGAAACCGTCAGGATGGCTTTCCCGGCCCCGCCGACGGGAGCCGCCTGTACGGCAGGGTAAACGACTTCGGCCGGCAAGCCCCACAGCTCTTTTATCCAGCCCCTGGCGAATTCGCTGCAGGTGAGCACGGCGTTATAACGCGCGGCGTGATTTTCCGGGGTGAACAGGCCGGCCAGAGCCCTGTAAGGCAGGGCATAGGTGTATTTCAGCACCGGGCCGTACGCCTCCCATTCCCTGCGGAGGTCGCCGCGCGGCGGGAAATGGCAGACCAGCGCGCTTTTCGGTGAAAGAGGTTCTATCATGGCGCGGGTGGATTCGCAATTTATGAAAAGGTCGTATTTCGCCGTAAGCGGCGAGATTTCCGCCGCTTCGGCGGCCAAGTTCCGCTGCTGGAGGAGGATGTTATAAAGCCCCAGGGGGACGCTCTGGAACCGGGGCCTGAATTTAAGATTTATAAAATTAACCCGGCCCAGGTCCAGGCCATAAGCCCCTTCCAGAAAAGACCTCTCTACGGGCTTCCTGCAAAGCAGGGTCACGTCGTTTTCCTTCCCCAGAGCCGAGGCCATATCGCAGCAATATTTCTGGCCTCCACCCAGAAAATCCAGCGCCCAGTCGTAAAGCAGTATCTTCATTTATTTATTGAGCTTCGCGCTCCTGGCCAGGTAGAGCGCCGTCACGAAGACCAGGTCGGCCGCCGACACCAGCGCCGAAGCGCCGAGGAACCAGGCGCCGGAACCATATAGGACCGCGAAGGGCAGGATGAAGATATGCGCCTGCGGGTCCGTAAGATTGTAATAGACCTTGTAATGCAGCGTCCCGGTATGCGCGACGTAACCCGAATCTTTTTTACCGGCCTCCCAGCTCCCGCCCAGGACGGCCCAGAAATCAGTCTTCACCCTGCAGGCCAGCAGCTTGGCTACGGTCACGAAAGCCCCGATCACCGGCCAGGTCTCGCCGCCCAGGCCTATCCCGAGGGCGAAATAAGAGAGGATATAAAAATTCCCCACCAGCCCGTCCCAGTATTTCCCGGCGCGGGAAGCGGTCTGCGGCCAGGCCCGGGCCAGGTTCCCGTCCACGCAGTCGAAGATAGTATAAAGCAGCAGGAACAGCCCGCCCCAGAACATAGCCAGGGGCCCGCCGGAAGCCAGCGCGGGCAGGGAGGCCAGCCCCAGTACGGCGGTCAGACCCGTTACGCCGTCGGGCGTGGCGCCGAAGCGCCGCAGGAACAGGGTAAGCGGGAAGGAAACGGGGCGCGCCACGTAGAAGATCCAGGGATAGTTGGCGTCCCAGGCTTTTTTTTCGCTATAGCCCTTCAGCAGCTCTGTTTTCTCATCGCTCATATCGCTACCTTCAGACAAGGCCGGAAAGGAACTTCCCGGCGCTTATCACGCGCACTCCGTCCTGCACAAAATCCGTGCCCGGCGCCCGCACCAACTGGTATACGAACGGCACCGAGAGCTTTGAGGCAAAATACCTCAGCGGCCTGGAAACGCTCTTAACGGAAGATTTTGCCTCCACGGCGAACCAGGGCTTGTTATCAAGCGTAACCAGGAAATCCGCCTCCCGCTGCTCCCTGTCGCGCAGAAAATGCAGGCCCGCCTTATACCCCTCCGCGTCAAAAAGGTAATCCACGAACTTCAGCAGGTGGGAAGCTATAATATTCTCGAACCGGGCGCCGTCATCGGGCGTCTCCGACCAGTCCCAAAGGTAAAGCTTGGACTCTTTTTTTAGGGCCTTTATGGCGGAATTCTGATATGGATACACGCGGAAATGATAATAGAACCGCTCAAGCACGTCCACCCATAAAGCGGCCGTTCTGTGATTCACCGAGAGTTCTTCCCTTATCGAATTTATGGACAGGACGGACCCGACCTTTTCCGGCAAAAGCGCCACAAGCGCCTGCAAAGCGGAAAGGTCCCTGATATTCTCGATGTCCCGTATATCCTCTTTGACGAGCAGATCGGCCCTTTCATTGTGCCAGCGGCGCAGGTGTTTGGCGCTGCCCTTCAGATAGATCGCGGGAAAGCCGCCTAATGCCAGCAGGGATTCCAGAATTTCCGGTTTTACTCCGGCGCCGTGGAAATTGAGCGCTTCATAAGGTTTGCCGGCGAACCTAAATCCGGAAATTTCCGCCACCGAAAGAGGGTGCAGCCGGTAATGATGATAGCGGCCCAGAAGCGAATCTCCGCCTTTCCTGTAAACGTTAAGTCTCGCGCTTCCCGTCACGAGTATCTTTACGCTATCCTTGTTCTTATCGTAGACGCCTTTAAGATAGTTCTTCCATTTTTTATATTTATGGATCTCGTCGAAAATGAGCAGCTCTTTTTCCGGCTCAAAACGACCGGCAAGAATGCCGCGCCTGTCTTCGCCGCTGTCCCAGTTCAGATACTGTGTTTTGTGCGGATAAAATTTTCTGCCGAGGCCCCCCGCCAGCGTGGTCTTCCCCACCTGCCTGGGCCCGGATATAAAGACCATCTTTTCCTTCAGGTCCGATAATATATCCTGCTCCAGGTAGCGGCCAAGCATAAAATCCTCCCTTTTATATCATTATACAAATCTGACTACACATTTTAACACTTAGATACAATTTTGTGGAGCATTAAGCATGCATCTTAGTGCAGTATGTTGCAATAAAACCGCGCTTCCGGGCATACTATTGCCTTAAGCGGCGCCGTTTCCCGCCGGCTTCAGCGCCAGACCCAGCCTGTCCCCGCGCTTCAACGTAAGCGCGCCGGCGTCTTCCGTGAACTCGCCGAAAGCCTCGTTAAAGCCTATGTCGTCGGAAACCAGGCAGCCGCCGCCGGAGAGAAAAGGCCAGGCCGCTCCGTACTCGAAACGCATATTGGCGCAGGTATGCGCGCTGTCGTGCAGGAACAGGTCTATTTTCCCGGTCCGCTCCAGCGCCGGGAGTAGCAGTTCCCGGGAAGAGCCGATCTCCAGCTTCCAGCGCCCGCGCAGGTTTTCCGGGACCAGCCAGCCTATCTCCCTGCTGCCCGGCACAAAGCCCTCGCCCTTCTCCGCGCCGATGTCAATGGAGGTAAGGGCGCCGCGGCCGTTGCGCTCCATGGCGCGCAGGATAAAACAGGAGGAGGCCCCGTTGGCCACGCCGGTTTCCAGGACCCGCTCCGGCCTGAGCAGGCGCGTTAATACATATATTACCTTCCCGCAGGAGAATTCGAGCACGCCCCCGCCCCGGAAGATCTCTCCCGCACCAGCCAGTTGCCTGCGGAGCTCAGCGGCGCACTCTTCCGCCTCGACAGCGGCGGCGCGCGTTTCCTCTGGGGTCTTCCCCAGAAAAGCGGCCAGCCTGGCTTCGAAGACGCGCTCGTAGAACGGCCCGTAATAATACCAGCCCAGCAGTTTAGACTTTATGAAAGCCGCAAGGACGCCGGCGGCTTTTGAAACGTACCAAGCCGCCTCCACCCCCTCCAGCCCCGCTCCGCGGAACGGGATGAGCGGCAGGCGCAGCAGCCAGGAAGAGAATACAGCGAGGAAATCCAGGAACAGGATGGACCATTTCCTGGCGCTCGTGAAATGCTTACTGTAGAGCCTGAACGTGGCCTCCAGCATCCGCCTGCGCCCGCGCGCCCGCTCCCATTGCAGCGCCGAGGATCTGCCGCCGAAATGCGTCACCAGCGCGTCGGGACAATACCACAGCTCCAGACCCGCGGCCAGGGCCCGCCAGCACCAGTCATGCACCTCGCCGTAGAAAAAAAAGTCCTCGTCCAGCGCGCCTATCTTCTCCACGGCTTCGCGGCGGAGCATTACGCAGGCCCCGGAAACCCGGTTCAAAGGCCCGGGGACCTCGTAATCATAAAAAGAACCTGAGAAAAAGCGGGCGTTAAAACTTTTCGGCAGGAAATAATAAGCCCTGAAAAGCCGCAGCAGGGACAGGAGCGGTCCCGGGGCCGGGTAAAGCGACTGCTGCGTGGAACCGTCGTCTTTGATAAGTCGAGGGGCAGCCAGCGCGGCGGCAGGGTGCGAGTCCATAAGGTCCGCCAGTATCCCCGCCGCGTCGTTCCTAAGGACCGTGTCGTTATTCAGCAGCAGCAGGTACTTCCCCGAGGCCAGCGCCATCCCCTGGTTGTTCGCCGCGGCGAAGCCGGCGTTGTATTTGTTCAGTACCAGGCGCGCCGCCGGGAATGCGTCCCGCACCATCCCGGCGCTGCCGTCGGAGGAGCCATTGTCCACCACAATGGTTTCCACGGTCCTGCGGCCCCGGAATTGAGCAAGGGAGGTAAGGCAGCCGCGCAGGTATTCCCTGGCGTTTCTGTTGACTATTATGACGGATATTTCCGGTTTTTCAGACATGGCAAAGCAGATATTTCACCAAGGCTTTAGAATAAGTGAGAAATCCGGCGCCACCCCCAATACGCAGGAAGGCGGAAAATTGCTCACGGGCTTCCGGTTTCCGCCCAGAGCCGAGGAGAACGGAGCCGTAGAGGTAGCGCGAGCCGGCCTCGAATTTATCTATCGCCCGGCGCTCCCCAGGCCAGAGCTTTCTGAATTTATCGGCCAGGTAAAAACTGTCCTTGTACATGGGCTCGCTCTGCCCGGCCGTGCCCGGCCTGAAGCGCTGCAGGGTGAGGAGTTCGGGGATGAACCCGAAGGAAGTCTCCGCCGCCAGGCGCAGCAGCAGGTCGAAGTCGTCCTTGCCGAAAAGTTTCTCGTCGAAACCGCCCGTACTTTCAAGAAGAGAGCGCCGCATCATGGTGCTGATAATGGGCACGGCCACGCCGCGCTCAAGGAAGGTCCTGAACAGTTTCCCTTCCCTCGGCTCCGTGAAGATCCTCTCGCCCAGGCTGTTCCCGTCCGCGTCTATCCTTCCCACCCCTGTATAGGCAGCGCCTATACCAGGGTTCGCCGCGAGGAATTCGACTTGGGCCGCCACGTGCCCCGGCAGCCACAGGTCGTCCTGGTCCAATACGCAGACCAGTTCCCCCAAAGCCAGGGAGAGCCCTTTGTTGCGGGCGGCGGCGACCCCCTTGTTTTCCTGTTCCACTATCTTCAGGCGATTATCGGCGGCGTAGCGCGAAATAACTCCGGCCGAGCTGTCGGAGGAGCCGTCGTTGACCACTATAACTTCGATGTTCCTGTATGTCTGGCCGAGCGCGCTTTCCAGAGCGCCGGAGATCCAGCTTTCCCCGTTATAGCAGGTAACTATCGCGCTCACCATCGGGCCGCCGCTCATGAAGCCCCCTTGAAGCCGCCGATGACCTCCGCCGTGATGCGGAGATATTCCCGGACCATTTTTTCCACTGAAAATTCGGAAAGGGCCCGCGCCCGCGCGCTGGCGGACATAGCCGCCAGTAAAACCCTGTCGGAGAACAGGCGCAGGCATTTTTCGGTCATGGCCTCCACGTCGCCCGGTTTGAAGAAAAAACCGCTCTCGCCGTCCACAATGGTGGAAGCGGTGCCGCCTATTGCGGCCGTCACCACGGGCTTGCCGCAGGAAAGCGCTTCCAGCGCCACCAGGGGATGGCCTTCCACCCGCAGCGTGGGATTAAGAAAAATATCGCAGGCATTATAGTATTCCGGCTGCCCGCTCTGCGGCACATGCCCGCAGAAAGCCGCGCTCCCGGAGAGACCCAGCGAAACGGACAGGCTTTCAAGGGAGGCGCGCTCCGGGCCGCCCCCGGCTATCAGCAGCCGGGCGCCGCTCATTTTTTCCTTTATCCGCCTGAACGCCTCCAGCCCCAGATGGAAACCCTTCTGCTTATGCAGTACGCCGGCCATTAGTATGACAGGCCAGGCTCCCGAAAAACCGTGCCTCGCCAGCGTCTTCGCCCCGGCGGCCGGGTCCGGCTTGAAAAGGGCGGTGTCTATCCCGTTGCAGACGGCGTATATTTTGGCGGCGGCGAAGGAAAACTCCGCTTTTATGGAGCCCGCGCTTTCCGGGCTGACGGCGATAAGCGCGTCGGACCCCTTGATAGTATTATAAAACCAGGGCAGGTAGAACAACAGGTTCTGCGGAAGGGTCTTCAAAGCGAAGGCGGCAAGTTCTCCGGCCGTGGAAACCCTGTTGAACTCGCTTCTGAGGCCGTCCCTCACCCCGGGGCCGTTCATGATGGTCACCAGCGGCAAAGCCAGCCCGGAACGGGCAGCGGAACAGTGCCAGCCCGAGAGGTTCTCAGCCCATACAATGTCGAAAGGGGCGGACGCGTGCATCTCCTTCAGTTTCTCCAGGCTCTTCAGCCGCCAGCGGGCGGCCCAGCGCACCGACATGGAATGGTCCGTTCCGTCCAGGTACAAGGTCCTTACCCCATTCTTCTCTTCAGAAGCCTTTCCCTCCGGATGGCGGGTGGTAAGGAGCGTAACCCTGTGGCCGGCGGCCGCCGCGCCCTCGCTCATCAGCCGGCAATGGGTTTCGCTGCCGCCAGCGAGATGGGCCTCGGTAGTAGTTGACAGTATGCAGATGTTCATAGCGGGCCTTTCCCCTCGCGCCCCAACAGGCCGTCCAGCACGGCCCGCAGTATCAGCGCAAGTTCCTCGCGGAGCTTCCCGGCCCTCAGGGACTCCAGCAGGTATTTGGGCAGCCCGAACAGCAGCGTTCCCAGGGAAGCGGCCGCCATCCTCAAGGTCCCGAAGTTGCGCCTGAAGACCAGGAACTTGTTCCTGTAGAGATAATAAAGCCTGTCCCGTTTGGTGCGGCCCGGGACGATATCGTGCAGCACCGTGATCCCCGGCAGATAGACCACTCTCCAGCCGTGTTTTTTCAGCCTGAGGCAGAGATCCACTTCTTCATGCGCAGTATAGAAACCGGGGTAGAAACCGCCGGCCTGGGCCAGCGCCGAGGCCCTGACCATAAGGCAGGTCGAGTTGAGCCAGTCGCAGTCGAGAGGTTTCGCCGAATCCTCCTCGGTGTAGCGGCCGGCCCAGGACACGAAATTCGCCTTATGCGCCGCGGCCGCGGGGTCTGCCATTACGGCTATTCTCGGGCCGGCCGCCCCGGCTCCCGGGTTTTCCCACAGGAAAGCGGCGAGCCCGGAGAGGGCGTTGGCCGGCAATTCCGCGTCGTCGTCCACAAAACAGACGAACTCCGCCTCCGGCGGAACCTTTTTCTCCAGAAGGCTCCTGCCGGCGGCTATCTGCGTATTTTCAGCGTTGAGGAAAAGCCGCGCGCCGCGCCAGCCGGCCGCGGAAAGGCCGGCAAGGGATTCCCGCAGGCGCGCCGGAGAGCCGTCCGTGCCGGCGTCGTCCAATACCGCTATTTCGAGCGAAGCGGTGGGGTAGTCCTGGCGGGACAGGCTCGCCAGGCAGCGGGCGGCCGCCTCCCCCCTGTTCCTCGTGCACATCAAAACGCTTATAAAGCCGCTGGTCATTTGAAGCAGTAGATCCTGGCCGCGCCTATAACGTCGAACTGCTCCGCGGCTTCTTTTTTCAGACGAAGCCCGGCAGGGGATAGTCTATCATTATTATCTCCGGGGTTTCCTATCCGGATCTCCGCCACCGCGCAGGAGCCGGGAACTGGCCCGGCCAGACCTGCGTCCCAGAGCGGCCTGATGAAACCTTTCCCGGCCGCCGTCCCGCGGTAATACGGCTCTTTATGCTTATCCCGCAGATAGTAGCCGAGGGAATTCCTCCAACTTCCGTCGGCGTAGATTACCGTAGCAGGGTGGCCCCCGAGATAACCGGCGGCCAGCCTGTGCGGAGCCGCTTCCGCCGCCCTGTACGCGCACATCTTCCAAGAAGCGCCGGCCGAGGTTGAAAGCAGGAAGGCGGCTGCCAAAGCCCTTGAACGGACCGATCTAAATCCGGAAACGAACCAGGCCGAGGTGAGAATGACGGGGAAGAACGCCATTGAAAGAAAGCGCAGCTCCTTATGCACGGGCCGGTACGGGGAAAGCGAGGACGGGCCGAACTCAAGATACGCCGTGACTATGGTGAACCAGGCCAATGGCAGCCACAGCCGCCCGGCTTCTTTTTTATAGAACGAGACCGCCGCGGCGGCCGCAAAGAAATATAAATAAAAGCCGTATAAAGCCAGCCCGTAAAGATCGAGCCCGAGCAGCCCGCGCAAGTAGATGAAGTGTCCCCTCGGGGCGATATGATAATCCGCGGAAAGTTTAGCCAACTGCGACCGCAGGCTGAAGAAGGGGTCCCCCGCCAGCGCGGCGCCGACCGCCCAGTCGGGGAGAAGTGCCGCCAGGAACCCGCCGGCCAGGGCCAGGTGCGCGGGGCGGAAGCCATTGCGCAGCGCCCAGACGGCATAGACCAGCAGCATCACGGCGGAGTTAAGCCTGGTGTGCCAGCCAAGGCCGGCGCACAGACCGGACAGCGCGAACAAGCCCGCTCCGCCCCATCCGCCCGGCAGCTTCGCCCCCTTAAGGAAGAACAGGGCGGAAAGGCCGGTCCAGAAAACCGGGATTTCATCGGGGTAGAGCATCGTGCCGTAGATCACGCTGATGGGCAGGAAAGCCTGGAAAAAAGCGGCGAGGACGGCGGCCCCGCGGCTGAAAAGTTCCCTGCCGAGAAGGTAGGCCAGGACCGTATTCCCGAGCGAGCATAAAAGCGGCCAGGCGGCCGTGGAGTACGGGGTCTGTCCGAACAGCTTATGGAACAGCGCGGCCGGGAAAGTGACCAGGTACCGGAAGCCGTAATAGCCGGAAACATCCGGAAACCTGAACGCCCCGTCAGCTATATCCCCCGCTATCCGCGCGTAAGCGAACTCATCGTAGCCGGTCAGCGCGCTGAAGAAGACCGCGCGCAGCGCCAGGGCGAGGAAAACGGCCGCAGCCACCAGGGCCGCGTTCCCGCCGCGCCCAGAGAGCTCAGGAAGTTCTTTCACCTTCTCCCTCTATCTGGGACAGTTTCATTATGATAGCGGTAAGGAACCAAAAAGGCTCCATGACACGAACAATGATAAAAGTGTTAACACCCGTGGACTGCCAGAGCAGACCCACAAGCCCGATTATATAGCCGAGAGAAAGGGAGCGCACGAAAGGATCGGCGCTGGCGCGATAAAGCCGCCAGGAAACCTTGAAGCATACGGCGATCATCCAGAGCCAGAGGACCGTGCCTATGACGCCCGTTTCCGCTATTACCAGCGGGAGCTGCGCGTCAGAAAGGCCGACGCCGGTAACCCCGTTCCCGATCAGCACATTTTTTGGCAGCCAGAAATAAACGCTTCTTTGCCAGGATTTGACCCGCAGCGCGGCCGATTCTTCCAGCCTGATCTCGCCCAAAGGCGTATTAAAAACCGTCGTGGCCTGGCTGCCGGTGTATGTTTCCGCCACGCGGCCCTTGGCCCGCTCCATGAGGAAAGGCGAAAGCGAAACCGCCAATACCCCCCCCGCGGCTACAATTATCAAAAAAAGCCGCCTTTGTCGGGAAAGGAAAATTATAGCCGCGCCTGAAAAGACCAGGCCAAGATATGAGGACCTTGAAAGGGTGAGGATGAAAGCCGGGAGCATGGCCGCCATGGCCGCAAATGACCAGGCGAAATTATTGAAAGGCATTTCGGAAATCATGCCGAAGAGAAGGCCGAATATTATCAGGTAATATCCTCCGAGCGAAGCAGGCTCCGATTCCTCTGGATTGCCCAGCGGGGCCTCGAACGGGGTGGAAGCCCTGGCGCCTGGACCGGCGTTAAAGTAATACCAGACCGCGTAAACCGTTACAAGGGCGGCCACCACAGCCCCCGCCTTGAGGTAGCGGCGAACTTCCTCCTTGCTTTCTATGATATTGAAAACCATGAAGTACAGAAAGAAGTATTCGACATATTTCAGGATATAGAAGATCGCTATCTCCCAGTTTATACGCCCACCCATCACGCCGAAAGCCGTGGAGAGAACGCAGACGAAGGTGTATAGCAATATCGGGTTCTGTACCGGAGAACGGAAGACCAGGGGCTTGTCCTTGACTATAGCGGTCTTGCCCAGCCAGGAAAAAAAGATTATCAGCAGCAATACATCGTCATAACGCAGCACTATATTGCGGCCGCTGCCCGCCAGGCCGGCGAGATTAATTTCCGGGGACAGCAGCATTGAGAATATAAGGAGAACGAGGCTCAGCCTTGGGGAAAAGAAAGCGAACAGGCCCACCATGACGGTGCCCAGAAGCAATATCAGGGAGTATTGCGCCCCAGTGGCGGCCATGAAGCCCAGCCAGCCCGCGGCGGCAAGGGCTAAGAGGACGATTATAATAGGCATGGGAACTTACCGCTTGGCGTAGTTCTTGTAATCTTTGTAATAGTAGCCGTACTGCGGGCCCATCTCGGAGGCGCGCACGCCGTTGAGGACCACGCCGAGCATGCGGGCGTTCGCATTGGTTATCTGGTCGCCGGCGCGCTTTAGGGCGCCGCGCGCGATCTTACCGGCCTTATAGACCAGCACCACGCCGTCGGAGGCGTGCTTGGCTATCATCACCGCGTCGACGAAGAGCAGCAGCGGCGGCGCGTCAAAAACTATAAGGTCGAATTCGCTCTTCAGGTCTTCCATCAGGTCCGTCCAGTTGGCCGAATCCAGGACGTCCACTACGTTCTCGGGCTGGGTTCCGCAGTTAAGCACCTTGAGGTTCTCGATCCCGGAGAAGCGCATCAGCTGGTCGAAATCCAGGCCGCCCATTATGAAATCGGCGCTTTCGAGCGCGGCTTCGCGCCAGTCGGCCTTGCCGGTCAGCACGTCGCTGAGGCCGGGCGACTTCTTGGTGCCGAAGATCTCGTTTATGGCGGGGCGCCGCAGGTCGGCGTCCACCAGCAGCGTCTTAAGGCCGGAATGCGCGCTGGCCAGGGCGAAATTCACCGCCGTCAGGGTCTTGCCTTCGGCCGCGCCGGCGGAGCTGATCACCAGGGAGACGCTGTCCTTGGTCTTCAGGTTGGACATGATATTGGTGCGCATGGTGTGGTAGGACTCTATCACTCCGGAGGCGTAGCGCTTGTTCACGATCAGCACGCTGCGGAAAGCGTCCACGGTATAGCGCTCTTTCTTGAAAACATTGGTCAGCCAGTTATCAAGGTGCTTCTCGCTCATGATATTGGGGATGATCCCGAGCACCGGCAGCTTCATGAAGCCTTCGATATCCTCGATCGTGGAGATGGAGACGTCCAGGTTCTCCAGCAGGAAAACCACGACCACGGCTATGAACAGGCCCAGCACGATGCCGACCATCAAATTAAGCCTGCGGTTCGGGGAGATGGGCGTTCTTTCCGGCGCGGGCCGCTGCACCACGGTAACGAAAGAGACCATCGAGGAAACGCCCAGCTTGGCTTCCTCGTGCTGCCTGTTGAGGGTGGTATAAAGGTCCTCCTGCAGGCGCAGCTCGCGGCTTATCCGGGCCAGCGTCACCTCCTGCGCGGGGATCTCCTCCAGCCTGCCCTCCACCATGTCTATGCGCTGCTGCAGGCTCTGCACCTCGGGGTGGTTGGGGGTGTATTTTTCCAGCAGCTCCTTTCTCTTTATCTCCAGGTCCGCCAGCTGGTTCGCCAGGGCCGCGCCCAGGCCGGTCTTGGGGTTCTTCTCTATGAAAGCCTGCTTCTGCCTCTCGAGGGCGCGCAGGCTGTCTTCCACCTCGTCCTTGCGCGCGGAGATGTCCGCCAGGGTTTTCCTGGCCTGCAGGCTCTTCTGCTCCAGGTCGAAATCATGGTAGGACTCTATCACCGCCATCACGATATCGGCGGCTTTTACCGGGTCCGAATTAAAAGCGGAAATAGCTATCAGGTTCGAGTCGGTCAGGCGCTCCACTTTATAGGAGCCGGCTATCTCGGCCGTGGATCTCGACCCGGACGGCATCCCCAGCTTGGCCGCGGCGCGCTCGGAGATCTCCGAAGAAGTTATGACCATCAGCTCGGTGGCCACGGCGCTCCACGGATCGAATTCCTCGGCGACCGAGCCGGTGATCCTGGAGTAGGAAGTAGGAGGCTTTATTTTTATCTTGCCCTGGCTGCGGTACACGGTGGGCTGCAGGCGGGTATAGAACAGCGTCGAGAAAACGGTTACCGCGAAGATCAGCAGGGCTATCCATTTGCGCCTGTTGACTATGCGCCAGTAATCGTAAAGGGTAAGTTCGGCGTTCATTGTATTAATTCTTCCTGGACACGAGGCTGGCCGTGATCGCGAAGGTGAATAAAGTCGCCCAGGGGACGAAATTGTCGGTTATCCACTTCGCCGCCGTGGAGTAGGACTTGCGCGGGATATAAACGATGTCGCCGGTGGCGAGCGCGATATTCTTGTCCATATTCCCGGCGAACACGGCCTCCAGGTCGGCCTTTATGACCTCTTCCGAGACTTTATCGTCCGCGCCTTTGACGCGCCTGAAAATACGGATCCTGTCCCTGCGGGCGTAATCGGCGGTGCCGCCGGCCTGGGCGACCAGGTCCAGCAGGCGCATCCCTTCCCGGTATTCGAAATAGCCGGACTGTTTTATCTCGCCGATCACCGCCACGCGGCTCGAGGAGAACTTGCGCACGCTGATCGTGATGGAGGGATTGGAAACGTACTTTGAAAATTTAGCCGTCAGGATCTTCTGCAGGTCGTCCGGCTTTATGCCCTGCGCCTTCATGGACCCCAGCATCGGGATCTCGATGGTCCCGTCGGGCTGCACGGTGACTTCCTTCGAGAATTCTTCCGCGGGCTGCACGTTGACGCTTATGACGTCCCCGGCTTCGATGAAATATTCTTTATTCAGCGCGGCCATAGCGGCGGGATCCAGGCTGAAAGCCGGGATAGTGCTGAAAAAGGTGAGGATCGAAAGCGCGACGGAGAGGGTCTTCATAATTTTATTATATATATTAGGGGCGGCGGCCTCAACAGGATTCTTGGCCATGCTCCCGGGGGCCGCGGCCTATTCCATCCCCGCCCCTTTCGCAAGCGTTTTGACCAGCACGCGCAGCTCCTCCACCCTGTTCGCCAGCTCGATATCCCTGGCCGGGCTTCCGGCCGGGGTCGCTATGCCTTCCGAAGCCGCTTTCGCGCTCAGCATCTCCACTTTCCTGGAAAGAGCGTCCACGCGCTCGGCCAGGGCGGCGGCCTCCGAGGCATGGCCCCGCCGGCTTAAGGAGAACCTGAAAAGCGCCAGCAGCAGCGCAAGCGAAAAAAGCGAGAAGAACAGGGACCCGATGAGCACCAGGTACTCGATCCCGGCCAGTACCCCGCCGAGAGCGGTGATAAGGGAAGCAAGCATCCCGAAAAGTATGATCTCCTTGTTCTCTCCCCAGGCCGTGTTTTGCGGCCCGGCCGGGGACGCCCGCTCCGGGAGCGCGTAGGCCCTGGGAGCCCTGTCCTGCGCCGGCGCGGCCCGCTGGGAGACCCGGTCCTGGCCGGCGGGGGAGAACGCGCGCGAATACCTGGCGACCAGTTCGGGAGTCCGCTCTCCCCGTTTGAGGGACGGCGGCGGTGCTTCAGGCTGCTTTTCCGGCAGCGGGCCTACCTCGCTATTCAGCCTGTCGAGCAGGTTCTTGAGATCTTCGGAGCCTCTCATGGCTTTTCTCCCCTCTCCCTGGCGTCCAGGGAGCTCTCCCTTGCGTCAAGCTCGGCCCTGATCCTGTCGAAAGTCCTTTTAAGGTCGGCTTTCCTGGCGTTAAAATCCTCCTCCAGCGCTTCTTCGCGCAGCTCGAGCTGCCCGAATTTGTCGGCGTATTCCCGCTCCAGCGACTGCTCCCTGCCGCTGATATCCAGCCTTATCTTTTCGAAAGCCTTTATAAGCTCCGCCTTCCTGGCGTTATATTCCTCTTCCAGGGCTTTACTCTTCAGGCGCAGCTGCTCGCCCGCCGCGGCCTGCTGCCGCCCGAGCTCGAGCTCTTTCGCCTCCAGGGCTTTATTTTTTTCTTCCCACTGGGCCAGCATGTCCAGCTCTTTTTTATTGACCTTGTCGTAAAGCTCCTGCATCCTGGCGACGAACCTGGCGTTGAGCGCCCCCTCGTCTTCCGTGGCTTTTATCTTTAGCTCGGCGATCAGCGCCTCGCGGGAATTAAAGGCCGCTTTGACCTCCTCGTATTTCCTGAGGGTCTCGGTCCGGGCGGTTTCGGCCGCGGCCAGGCGCGATCTAAGGTCCTCAAGCTCCTTTTTGATCCGGCTTTCCTTCTGTTCGTACTTGCTCTGATTGGCGGCCACCCGGCCGGAATACTCGCTCTCGTATTCCTTGATGGTATTGCTCAGGGATTTCACGTCCGGCTCGAACTCCTCCAGGATGGCGTTGAGATGGACGGAGGCCGGGTTCCTGTCCTCCCAGAGCTTTGACGAGAGGGCTTTAAGCTTCCCGAGCAGCTCGACCGGCACACATTGAATGGCGCGTTCTTTTTCCATAATTATCTCTTCCTGTAGTCGATGATGGCCCGGGAAAGTTCCGCCTTCATCTGCTCCAGCTCCGAGTTCTTGATGGCGTAATCTTTTTCAAGCTTAAGCCGGTATTCGTTGAGCTCTTTCTCTTTTTCGCTGAGCTCCTGCTTCTGCGAGAAGATCTCCTGGTTGAACCCGTTCACGCGCATGTTCAGGGCGGCGTGCAGGTTGTCCAGCTCCAGCTGCTTCTGGCGGTAGAACTTGTCTCCTTCGGCCAGCAGTTTCTCCTTGGCGGACAGCAGGCTCTCGAGCTGCTTGATCCGGGCGTCGCCGCGCGCTTTTTCCTCCGCCGCCAGCTCGCGGAAGCGGGTGTCCTGGTCGGAGATATTCTTCATCAGCTCGCCGGAGGCCGTCTGGCGGTATTTGATCATCGCGCGCTCCAGCTCCTGCACTTTCATGTCAGCGTTCTCGATATAGCGGTCCCGGCGGCCGATCTCCTCGAGCAGCTGGTCCTTCTCCGCGTCGAAGCCTTCCTCCAGCAGTTTCACCTCTTCCCTGTTGACCTTTTTGGATTTCTCAAGCTCTTCCTGGGCGTGGCGCAGCCTGTCCTCGGCCATCTCCACGGCCGTGGAGACCGCGTCGGCCACCGTCTGCTCCAGTTCCGAGATCTGGGCTTTCTGCAGCTCTATCTTCTCGTTGTGGAAGGCTTTTTCCGCCGCGAGCAGCTTCTCGCTCTCCTCCTTGGCCCTGGCGTTGGCGTTCGCCGCGTCCGCGCTCTGCCTCTCTATATCTTTTCTGAGGGTGGCGTTCTCGCCGGCGAGGCGCTCGCACTTGATCGTGAACTCGCTGTTCATCACTTCGAGCCGCGCCTGGCAGTCCTCTTCGAAAGCGGCCTGCTTGCGGGCGTAAGTCCTCTCCAGCTCGGCCCGGCGGGCGGCTACCGCCTCGGCGACGGAAGCGCTGGCGCGCGCTTCGCACTCGCGTTTCTCTTCCACGGCGGCGTAATTCAAGGCCTTGATGGCGTCCGCTTTGGCGTCCAGCTCGGCTGAAAGCTCGGCCTGCCTGGCCGTGGCGGCTTCAAGAGCCTCGAGCAGGTCCGCCGTCCGCGCCGCTACGGATTCCTTAACGCGGACGGACAGCTCTTTCTCGTAATTTGCCCTGGCCTCGATCAGCCCCCTGTTAAAGCGCTCCTCCAGCCCGGCATTGGCCATTCCGGCCTGGCGCAGGGCGGCGTCGTACGTCTCTATTTTTTTCTGGGCTTCCGCATAATTCCCGGAAGCCTCCGCGAGCATGTTCTCGAACCTGGAGCGCTCGGCGTGCCAGTTCTTCCTTTCCGCTTCGATCTTATCGGCCGCTTCGGCGTGTACCGCCTCTATAGTATCCGCGGACTCGGCCTGCACCGACTCGATCTTCCCGATCGCTTCGGTTCTTACCGCATTGATCTGTTCGGCGGTTTCCGCTTTTACCGCCTTAACCTCTTCTGCGGCCCCGGCTTTCACCGCCTTGATCTCTTCGGCGGATTCTGTTTTAACGGCATTGACCGCTTCGGCTGCCTCGGCTTTAACCGCCGCCAGGCGGGCGGAATAATCCGCCTCGAGGCTCGCGACCCGGGCGGAGTAGCCGGCTTCAAGGGCGGAGGCTTTTGCTTCGAAGTCCTCTGTTATCTTTCTCTTCTCCTCTATATTGGAGGCTTCCTTCTGCCGGAGCTCGTCGGTAAGCTTGTTTATCGCCTGGTTATAGGCCTGTTTTTCGGATTCAAAGCCGGCCAGCTTTTCCCGGAAGGAGGCTTCCCCGGAGCGGATGCGCTCCATCAGGTCTTTATGGTGCTCCTCGCGAGTGGCCGTGATCGCGCTCTCAAGTTCTTTAAGCCTGGAGGAATTAACGGCAAGAGCCTCTTCGCGCGCGCGCTTTTCCTCTTCCAGGACGGCTTTCTCGGCGTCCATCGCCTGCCGCTCGGCCTGGAGCCGGGCGTTGAATTCTTTTTCGTACTCCGCGCGTCCGGCGGCCAGATCGTTTTCGAGGTCTTTCTTCTTTTCCTCGTAGGCCTTCTCCAGCGCGGAAGCGCTTTCCTTCAGGCCAGCCTCCACCGCGCCAACCCTCACGTCATATTCGGCCTGCAGCCTCGCGCGGTCGGCGTCCCAGGCGGCGGCTTTTTTCTCAAGCCTGGCCTGCAGTTCCCTTACCGTCGCTTCTTTGGCGCTCTTTTCGGCTTCGAGCGCCGCCAGCTGGGCCCTGAAAGCGGTTTCTTTCTCGGAAATTATCTTGAGCAGCTCGGTATGGTGGGTCTCCTGCTGCACCGCCAGGGCGTTCTCTATATCTTTTATGCGGTCCTGGGCGGAGGCGTACTGGGCCTCGCGCACATGCTGCTCCTCCAGGAGCCTGGCGCGCTCTATCTGCCAGGAGGTCTCGAAGGAGCGCACCTGCTCCGCGTGGTCGGAATCGGCGGCGCGGATCTTTTCCTCGAGGCCGGCTTCCAGCATGTTACGCAGCTTGCGGAAGTTCTCTTCCGCTTCGCGCTTCTTTATGAGATATTCCCCCTCCAGTTCGCGCCGGCGGGTCTCCACTTTCTCCTCGGAGAGGTGGACGCATTTCTCAAGGCCCCCGATCCGCTCGTTAAGGTCTTTTTCGCGGGCCTTAAAAGAGGTTTCAAGCCTGTTCAGGCGCCCCTGGTGTTCGCCCTCCAGCTCCGCGCGCAGCCCGTCGTATTTCTTCTGGGCCTCGGCCAGGCGGCCGGCGTACTGGCTCTCCACTTCCAGGAGGCGGCTGTTCCAGCGCTCTATCACGGAGCGCTGGTTGCGGTCCAGCTCTTCGAATTTATCGGAATACTCCTGCTCCAGGCTATGCCGGAGGGAATCCAGCTTGGCCTCTTTTTTCAGCAGCTGCTGGATGTCCAGCTTGCCCTCGCCCAGCAGGGACATGGTGGCTTCCAGCTTGGTGTAAAAATCTTCTTTCTCCTCCAGGGTCTTGTTGCGGGAGGAATAGGCGTCGGTGAGGGAGGCCTCTTTGACCTGCAGCCGCTTGGCGGTCTCTTCGGCCAGCGTCAGGTTCTTCTTGAGGTCGGCCTTCTCTTTCTCAATGGAGTTCAGCCTTTCCAGCGCCCAGCGCAGGGTCATGCGGGCGGTGTCCAGGCTTGTCACGTCATTGACCAGCTGTTCGATCTCACCGTATTCGTTTGCCATAGTTTTTGCCTTTTAAATGCTCTATATCAAGTTTAATACACACCCCCCCTTAAGTCAATAAAAGGAATGTTGAATGATTATTAACAGATTGTGTCATAAAGTACCGCTTATGGCGTCGTAAGGAGGGAGGCGCGGCGCCTGGCAAAATTTGAAGCGCCCCTGAACTCTGCCGCTATAAATATAAATATCCGTTTTTTTAGTAAAATTAAGATAATGATCAAGAGATTTATCTGGCTGGTCCTGCTGGCCGCGGCCGCCTTCCTTGCCTGGCGCCTCGGCTACCCTTACGCGCTTAAATACTTCTTCAGGATCTCCGGCACTGTCAGCGTGGCGCAGGAACTGCTGCCGAACCTGCCGGGAGCCAACAGCATGCTGTTTATCGTGGCGAGGAACGAAAGCGGGGTCCCGGTGGCCGTTAAAAAGGTGATCAGCCCGGTTTTTCCCGTTAAATTCGAGATGACCTCCTCCAATTTGATCATGCCGGACCTGCTGACCCGGATGGTCTACCTTGACGCGCTCGTCAACACCCACGGCCAGCTTGGAGTCTTGCGCAGGGGCGACCTGAAAGGAACGCGCCAGGACCGCGTCAGGTTCATCAGCAAGAACATCGAAATAACCCTGGACTCAGCCCAAAAATAAAACCCGGGACCGCCTTGCGGCGGATCCCGGGTAATCTGCTGAACTTCCGGTTATCTTTTGAACTGCGGCTTTTTACCGTTCGAAAGCGAGAAAAGCCAGATCAACTTATCCGTGGATTTCATCAGGTTGTCCCAGTTTTTCTCCAGTTTCGGCAGCTTTTTCCCTGGTTTTTCAACCTTTGTGTCTTTTTCGTACTCTTTAGTGATCTCTTCCCAAGTCATATTCCCCCCCCCGTTTATTTAACCCCTCGCGATATTGTACAACATGGCCGCGAAAAGCCAAGTGCCGAAGGACCTACCAGCCGAGGGTCCTTGAGACACCCATGTAAACCAGCACCCCGCCTACAAGCAGCAGCAGGAAGCCCCAGTTCTTCCGGTGCAGCGCCACGTAGGAATCGTTCAGGAAAGTTTCTTTGATCAGGCGGTTGACCCGCTCTATGATCCCGGGCTTGTAAATATAGCCCAGGCCGAGCAGGATAAAGAGCAGGCCGAAAAATATTTTAAGGTACGGGCTTATTTCATTCATGATTGTAGCGGTTCATCGCGGTCTCCACGCCGTCCTCGAAAGCCGCTTTCAGCGCTTCGCAGGCCCGGTCCAGGAAATCGGGAAGCCGCCCCCCCTCTTCTTTATTGAATCCCGACAGCACGAAATTTTTACCGGGGATATTCTCGGGCCGCGGCCCTATGCCCAGCCGCAGGCGCGGCACGGCGGGCCCGAGAGCCGAAACTACCGAATCCATCCCGTTATGCGAACCTGCCGAGCCTTCCTTGCGTATGCGCAGTTTCCCGAAAGGCAGGGCCAGGTCGTCATAAGCCGTAAGCACGGCCGCCGGCGGGATCTTGTAGAAAGCCGAGAAACTCTGCACGGCGTTCCCGGAAAGGTTCATGTAAGTCTGGGGCTTCAGCAGGAAGGCTTTACGCCCGGCCGCTTCGAATTCGAGATAAAGGCCCAGGCCTTTCCAGTCCCGCCAGTTCCCCCCGGAGGCAAAGCGAGAAGCGGCGAGATCGGCCAGCATAAAGCCTATATTATGCCTGGTCTTCTCGTATTCCCTGCCGGGGTTCCCCAGCAGGGCCGCCATCTGTATCTGGTCTTTCAATTAGATCCCCCGGGATAAAACAAAGGGCAGAAGCCGAACATGTTAAAGTCCAACTTCTGCCCCTGTTCGCGCCAGGCCCCTTTTACTTCTTGGGGGCGGGCTTCTTTTCGTCGGCCTTGCCGGCCGCTCCGGCGGCGGGCTTGGCGCCGGCGGCGGGCTTGGCGCCATCCTTGGCGGCGCCCTCTTCACCCTCTTCCTTCTTGCCCTTGGCTATAACTTCGGGCTGAGCGCCTTCGGCGGCGGCCCCGGCTACGGGCTCTTCAACCTTCTCTTCCTTCGGCGCGGTCACGCTGACCACGATCTGTTCGGGAGAGTCGAGGAGTTCGGCCTTGCCGGCCTTGATATCCTTGATGCGCAGGGAATGGTTCATGTGCAGGTCCGTGATGTCCAGCTCGATCTCGTGGGGGATCTCGGTGGGCAGGCAGGAGACGTTCAGCACGCGCATGGTGTGCTCGACCAGGCCGCCCTGGACTTTAGCGCCGTAGCACTCGCCGACGAGCTTCACGGCGACCTTCACCTTGATCTTCTCTTTCAGCGAGATGCGCTGGAAGTCGAAATGGGTGTATTTGTCGGTGAGCGGGTGGCGCTGGATGGCCTTTATGATGACCGTGTCCTCGCCGTTCTCGGACTTCATCGTTATGATGGCGTTAGGGTCGTTCCGGATTATGGCGCACATGGCTTTGTAGTCCACGACGATGGTCATGGGCTTCTTGTCCTGGCCGTAGATCACGGCGGGGATCTGGTCGGCCGCCCTGTGGGCGGTAAGAGTTCCCCGGACGCCGGCTTTAATGCGCGGCGCTGCTGAAATTAATGTCTGTTTCATCTCGATTCCTCCTGCTTAATTACCAAACTAATAAGTGCCGCATCGGAGCCCGGCTCGTCAAACGGCGGCTAATCACTTAAAGAGTTCGCTTATGGACTCACCCATGTGATTGCGCTTTATGGCCTCCGCAAGGAGCGCGGCCACGGATACTACCTTTATTTTAGCACTTTTTGAGGCGTTTACGGGAATAGTATCTGTCAAAATGAGCTCTTCTATAGGGGATTTGTCTATTTTCTCGATGGCGTCCCGCGAGAGAACGCCGTGCGTGGCGGCCGCTATTATCCTGGCCGCGCCCTGGTCCTTTATGGACTGGGCCACCATGCAGAGCGTGCCGGCCGTGTCCACCAGGTCGTCGAAGATGAAGCAGGTCTTGCCCTTCACGTCGCCGATGATGTTGTACACCACGGCCTCGTTGGGGCGGGGGCGGCGCTTATCGATGATGACCAGGCCCAGGTCCAGGCGTTTGGCGAAGGAGCGCGCGCGCTCCACGCTGCCCACGTCAGGGGAAACAACGACCATGTTATCGAATTTCCGGCCCTTGATATAATCCAGAACTACCGGCCGGCCGTAGAGGTGGTCCAGCGGGATGTCGAAGAAGCCCTGGATCTGGGCGGCGTGCAGGTCGATGGTGATGACGCGGTTGGCGCCGGCTTCGGTTATCAGGTTGGCCACCAGCTTGGCGGTGATGGCCACGCGGGGGGCGGGTTTGCGGTCGGCGCGGGCATAGCCGTAATAAGGCATGACGGCCGTGATGCGGCCGGCGGAGGCGCGGCGCAGCGCGTCCATGAGGATGAGGAGCTCCATCAAATTGTCGTTGACCGGCGGGCAGGTGGGCTGCACCACGTAGCAGTCCTCGCCGCGCACGTTCTCGAGGATATGGGCGTCGATCTCGCCGTCGGCGAACTTCTGGACCTTGGTCTCTGAAAGCGGCACCCCGAGGATGTCGCAGATCTTCTTGGCCAACTCCGGGTTGGCATTGCCGCTGAACACCTTGAACGCGCCCCTTTTCCTCAGGTCGGGAGTCATTTTGTCCTTTTTTTAAGCTGCTTTACCACCTGCCGTGCGCGCGCTATGGCAAGCGCGCCGCCCGGGACGTCCTCCGTTATGGTAGATCCGGCGGCCGTATAAGCGCCGGCCCCGATAGTTACCGGGGCCACCAGATTGGTGTTGGAGCCGATGAAAGCGCCGGCCCCGATGACGGTCCTGTTCTTGTTGACCCCGTCGTAATTGCAGGTGATGGTGCCCGCGCCGATATTGACTTTCTCGCCCATCTCGGTGTCGCCGATATAGCTGTGGTGGTGCATCTTGGAGCCGGCGCCCAGGACGGACTTTTTTACCTCGGCGAAATTCCCTACTTCGGCGCGGGGGCCGATGTCGGAAAGGGGGCGGAGGCGGGCGAAGGGGCCGACGATAGCGCCGGCGCGCACGCGGCTGGATTCCAGCGCGCAGGAGTATTTTATGACGGCGCCGTCGTCGATGCGGCAGTCCTCGATGACGCCGGCGGGGCCTATTTTGCAGCCGCGGCCGATGGAGGAGACGCCTTTTATGAAGACGCCGGGATAGATGACGGTGTCGCGGCCGATGACGGTGTTCTCTTCTATATAGGTATTGGAGGGGTCGACGACGGTGACGCCGGAAGCCATCAGTTCGGCGGCCTTGCGCCGGTTGAGCATGGTGTAGGCGGCGGCGAGGTCGCCGCGGGAATTTATGCCGGTCATCTCGGTGGGGTCGGTGAGGCGGAAGGCGAGGGCCCTGCCGCCGGCGGTTATGATGTTTTCTACGGCGTCGGTGAGGTAGAATTCGCCTTTGGAGCCTTTTTTCTTGAGGTTCTTGACGGCTTTTTCGAGGCTTTTTACGTTGAAGAAGTAGGTTCCTGAATTGACTTCGCGGATGGCGAGCTCCCAGGAGTCGGCGTCGGCGGCCTCTACGATGGCGGCTACGTCGCCGGCGTGGTTGCGTTTTACGCGGCCGTAGGAGCCGGGCTCGGAGAGGTCGGCGGTCATGACGAGGCAGTCGGGGGAATGCTTTAAATAGTAGCCGAGCATTTTCTTTACGGTCTCGACCCGGAACAGGGGGGCGTCGCCGCAGAGGACCATTACGTTGGCGTGCTTGCGTATCTGCGGCATGGCTTCCTGCACGGCGCGGCCGCTGCCTTTAAGGAGCTTCTGGCGGACGAAAACTATTTTCCCGAAGATGGCGGCTCCCAGTCTCTTGGAGAGTTCGGCTTCGACGAGGTCGGCGCCGTGGCCGGTGATGATTATTATTTTTTCGGGCCCGAGGACGGCTATTTTACGGACGGCCCGTTCGATGAGGGACATGTCGCCGAGGTAATGGAGGACTTTGGGGAGGTCGGACTGCATGCGCGTGCCAAGGCCGGCCGCCAGTACCACCGCCGCGAAACTTTTGTTTTTAGGCATAGTATTTAGAAAGAAAACTGAGAAAATCTAAGAAACGGATAGGACTACCCCTAAATTCTACAAAAATAGCCGCCTTCGGCGCTACGTAATGCTTATATCGAGGCTCAACCTCAATAAGAAAGGGTTCGCGGGGCCTGTCGGGGGACCGGAACGCAAAACCGGCGTCGCGCACACCGTGCGCGCGCCTGCCGCTCTCGGCCTCGGCGCTTACGCAAGCCTCGGCCTCCGAGGGGCTTTTGCTTATCCGGCTCCCCCGCCACCCGCTCCTAAAGGAATGCGGAGCTGATTTTTTTAAGACAGGCTCCTGACTATTAGGTTTTGCAAAGGTCCTGCGATTTGAATTTATGAGAACAGTTTAGAACTACTGTTCCGTACAGTTTAGAGTCTGGGTTAGAGAAATATAACCAACCACCGGTATCCGTTACGAATTGTTCGATGTTTTTGTTTTGGACGTCAATAACTTCAAAGATAGAAGCTGTTTTGGAATGGCCGGGCAGATCAATGGTTGGAATCTGATTTAGATATTTAGGCAACAAATCGCGGAGTCTGGCCGGGAATTTGCCATTAGTATCGGTTTTATAAACCTCCAAAGCACTTCTGATTGCATGAAGGCAGGCTATAGCGCCTCGGCAGCGCTCGACGTCAGTATGTGGCACTCTCATGATTCCTCCTGATTTCGCCTGTGACAACTCTTGCCGGTTAATTAAAGCGTCTTTCTCTTTGCGGGAAAGCTTCTTGATAGCGGCTTCAAGGATTGAAGCCGCGGACCTGTCTTTTTTTCTCTTCTTCCAGACCAACTCCACCGGCCCGAAAGCGGCTGTATATTTGGCGCCTTTGCCGGAATTATGGTCGGCAATCCGCCCGGCTAGGTTATTAGTTATCCCGGTATATAAGGAACCATTGGTGCAACGGACAATGTAAACTGTCCATAATTTAGTTTTTGAAGAAGCGGCAGGCATAGTAGTTGGAGCGGGCGGCGATGGGACCGGGTTAGCAAAAGCCCCTCGGAGGCTGAGGCTTGCGTAAGCGCCGAAGCCGGGTGGCCGCCCCGGCCACTGCAGTGAGCGGCAGGCGCGCGCACGGTGTGCGCGACGCCGGTTTTGCGTTCCGGTCCCATTGACGCCCGCGAACTTGCAGGCCTGCCGTTACCTTAATTATTAAGCTCTGGCAGATTTCGCTTCGCGAAGCAGCCACAGTGTCCGTAGTTACGCAGGATAGCAAAGTCCACTCCCGGGCATGGATTCGAACCATGACTGACCGCGTCAAAGGCGGTTGTGCTACCGTTACACCACCCGGGAATAAAACTTAAAAACTATACAGCACGAAAACCCTTCCCGCGTCCCGCGGGAAGGGTGTGAACCTTGCCGCAATCGGGTTAGACGCCTTCGGCGAAGCCCTCGGTTTGGGTCGGGACCGGCAAGGGGCCGGCCTTCGCCATCTCTTTCTCGTACTCCTTGAGAATGAGCTGCTCGAGCACCCCGCGGAACTCGTTGTTTATAGGATGGGCTATATCCTTATAAGTTCCGTCCTTGATCTTCCTGGACGGCATGCACACGATAAGCCCGTTATTTCCGCTAACTACCTTCATGTTGTGAACCACAAAGGCATTATCAAAGGTAACAGTGGCGAAAGCCTTAAGGCGTGCCTCGTTCCTGAGATGTATTCTAACTTCGGTGATTTCCATACTGTTCCCCCTATTACCGCCCCCCGACAGAATCCGGCACCCAGCCGGATATAGAACCCACTCTCAAGGTAGCGTTACACTGTTTCCACTAATTGGAATTCTAGCAAAATTTTGTTAAAAAAACCCTGTAACCGCGGATACACTTCATTTCGGCGGCGAGCCGCGCGGCTTTAGCCCTGCTGCGGCAAAGGGCGAAGACGGAGGCCCCGGAACCGGACATAAGTACCGCGTCCGCGCCCGAGCCGGCCAACTTTTCCTTAGCCAGCCTCACAGCCTTGTGCTTCAGGAGGACAGGGTCCTCGAGGCGGTTGAACAACAGTTCGGAATTAAACACGCCTTTTTTCAATGACCCGGTCAGCCGCCGGAAATCCGCGAGGCGCCTTTTTATTTCAGAAGGCGCGCCCAGCTTAAGGCTGCCATAAACTTCTTTCGTATAAACTGGAACCCCCGGATAAACCAGCACGATATAAGGAAGAGGCCCGGAGGGTTTAAGGACCTTGAGTTTCTCCCCCCTCCCGGAACCCTCGGCCATGGCGGTATCGAGCATAAAGAAAGGAACATCTGAGCCCAGCTCCGCCGCTATCGCCATCACCCGGCCCGAAGCGCTTTGCGGCAGTTTATAAAGACGAGCAAGGCCAAGCAGCGCGGCCGCCGCGTCAGAAGAACCGCCGCCAAGGCCCGCGCCGACCGGGATGTTCTTTTCCAGCTTTATCTCCACCGCCGGGTCTATAGAGAAAACTTCAAAGAACTTAACAGCCGCCTTGAAGACGATATTATCCGCCGGCCTGCCGAGGTCGCGTGGTCCGCCTTTCACGACAAGACTTATGCCGGGCGCAGGGATTTTCTTGAAAGAGAGGCCGTCGCATACGCCTATCCGCGCGAACAGCGTCGCCAGGTCATGATAGCCGTCCGGCCGGCGGCGCGTGACCTCCAGAAAAAGATTGAGCTTGGCGAAAGCTTTAATTTTAATCATATGGACGATGTGTACAGAGTGGATCTACAACGCTGATATGAACATAACGCCCACTTTACCGGAGCCGGAGTCAGTTTTCATTGCGCCTTTGATCTGAAGCAGCATCTCAACGGTGTCAACGCGTTTATACTTTGGGGAGAGAGGCATTTGCTGGTGATTAAAGACGGTTATGGGACGACTTAAATCGCCTCGGTAATATACTTCACTTTTTGAGATATTCACCACGCTCCAAATAACATACTTCTCAAGAAACTTATCGGGTTCATTGACTACTTGATCATAATTTAAATCCAATTTATTTGCTTCTAAGATCATTGTCTTAAACGGGCCCGTTTTTTCATTATAGCTCAGAATAACTGCGGTCACTATCAGGCCGGAAAAAAACACCAGGAGGCCAATTACCAGGGTATTAGACCATCGGGAAAAATTCTCAAGATATTTCATAAAGCTTTTCTCCTGAACAGATCAAGAACGGATCAAACTTTTATAGCGAACCAGGCTATGATCAAATTGTTTGCCGAATGTGCCGCCACACTGGTCCAAATAGAGCCCTCCCATTTGCGCAATAAGCCATAAATAATCCCCCTAAAGAATATCTCTGGATAAAAAGAAAATATACTATTGCCATGGATTGCTGAAAAAGCGGTTGAACTTAATAGAACGGCCCAAATCCACCCGATCTTTCTATCTATAAGGGTGAAGAGAAATCCACGGTAAAACAACTCCTCAAAAAGAGGGAGCGCGAACGGAACTATGAATAAAAAATAATAACTCATAGGATTATGAAGCTTATCCCAAATAGCGCCTTGCGCAATAGTTGGAAATATAACTTGTCCGGCAGTTCCAAGCGACACTTCGCTAAACAATCGGTACAGAGCTATACCTATCACCCCCGCCATGACTTTCCAGAGATTATTAGCGCTATGCCATCCGATATCCTGCGCCGAAAGGTTATATATCTTAAGCCCTGTCAATATAAGTAAAATTTGCCAGTTAATGATCAGGACATTCTTAACCACTGTAATGACAAGATCTACCGAGTATTTATTGTACCCCCCCCCGGCAAAATAATTATAAACATGTAAGTGCAATTTACCGGAAAACAAGTAAAAGGCTTGATTTAATATCGGGAATAAGAGCAATATAAAAAAATACGTCTTGGGGGAGGCACACACGCCTCCCCCAATTCTTTTTAGTATTTTCGCATCTAATTTCATAGGGTCAGAAATCAGGGCAATCCGCAGGAATTCCCGGTACATTCAACAGTGCTGCCGCTGTTCCCGACATCATAATTCGGGTTGGCTGGAGGAGGGTTGCTATTGGTTTCTGACGTGAAAGGGCTTAGAATGAAATTAACAACCGTGGCAAGATCTTCGGAGTAACTTTTTTTCCGGCCAGTTATTACCAATGCGACAACACCGGCAGCTAATGCCCCCCCGCCAGCCGGCAAGCCTTTTTCTTCAGAACCGGTTTTGCCGGAACTGGGATCCAACGGGGGGACTTTGCCGGCGAGGGTAATTTTTGACGGTTTCGCGTTGCATATTTCTTTTTCGGTCAGGTTATGTGTTCCTTGTGATTTTCTCTGTTCTGTGTAGACTACTACAGGGTCAGATTCTCCTTTTGCTTTTGAGCCGCTATAAAAAGCGCCAAGGGCGCTTCCAGCTTCGCCTAGGTTCTTGTTCATATCAATTGAAGATATTTTATCACTTGTTTCTGCGAGATTTCCCATTGTGCCGCTTTCCGCCCTGGCCACAGCGGCTGCCGCCATTATCGCCGTGAACAGAACAATCGTTATTTCTATTTTTCTCATATTCTTTACCCCCTTTTACTTCCCCATTAAAAAAGGGAAAGCAAATATTATTTTGCTTTCCCTGGATACACCGGATTACGGTCCGGTCGTGGATACTCCTGGGCCAATCCCCAGAATTACAAGGCTGCTTCTTCTACAGTCATAGCATACCCTGTAAGACTTGACGGAACAAGGGCAGTAAGGGAAGCCACTGTATGGACCAAAGGACCTAAACCAGTCCGTTGATGCCTACTCCGGCAGCCTCAGCGTATTCGCGCCGGTGAAATTCATCTGGTTCTTATCCAGGGTGATCTTCACCGAGACGAAAGGGAGCTTGAAATCCAGGGTCCCGGGAAAAAGGTAGAGATTCTTCATGAAATAGTTCCCCGGCCTGAATTTCAGCTTGCTCTCGGATTTATTGGTTATCTCCTCGGGCCAGGAGAGCCCTGGGTCCAGGCAGACCTCCCTGTCGCCGCCCGTAAAGCAGGGCTCGCGCCAGGTTCCGCCCTTCGCGCCGGCCAGGTAGTCGCCGGCGAACCAGCCGCTCATCTCCCCCGCGATCAGGGAAGCCCAGTAGCTGAACGTTCCCGAATCTATATCTTTTATCGAGATCGCGTCCATGTCCATGACGCCGGCGGAAACCCTGGCTTTCCAGAGCGGGACCATCAGCGGCCCCATCACCGTCAGGCTGAAATCCGAAGGCGGCGAGAAATGCAGGATAGCGTCGAACTTCACGGTCTTGCCGCGCAGTTTGGCCTCCACTTTGGCGAAGGAGGCGAAGTCCATGCCGGCGGGGCTGAAATTCCGTAGATAGGCCAGCTCGAGGTTGGCCAGCTCGGCCGGCGGTATCTTTTTGCGCAGCTCTTTCAGGTTGGCGGAGGCCTTGGCGCGCTTGGCGGGTTTTTCAAGCAGCCAGGAATTCCTCCAGGCCAGCCAGGCGATGTTATTATTCCCGGCCGCCGCGTAGATCTCCGCGGCGTGCGACCAGATAACGGCGTCGTCGGAGACGGCTTTTACGGCTTTCTTTATTCCCTCCTGCGCCCCGGCTATATTGCCTCGCTTGAACCTGACCCAGGCCAGCGAGTCTAGGTAGGCGCCGTTCTCCGGCTCCAGGGAGATCGCGCCCATGATCAGCAGCTCGGCCTCGTCGAGTTTCAGGCCCCTGTCGGCCAGGGAATAGCCCAGGTAATTCATCACGTTCGCGTTCTTCTGGTTCTTGGACAGCAGGTAGCGGAAATTCTCCTCCGCCGTAGCCATGTCGTTCTCCCGCTCGCTTATGACCGCGTACTGCATGCGGGCCTCGGCGTTATCGGGCTCTCTTGTCACTATGGCCTTGAGCATCGCGCGGGACTTGTCCGTCTTGCCCGTATCGTCGTAGCCCAGCGCGAGGAAATAGGCTATTTCCATATTGTCGGGCCACTTCTTCAAGGCGAGCTCCAGCAGGGAGATGGCCCTTTCATAGCGGCCGCTCTGGGTATAGTAATAGGCCAGGCGCAGCACCAGGCCGGCGTCGTCCTTAAGCCCGCCGGAGTTCTCGAGATAAGCGGCGGCGGCGCCGAAATCCCGCTTCTGCTCGTTTATCACCGACAGCCAGAAGCAGGCCGTCGGATCTTTTTTATCGAGGTCCCAGGCCTTGAGGAAATATTTTTCCGCCTCTTCCAGGTTGTTCAGCATAGGCCCGGCGTAAAGCTCGCCCACGCGGTCGAAAAGCTCGATATTTTTCGGCTCTATCGCTATCAGCTCCAGGTATTCCGAAAGCGCGGCGGCGCTGTCGCTGGTCATCTCGTAAAGATTGGCCAGCATATAGCGCGGCTGGACATAATAGGAATCCGCCTCTTTGGATTTTTTAAGGTTTTCCCGTACTCCGGCGGCGTCTCCCTTGGCGTTCTTCAGCACCGCTATCTGGTAATAGACTTCAGCGGCGTCCTCCGACCGGACCTCCATGTATTTTTCAAGATAGTCTATGGCTTTGTCCGGGTTCTTCGAGCTCCACAGGCTGGCGAGCTGGTAAAGCGCTTCGTAGGAGGAAGGGTCCAGCTCCAAGCCTTTTTCGTAGGCCGCGCGCGCGCCTTCGAGATCGCCCTTGGCCCACTTGACGTTCCCGTAAAGCACCCAGTTGTCGGCGGTAGCGGAATCGGACTGCACCACGAACTCGGCCCACTGCGCGGCTTCGTCCACCTTGCCGATATGCAGCGCCAGGTTAAGCGCCTGCTTGTAAACGAAAACGGACTGGGGGTCGAGCAGCATCGTGCGGCGGTATTCCTGCAGGGCGGAATCGTAGTTCCCTTTGCGCTCCTGCACCATGCCGGTCATAAAGTGGAGATAAGCTTCTTTGTCCGCCGCGGCGGCGGAAACAGTCACGAAACAGGAAAAAACCAGAACGGCGTGGATAATTCTTTTGATCATATGTCCTTTAGGGCTTGAAACAAAATAATATGGCCATTTGGAGGCCCATATTTGAGCCGGATGCGAGGCGCGACGAACGAGCATACCGGCAGTCTGTGAGTGAGGAGCAACGAAGTAGCCGGTTCAAAGATGGGCCTCCCGTAGGGCTGGCCGCTTTTGGGCTACGCCTTCGCGGCGTTCCGCTAACGTACATATAGTACGCGCCGCTTCACGCCGCTTCGGCTCGCTCCAAAATCGTCTCAGCCAAATGGTCATAGTATTTTGTTTCAAGCCCTCGGCAGAACCTTGCGGAGAAGCAGAGCCGCGTCAGTATTATTGTAAAATTTCGGCCTTTTGCCAACCTGCTCGAAACCCCGGGCGCGGTACAGCGCTATGGCCGCGGCATTGCGCTCGTTGACCTCCAGGTCTATTTCCCGGCAGGCGCTCTTGGCCGCGTATTCGAGCAGCTTGCCCAGGAGGGCCGAAGCCGCCCCGCGCCTGAGGAAAGCCCGGCCCACGGCGAGGGTGTTAAGCTGCACCTGCGGCCTGAGTATCCAGAAATTTATGAAGCCGGCGGCCCGCCCGTCCAGCTCGGCGGCGAGCGTGACGGAATTGGGGTTCTTTTCCTCCGCCGCGAACCCTTTCTCCCCCCAGGCCGGGTAGCCCGGATGTTCCGCCTCGATAGCGGCGAAAGCGGGATAATCTTCTTTTTTCGCCCTTCGTATCAGCATATTAATCCCTGGCCGGCGCGGGCCTGACATTGTTCTCCAGCTCGTACTTGGCCGGCTTCAGGTATAGCGGTTTTAATGTTTTGTTCCTGCCGGCCAGCGCGGCCTTTATGATGTAAGCCGGGATTATCTTTGAGACCGCCGCCGGGGCCTTTACCGCTTGCGCCGGCAGCAGGCCGTAGATGCCGGGGTCCTCTTCGGCGTCGGCTATGGCGTAGAAAGGCGGCTTCTCGCCAGCCAGCCTGGTCCTCAGCTCCTCCGCCTTCAGCCAGACCGGCTCTCCGTCCGGGACAGGCAGTTTACCAGTAACAACGAAAAGCTGGCAGAAATATTCATCTTTAAAAGCGTGAACCAGCGCGGCCACACGGCGGCAGCCGCTTTTTTTGAAATGGGGGTTTTCCGAGGCCTGCAGCGCCAGGATCTCGAACAGCGTCGCCGTATAGACGCCCGCGCCGGACAGCGCCTTCAGCGCGCCCGCCAGGGTCAGCGAAATGCGTATGCCGGTGAAGCGCCCGGGGCCCCGCGCCGCGCAAACGGCGGTTACGCCGCGCAGGTCCGCGCCGGCCTTTTTCAATTCCCGCTTGACCAAAGCGAAAAGAACGCGCTCCTGGTTGAATACCTTTTTTTGCGCCTGGAAAAACCGGCCGCCGGCGAGGACCGAGATCTTCAGCCTGGCGCCGGAGGTGCAGAGGCCCAATATTATTTTTTCAGCCATTTAGCCTCTATCTTCTCTACGGCCGGCCGGTCGGCCGCACCCGAAGTTATTTTTATGACCCGGCGGTCGCCCCCCGCCAGTTCGAATTCCAGCCTTATCGGCTCGGCGCCGGACTCGCCGGCGGCGGCCGGCCACTCCACGGCGGTTATCCCGTCCGCGCGGCCCAGGTATTCGTCCAGGCCGATATTTTCCATATCGGCCTCTCCCGCGCGGAAGAGGTCGAAGTGATAAAGCTTAAGCCGCCCCTTGTAGGCGCGCATAAGATTAAAACTCGCGCTGACCGGCAGCTTTTTAGCGCCAAGCGCCGCGGCCAGCTCCCTCACGAAGAAAGTCTTCCCGGAACCGATAGGCCCCTCCAGGAAAAGGGCGTCACCGCCTTTAAGCCCGGCGGCGAAGAGCCCGGCCAGCCGCGCCGTGTCGGCGGGGCAGGAGCTTTTTACTTTAAAAATGTTCGAAGCTTTTGATCTTGCCATTAAAATTTTCTATCTCGCAACCGGAGCCTTTTTCCAGCCGACCCACGACTAAGGCCGCCGGCAGGAGTTTCTTTATCCGGGCGAGCCTCCGCGCGGGGGCCGCAAATACCAGGCCGAAGTCCTCTCCGCCGCTGATAGCGTACTGCCGCCAGGGCTTTTTCTTTAAAGCGCTGTAAGCTCTCAGGGCGGCCGGGCAGGCGTCCTCGCCCGGGTTGACGATAACGCGGCAGCGGGAAAGATCGGAAATTATAGCCGCGCTGCGCGCCAGGCCGTCGGAATTATCCAGCATCGCCGAGGCCAGCCCTTCCCTGCCGAGCAGCGCTCCGGCCTTAAGCATAGGCTCCGGGCGCCAGAAAGCTTTGACCAGCCCTGGAAATTTTTTCTTTTCAGCCGGCCGGCCGCCCATAAGTATTTCGAGCCCCGCGGCGGCCAGGCCGAGCGGGCCTATGTTAAGAAGCAGGTCGCCGGGCTTCGCGCCGTAGCGCGTAACCAGCTTCGAGCCGCGGGACTCGGCCCAGACCGTCATGTAAAAATGGTTCTCGCGCGCCCCCGCCAAATTGCCGCCGGCTATCGAAATGCCGAAGCGCAGAGCCTCCGCCTTGAGCTCTTTCATGAAGCGCAGCATGAAATCTTTAGGGGTATCTTTGCGCAGGCCGGCGCCGACGACGCAGGAGACCGGCTTCACTTCGCCCATGGAGGCCAGGTCGCTCAGATTGATGCGGGTGAGCTTTCTGGCCAGGTCTTCGGGCGTAGCGAAGCGCGCCAGGTAATGAGTTCCCTCGACGATCTCGTCGGTGGTTATCACCAGGTTCCGGCCGGGCCCGTGGCGCAGCACGGCGCAGTCGTCGCCCGGCCCGAGCAGCAGGCGGCGGTCCAGGGGGAACCTGAAAGTTTTTTCTATATGCTCGAGCAGCCTGGCTTCGCCGGACTTCTTTTTTTTCATTTCGCGAGCCTCCGTATGGCCGCCGGGAGGAAATCCAGCAGTTCACCGGCCAGCACGCAGCGTTCGGTATATTTTTCGGCGGCCAGGTCGCCGCAAAGCCCGTGCAGGTAGACCGCCAGCGCCGCGCTTTCAAAAGCCGCGGCCGCGGTAAAGCCGCGCATGAGCCCGGCCTGGACGAAGAAACCGGCGCAGAGCCCGGCCAGAACGTCGCCGGAGCCGCCCTTGGCCAGCGCCGGGCCGCCGGTAGGATTCTTTAAAACCGATTTTCCGCCGCAGATCAGCGTGCCCGCGCCTTTAAGCACCGCGGTACCGCCGGAGAGAGCGGCCAGCTCGCCGACCGCCGAGCGCCGGTCTTTCATCTTCCCGCCGAGCAGCCGCTCCGCTTCGCCCGGGTGCGGGGTCAGTATCAGCGGCCCCGAGGCGAACTTGAACGAGCGCAGCCCGGCGCCGGACAAGGCGTTCAGCGCGTCGGCGTCTATCACCGCGGGGACCGCCAGGGTCTTAAGGAGTTTGACCGCGAAAGCTCGCGCCCCGGGTTTGGGGCCGAGGCCGGGGCCTATAAGCATAGCGTCTATTTTTTTCCGGCGGGCGAAGGCCGCCACCTGCGTCGCCGCCTTCGGCGTGAACGAGCCGCCGGAGGAATCCGCGCCGAAGGTCATGGCCTCGGGGAGGGCGGCGGCGATGATCTTTCTTTCGCTTTCCGGACAGGCCACGGTCACAAGCCCCGCGCCGGCCTTAAGCGCCGCGCGGGCCGCGAGTATAGCCGCCCCGGCCAGGCCGCGCGAGCCCGCCACTACGAGAACCCGCCCGTAATCCCCCTTATGGGAATCTTTAGGGCGCGCCGGCAGGAGCGGTTTTAAAAAGCGGGGAGATAAGATGGAGGTTTTCATAGCCCGGCTTATCCGAAAGCTATTACGGAAGCTACGGCGTAGGTACTTGTGTGCGAGATCGAGACCATCAGGCGCGCCCCGGGGCGGCCTTTCACCTTTACTTGCGGCCGGCCGCTGGCGGTATTCTCCACTTCTATGCTTTTGAGGGACAGGCTCTTCGCGTCCAGGGCTTTGATGACGGCTTCTTTTACGGCGAAGCGCGCGGCGAGGCGCTCGTACATATTCCTGCTTTTGAGCGAATAGGCGAGCTCCCCCGGGGTAAAGAACCTTTTCAGGAAACCGGGGTTCCGCTCGGCCAGGCCGCGGATCCTGGCCACTTCGGCCAGGTCCACTCCGAGCCCTGTCACGGCCAGCGGCCGCTTTTCTTTTTTTGACGGCATAATACTCAGCGAACAGTGACGCTCTTGGCAAGATTGCGCGGCTTGTCTATATCGCACTTCTTGGCCAGCGCCACGTAATAGGCGAAGATCTGCAGCGGTATCACCGTAAGCATCGGCGTAAAAAGTTCTCCCGTGGTAGGCAGCACTAGATAGCGCGAGGCTTTTACGGTTTTTTTAGAAGCCTCGTCCACGATGGCTACCACGTCGGCCCCGCGGGCTTTGGCTTCCTCTATATTACCGGCCATCAGGTCCAGCGTCCTGCCGGAAGGCGCCACCGCCAGCAGCGGCATCCCTTTGTAGATTATGGCTATCGGTCCGTGCTTCATCTCGCCGGCGGCGTAGCCCTCGGCGTGGACGTAGGCGATCTCTTTTATCTTCAGCGCGCCTTCCAGCGCGATAGGATAGTTTATATGCCTGGAGATAAAAAGGAAATGCTCGCTGGAGGCGAAGCTGTCCGCCACTTTGGCTATCTCTTTCTCTTTTTCCAGGGTCTCCTCTATCAGGCGGGGGATCTTGAGCAGTTCCTCCGCGTAGTTCCTCGCGTCGGTGCCTGTCAGGCGGCCCCGCGCGGCGGCGAAATGCCCCGCAAGCAGATAGATGGCGGCCAGCTGGCCGAGGAAAGCTTTAGTGGAGGCCACTCCGATCTCGGGCCCGCAGTGGGTATGGAGGACGTAGTCGGCTTCCCGCGTGAGCGTGGCGCCCACGGTATTGGTTATGGCCAGGACCTTCGCGCCGGAAGCCTTGGCCTCGCGCACGGCGAAAAGCGTGTCCGCGGTCTCGCCGGACTGCGAGATGGCTATCACCAGCGTGTTCGGGGCCATCAGCTTGGCGCGGTCCGTGAACTCCGAAGCCACGTCGGCGTGCGCCGGTATGCCGAAATTCTCGAAAAGGACGCGCCCGACCAGCGCCGCGTGGTAGGCCGTGCCGCAGGCGATGAACTGCAGCGAGGAAAAAGACTTCATCGCCTCGGCCGAAAGCCCTATCTCGGCCTTGAGGATATCGCCGCCGATCGGCAGCAGCCGGCCGCGAAGCGTGTTCTCCACGGCCTCCGCCTGCTCGTGGATCTCCTTGAGCATGAAGTGCTTGTAGCCGCCCTTCTCGGCCATCGTGGAATCCCACTGAATGGTCACGGGCTCCTTGGAGACCTTCTTGCCCTGGAAGGTGTAAAAGTCGACCCCGTCCTTTTTCACCGCGGCCATTTCCCCGTCGTTAAGGAAGACCACCCGCTTAGTGTGCTTGAGGAAGGCCGAAACATCGGAAGCGATGAAATTCTCGCCCTGGCCCAGGCCCACCACCAGGGGGCTGTGCATCCGCGCGGCCAGGATCATCCCGGGGCATTTCGCCCAGACCACCGAAATGGCGAAAGAGCCTTTAAGGTCCGCCACGGCGCGGCGGAAAGCCTCGAAGAAGACCGGCTCCAGCATGTCGGCGCGCGCGGCCGAGGCCTGCACGTGCAGGCTCTTCAGTTTTTCCTCTACGATATGGGCTATGACCTCGGTGTCGGTCTCGGATTTGAACTTGTGGCCGCCGGCCAGGAGCTTCTCTTTCAGGTCCAGGTAATTCTCGATGATGCCGTTATGCACCACAACTACTTCGGAGGAGCAGTCGGTGTGCGGGTGCGCGTTGTCCTCGGAGGGGGCGCCGTGGGTGGCCCAGCGGGTATGCCCCACGCCGGCGTGGGCGCCCTTCACGGGCTCGGCGGCCACCAGCTTGTCCAGCGCGTCTACGCGGCCGCTCACCCTTTTAAGGTAGAGGCGGTTCTTCCCGTCCACGGCGGCTATGCCGCAGGAGTCGTAGCCGCGGTATTCCAGCCGCTTGAGGCCGTCGATGAGGATGTCCGTGGTCTTATTGTCGCCGATATAACCCGTTATTCCGCACATATTAAAATTTCCTTTTAGCGTCCAAAAGTGCGGCAGGCCAGCAGGCTCCGAAAAGCGTGCCAGCCTGCCAGCGTCCCGGCCTGCCGGCGCCGCTACTGGATAAGCCGCTTCATTTCCGACACGGCGGTCTTCAGCCCCACGAACATGCCGCGGGAAATTATCGAGAAGCCGATATTAAGGCAGTCCATGCCCTCTATGCGCGCGACCGGGGAGACGTTATAGTAGTCCAGGCCGTGGCCGGCGTGCAGCTCCATCTTGAGCTCCTTCACGAGGTGCCCGGCCAGCTGCAGCTGCTCCAGCTCGTCGGCCTGCAGCTTCTTGCCCCAGGACTCGGCGTATTTCTTGGTGCAGAGCTCTATGCTGTCGGCGCCCATATTGTGGGCGGCGCGGATGGCTTTCGGGTCCGGGTCGGCGAAGATGCTGACCTCCATGCCGGCGCCGGAAAGCTTCTTGATGATCTTCTCGAGCTCGGGGTTCTTTTTATCGAGCTTCATGCCGCCCTGGGTGGTAAGCTCGCGCGGGCCCTCGGGCACCAGGCAGACGGAATCGGGGCGGACGAGCAGGGCGATCTTCTCCATCTCCGCGGTGGCGGCCATCTCCAGGTGGATAAGCCCTTTCACGTCGTGGCGCACGCGCTCGAGGTCGGAGTCCTGGATATGGCGGCGGTCCTGGCGCAGGTGCATGACCACCATGTCCCCGCCGGAGCTGTAAACCACGCGGGCGGCCTCCACGGTGTCCGGGTTCTTTTCCCCGCGCGCCTGGCGCAGCGTGGCGATGTGGTCGATATTTACGCCGAGTTTAACGTGTCCCATGAGAAAACCTCCAGAAGAACGATTAAAACCGCTGCCTGAAATTTATTTGGCCGCCACCGCGCCCGAGTGCTTCCGGTAATGCGCCAGCAATTCGTCGGCTATCGCCTTGATCTCGGCGCGGGATTCCCCCTCGACGAGCAGCCGCAGCAGCGGCTCGGTGCCGGAATAGCGGATGAAGATGCGCCCGTTGCCCTTCAGGTCGTTCTCGAATTTAACGACCTTGTCGCTGAAGCCGCTGACGCTCTTGAAAGCCGGCTTGTGCGACACCTTGACCTTCTCCACCACCTGCGGGTAGCGGTTCCAGTGGCGGCGGAACCAGCTGAAAGGCTTCCCCAGGTCCAGCACGACAGCCAGGGTCTGCAGCGCGGTCAGCACCCCGTCGCCGGTCGGCGCGAATTCGCGGAAAATTATATGGCCGCTGGTCTCGCCGCCCACTTTAAGGTCGCCTTTCTCCATCGCGTCGGTGACGTTCTTGTCGCCGACCGGGACCTGCGCGACGCTTATGCCCTGCCCCTTGAGGTATTTCAGCAGGCCGTAGTTGGACATGAAAGTCAGGGAGACGCCGTTATTGGTGAGGCGGCCGCGCTCCTTAAGATAGGGAGCCGTCAGCGCGATGATATCGTCCCCGTCCAGCTGCGCGCCTTTCTCGTCGGCGAACATGCAGCGGTCGGCGTCCCCGTCGAAGCTGATCCCGCAGAAAGCGCCCCACTTCGCCGCTTCTTTCGCCATCTTTTCGGTATGCAGCGCGCCGCAGCCCACATTGATATTTTTTCCGTTCGGCTTGTCGCCTATGACCTTCACCTTGGCGCCCAGGTCGCGGAAGATCCGCGGGGCTATTTTATAGGCGGCGCCGTTGGCGCAGTCCAGCAGGATCTTAACGCCCTTGAGGCTGAAGCCGGGCGGCAGCGTGCCTTTAAGGAAAGCTTCATAGTCCCGCGTAAAATCTTTTTTATGCAGGCCGGGATGGGAGGGCCTGAAAGAAAGCGGCTTCTTGCCGAGCAGCAGCTTCTCGATCTTGGCCTCGATAGCTTCGCTGAGCTTGAGGCCGTCGCAGGAGAAGAACTTTATCCCGTTGAATTCGGGAGGATTATGGCTGGCGGAGATGACTATGCCGAAATCGGCGTTCTCGCGCTTCACCAGGTAGGAGACGGCCGGGGTCGGGATTATCCCCAGGTCCACCACCTTGAACTTGCTCGCGCCGAGGCCTTCCACCAGGTACTTCTTTATCAGCCGGCCGGAGGCGCGGGAATCCATGCCCAGCAGCACGACAGGCTTGCCCGAGCCCTTCTTCTTATATTTAGGAAGGACCAGGGAGGCCGCATAGCCTATCTTGCGGATGAAATCGGGGGTAAAAGGATAGTCCCAGGTGATGCCGCGTATGCCGTCAGTTCCGAAAAGTTTGCCCATTTATTTAAGCCCCGCTGTAAAGTGCCTTATATAATTTTATATTATATCATTACTGACCGGGCCGTGTGCAGTGCCGGGACAGCGCTTAAGGGAAGGGTGGCCGAGTGGTTTAAGGCGTCGGTCTTGAAAACCGATGTACGGTTAATCCGTACCGTGGGTTCGAATCCCTCCCCTTCCGCCAGATCTATGGAGAGGTGTGTGAGCGGTTGAAACAGCAGGTCTCGAAAACCTGTAAGGGTCAAACCTTCGAGGGTTCGAATCCCTCCCTCTCCGAACTTTTTGACTTTTGAAAAAATCGGAATTAAAATTTAAATTTTCTGCGCGCGCAGAATTAAAATTAAATATAAATTCCCAAGGTTTTTTGAACTCGACGGAAAGCCGCCGCCGTAAATATTCGGTAAACCCGTCCCTGCCAGGCTGAGAATTCTCCGCCCCGGCTGGACACACACCCCTCCCTATATGTAAGATAAAGGCATGGCCTCCGAAACTCTCGACCATGCCGACAAATTGCGC
>JAJZPF010000014.1 GCA_021811315.1 bacterium
AACAGAGGGCATGGAACCGCTCTTTCATGGTTATCTCGGCAGCCAGGCAACCCCCTCGGGCCCTAGGCTTTGCGCCGCCGGCTTTGGCCGGCTTTGCTATTATCGGATTCAAACAAAACACCGCACCACTACGGATAATATTATAGCAGATGGGCCGCATTTGTCAAGGCCCGCCTATTGACATGTCAAATCCGGATAAAAAACCTGTTATCGCCGCGGGCCCCGCGGCGCCGTCAGGGCAGGGCGGACGCGCCGTAGACGGCGTATATTTTATTGTCATCCGAAGGGAAATAAACGGCGCCGCCGGCGCTTACCGCCGGCGCGGAGTTTATGGCCGTGGCCGGAGCCTGCACTCCGGCCGGCCCCCATTTAAACGCCCCGCCGGGACTTTCGGCATAAAGGTCGCCGGGGGAATCCACCAGATAAACCGAGCCGTCCGGCCCGATCACCGGAGCATAGGCGACGCCCATCAAAGACGTAAACGATTGCCCCGAGCCTGTAACGGAACTTACAACTAAAACATCCGGGGTGGCCGTAAAAACATAAACCGCGCCGTCGGCGCCTATTACCGGCGGCGCGGCTATGGTCTGGGCGGTGCTGTAAGGGCTCCATTTTGCGCTGCCGTCCGGCTTTGAGGCGTTCAGATCATACAGATTATCCTCCCAGTAAACGGAACCGTCGCGGCCGATAGCCGGCGGATACGAAATTGCCGGAACGGATATTATGGAAGCATTGGACAAACTCTGGCCGGGCGCGACAGAATAAAGGTTGTCCAGCATATCCGTTACATAAAGCGTCCCGCCCGGGCCCGTTACCGGCGGCTGGGCTATTCCGGACAGGGCCGTAAACGTGGATTGTCCCAGGCCCGTCGCCTGGTCCAGAACGTACAGCGCGTGGGCTGTGCCGTCAAGAATATAAACTCCGCCATCGGGATTTAAAACCGGCCGGTTGGAGATATTATTTGCGGGAACTACCGGCGAGGGGCCCCATTTTTTGCCGCCGTCGGGGTTTACCGCGTAGGTTTTGGTGCCCGCGGCCACCACATACACCGTCCCGTCCCCGCCGACTACCGGCGGGAAATTAAGAACGTCGGAGTTTTCGGTCGTAAAGACCCACTTTTGCGAACCATCCGCCGGATTTATGGCGTAAAGTCTGCCGGTGTCGTCGGCGGCGTAAACGGTTCCATCCGGGCCCACGGCCGGTGAAAGGCTGATATTCGCCGAAGCCGTGAATTTCCAGTGCAGCGTGCCGGGAGGCACCGCGGTAATGGAAACACTGCGTGACACCGGGTTTTTGCCGTCGGAAACCGCGCAGGCCACGGCGTAAACTCCGGCCGTGGAAGGCGCCAGCCAGTTTATACTGGCGCCGGTACCGCCTATGGCCCCGGCGGTGGAAGACCAGACATAGCTCAGCGTGTCGCCGTCCGGGTCCAGGGCGGAGACGGAAATTGAGGTCAGCCCCCCCGCCGCCACGGTGGGATACGCGGCTGTTACGGCGGAAACCACCGGGGGCTGATTTAATGCGGCCTGAGCGGCCCCGGCGGCCCGGAAAGCGGCCGCCCTGGCATCCAGTTTTGAGACCCGTTTTTTAACCGCGCCCGGGCGGCCCAGACTCAAGCCGGCGCAGAGCGCCCCGGCGCACAGGCATAAAAGCAAAGCGGCCAGAGCGGATCTTTTCACGGCTTTCCCCCGCTGAAATACAGGTTGAAACCAAGGTTTATGACAAATTCCAGCCCGCTCTCCCCCAGCGAGGTGTTTTTATCCTTTATTGAGAGGTAAAACGCCCCCATGTCCGTCTGCACCGAAACGCGGCGGCCCGGAAAGTACTCCACCCCTCCGTATAGCCCGCCCCCCGCTCCGGTCCCCCTGGAATAACGGCCCTTAAAGCCGATAACAGCCGCTTCAGCCGCCAGATAAGGGCACAGCGCGCCGCCCGCCAGCCCCGCCGGATAGTAATAATAACGGAAGCCGCCGGTGAAAATTTTATCCTGCCCCTGGCCGAATAACTCCAACCCACGCCCGGACGCCGGAAAATAACGGACAGCCGCGCCGGGATAGTTAATATCCAGGTTAAAACTCCCGGCGGCCGGGACTTGCGCGCCGCCGGCGGGCATGGCCGGCGCCGCCGCAGCGGGTTCGCCGGCGAGCGCCGCCGCGCAGAAGAAGGCAGAAATCGCGGCGGAAAGAATGAATAAGTTTATTTTCACAAAAAGTACGCGCGACAGCCTCCGCGTAATGCCGATTGTACCAGATTATGAACGCAGGCACCAATTCAAGAATTACTCCGGGAACCACCAGTCCCGCCCATGAAGTCTGGATAACTTTACCATCGGTTTCGGAGTTAGCCTGGCCGTAGTCGCAACTTTCCGCCCGCATAGCGGGCGCCCTGCGGAAAGAATACCGGCCTATGGCCGTGCCGTACCGGCGCTATGCGCCACTGACGGCCAGGAGCTATGCCAGGCGGCCTTCGCATCGCGCAGTATAATTCCGTTCCCTGATTTTCCCGGCGAGAACCACTTTAAAACGCAGGTTAAAACGGAAGATCTTCCGTTTTACGACCGGCCGGCTGCTGGAACCGTCCTGCTTTCCCAGGTGCCCCCGAAAAAAGACCGTTTTAGCTTTCTTCGTCTTAACCCGGTTCTGGGTTAATACCCCGAAGACAGCCAAAACGGCCTTAAATTTCAGGTCGCGGGCCGCCAAAAACATCAGACGGCCTTTCTTCATCTCCGGCAACCTGACCCCCGCGCATTTAGCGGGTCTTAGCTTTGCGCCGCCGGCTTTAGCCGGCTTTGCTATTATCGGACACTACCCAAATAAAACGCCTCGCCCATCTGGGACACACACCGCGCCACACTACCGCACCGCGTCTGTCTGCGACCGCAACCGCCCGCAACTGCACCGCACCTGCTCACTACCAAGCCAGATGGGCGAGGCACTGCACTGCACTGCACCGCTCTGCAAATATATTATAGCAGATAAGGGGCTATTGTCAAGGCCTAATCCTTGACCTGTCAAGTCCCTGGCTGCCCCGGGTCAGGCCTATTGGGCGTGCCGTACCGGGAGCTATGACCTTCAGACGGCTAACGGCGCGCCGCGGCGTCGAAAAGACCGGCGGCCGAGGCGTAGGCGGCGTCGCCGAGCAGCGTCGTTTCTCTGGAATCGTCCCAGACACGCCCGCGCCCGCCGGCTTTCAGGTCCGGCTCCACGCCCTTCCCCTCCATCTGCGCTCCGGAAGGCGGGAACATCTTCGCTATGGTCAGTTCCAGGCCGCGCCCGTCGCCCAGGCTGAAAGCGCGCACCAGCGAAACGCTGCCGGCCGTGGGCTCCCCCACCAGGACGGCCCCGGCGAGGTCTTTGAGCGAGCGGGCGAAAACTTCAGCGGCCATGGAAGTCCCTGAATTTACGATCGCGGCAGATCTCATTCCCGCGAACCTGCCTTTTTCCGCCGCTCCGTAAACGGCCGAATAGCCTTTATGGCGCGATCTGACCTCGAAGACCGGGCCCGCTTTAGGCGCGAAAGCCCTAAGTATCTCCGCCGCCTCCGCGGGCACGCCGCCGGGATTGTCCCGCAGGTCGAAAATGACGTTCACGGCGCCCACGCGGTACAGCGCGTCGAGGCCGGCCAGCACGGCCTTCGAGGAGCCCTCGAAGAAAAGGCCCAGGCGCAAAAAAGCGGTGCGGGAGTCCCGGTCGTAAAAAGCGAAGGAGGGAGGAAAGAAGAAATCGTTCCTGGCCACCCCGGCCTCGAGCGGCCCGGCCGCGCCGCGGCGCTCCGCCTTCAGGCGGAAGAAAGCGCCCCCCTCTACGCGCCGGCGGACAGCGTCGGGAGTAGCCGCCTCGCCGTCCAGGGCCAGCACCCTGTCCCCGTCCCTGAAGCCGGCCGCGGCTCCGGGCGAGTCGCTGAAAACTTTCAGGACAAAGAGCCCGCCGCGGCGCTCTCCGAAGAGGAGGCCGGATGAAAAAATCCTTTCCGAGGGCCTGGCCCTCACCGGCCGCCTGGCCTTCAGAACCAGCGCGTGGCGGTCCAGCTCGGCGAGCCCGGCGGCGCCCTTCTCCTTCAGCAGGCCGGAGATCTTCTGCGGGGAATATTCCTCGCAGCTGTGGCGGGAAAATATTTTAAGGACTTCCTGCTCGGGAAGCTTCCCGGAGCAGGCCGCGGCGAAAAGTGCTAAGGACAAAAGGAACGGTTTCTTCATTGATAGCTCCGGGACGCTAAGTCTGACTGGCGCTGAACGCTCACTGCCCGGCCATGACGCCGCCGCTCGTAGTGGCGTCGCCTCCGCCGTACATCGCGGCGCCGCAGGGGTCGCTGGGCAGGAAGGGCCCGTACAGCGGACAATTCTGGCTGGCCGTATTCTGCGGCATGCAGCAGCATGGCGCTTCGGCCGTACAGCCGCATTCGCCGCCGAAACCTTCGGTCGCTACGAAGTCCGCCAGCCCCGCGGCGGTAACATCCGGCTGGTCATTGGGATCGGCAAAAGATTCCGGGCCGTCGGGAGGCCTGGGCCCGGCGCGGTCGTCTCCGGGAGGTTTAGGCCCGGCGCGGTCGTCTCCGGGAGGTTTAGGCCCGGCGCGGTCGTCTCCGGGAGAATTGGTGCCAGGAAGGCCCTTGAACAAATTGTTGATCATGCTGCTTGAGAACTCGTCGGTCTGTTTTTTGTCCTGGTAGTCCTTATCCGCTGCCAGCGCCTCTTTGGTTCCGTCCTTGTCGAACTTCGGCTTGGCCACGTTGGAAGCCGTCAGCGATTTGGCCCCCTCCGCGCTGAGGTCCTGGTCGCGCAGGAAGCCGGGGATGGAGTCCGGGTTCACCTTGTCCAGCTTGCGCATTTCCTCGTCGTACTGGATAGCGGTCGTGGCCTCGGCGCTGCCGTCGAAAGCCCGGGCCGTCCAGCCCCTGGCCGCGTCCTTGGAGGCGAGGCGAGCGCCGTATAAAGAGGCCTTAAAAGAGCCTTTCATGGCATCCAGCACCGAGCTGCGCCCCGCCTGTTTGGGCGACATTTTGGCGGTTTCCCGCTGGTCCGAAGCCTTGCCTATGGCGACGCCGTTGCCCTGGAAAGCCGGCGCTCCGGCGGGGAGGCCGGAAACGGAACCTTTGGCGCTTTTGGAGCCCATCGCGCCGCCCGACATGGAAGCCCTGGCCTGCAATTTCTCAGCCATCCCCCCCTGCCCCGCAGGGGCCGCCCCGGGAGCTCCCCCGGAGGATGAATCCCCCTCCGGGCTGCCGGAGCTGGAGCCGGAGCTGGAGCCGGAGCCTTGCGCAAAGCGCTTCCCGGCCGCGTCCGCCGCCAGTTCTTCCTTAGTACGGGCCAGGGAAGGATTGACCCTGTCTCCCGCGGCCCCGCCCGAGGGCCCGCCGGCGGCCTGCTGCCAGGCGCCTTCCTCGTCCTGCCGGAAATAATCCCTGTTCCCCGCCTGGCCCGCCTTTCCGTCGTAAATAGTGCTGTTGGCCGAGAGCTGTTCGTAATCCGCGCCGCTGCCCAGCTTATGCGCGGCCTTGCTCATTCCGGTAACCGCGTAAAAACCGCCGCCGGACAATAACAGGAGGATGAGGCCCAGCGAAAGCAGCCAGAATTTCTTTTCCTTGTTCTTCTTTTTCTCTTCGGGGGTTTCTTCTTTTTCGGGCTCCTGCTCCCCGGACCCCTGTTCGGTGGTCTCGCCCTCCGCCGGCGCCTGCCCGTCGGCGAACTGGTCCGCTATTTCCCGTTCAGCGGGCTCATTTTCCGCGCTTTCCCGTCCCGCCGCGTCTTTTTCTTCATCTGAAGGCATAAAACCTCCTATAAACCCCTATTTTCGCTTACTGTTCCGTTAAAAAAGCATAACCTGTTTGTGTCCGGCAGTTAGTCAACTAGTCAACAACATCCTTTATCACCTGACCGCCGCCCGGTAATTACGGGCGTGGCACTGATAGTGCTTTAAACCGCGTACTACCACTACCCCAATGACCACTGCGCACAACTCATCTTCAATTTTCCAACTATACAGACTTCACGTCAGTGATGTTGGGATTCCTTTGTTGCGGCATCGCTTCCCTTTCGTTCCCGCATGAGGTAAAACAAAAGTTTGTCAATCAATATGCCTGCCGGATAGCAGGTAAGCATAATTATGAGGAAAAGAATTATACCTATTATTAAATGTCCGAGAATTGCATACGGCAATTTGAAAAAAAACGAATCGAGAAAGGCACGGTAGCTGCCATAATAAATATGGGCGTCTATCTCATTGTCCAGTAGATAATGAAAGAATAATGCGGATAATATTGGCGCGGCAACAAGGGCCAGTCTCTTTAAGCGTTTGTTGTATGCCCTTCGTATCATCACGATCATTGCAATGAAGAGGACTGTGGAAAACTTCCAATTATAAATGAAATAATAGCCGCCACAAGCAACGGCAAGCCCCCTTGAAATCAAGGCTTCATAATCCCCCTCTGGAAAGGATCGGAGGCCACCTTGAGGGAACATGTCAACGGCAAATATCATGGTTATTGACAGGATGATTGAGAGAAAGATTATTAAATGCTTCAATTTCATAATTATTTTAGCTCCACTGGACTTGTTCCAGCTATGCTTGACTCTGTAATTACAACGTCGCTTCTTCCGGTGTAACCCCGGGATCCTAAATCCTGGTGTACAACAAGTTTAAATGTTTTGGGCAGGAGAATAGCCGAGATTGCGTATATATCTGGCGTTTCACCATTGCTATCGGTTATTGCATTTCTTGGATTGGGAGCAAATGGGGAGAAAAAGCCGGCTTTCCAACACTCCACACTGCTTAGAGCGGAGTCGCACCAAACGACTTCGCTTACACTGGTATTGCCCAATGGCTTTAAGAACTGATCCTTCAAAGTCCATATAAAATGACCATCAGTTCCTACGATGGGGGCGGGTGTAAGTCCGTCCTTTATATACTTGCCAAATTTCAAAGGTTCATGCCCCATACTTGCCGGGCGTCTTACCGTTAATTTTTTCTCAACGGAGTTGCCGTCAACGTCTACACTGACGGTTACATCGCCTTCAGACTTGCTCTCTGATGTGGGAATAATCCAGACTGTCGCCTGGTCGGTCGCCCCGGTAAATTTTATTTTATCGCTGGAGGACGACCATTTAATTTTCACCGGACAGGGACAATTTATTGCGGCCTGCAGCGATACGGCAGGAGAATTCATATAAGGCTTAAATAAAATCAAGTCCGCTGGTCCGTTAATCCCGATCCCTGTACACGCCTGCTTACCAGCGCACGTTTCTGTCTCTCCTTTACTCTTGTGGAATATACCCGCAAAAAAATCCACTATTGGTTTGAGGAGGTTGTCCCATATCAATTTCCAGACAGCTTTAAAAAAGTTGCCCACTTTGGCCAGAAAACCGGGACCTTTTGACGGCGGCTGGACCGCGGGCGGCGGTTGGCCCGTTGGTGGTGGCTGGACGACTGGCGGCGGCTGGACTATGGGTGGTGGTTCAACCACGGGTGGCGGGACAACTGCGCCGCACCGGCTTTGCACCGCAGCGCTTTGGCATTTAGATAAAAGCATCCAGCCCAGATTGAGGCCATTGGCACATATGCACTCCACCGTCGGCTCTGGCGGCTTCGGGATTACGCCGAGGGCAACGGACGCGGCGGACTTTCCAAAGACTGCCCTGAGGTTCGGATCGCCGGCTTTTAAATCAGCCACGTTACCGGCAAGCGGAAAGCCGGTTAAACCTTTTGCCGGGGGATCCCGCGGCAAAAATTTATTCGCTCCGCATTGAGCGCACGGAACCGCGCCGGGATTCTCTACGACCTTAGGCAGATAATCGGGCGTAAGGCCTTTATCACATTGTTCCTTAACATGGAGTAAATTGTCCCTGGTGAGTTTCAGCTTGCGCTCGTATTGCCCGCATTCTTTGGCCTTATCCGTATAAGTTTCTGAGTAGGAAGAGGCCTGGCCCCCATCCGCCTTGGACGGACAGTTCTTCAGGCTGGCGGTTGTTTCCGCTATTTCGTTTTCAAGGTCTTTAACCATTAAATTGCAGGCCGGGTCTTTGTAGGTCCCACTGCTTACGATTACAGAGGACGGGTTATCGCCGCATACCGCGGGGGAAGGCAGCATGGCAGGAACCAGCTGCAAAAGCGCGCTCCCACAGCCGCTATGACGTAACGGCAAACCGTCCACAGCACCGGGCCGGTGTAAAGCCGTTTGCCGCCGCTCCTTTTTCATACTCAGTTCCGCCCCCCCGGCTATTCAAACTGTGGCTTTCTGGCTGAAGCCGCCGCGAATGCAATAAACAGAACCTAAGGTCCGGGGACTGGTAAAACACCATCTCCAGGGCCTTTAATGTTTACCCCAATGTTATAGCAGACGAAACGGTAAAATTCAAGGGGGGCTATATTTTCCCTCAAAGGCCTCGCGGTACAGGCCGCCGCGCCCCCGGATTTGCTTATTTCACGGACAGAATCGCGGCGCAGCCGGGTAACGGCGGAATTGCGTCCGCCGGGATGGTGCGCCGCTTAATTTGTCAAAGATGCCGCCCGGCAATTACGGGCGTGGCACTGATACCGCCTTAAACCGAGTACTATCACTACCCCAATGACCGATGAGCACAACCCACCTCCAATTTTTAACTATTTAGGAAAATCTTTTGTAGTCTCTACTTACACCTGTCATACATTTTAAAAGATCGCCGGGTAAACCAAACAGAATATCAACCCAAAATATATCCGCTATGGCGAATGGCTTAATGTTTTTTTCTGATTTTTATCCAAATGATACCCTGGCTGTGGACTATCCATGAACAAAACCAGCTTATTGTTTCTAAATTTTATTGCCTGCCAATGCGCAGGCGGGTTAGCCAGAGCTATCGCATTCAAACATTCCCGGATACTTACCTCGTGAGGAATAACCACATCTATTAATTGCTCGGCATCGTAGGATTCCGGATGTTCAAGTTTTCCGGAATCATTAAATTCAATCCCTCGTTTTATCGCTACCTCATGGAAAGGGGTGGTAATCGGGATATTATTCTCATTTCCAAGGCGTCTCAGATATTCTACGGCAAAAAGAGGCGTTATCCGGTGCACTTCAAAACGGGGGATTGTCATATCAAGCGGAGAAACAGCCCCGAAATCCTTATCAGGCTGAGATGGCAGTATATTGACGACACCGTCTTTTTCCTTCCAGTAATATTCGGGATTTAGGCGCATAATCTCATCCAGGATTTTCCACTTCGGCATTGATGAAACATTAAGCGAAAATTCCCGGGTTTTCTTCTCATCACTGTCATCCAATGAAAATTTTACCTCCAATCCTATAGTTGATGTGCAAAAAACATCACACTTGCTGGCACATATAAAGCGAAACAAGTCGACGTCATTGAGCACACAATCTGCTTTCTTATTCAGTTCACTGCTATATTTGGGGGCATTATATATCCGGAGCATAATTAATAATGCTACTATTAACCCAAAACCAATCAGGCTGATTATTACTGTTTTTTTAGTTTTCATAAATATCTTTCCATCATTAAAACTAGTGTACCCATAAAGTTTCTGATTCCCGTCCCCCATCACTCCCACCTGCCGTCGCACGCATCACGAATACCCCTCCCCACGAGTTAATTTGGTAGATAAAGAGTCCTTCTTCCAGGGATTTATGTGTCAATACTATTAAGTTGGTTGGCAGAAAGTCGGGGGGAATCGCAACTGGGGTCAGCCGCACCAGATTCATATAAGCCGCCCCTGCCGGTTCGGTTGTAACTGTAAACTTTATGGTTCCACCTGTATTAACAGAACGGCGATCAGCCTTAATTGTTAACACCTTGACAAAAGCGACAGTAATGCCTGTACGGCACGCGCTGCATGTTTTACTTCCGAAGGTGATTATGATTTTACCGGGATTCGCGCTTGTGATAGTGGCTTTTGTGGCCGATAAAACCGTCAATTGCCCGCCGCTTGCCGACCACTGAAACTGCCCTCCCGTTTCACCTGATACTGAAAGGGCGGCCGTCCCGCCTATCGGCAGAATTACCTCGCCGTTTATCGGCGCCGGGGCGGAGCTGATAGCTCCCGCCGAACAAGCTTTATCGCACTTATTTCCGTTCTCGCAGTATTCAGTCCCGGGATCGAAACACGCTCCGCCGCATTTCTCAACTATTGTTCCGTTTACGCAACATTCTTTGTCCGGATTAAACCGGTTCCCGCCGCACGTCCCTGTGTCGCCCCTAATCTTGTGGTATATACCCACAAAGAAATCTACTATTGGTTTGATGATGTTGTTCCATATCCAGTTCCCGAGTTTTGCATACCAGGGTTTGGAACCTGTGGGGGTGGACGGCGGCCGGACTGTGCCGCCGTCCCCTCCGCCGGATGCGGCGCATTTGCCTTCAGCGGTCAGGGTCTGCCCGGGCGGGCAGCCGCATTTCCCCGCACTAAAGACTTGTCCTGCCGGGCATTCGCATGTTCCTGCCGCATTCCGGCTTTGCCCTCCCGTACACTTGGGAACACAGTTCCCATTCACCAGGTCTTGATTGGCGGAACATGACGGCTCTATGGGCGGCGTTGTCCCGCAATGTTCGCCGCATATACCACAACACTTCGCATAGAAGGCTGTTACGTTGGCGGCTTCAATAAACTGGTCGTTGCAACACCAGGCTCCGATAAACTCTGGAGGCGGCACCCCTGTCGCGGCTAGGGTGGGACCGGCTGCGGACTTTCCAAAGACTGCCCTGAGGTTTGGATCTCCGCCTTTTAGATCCATCACACTGCCGGAACCCGGAAGGCCGGTTAAAACTTTTGCAGGTGGTTCCCGCGGTAATAGTTTATTTGCAGTGCATTGCTCACATGGAACAGCATTAGGGTCCTCTATAACCTTGGGCAGATAGTCGGGCGTGAGGCCTTTGTCGCATTGCTCCTTAACCTGAAGCAGATTCTTTTTGGTGAGCTTCAGCTTCCGCTCGTGTTGCTCGCATTCCTTGGCCTTGGCTGCGGCGGCTTTAGGGGAAGTGGAAGATGGGGCTCCACAGCTTTTTAGGCTGGTGGTGGTTTCCGCTATTTCATTCTCAAGGTCTTTGACTATAAAATTGCAGGCCGGATCTTTGTAGGTTTGGCTGCTTTCGGTTACTGAGGACGGGTTAGCGCCGCATACTGCAGGGGAAGGTAATATGACCGCAGCGAGAATGGCCAGCAGCACGGCAGGAACCAGCTGCAAAAGCGCGCTCCCACAGCCGCTATGACATAACGGCAAACCGTCCACAGCACCGGGCCGGTGTAAAGCCGTTTGCCGCCACCCCTTTTTCATATTCAGTCCCGCCACCAGGCAATTTGAACTGTGACTTTCGGGCTGATGCCACCGCTAATACAATACAAAAAAACCTAAGGTCCGGGGACTGGTAATGTACCATCTCCAGGGCCTTTAATGTTTACCCCAATGTTATAGCAGACGAAACGGTAAAATTCAAGGGGGGGGGGATAGGTGAGGCCGCTGGCCCGCTGATCCGATTTGGCTCCTGGTCTTCCGGAGTCGGCGGGTCTAGCGCCCTTCTCCCCGGTTTATCCGCGGCGGTTTTGGGAAGCCGAAAGCCCGCCTGAATTTATCCAGCTTTCCCCATATAAAACAAATCCTATTGTATAAAGGCCTCCAGGATTTATTTGATTGCAATTCAAAGGTACTTGGGTGATGATTCAGAGTATTGAGAATTTGAAGATATTCCCTGACGCACCTGGTTATGCGGGCGGATGTTTTTATCGCGGAATAGTTCAGGCCAAAACACTTAAGCAGCCTGCCAAAGTCCTTAGACCTGACAGTGTATTTTGAAAGTATTTCATCCGCATGGCGCGCATTTTCGATGTCGCGTATCAGGTCGAATTTGTCTATTTTGTCTAACAATCCGGAGATTCGAAGAGTTTCGGCGGGCAAAAATCTGATAATTCCTTCGTCTTCCCCGCGCTGAAGCAGCTGCCTGACACGTTCGCCCGATATTCCGAACGCTTTTCCCGTTTCCGTCAGTGAGAGCACTTTTTTATAAACCCTATAAATCTTTTTTATCCGGTTTTCCGATTTTGCGCCCATGCTCTTGTGCAGAACCCCGCTCTTTGTGCGGCGTTTCGCGGTAACCGCCATTGTTTGTATCCGATATTTCATAATTTTATAACCGCGGTTGGATTATTTTCGGGCAGGTTTAATCTGACCCGCCACCATTTTACTCACAAACTTCACACACAGGAGGGTCATCAAATATCCCGTAACCAATGGAAAAACAAACGCGACTACAAACACAAGAATGACGGCGCCCAACCCCATCCATGCGGCGATAAAAAATAGTTGCAGAGGCCATGAACTTAAACTAAAATTTTCATCAAAGATCTGCGGGCCTATAATCCACCCTAAAGCCAGATAAATACTGACAGCAAAACCGATAGTTGACGTAATTTCTATAAGTTTTACGAAAATATTTTTCAGCAATCTAATTGCGTCTTTTTTATTCCCGATTTCCATTTATGCCCGCCAAGGTCATAACGAACAGCTACCCGCACTATTCACGGAACGCCGGGGCGGGACGCGGCATTTTCATTTCTCCCGATACGGCTTGAATTCCAGGTTATACCAGTCGGTATTTCTTGTCACGTACATTACTAGCGCGATTACGGCGAACAACCCGACGCTGCCGAACAATAAAGCGTAATCTTCCAGCCGCAGAATAACGTACATAAAGCCATACAATAAAACCAGTATGCCGCACATTGCGAACGTAAGGCGTTTTTGCCTGAAAATATGGTGCGAATGGTAAGTAACCAGCAATATCGTGGCAATCCCCGACACGGCATAGGCGCCGTCAAAACCCAGATATTCCGACACTGACAGGAGAAGCGTGAAAAACACGCATAACGTCAATCCGACCAGAACGTAATGAATCGGGTGAATTTTCCGCCGATTCAAGACCTCAACAAAGAAAAAAACCAGGAATACCAGAGAAATGAACATAACGGCATACTTCGCGGCCCTGGAGTTCTTTTGATAGTTATCAATCGGAGATAAAAACTCAACTCCAAAAAAAGAGTTATATAGCTCCACGGATGTCCCTCCCAACCATCTCTGCGGATAAGTTCTGCTTAAATCCAGTATTTTCCAGCCGGCGGAAAATCCCTTTTCCGTCACTTCCCGGCTGTCCGGCAGATATTTACCGGTAAAACTCGGACTCTTCCACGGAGAGTTTATGTTCACCGTAGTTAAACGCCCAAGCGGCGCTAAATGCAGTTTGCTGCTGCCGTTCACTTTGAGTCCGACAGAAAACCGATACGCCTTGTTTTTATCAGTGATTGGATAATACGCGCTGAATCCTGGTGAATAAGCGGCGGCAACCAAGGAATCTTCTCTCCCGGGCTGACTCAATTTAGATAGGAAAACATTGTTGATTTCAATGCCCGGAGTAAAAGCCAGTTTGTCGCCGTTCCATGTCAATTCGCTAAGTTCCTTAATCCCGCCCACATCGAAAATCCCCATGGAAATAAACGCTTTTTTCCATAAAATATCTTTTTCGGCGATATTCCAATCTTTAAAATCCGGGGCGGAAAATTTTCCGGCAAAATGCAGATCAGCCGTATATACCACAACTTTATAAATTCCCCGGCGCCTTACCTGCGGGTTGACTTGTCCCTTCATACTGAGTTCGTCGGGCAAAAAGCGCGCGTACTGGATTAATTCAACAGCTTTGTTGTTTTTATCCGCGGAATAAGATTTATAGGGAACTATCAGCACAGGCCCCATAATATACTGGTCAGCACCCCATTTAGAGGTCACTTCCCGGATCGTCGCCGAATGCCGGTCTTTGCGTTCCGTGATCAGCGACCCGATCATGGACATGGGAATGAGCATTATCGCCAGCAAGATTCCGACGATAATCAGCCTTAGCGTGATTGAATCGCGTACCGCATATTTGAATTGGCCGTGTAAGGTGTGTTCTTCCATTTCCCTTGCCCCCCTGTTTTCCGCATTGCGTTTAAACTCCGTAATATCTTCACCGTCGCTCTTACTGATATAAACCGGGGTAATAGCCCAGATGGCGGCAACCGCGGTGGAAATCAGCATGATAACCCCTGACACGCATATCATTACATACCCGGTGGTGCCGACTTCAAATTCTTTCGGTCCCATAAAGAGAGCGGCTACCACAAGGACAAGACTCCCCGCCGCAGCCAAAAAGGCCGGAATTCCGACAAGAAGAATTCGCCACAACTTGTATTGATAAACAGGTTTTTCCGGGCCGATATCCATATTTAATCCGCACTGGTCGCACGGGTCATCCTTTTTTTAAAGGCCTCGGCGGCTTGCCGTATTCGGCGAAAACCGCGACTATCTCGTCGTAATCCAGCTCCTCGCGGGCGAGGAGCTCCTTGACGAAGCGCTCGACTATCGGCCAGTTTTCCTTAAGGAGCGCTTCCACAAGGACATACTGCTCCTTGATTATCTCCTGCGACTCCCGGTTGAGGGTGTTATTGATATCGCTGGAGCGCTCGTGCTGGGGAATAACGGTAAAGTCGCCCAGGAAGCCCGTTTTGCCCATGCCCAGCTTCCACACCATATTGTGCGCCAGCCTGGTGATATTGGCGAAGTCGGAGCTGACGCCCTCCGTGGTCACACCATACTTTATTTTCTCGGCGGTGTAGCCGCCAAGCGAAGTGCGGATATGGGCCAGCAGGGTGTCGCTGTCGGAGGCGTAAATTTCCTCGGTAGGCACGGAATGCACCACGCCCATGGCGCCGCCGCGGTTCAGGATGGACACTTTGAACACGTCGTTGGTGGGGTGCGTCAGGTAAAGCGCCAGCAGGTGGCCCGCCTCGTGGAAGGCGGTCATCTCTTTCTCCCGCGCGGTCATATTCAGGCGGTGGGCCACGCCGAGGTCCACGCGCTCGATCGCCTCGCTGAAATCCTTGTAGGTAAGCATGTCGCGCGAGCCCCGGGCGGCTATCAGCGCGGCCTCCTTTATTATGTTCTCTATCTCCGCCGGCGTCTTGTGCACGGCTTTGCGGGCCAGGCGCCCGATCTCCAGGGCCGGGTCGTATTTCACCTTGCCCAAATAGTAGCCGAACAGCGCCTCGCGCTCCTCCAGGTTGGGGCGCCCGACGAAGATCTTGCGGTCGAAGCGGCCCGGCCTCAGCAGCGCGTCGTCCAGGATCTCCTCGAGCGCGTTGGTGGCCGCGAACACCACCACGTTGGCGCCGGACTCCAGGCCGTCCATCTCCACCAGCAGCTGGTTCTGCGTGCTGTTGGTCTCGGAGCCGCCGCCGAAAGCGTCGTAGAGCACGCGCTTGCGCCCGATGACCTCTATCTCGTCGATGAAAATTATGCACGAGCCGTGGGCCTGCGCGTATTCTTTGGCCTGCTTGAAGAGCTTGCGCACGCGGCTGGCGCCCACGCCGACAAAAACCTCCACGAATTCCGAGCCGGAGATGGAGATAAAAGGCACGCCGGCCTCGGTGGCCACGGCCTTGGCCAGCAGGGTCTTGCCGCAGCCCGGAGGCCCGACGAGCAGGACGCCTTTCAGGATCTTGCCGCCGATGGCCTTGACGCGGGTGCGGTCCTTGATGAGCTGCACCACCTCCCACGCCTCGCGCTTGGCCTCCGTCAGCCCTATCACGTCGGAGAACTTGATATTGACCGCCGCGGCGTCCACCTTGCTCTTCTTCAGCGCGCTCAGGCCGCCCGACTGCATCAGGTACAGGAACCCGACGAAAATGACCGTATTCAGCACCATCCAGGGCATGCTGGCCACGTTCATGCTGATGATATAGCGGCGGGTATTCTCCTCGACGCCGGCCAGGTACCAGATCGGGAAGAGCACCGCCCCGACGACGATGGCGGCTATCGAAAGCCCCACCCAGTGCCGCTGAAAAAAGAGCTTAATTTTGAACCAAAGCATAGTTTTCCTTTATTTAAGCCATTCTCCGGAACACCGAGGGCAGGGGTTCGGCGGGCCTTCCCGCAGGCCGGAGCTTACGTAAGAGCGGAGGCCGAGGGGTGAGCGCGGCCACGGTGTGGCCGATAGCGCGCCCGACGGGCCCCTGCCCTCGGCGTTCCGGCCCCGGTGGCGCGGCCAGGGTTATCATCATTTCAGGCCCGGCAGAACGAACTGTATCGGGCGGTCGCGGTTGGGCACGTACTTTATTACTTCCATAGATTTCCCGCCCTGGCAGAGATAGGCGTAGCCGTCGGCGCAGGCCTTGCCGTAGGGATGCGCGCAGACCGCCTGGGAGGGATACTTGCACAGCATCTTCACGCCGGCCGGGGTCGTGGTCACGGTCAGGGTTATCACGTTCCAGACCTGCGTGCGCACGACCTCCAGTTTCATATCCTTCAGGTTCAGAAATTTGCTCACGGCGGCCTTGTCGAAACCGATATATTTGCGCACGTTCTTCTCGATATCTTTCTTAAGAGTATTCTCGTCCCAGACGGCCTGGTCGGCGTTAAGGTGCGATTCCAGCTGCCAGCGGCGGGCGGCGTAATAGGAGGCTATTTCGAGCTTCTGGATCAGCACCAGCAGCGCGAAGATCTTGGCGGTTATAAAGACTATCAGCAGGAAAAGCGGGAAGAGCAGCACCACCTCGGTCATGGCCTGGCCGGGCCGCCCCGCCCTGAGGCAGGAGGCCGCGCGGGCCAGGCGTCCTGAAATGGTTTTTATGGTCTTCCTCATAACGCCTACGGGTAAAGCCTGGTCTGGTACTTCGGCGTGGGGGCCGGCCAAACGCAGTTATTGTCCTCTGTAAAGCCGTTGTGCATCCTGTATCCCGGGCACTGGCTGGTGATCTTGGCGTGCACGCAGGGCCTGCCGGTCTCCGTGCACTTCCCGATCTGGTTAAAGTCCACGTTGAAATAATTCGCAGGGGTGTCCCAGCCCTGGAAGACGTCCAGCCCGTCACCGAACGCTTTAAGCTTGTCGGCTCTGACGGTGGCCAGTTGGAACAGGCCGCTCCCGTCGGGGGACATGCTGGTCATGTCCATGGGCGGGTTGGTGTAGCCTTGGTAGTACGGCGGCAGGCTGGCGCCGGTGAAGACCTTGGCGGTAAACCCTGTCTTCTGGACGTAATGCATAAAGAAATTGCTTCCCTTGGTCAGCTTGTTGGAGTTGAAGCCGCCGCTGCTGTAGATCCCGTCGTTCCCGCAGGTTCCGGGGTTTTTTACGCAGTCGGGGGTATTCGCGTTGAGATAGTAGGATTTGCGGAAAAAGTTGAAGCTTTCGGTAAGGCGGTCGAAGACCGTCCACTGGGACTCCTCCACCGAGCCCAGCAGGCTGTAAACCTGCGAATAGAACTTGTAATAACCTATGGCGGTGCCCCATTCCAGCATTACCCTGAACCCGCCGGGGGAATTGTTCTGCTGGATCAGATCGAGCAACGGCCTGTTTTGCTGCGAAGCCGGGTTGGTGATAAACTCGGGCCTTACCGCGGGATCGAACTCTATCTCCCATTTCTTTACGCCGTCCAGCGTGGAGGGCTGCGCGCCTTCCACGTCGTTCTTGTACTTGGGGAAGGCCCCGTTGGCGTAGTATAGTTTGTAGGGACAGATGTCCGGGGTATCGTCGCTCTTCTTGAAGGGGGTCTCCGGCGGACACTCGTAGGCCTCCTTGAAAATGCGGTAGGGGAAAGCGCCGTTGACGTAGGCCGTGCGGTTCAGCAAATTGGTATAGTCGCCCATCTGGATGAAGGCGGCCGAGTCCGTGGCGAACTGCTGGCGTATTTTTTCGCGCGAGAGCTTGGTGGTCTCGAAAAGGAGGTAGACGAAGATCAGCAGCGACGGGATGACCAGCAGGGAGGGAATGAGGATCTGCCCGGCCCGCGAGGCGGGCCGCCGGAACCGGCTGAACATATTCCCCGTGGTCCTCTTCATAAAGTCAGGAGGTAGGCGTCCCCGCGCCTACTATCATCCCCACCAGCGTGAACAAGCCGCCCAGGATGCGGCGGTGGAACAGCACGCCTATCATCGAGGCCATGCCGGCCACTACGGCCAGCATGAGCAGGTATTCCACAGTGCTCTGCCCGGGCCTGGCCCTGAAGGCGGCCGGGGACAGCCCGCAGGGCAGCGAATAAAAAACCGCCTCCCCGCGGCGGTAAACCCGCCGCAGCGAACTCTTAAGGCCTGAGAAAACTCCCTGTTTCGCCATCTATCTCCGTTCTTTTATCGTCTTTGATTCCCGATTCTTGATCCTCGACTTTCGATTCCCGATCCCCGATTTCCGCTATTGCAATGTTATACCACCAAAAACGGCCTAATTCAAGGCTTATATATAGTGTACAAACCCGTTGTTTCTATATTATTAAGCGGCCGGAGCCACAGAAAAACGGCCGGCCTTTGCAGGACCGGCCGCTTTTGCTGGAAGTGCGGTTCTTACCTGCCGTCTTCCGGGGAGATGAGGCCCTTCTCTATGGCCCTGACCACCGCTTCGGTGCGGTTGTTCACGCCCAGCTTCTGGAAGATGCTGTTAAGGTGGTTCTTTATGGTCTTAACGCTGCAGCCCAGCTCGGCGGCGATCTCTTTATTGCTCTTGCCCTTGCCCAGGAGGGCCATGACCTTGATCTCGGTGGCGGTCAGCGCGTCCGGGGCGCTGTCATAGCCCGGGGTGCCCATCTGGCGCAGGCCCTGGATCAGCTTGCCCATGATGGGCTGCGGTATCATGACGCCCTCTGAATTGAAGGTCTTGAGCGCGTGCACCAGCTCGCTGGCGGGCAGCATCTTGGAGAGGTAGCCGTTGGCGCCGGCCTGGATGGCCTCGGTCACATGGGCTTCGTCTTCGTAGCCGGAGAGGATCAGCACATTGGTCTGGGGGCATTCCTTGCGGATGATGCGGGTGGCGGAAACTCCGTCCATCTGCGGCAGCTTGATGTCCATGAGGATGACGTCAGGCTTGAGCTTCTTGGCCATGGCGACCACTTCGGGGCCTGTGGAGGCTTCCCCTACCACGGTGATGCCCTTCTCGTCCTCCAGGAGGTCCTTGATGCCTTCCCTGAAAAGTGTCTGGTCATCGGCGATAAGTACTGTCACGTTTTTCTTTGCAACGGCCATAGTTAAGCTCCTTGTACCCAATGTTTGCTGTCTACTGACGCTACATTAGTGATGCCCTTCGTCCGGGGCCTGCCCGCCTTTCGCGTCCGCGGGGGGCGGCTCCTTGGCGAAGGGGATGGTGAACATGAAGGAGGAGCCTTTGCCCACGCCCTCGCTCTCCACCAGTATCTTCCCCTCGTGGTTCTGCACTATCTCTTTCGAGATAGAGAGCCCCAATCCCAGCCGCCCGTGCGGCGATTTTCCGCCGGCGGGCTGGTAAAAGCTCTGGAAAAGCTTCGGGAGCACCTCGGGGTCTATGCCCTCGCCGGTGTCCTTGACGGAAACGCAGACCGAATCCTCGAGCGGGGTGACAAATACGGTGATCTTCCCCCCCCGCTGGGTATGGCGGATGCCGTTCTCGAGCAGGTTCAGGAGCACCTGGCCTATGCGGCGCTTGTCGGCGCAGACCATCTTGAGGCCCGGGGAGCATTCCGCCGTGATCTCGATGTTCTTCTGCTGGGCGCGGGCCTTGGGGCCCACGATCATCTCCTGCACCATCTTGTCCATCTCGAAATAGTTCTTCTCCATGCGGAGCTTCCCCTGCTCGATGGAGGCCCAGTCCACCAGGTCCCCGATCAGGCGGGAGATCTGGGCGATGCTGGTATTGATGAAATCCATCTTCTTCTTCTGGTCCGGGTTCGGGTTGACCGTGGCGGCCAGCATCTCGAAGCTGATCTGCAGCGTCATCAGGGAGTTGGACAGGTCGTGCGAGGCCATCGACATGAACTTGGATTTCATGCCGTTAAGGCGGTCCAGTTCCTCGTTGTTGTGCTTGAGCATGTCGATCAGGCGCTTGTTCTCCTGCTCGAGGTAAAGCTTCTCCTCGGCCTTCTTGATGGAGCGGCGCAGGTAGTTGAAATCGACGGGCTTGATCAGGAAATCGTAGACCGATTCCTGGATGGCGCGCACCGCGGTGTCGAGCGAGGCGTGGGCGGTCATCATCAGGATCTGGCTGTCGGTATTGAGCTTGCGGATGTCCTTGATGACCTCGATGCCGGTCTTGTCGGTCAGGTTGAAGTCCATCAGGATGACGTGGAAGAAATCGGAGACGACCATCTTCATGGCCTCGGCGCCGGAGCCGGCCTCGAAGACCTTGTAGCCTTCCATTTCGAGGAGGTCCCGCAGCGTCTCGCGCAGGTGGGCGTCGTCGTCAACTACTAAAATTTTGCTTTCCATGTTGTAGGGGCGGGCGGCGCTGGCCGCACGCTCTTCATATTTATATTACTTTATAAGGCGGAATACAAGGGTTATCCGCGCGGGGCGGGCGGGGGCGGGTTCTGGACTACCGGGATGTAAAATTTAAAGCAGGTTCCCTGGCCCACCACGCTGGAGACTTCCACTTTGCCCTTGTGGCGGTCGGCCACCTTTTTGACCACGGCCAGGCCCAGGCCCGTGCCGCGGGCCTTGGTGGTGAAGAAAGGGGCGAAGATCTTCTCGGCCGTTTCCTTGGGCATGCCGCAGCCGGTATCCTCCACGTCGATGCGGACGGTGCCCGCGTCGACCATCTCGCTGCGCACGTAGAGCTTGCCGTGCTCCGGCATGACCTCGATGCCGTTCTTGATCAGGTTCCGCAGCGCCTGCGACATCTCGTCGGAGTCGATGTTCACCGTCGGGTTCTCGCCGGCGAAGTTCTTTACCATCTCGATATGAGGGGGCACCGGGAAGGACATGGTAAGGTCTTCCAGGTAGGAATTGAGGTGCACCAGCTTGGGATTCAGCTCGCGCGTGCGGGCGAAACCCAGGATCTCGTCGATGATGCCGTTCGCCTGCCGGATCTCGGACTCGATGATGGCGATATGCTTGATGACCTTGGGCTCGGGGTTCGGCTGCGCGTTGGTCTTGGTCTTGATGAAATAGATGGAGTTGTTGATGACGGCCAGCGGGTTGCGGATCTCGTGGCCTACGACGGAGGCCATCTGCCCGATGGCGGCCAGGCGCTCTTTCTTGATCAGCTCGTCCTGCGCCGATTTCAGCTCGCGCGTGCGGGCCTCGACGCGGTTCTCCAGGCTCCGGTTCAGGCGCTCGAGCTCGTCCTTGGCGGACATGATCTCGGCCGTCTTGACCTTGAGCGATTCGCTCATCTGCATGAAAGTGTGCGCCAGCTCGCCGATCTCGTCGTTGGGCATGCTGAGGTCGGGCAAATAGTCGAAGTCCCCTTCGCCGAGCTTGATGGCGGCCTCGCGCAGGGCGGAGATGGGCTGGGTGATGATCAGCGAGACCGCGTAGCCGAGGAAGAGCACGAAAACCGTGACTATCAGCATCATGTTCCGGGTGCGCTTCATCATGTCGTTGGAGGCCGAGTAGGCCACGGAGACGGAGCGCTGGATGTAGACCACCCAGCCCAGGTCCGAGACCTCGGCGAAGGCGCCCAGCACCCGCTCGCCGGTCTCGAGGATCAGCTCGCCGCCGCCGGTCTTGGCGTCGTTCTGCAGCAGGATGCGCAGCACGTCGTCGGGCAGCTTGGCGTCGGGCTTATAAATTTCCTTGGAATTTGAATGCGCTATCAGGAAGCCGCTGGAATCTATCACGGCCGCCTGTGTGTGCGTGGTCTCCGGGAAGCCGGTCTTCAGCAGGCTGGAGATGGCGGTGAGGCTCATCTTGGCGAGGATGGCGCCCACCGGCTGGTTCGTCGCCGGGTTTATGATCTGCGCGCCCATGGTGATTGCGGGGTATTTGCCCTGGTACTTCTCCAGGCCGCCCACGAATTCGCCGGCGCGCATGACCTTGGCGAACAGCGCGTCGCCGGAGAAATCGCGCATCTTGCTTTCGTGCTCGAAGCGCCCCAGCCGCACCTTCTCCTGGCCCGAGGCGTCTATCACGGAGATCTCGAGGAAGGCCGCGTGGAGCACCATGATGTGGTCCACCAGGCCCTGCTGCTTGGCCGTGTTCATGGAGGCGAAGTCCTCCAGGTGGGCGGCGTCGGAAAGCACGTTGCGGAAATTGATGATGTAGCTAGAGACGGTGTCGGCGAAGCCGACGGCCAGCGACTCCTGGTCGCGGGAGATGGCCCTGTTAAGCGTGACCTGGCTGAGGTTCACGAGGTAATAGCCGACGATGCCGAGGGGGACCAGCGAGACTATGAGGAAAATCAGGAGGAACTTGTAGAACAGCCTTCCTCTTTTCTTTGGAGCTTCTGTCATATAATAAACCGGGCCCTATACGCGCAGGACAGTTATATTATCCTAAAAGGCTGTTACGAAATTGTTTCGCCCCCAAAAAAACGGCCGGCTGTTACGCCGGCCGTTAGCGCCTACTTCGCGCAGCCGGCGGCGGGCTGCCCGGGCGGCGGGATCTTCCCGAAGCCGGCGGCCTTCGTCAGCTCGCCGAGCCCCACCATGAAGTTTTGGCCGTTCACCATGAACGACGGGGAGGTGCCTATCCCGAGGGCTCCCGTGGCGGCGAAATCGGCGGCCAGCAGGTTATTGGCCTCTTCGGCGCCGGCGGTCACGGCCGCGGCGTCGATGCCGGCGGCTTTGGCCGCGCTCTGCCAGTCCGGGGAGGTTATGGCCTTGTTGCGCTCAAGCAGGTAGGCGTTGTACTTGTCCGGGAATTTCCCGGCTATATAGATCTGCCGGGCGTCTTCCTCCCACTCCGCCTTCCCGTGCAGGCTCGAGAAGACCCAGGCGCCTTTCTCGTCCTTTTTGGCGTCGCCGATAAAGTGTATCTCTATCTTCAGGCCTTCCGGCAGGAGCTTGTTCTTCTCGGCCTCCAGCACGGCGTTCTCCGCGAGCACGCCGAAAGGGCACTGGCTCATCACGAAGAGCTCCAGCGTGTTCTTTTTGTCCGGGCGCCCGGCGTAAAGCCCGGCGCGCTGCCTGTCCTCGTAAACCAGGTAGCCGCCGTTCTCTTTGAACAGGCCGGCCTTTATCTCGGCGTCCAGGCGGGCCCTGGCCTCCGGCGTGGCGGCCAGGATATAGGCGGGGACGAACTCCAGGGAAGGGAAGCGGGCGGCGCGGTCCGCCGAGCCGTAATCAAGGATGACCGGCTTTATGCCCTCGAAATACCTGTCGAACACTCCGACCAGCGCGTCGTTGGCGGGAATGCCGGAGCTGAGGACCACCCAGAAGCCGGGCGGCGGCGCTTTGGGCTTGGGGGTATAGCCGGGCGGGGGCGGGACGCGCTTGGCCGCGGGCAGGGAGCCGTTGACCGCCGCGTAAAGCGGCATCAGGCGCTGGGAACCGCCGTAGGGCTTCCCGCCGAGGAACAGCGTAGTCCCGGTCACGCCGGCGGCCGAGGATCTCTTATAGGCTTCGGCCAGGGCCGAAGCCCCCCCGGAAGCGGCGAGTTTTTCAAGTTCGTCCGGGTTGACGCCGGCGAAGACGGCGGCGTCGCGCCAGCCGTCCGCCGCGGGGCTGAGGGAGCGCGCGTTAAGATAGTTGAGCAGCTTGCCGGGATAGGCCTTGGCGAGCACGGCGAGGCGCACGGATTCGGCCAGCTCCGTCTCACCGCGGCGGGCGGCGAAAGTCCCGTCGGCGTTTTTCGTCACCAGCGGGTACACTTTAAGCCCGGCCCCGTCCAGGCGGCGCCTCACGGTATCGGCGAGGAAAAACCACTGCCACCCCTGGCCGTCCATGGCCTCGAGGTAGAGTTCCAGCTGGCCGGCCGCGGGATTCGCGGCGGAGACGGAGGCTTTGGCGGGAGCGGGCTTTGCGGCCGCGGGGGCTTGCTGCGCTAAAACCGGGCTGGCGAGGAGGGCGGAAAGAAGGACCAGGGCGGCTCTTTTCATTTATTTCCCCTTCCTTGTGAGCAGCTGGCGGATGCGGATGCACAGCTCCGGGATATCGAAAGGCTTGGTCATGTATTCGTCGGCGCCCAGGGAGAAGCCCTGCGTCTTCTCCTCGGCGGAGAGGAAGCGGCCGGTCATCATGATCAGGATGAAATCCTTGGAGAACCTGCGCAGCTCCTGGCAGATCTGGAAGCCGGAGGAGTCGGGCAGCTGGATGTCCATGATCACCACTTCGGGCTTGTGCTTCTTGGCGGAGTCTATGCCGGTCTTCGCGTTGCCCGCCTGGAAGCAGGTGAAGCCCTCCATGTCCAGGACCTCGGCCAGGCTCTCGCGCAGGTGCGCGTCGTCGTCGATTATCAGGATCTTTTGTGCAGCCATAATTTTTCTCCAGTTTTTCTGAAATTTACCCGCTCCCCGACCTTGCCCCCCGCCCTATTTGGCGGGGACCAGCTTGTAGCCCACGCAGGGCACCGTGTGCACGTAGCGCGAGGCCTTGCCCATCTTGGAGCGAAGCCGGCGGACGTGAACGTCGACCGTGCGCGGGGAACCGAAATAATTGTAGCCCCAGACGCGCTCGATCAGGTAGGGCCTGGACAGCACGCGGTTGGGAGAGCTCAGGAACACGTAGAGCAGGTCGAATTCCTTGGCCGTCACCTTTATTTCCTTGCCGCCGATCTTGACGGTGTAGCTGGACATGTTCAGCTCTATCTCGTTCATCTTCAGCACTTCGTCCGCCTGCACGCTCACGGTGCGGCGCACGACGGCGCGCACGCGGGCCACGCTCTCGTGCAGGTCCTGGCTGTAGGCCAGGCACTCGTCCGCGCCGAGCTGGAAGAAGGCCAGCTTGTAGGAGATCTTGGGCGTCTCCCGCCCGGTATGCCCGTGCGGCAGCAGGGTCTCCATGCTGAGGCCGGACGGCATATGGTCCAGGAAAGTGTCCGGCGATTCCAGCATGGCTATGACCGGGATATTCTTGTTCTTGGCCCTGAGGTTGCGCAGGAAGGTCAGGCCCTCTTCGTCGGCCAGGTTCTGGCCGATCATTACCATGTCGAAAGACTTCTCGGCCAGCATCCCCATCACCTCGCGCGCGCGGTGGGCGGTGGCTACGGCGTAGCCCTGGCGCGCGAGCATCTCCAGTATCAGCGAAGCCCGGGACAGGTCCTTCGAGGCAAAAATGATGTTTATTTTCACAGGTTCTCCTAAATTGCGAACGGAACCGCCGACGACTGACTGCGCGGGCAAGCCGCCGCCGGCTTTAACCGCGGTCGTCCGAGGAACTCGTTAATCGTGATGTATTTCTTCGATGTCGAAAGTGATGCCGCGCAGGCCGAGCACTCCGGTAAGCACGTTATACACGAAAGAGGCGAACACCAGCACCGCCGTGCTTATGACCACGTAAAGCAGGGCGTAAAGGCCCACGCTCATCAACTTCTGCGCCCCGGTCATGGAAGCCAGCTGCACGTTCGGGACCACCATGAAGGTCACGATCCCGCCGAGCAGCGCCAGGGCGAAAATAACCAGAGGCACCGAAGAGGTCACCAGTGAACCGACGCTGATATTGCGTACTTCAAGTTTCATGTTTCCTCCGAAGCTAAGCTCGTGGCGCCGCGCCACTATCTCGTGCCGTATCAAAGGGCTATGCCCCCCGGACGGCCAAATAAATAACCCCGGGCGGAGCCCGTGTTGATAATATAATACATAATTATTCAGGAAAATTAACAAGCGTACGAACAACACTGTCCGGGAACGAAAAGAAGCCTTGGTCCACACGCTGTAAGCATCAGGCGGCTGGGCGGCCTACCGTGCCGACCGGAACGCAAAACGCGTTCGGCCACACCGTGGCCTCACTCCGCCTCAGGCCTCGGCGCTTACGCAAGCCTCGGCCTTCGGAGGGTTTTGCTTATCCGATCGCCACGGTCTCCGCCCAGATTGCTCAACTTAACAAAAAAAGTTCTAGCCTTCAAAGCTGAGCGGAGGGGCGGCAAGGGTGTGGGTTCGGCGGGCCTTCCCGCAGGCCGGAGCTTACGTAAGAGCGGAGGCCGAGGGGTGAGCGCGGCCACGGTGTGGCCGATAGCGCGCCCGCCGGGCCCATACCCTTGCCGCCCCGACTTTGCATCTCGCGGTCTTCTCGCTCTCTTATATGCTTATTTCGGCTTTGGGGTAGAAGAGGATCAGGGTGCGGTTGGTTTCGGCGGTCTGGCCTACGTGGAGGACTTTTACGTTGAAATTCTGGCCCTTGAAGACGCTTTCGCCCTCGACCATCTGGTCGGGCTGCTCGAAGGCCTGGCCGACGAGGCGCAGCAGGGTCTGCTGCTGGCTGTCCACCACGTCCAGGAGGTGGATGGTCTTGGAATCCATCCCGGAATTGAGCTCGAAATTGGCGTAAAGGATGCTGTTGTTCTCGTCCACCACTATCACGTAGTTGGTGGACGGGACGATGATGTTGAGGAGCGAGCGCCACCAGCGCTGTTCCGCCTCCTTGTAGGTCCGGTCGCGGTTGGAGATCCCTTCTATCTCCACCTTCATCTTCCCCATCAGCCGCGTAATGGCCCCCGAGAGGTCCCCGAACTCGTCGGTGCGCGCCGGGAAGCGCAGGTCGAAATTCTTAAGCGAAACGCTTTCCACGCTGTCGCGCAGCGCGTCCATCGGTGAGATCACGTAGTGGTGGAAGAAGAAATAGAGCGGCAGGCCCAGCAGGAAAAGCACGCCGACGGCGCCGAACACGTATTTGCGCATCGCCGAGCCGATCAGCAGCTCCGCGCCGGCCCGGGAAACCATCAGGTCCACGATGCCGATGATCTCGCCGCGCACCGAGAACGGGATGGCGATCTCGTACAAAGGCTCGCCCTTCACCTGGCGCACCTTCGGCATCTTGGAGATATGCGCCTGCGCGATGGCGTCGGTGGGCGGCGGGACCTGCTTCTGCAGCTCGTCCCAGCCCATGCCGATAAAGCGGGATTCCTTGTGCCAGCGCACGCGGCCCGAGCGGCTGAGGTAGAGCAGCGAAGTGATGCGCTCGTCCTTGTTCAGCGAGATCATGATGTCGTACTCTTCGAAAGAGATCGCGTTGGCGTTGTTGAGCAGGCCGTTGCGCATGGTGGGCGCGTAGACCTTGACGGTCTCTATCACGTCCTGCTTGAGCTTCTCGTCGAAGGTCCACTTGAAAAGGTTGTAATAGAAAATGCCGCCGAGGAACATCACGTAGATGCCTATCCCGACGAACCACATCAGCCATTTTACCGTAAGCCGCATAAATTTATCCTCTGGGCGAAAAGCCGTGAGAGCGTTGACCTGAATAAATTCTACATAAAGCGCGTTTCAAACTTGTTACAGAACGGTTAAAAAACGGCCTCTAAAAAAGGGGCCGCCCCTTGTCAGGGCGGCCCCTCGTCCCCGCGCCGCGCGCTTACTGCCCGCCGGAGAGGATCGACTCGATGCGCTTGAGGCCGGCCGCCGCGTCGGCGTTGCCGGGATCGAGCTGCCGGGCGATCGTCCATTCGTCGCGGGCTTTGTCGTAATTGGAGTTCTGGAAGGACTTGATGCCCTCCATGTAGTGCTGCTGCGCGGCCAGCCGGTTCTCCTCGGTCACGCCCTGGGGCTTCTTGCCGACTTCCTCGATGGCCACGCCCTTGCGCTTGGCTTCGGCCTCGGCCTTTTTGCGGTCAGCCTCTTCCTTCGCGGCAGCTTCTTCTTCCGCCCTGGCGCGGCGCGCGGCTTCGTCGGCGCGGCGCTTCTTCTCGTCCCCCTCCAGCTTCATCTGCTGGCGGGCGCGCGAAATAAGGTTGTTGATATAGGCCATGTTGGCGGTATAAGGCTTGGCCTTGTCCCACTCGCCTATGGCGTCGGGGTACTTGCGGGCCCCGTAAAGCTTCTTGCCGGCGGCCAGGAAGCCGTTCTCCAGCTCGCTCTTCACCTCGGCCAGGAGCTTGCCGGCCTTGGAATCGCCCGGCTGCACCTCGAGCGCGCGCTTAAGGCCCTCGTAGGCGTCCTTCAGCTTGCCCTGGGCGTAGAACTCCAGCGCGGCCTTGAGCATATCGTTCGCCTTCTGCTGGCGCAGCTCGTCTTCCACCCGCGTGATCCAGGTTATGACCAGGGTATCCCTGGGTCTGATCATCAGGGCGGCGTAAAAATTATCGAGCGAGCTCTTCAGGTCCCTGTTCTGGTAGTCCGAGGAGCCTTTCTGGAAATAATATTCCTTCAGGTCCTCCTTCATCTTGGCAAGCCAGTATTTCGCCTTGATATTGTTCGGGGCGAGCTTGACGACCTCGGTCATCTTGGTGTGCGCCTCGACGATGCGGCCCTCCGTATAGTAGGAAAGCGCCGTCTTGAAGCGGTCCTCGATCATCAGCTTCTCGCTCAGGCCCGGGCGCAGGCTGCCGCGCAGCTGGTTGGCGGCCTCCAGCAGCATGTGCGCGTCCTGGTGGTTGGGGTCGATGGCGATGATCTTCAGCGCCAGGTCCTTGGCGTCCTCGTAGTTCCCGTTGCGGTAATATTCGTAGGCGTTGTCGTAGATATCGCCGAGCATCTTACCCTGCAGCTTCACCTTCTCCAGGCGCACCAGCTCCAGGAATTTGCGCTTCTCGTCCATCTCGTTCAGGGCGCCGAGGCCGGTCTTCTGCAGGTCCAGGAACAGCGATTCCTCGCTTTTCACGCGCTTGATCTGCGCGGAAGCCGGGGCGCAGAGCGCGGCCGAGAAAAGTATCGCCAGGAATATGTTCGTCATAAAAAGCCTCTAGAACGGCATGCCGCCGGTAACCAGGTCCATTATCATCGGGGCCAGCATCAGGATGAACACCGTCGGGAAAATGAAGATGAACAGCGGGATCAGCATCTTGGTGGAAGCCTGGGCGGCCAGCTTCTCGGCCTTGTTGAGGCGGCGGAAGCGCATGTCCGCGGAATAGTTGCGCATCAGCTCCACCAGGCTGGTGCCCAGCTCGTCCGACTGCACGATCAGGCCCACGAAGGAGCGCACTTCCTGCAGGCCGGTGCGCAGGGACAGGCGCCGCAGCGCGTCGCGGCGGGCGTAGCCCAGCTGCACCTCGTTGATGGTCTTCTCTATCTCCAGCTCGAGGCCGGTCTTCACCGGGGCGATCTTCACGATGCGGTCGAAAGCGGTCATATAGTCCAGGCCGGACTCGATCATCAGGGCCCCGAGGTCCACGAAGGTGGGGAAGTTGCGGATGATGCTTTCCTGGCGGTTGCGGATGCGGCCGGCCCAGATGGCCGCGTCGGGCAGCAGGAAGCCCAGCGGCGCGAAGATGACGCAGAAAGGGGACGCGGTAAGCACGAAGGATATCACGGGAAGGGCCAGGCCGGCGACGAGCTTCAGGTGCAGCATCTTCAGCGGGTTGGTGGTGGACGGGCTGCCCAGCAGCATATAAGTCTCGTCGAGCTTCTTCTCCATGCCCAATTGCTTGGCGAAGAAGAGGTCCAGCTTGTCCCAGAAATTAGCGCTGTTCTCCAGCTTCGAGAAGGCGGAGGTTTCCTTCCCCTCCATGTCGCTGATGTCCCCTATCGCGGAGCGCGCCTCTTCGCGCGGCGCGAAAAAGCGCTGCACCGCCGTGAAGGCCGCGAAGGAGCCTACCATGGAGATGATCACGAGGACCGCGCTGGTTATTTTATCAGGGCTCATACGCGTATGTTCCCGAGGCTGGCCACGACTTTCATGCCTATCGCCACCCAGATGACGCAGAAGCAGGCGGTGGCCATGCCCAGCGGCGTGCTGTAGAACTTTATCATCGTCTCGGGCTGGAACATGAACATGACGCCCACCATCACCCAGGGCATGATGCCCACGACGATGGACTGGATCTTCTGCTGGGCCGTCATGGCCTTGGTCTTTTCCTCCAGCTTGGACTCCTCGCGGATGTCGATCACGATGCGCTCGAAAACTTTGGTCAGGTTGCCGCCGACCGCGCGCTGCAGCACGATGGCGCGGATCATATAGGCGAGCATCTTGGAGTCCACGCGCTCCTCCATCACGCCGAGCGACTTCTCGAAGGTCATGCCCAGCTGGTAGTTCTTGATCACCAGGCCGAACTCGTCGGAAATGGGCGGGATGAGGTCTTTCGAGACCATCTCGAAGCCCTGCACGATGTCCAGGCCCGAGCGGAGACAGTTGGAGAGCAGGATAAGGCCGTCCATCAGCTGCGTGTCCACCTTCCGGCCGCGGGCGGCCTTCATGGTGTTCAGGACGAAGGCCGGCGTGCGCATGCCGATGGCCATGCCCAGCGCGCTGAGGATCAGGAAGGCGAAAATATTCATGGTGAGCAGGCCCAGCAAGGCGAAGACGGCCGCCGGCCCGAGCACCAGGTATTTCACGTTGATATTGATGAACTGCCGGGAGAAGGCCTCGGTGAAGGTGGAGACCTTCTTGGAGTAGTCGCCCATCATCGCGTTGGTCTTATCGTCGTTCAGGGCGAAGAAGGCCTGGACCGCGAGGAAGATCAGGATGATGCCCAGCATCGAGAGCGCCGTATTGAAGACCTTGGCCTTGTCCGATTCTTTGGGCGGGGCCTCGTATTTGCGCGACTCCCTGAAAAGCGTGCGGAAAGCGTCCTGGCTGAGCACCGCCGAGGCCAGCACGGCGTCGGCGTAGCGGCGCTGGTTGGTGCTGGAGATGGCGTCGGCTATGGACTCCATCTCCTTGAGGATAAGGACGAAGTGGGACATGATGGTGCGGCCGCGGCCCCCCATCGAGTCGCCCATGGTGATGTCGCGGGTGCGGGCGCGGTAAAGCCTGTCCATCGACATCTGGAAGCGGATGCGGATATCCGCGTATTCCTTGACCAGCAGCCCGGGCTGGATATTGGCGCCGCCGGATTCCGGCGGGAAGGTCTTGCGGGTAAGCTCCAGGTACTCGTAGATGATGGAGACCGGGGTCTGCCAGAGCGTGGCCTCGGAGATCTCGCCTTCCTCCGGGTCCCGCCAGACTTTCCGCCCCGACATCTCCACCACGGCGGGCTCCACCCACTTGGGCATGACGTAGGCGGATTTCACCCCTTTGCAGGTCATCGGGAAATTAACGACTTTCGGGTCCCGGTTGGGGTCCAGGTAATAATAGAAGAGCTGCGTCTTAAGGGCGGCGCAGGAGACCTCGTCCATCTCCGACTGCGTAAAAACGCCGGCTTCCGCGGGTTTCCCCGCGAAAGCGCCGAGCAGCATTATTAGCACAGTCAGTTTCTTCATACGTCTTCCGGCTCTTCTCTCCGGATCCCCGATTCCCGACTCCCGATCCTCGATTTCCCCTTATCTCCCGGCCCTCTGCCTTTTCTGTTCTTCCGTCCAGAAGATATCCAGCGGGACCTTCATGCCGTGGGTCTCGAAATCCTTGTAGAACTTGGGTGGGTCGCCGGTGGCCGCGAAATACCCGACCACCTTGCCGTTCTCGTCCATCCCGGTCTGGTGGTACTTGAAAATGTCATGGATCGTGATCTGGTTCTCCTCTCGGCCGGTGATCTCGGTGATGGCCGTGATCTTGCGGGTACCGTCGGAGAAGCGCGTCAGCTGCACGATCATGTGCACGGCGGAAGCGATCATTTCGCGCAGGGCCCAGATGGGCAGGTCGGCGCCGGCCATCAGACACATGGCCTCCATGCGGGTCAGCGCGTCGCGCGGGGTATTGGCGTGGATGGTGGCCAGCGAACCTTCGTGGCCCGTGTTCATGGCCTGCAACATGTCCAGGGCCTCGGACGACCGGACTTCGCCGACGACGATGCGGTCGGGGCGCATACGAAGGCAGTTCTTGACGAGGTCGCGGATGCTGACCTCGCCCTTGCCTTCGATATTGGGCGGGCGGGACTCCAGGCGGACCCAGTGGTCCTGCTGCAGCCTGAGTTCGGCGGTGTCCTCTACGGTCACGATGCGCTCGTCCTCGGGGATGTAGCTCGACAACATGTTCAAAAAGGTCGTTTTACCGGTGCCGGTACCGCCGGAGATGATGATGTCTTTGCGCAGCTTCACGCAGGCTTTCAGGAATTCGACGCCGGTCTGCGAGATGCTGCCTTTCTTTATGAGCTCGGCGTCGGTGAAAGGCTTGGCGGAGAAGCGCCGGATGGTCAGCGTCGGGCCCGACACGGCCAGCGGCGGGATGATGCCGTTCACGCGGGAACCGTCCTTCAGGCGGGCGTCCACCAGCGGCACGGATTCGTCGATGCGCCGGCCCAGCGGGGCCACGATGCGCTTCATCACCTGCATGATCTGCTCGTCGTTGCGGAATTTGTATTTGGTAAGGATCAGCTTACCGGCTTTTTCTATGTAGACCTTGTCGAAAGAGTTGACCATGATCTCGGTCACGGACGGGTCGCGCATCAGCTCTTCCAGCGGGCCCAGGCCCAGGATCTCGTCGAGGAGCTCATTGATGAACTTGACCCGCTGCTCGCGGGTCAGGGGCGTGGCGGTCTCTTTCTGCAGCAGGCCGTTGATGATGCCGTCCACGCGCTTGCGGGTCTCCAGGTTCAAGGCGGGGTCGTCGGAAATTTTCACGCGCTCGGTCTCCAGCGCGGTGACCACGTTGCGGTGCACCTTCATCTTGAGCTCTTCCCAGAAAGGAGGGACGTCCACGCGCGGCGAGCCGGCCTGGGACTGGTCCTTGGACTGGCCCGCGGCCGGCGTCAGCGGCGCGTCCTTCTCGGTCTGCCGCCAGAGCATGTCGGAGCCGCCGGAGAACTCGGCGGTCGTGACGTTGGACGCCCAGAGCTTTTCCGTGGGTTTGAGCTCGGCCAGGCGCCCCAGCAGGACGCGCAGGATGCGCACCCACTGGGTATTGGGCTGCTCGGTGATCAGGATCTTGTTCTGGTTGGCGTAGGCGGGGAGCGCGTCCTCCCAGGGCATGAAGGCCAGGATGTCCTTGCCCATCTGCTTGTAGAACTTCTCCACTTCCTTCGGGCCGACGGCGCCGGGCATGTCGAAAAGGTTGGCCACCACTTCGAACTTGCTCATCGGGAAATGCAGCTCGTTTATCTCCCGGAAAATGCCGGCCGTGGCGTTCAGCGAGGAGACGTTGGAATTGGAGACCCAGAACACCAGGTCCGAGATGTCGAAAGCGAAGACCTGCATGGGGAAGTAAGGGTCCACGTCGATGAAGATGTCGAAGTTCTGCGACAGCCTGGAAAGCATCGGGAGGATGATGTCGGGAGACATCTTGGCCACGTCGGAGCGGCGCTTGCTCAGCGGAAGCACCCCGACGCCCCACTGCGATATCGGTATTTTTCCCTTAAGGAGGGCGCCCAGCGCGCCCACCGATTCGCGCCCCAGCTGCTGGATGATCTCCGCCATGGAGGGCGGGTTGAGGCCGAGCAGCTGCGCGTGCTCCGCGCGGCACATCGGGTCCAGCGGCAGGATCAGGACGTTGCGCTTCTGGTAATTGGCCCAGGCCAGGGCCAGGTTCATGACGACGGAAGTCTTGCCCACGCCCTCTTTAGGGCCCGAGAAAGTTATGACGCGCGGCGCGAGATTCTGTTCTTCCATATAAGTAGGCCCGGGGGCCGGGCTGCCTGGCTATTTAATGATGTCGAAAGTCACGAACAGGAACAGCGAGCTCTGCTCCTCCACGATGTCGGTAGAGCTGAAAAGCGCGCCGATCAGCGGCAGGCTGCCCAGGATCGGGACGCGGTTCTTGGAGACGTTGCGCTTGCTCTGCTTCAGGCCGCCGATGACGAGGGTTTCGCCGCTCTTCAGCTCGACCTCGGTCTGGATCTGCCGGGTCACCATCGAGGGGATCGTCGTGCCGGAAGTGACGACGGGCTTGGAATAGTCCGGGTTCGAGACCTCGAGCTGGATCTGCACGTCCACGGTGTCCTTCTTCTCGGCCAGCACCACGGGCAGCACCACCAGGATCACGCCGAACTTCTTGAACTCGGCGCCTACGCCCTGGTTATTGGAGTAAGGCACCGGGATCTCGCCGCCGACGGTGAAGTTGGCCTGCGTGCCGCTCTTGGTTATGACCTTGGGGTTGGACAGGATCTGCGCCTTGCCCTCGGTCTCCAGCAGCTTGAGCGAGGCCGTCAGCTGCGTCTTGCGCTCGAAGTCGCCCAGGGTTATGATGCCCGGGATGGTCTTCTCGTTGAAGTCGAAGAACTGGTTCCAGGAGAAGCCGCGCGTCTTCTGGATCGAGCCGCTTATCTCTACGATATCGGCGCTGACGGCCACCATCTGCGTGGCCTCGGCGGCCGCGATGGCCGGGAGGGCCAGGGCGGCTAAGGAGAAAATTAGTTTTTTCATAAAGTATCCTTATTTTATAAGCTGCTTGAAAGAAGCTATCGCCATCGGATGCAGCTCCACGTCGCCGAGCCCGCGCACTATCACGTCCACCGTGCCCTGCTTGACGGAAAGGGCCAGGTACTGGGCCTCGTTGGGGTTGAGCGCCAGGCTGAGCGCCGCCTTCTCGGAGAAGGCCTGGTCGGCGGCCTCGGCCGCGGCCTTGGCCTTGGCCTGCGAGCCGGAAAGGCCCTGGCCGAGGTTGGAGCCTACGCCAAGCACCAGCACGTTCTGCAGGATGGTGGCGGTCACTTTTTCCTTGCGGTTGTCGCCCATCACGGCGTCGAAACTGACGAGGATGTCCACGCGGTCGCCGGGCTTTATCAGGCGGAGCAGGTCGCTCTCGAGGGGGAGCACGCAGCCGCGGTAGCCGGGCGGGACTTTCACGCTGAGGCCGGCCTCGGGGCTGAGGGAGACCAGCGCGGAATTAGTTATCTGGTTGCCTTTGGGGATGCGGATCAGGGTCACGAGGTTGCTGACCAGCTTGATGTCGGACTGGGTCTTGACCTCGTAGGCGTCCTGCTCAAGGTACATGCGGGGAACTTCCCTGGTCTCTACGACGTCCACGTTCATGATGGTGCGGGCCGGCAGGTCGAACCGGGCCACCAGCACGGTGGCGCGCTCGGTCTGGGCGGCCAGGGTGCGCTCCTTGGAGGTAAGCACCCACCAGTAAATACCTGCCGCGGCCAGGGCCAGCAGCACGGGGACGAGCATGCCTTTCTTTTCCATATATATATTCTCCAACTAAATTATTAACTTCCCGTTAAATCCGTGTTAAATTCAAAAGCCGTTTCGCCGGCCGCCCTACTGGAAGTACGGCTTCTCCACCGGCATCTGCACCGTTACCACGATATCCTTGACGCGCTGGCCCTTAACGTCCGAAAGCAGCTGGCTGGAACCCGGGAAAATAAGCTTGTACCGGTATTTCAGCGTTACCACCAGGTCCTCCCCCATCTGTCCGGACTGAGGGTCCTTAAGCGTCGGCACCAATACGCCGTCGACGCTGGTATTGGGCGAAGCGGCGAACATCTGGCCGAGCACTTTAGTCATCTTCATATTGGCCACCGCCTGGCCGCCGCCGGAGCCGGCCCCGGTCGGCCCGGCGACCAGCGACCCTATGCGGGCGAGTTCGTACGCGCAGTGATGGGCCAGGATGGTGTTAAAGCCCATGTTGCCCATTTCCATTATAAAGAACAGCAGCAGCATGAAGACCGGCAGCACCAGCAGAAGCTCGATGGTGACCTGCCCCGCCTTTTTCAGGCGCAGCATCAGATACGCCGCCGCAGTCCGCGGCCCTGCCGGGAGCTGTTTCACGCTCATAATATAGCCGCAACCTTTTCCGGGAACGAATCCCGAAGAGAACCGCGGTGCCCCGGTCACGGCGCTTTGCAGCGCCGGACCGGGCTAGGCTTTTTGCCGTGCCGTAACGGGAACTATGCCCGCCAAACGGCAAACCCGGCCTACGGGGTGTTGCCGCCGGAAGCGCCCAGCGTGCTGGCGGCGCCGTTGATCATGCCCTGGATGCTCTGGAACAGCGTCGGCATGTACTTCTTAAGGGCCACGCCGGCTATGAGCACCACGCCCACGACCACCGCGAGCATCAGAAGATATTCCACGGTGTTCTGGCCTTTCCTGCTTTTGAATAACTTATTCATTTTTTGCGTTCCTCCATAAACAATTTCAAAGCTTAGCTACCAGGGGTCCACTTTGTACATCTTGATTATCACCAGGCCGCCGCGCTTGAACTGGTTGGCCAGCGCGTACTGCAGCGACTTGTACATGACCACGAAAACCACGAGCAGCGAAACAGTGACCAGCAGGTACTCTATCGTCGTCTGGCCCTTCCGCTTTATTTTCATACCCTTAGAACTGCACCCGTACCGCAAGCTGGCTCGCTTTCCCCAGGGCGCCGTAGGGCGCCAGGGTATAGTCGAAACCCATGCCGTAGCCCAGCGCCTGCGCGCTGTACAGCCCCACGCCGAAGGAGATGCCGGAAGATTCGTTCATCCCCAGGCTGTCCAGGGTCTTGTCGGTCATATTCTTGCCGTAATTGTCCCCGGGGGCGTACCCGGCGCGCAGCGAGACGCGGCCGACCTGCAGCAGCTCTTCCGGCAGGGTAAGCTCGATGCCGCCGGCCAGCTTGCCGCCGCGGTCCGAATAGGTTTTCTGCTCCAGCAGCAGGGTGACGAAAGGGTTGAACGCGTAGGCCCCGCCGAGGCGGTTCACTTTCACCACCTGGTGCTTCTTGCCGGACATATTGGCCCCGGACCAGCCGAGCGAAAGCTTGCGGCCGAGGCGGAGCACCGCGCCGAAATCGAAGACCAGGTTCTTGTATTCCTTGGTGTAATTGTCTTCCATCACTTCTTTCGCGCTGACCCCGATCAGGAATCTTTCCAGGAAAAAGCCCTTGGCGATGGAGAAGCTGGCGTAGCTGTTGCGCACCTTGACGTCGGCGCCGTACTGGGGTTTGCCTTCGGAGTCGCGCACGTCGAACCCCTTCAGCCCGAAATAGGCGTAATTGACGGCCACTACGGACTGGCCGATGGGATGCACATAGGACATATACTGCCCGGAATACTCCTGTATCCAGCTGAGGTGCGAGAAAGAAACTTCGCGCATCTGCGCCGAGGCTATGCCGGCCGGGTTTATCCCCATGGCTTCGCCCCCCTCCATCAGCGAAACGCCGTTATTGCCCAGCGCCTGCGCCCTGGGGCTGCCGGTGGGGATCTTCATGAAAACCGCGCCCTCGGTTCCTATCTTGGTATCGGTCGCGTGCAGGCTGGCTGAGGGCAGAGGAATGAAGGCCGAGGCTAAAAAGACCAGCCCCAAAACCCTTTTTCTAAAGTTTTTTCTCTTCTTCATAAAATTTACCCTCGTAAAAAATCGCAGCCTCTCCCGACACGATCTCCCGATCCCCGATCCTTGATCCCCGGTCCGTTAAGGGACCAGGATCTTCTTTATCGTCTGGCACACGTCCCGGGTCCCGTCCGTAGCCTGGAACCGGATCACCGCGAAGTAGACGCCCGGCGCCACCGTCTGCCCGTAGCTGTTCACCTTCGGCCAGCACGCCTCGTTGGTCTGCGTGGTGGTGCACCGGCCGCCGCCGTCCACGTTGTTCCCCCCGTCCCGCGGGGCGTTCAGGTCCCCGAAATTCTTCTTGTACACCAGGTCGCCCGCCAGGTTGTACATCTTCAGGCTCACCCACCCGTTCATGATGAACGGGATCTTGAACCACCCCTCGATCCCGTTGTACGGGTTCGGGGCGAAGAAAGTCTCGTTGGCGAAATCGCCGCACAGGTCCGCCGTCCCGCCACGCGTCACCGGGATGTTCGAGGTCACGATATCCGGAACCCGGCAGCTCTCGTTCGGGCACAGCGTCGGCGACAGCACCCCGTCTATCGTGTTTATCGCCTCCGTCACCGTCGAGGCGTAGATCTTGAACACGTAGTTCCCGTCCGGAACTTTCGAAAGCGTCAGGTCCGTCCCGTCCCAGTATTCCGAGATCTGCGTCCGCGCCGGCCGCACGCCGATGATCCGCTTCACCAGCCGCCCCGCCGGGGGGTCGTCGGTATCGACGGGCATCGACGTGCCGGGCTTGAAGATCTTCGTCACCACTTTCATCGGCTCCGAGATCTGGTACGACACCACCGCCATATTGTCCAGCGTCAGCGGTACGATCGACACGTCGAAGATCCGCAGCGGGTCCACGTCTATCGTCATCTGCACCGTCGCCATCGAAGCCAGCTGCGCGTCTATGTCCTGCGCCGTGATCTGCACGTCGTAGGCGCCCGCCGGCACGAAATTGCCGTTCGCGTCCTTCCCGTCCCAGAAATCCTTGTAGACCATGTCCCCGTCGCGCACCTCGTTGTCGGTCACCAGCGCCGCCAGGTTCCCCGAGTTCGAGAAGGTCTGCCCGTAGAGCACCCGCACCGTCACCATCGACTGCCTCGTCACCGAGTAGTCTATCTCGTACGGCGGCAGCTTTATCGTGTCAGAAGAGTTGTACATCGTCGGGATGTTCGGGATCACGTCGAACCCCGTGAAGATGATCTTGCCCCGCGAGACGTCCACGTAGCCGTAGACCTTGTCCACCGAGTACATCACGTTCGTGGTACCCGTCGTGTACGCCACCAGCGTGAACGGGTAGCGCCCGTCGTCCACCAGCCGGCCGTTCACGTCGCGGCCGTCCCAGTATTCGGTTATCCTGAACCGCCCGGGCCGCATGCCCTCCACCGTGTACACCGGCGCCGCGTTGGTCGGCGTTATCCCGGGCAGCCGCGGGTCGCCCGTGGTGGCGAGGCTGATCACCGTGCTCACCGGGTAGATCGTAAGCTTCATGTACATAGGCTGCGACAGCTCGAAGGCCACCCGCGCCATGTCCGACGTGCCCCCCTGCAGCGAGGTCGCCAGCACGTCCACCGTCCGGAACATGTTCACCGGGATCACCGCCGTAGTCGTAGAGGTGTTCTGCTGCTGGCAAGCGAAAGGGTCCTTGCTCACCAGCTCCGCCAGGTACGAGCCGCTGGAAACATACAGGCCGTTATTGTCCTTGCCGTTCCAGATTTCCCGGTTCGAGAAATTCGCGTAGCGGATCGTGTTCTCCGTCACCGTCGCCACCACCGTCACGCCGTCCATCTTCTTTATGTACAGGCTGATGAAAGTGTCGCGCACCGGCGTGTACCGGAAATAGAAAGGGTCCAGCCCCGCCACCTGCTGCGTGGAGCCTATCACCGTAGAAGAGGGATTTATGAAAGCCAGCGGCTTGCCGCGCGCTATCGGGATGGTCCCGACCCTGGTCAGCTTCGTCCACACCTCGCCGTCGGGAGCGAAGGCGGAATTAGAGGACATGACGGCGCCTATCGTGTAGACATACTCCCCGTCGCAGACCGGGCTGCCGTTACTATCGCGCCCGTCCCAATAAGTGGAAGTGGTCACGCGGCGGTCTTTAACCTCGATAAAGCGCCTGATAGGGTTATTCGGCGTCGCCGCGCCGGTAAGGTAGTTTATCTGCGTATTGGGCGGATAGATCGTCACGTAGACCGTGGCCGCCTCCGTCAGCATGTAGCTGATGGTGGCCATATCCGTCGAGGAGTTGCCCAGCGGCTTTACCGCGACGTCGGTTATCTGCAACGGGTCCAGAGAGATCTGGGTCGTATAGGTAAAGGCCCGGTCCGGTTCTCCGTCCCCGCGCTCCCACAAATCGTTTGAAAAAGCGTCCAGTTGGACAATATAATTACCACCGTCGACAAAATTACCGGTCCAGTCGCGGCCGTCCCAGAAATCGCCGTTGGTCATGGTCCCGTCGGGGGTACCCTCGCCGGTCCGGGGAGCGCTTGAGATTATACTGCGTACGAACGGATAAACCCCCGGAGAAAGAACAAGAGTAGTGGCATCGTAAATTTTTATGCTAGTCAAAGCGTCTTTGCTTAAACGATAGAGGATGTTGTAAGGCTGCGCGGCCACGCCGGTTATCTTGCCCACCACGGTGGGGCTGGAGCGCACCGTGTGGATATTGGTCACGTTCACCTGGATAGGGATCTGGGTCTGGCCGGGGAAAGCGGCGGTCTGCTCGATAGAGATATTGCCGGCCGTGGCGCTGACCTGGTTGGTGCGCACCTTGGTGCGGAACCCGTACTGGCCGTTGGTCTTGCCGAATAAGCCGTTCAGATTATAGGAGCCGTCCCAGGGCGTACAGTAATAATTGCCCGCGCCGCCTACGACGTATTCCACATTATTGCTGCTCTGGCAGGTCCCGATATTGTACATCGAGATCGTCTTTATAGGCGGGGTGGAGGCAGGGTCCAGGGGGTTGGCGCCCGATCCGAACTTGAACACCTCGAAAGTCAGTTCGTCTATGCCGAAGTAGCCGGCGGTGCTGACGCAGACTATCTGGGCGCAGAGGCCCAGGCAACCGCCGGGATAGCTGGGGTTACCGGTGCGCGGCCTTTCGAACTCTATCAATGAAGAATTCTGCCAGACATTACCGCCAGTGCCGGGAATGAAAGACCGGTCCGGATCGGTGCCGACGACGTCGCTGCAGTAGCCATTTCCGCCGTCCTTATATTTCACGTCGATATCGCGCACATAAAGCTGCTGCGCGGATACCGGCGCGGACAGGCCGGCCAGCGCGGCCAGCACGCCGGAGATGAAAATCATTTTTTTCAGCATAATCTTCCTCGAATAAAGGCAAAACAAGGCCGGGGCTTCCTCACCGGACACCGGTCACGGATAAGCCGCATAGCGGCTTTCCGCGACCCCGGCGGGGACCTGTCGCTTCGCTCCATCCGGCGGTTTTGCTACGTAAAAAACCGCCTCCGCCCTTGCGGCCCGGCACAGCCGGACCTCACCTTAAATGTACTTCCCAATTTTGCCATTTTAGCCATAATAAAATCAATATAAATAATAAGACTTAATCGTATAGTTTCAGGGAGTACTTTTTCAGTTCATAACCTCCTGACAGATCGCCGGCTTTCTCTACCGACCAAAGGGTATTCGCCTCTATCCAGAAAGCGGAAGCCTGCTTTTTGCCGAAAGCCTGGCTGGAAAGCTCTTTGAAGACGCCCTCTTTCAGAGCGAAGCGCCGCAGGACGTTCTTGCCGTCAAGCGTCCAGAGCCGGCCGCCGTACCACTGCATACAGACCAGGCTTTTTACGCCTTCAAGCTGGTAGGTGGCCGACGCTCCCGAGGCCGGGTCAAGGCCGTATTTGTAAAGCAGGCCGGAAGAGGCGTCGAAAGCCCACAGGCTATAGCCGTCCCAGGCCGCGCCCTGCGGGGCGGCGCCGGGGGTCTTGACCGACTCGGTAATTGCGCCGTCCTTGAAGCTCTGCCGGGCGTAGCGCAGCTGGGCCATATCCAGCGTCCAGAGGCCGGCGTCGGAAGCGCTCAGCGCCCCGGGCCTCAGCAGGCCGCCGGCTAAAGCGGGCATGACCCTGAGCGTAGAGAGGTCTTTCGTGTCTTTAAGAATAAGTCCCTTGTTCCAGTCGGAAAGCCACAGGCCCTCTTTGGTAACGGCCAGGCCGGAGGGGCTGGACAGGTCCAGCGGCGAGCTGGAGATAAGCTTGTAATGCGCTTTGGCGCGCCAGGCGTAGATCTGCCAGGCCGCCCCGGACATCAGCAGCAGGCCGGCGAGGCCCAGCGCCAGAGCGCGGGAAACGTTCTTCCGGGCGCGGATAAAAGCCTGGTCGGGCGAGGCGGAAACAAAAACGCTGGGCAATTCTACGCCTTTAAGAGCGTAAAGCTTCAGGACCTGGGTGACCTTCTCGGACCACTGGCTGGATTCTTTCAGCACATTGGCCAGGCCGGCGGCGTTCTCCACGCCCTTGGACTCCTGCTCGCGCATCTTCATGGTCCAGGCTTCGCGCTCGGAGCGCAGGCGCTCCTCCCAGACGGCGAATTCCTGCCTGTGCGTTTCCCAGACGGAGCGCTCGCGGTCCCACATTTCGCGCCACTGCACGCGCTCGGCGTCCCAGTTAGCTTTATTGCTCTCCAGGGTCCCGCTTAGGTCTTTTATTCTGGACTCCAGGTCCTTCAGCTTCGCCTGGTCGTCGCGGCGGTTCTTGCGCTCGCTAAGCAGCTCGGCGAGGGTCTTTTCCACCGCTTCTTTGGAATCCGCCAGCTTGGCGGCAAGCCCGGCCCTGTTATCGTCCAGGTCGGCTTTTTCCACGGAAAGCGCGTTGAATTTATTCCGCGCTTCGTCGCGCTCGGAGCGCAGCGCGTCGATGCGGCCCTGCAAACTGACCATCTCCACCTTGGTGCGCTCCAGGATCTCCTTGAGCAGGGTCACTTCGCGGGCGTGGTTCTTCTTCTGGGTGTCGATGAGCTTCCTGGATTCTTCCAGGTTCAGCGCCGTGGACAGTTCTTCGTTCAGGGATTTTTCGCGGGCTTCCTGGTAATGCTGTTTGATCTCGCCCAGGTGCGCCCTGGTCTCTTCCAGCTGGGAGGTAAGGTCGCGCAGCTGGGCTTCCTTGCCGGCCAGCAGGGTCTTCCATTCGCTCTCGGCCTTGGAAAAATTCTCGCGCAGGAAACGCATGGTCTCCATATTGGACTGGCGGATGTCCGGCGGCAAAGGCGAGGCGTCGGGCACATAGTCGCCGCCCGAGACTTTCTTCCAAAGGTCGTTCAAATGTCTGTCGATTTCTTTGCTTTCCATAAATTTTAAGCGCCCGCCCGCGCGGCCGTCTGATTTCCCATATGTTTAGTTTAACAGGAGGGTGTGAACCGGGAGTGAACTAATTGTTAACAAAAGGTTACAGAACGCTCTGGCTGCGGCCGGGCAAGGTTAGGTATACACTTGGTCCAACGGCCTGCCACGGTGGCCGGAACGCAAAAACGTTGTCACTGCAGTGGCGCCGCGCCACCCGCACACCGTGCTCGCAACTCCCGCTCACTGCAGTGGCCGCTGCGGCCACCCGCCCTTTCCCGCGCTTACGCAAGCGTCGGCCTCCGAGAGGGTTTTGCTAACCCGGTCACCGCGTCAGGCCTGACGCGGCCGGGCAAGGGTATGGGTTCGGCGGGCCTTCCCGCAGGCCGGAGCTTACGTAAGAGCGGAGGCCGAGGGGTGAGCGCGGCCACGGTGTGGCCGATAGCGCGCCCGCCGGGCCCATACCCTTGCCCGGCCTGACCCTTTAAGGGATCAGTATCTTCTTTATCGTCTGGCACACGTCCCGGGTCCCGTCCGTAGCCTGGAACCGGATCACCGCGAAGTAGACGCCCGGCGCCACCGTCTGCCCGTAGCTGTTCACCTTCGGCCAGCAAGCCTCGTTGGTCTGCGTGGTGGTGCACCGGCCGCCGCCGTCCACGTTGTTCCCCCCGTCCCGCGGGGCGTTCAAGTCCCCGAAATTCTTCTTATACACCAGGTCGCCCGCCAGGTTGTACATCTTCAGGCTCACCCACCCGTTCATGATGAACGGGATCTTGAACCACCCCTCGATCCCGTTGTACGGGTTCGGGGCGAAGAAAGTCTCGTTGGCGAAATCGCCGCACAGGTCCGCCGTCCCGCCACGCGTCACCGGGATGTTCGAGGTCACGATATCCGGAACCCGGCAGCTCTCGTTCGGGCACAGCGTCGGCGACAGCACCCCGTCTATCGTGTTTATCGCCTCCGTCACCGTCGAGGCGTAGATCTTGAACACGTAGTTCCCGTCCGGAACTTTCGAAAGCGTCAGGTCCGTCCCGTCCCAGTATTCCGAGATCTGCGTCCGCGCCGGCCGCACGCCGATGATCCGCTTCACCAGCCGCCCCGCCGGGGGGTCGTCGGTATCGACGGGCATCGACGTGCCGGGCTTGAAGATCTTCGTCACCACTTTCATCGGCTCCGAGATCTGGTACGACACCACCGCCATATTGTCCAGCGTCAGCGGTACGATCGACACGTCGAAGATCCGCAGCGGGTCCACGTCTATCGTCATCTGCACCGTCGCCATCGAAGCCAGCTGCGCGTCTATGTCCTGCGCCGTGATCTGCACGTCGTAGGCGCCCGCCGGCACGAAATTGCCGTTCGCGTCCTTCCCGTCCCAGAAATCCTTGTAGACCATGTCCCCGTCGCGCACCTCGTTGTCGGTCACCAGCGCCGCCAGGTTCCCCGAGTTCGAGAAGGTCTGCCCGTAGAGCACCCGCACCGTCACCATCGACTGCCTCGTCACCGAGTAGTCTATCTCGTACGGCGGCAGCTTTATCGTGTCAGAAGAGTTGTACATCGTCGGGATGTTCGGGATCACGTCGAACCCCGTGAAGATGATCTTGCCCCGCGAGACGTCCACGTAGCCGTAGACCTTGTCCACCGAGTACATCACGTTCGTGGTACCCGTCGTGTACGCCACCAGCGTGAACGGGTAGCGCCCGTCGTCCACCAGCCGGCCGTTCACGTCGCGGCCGTCCCAGTATTCGGTTATCCTGAACCGCCCGGGCCGCATGCCCTCCACCGTGTACACCGGCGCCGCGTTGGTCGGCGTTATCCCGGGCAGCCGCGGGTCGCCCGTGGTGGCGAGGCTGATCACCGTGCTCACCGGGTAGATCGTAAGCTTCATGTACATAGGCTGCGACAGCTCGAAGGCCACCCGCGCCATGTCCGACGTGCCCCCCTGCAGCGAGGTCGCCAGCACGTCCACCGTCCGGAACATGTTCACCGGGATCACCGCCGTAGTCGTAGAGGTGTTCTGCTGCTGGCAAGCGAAAGGGTCCTTGCTCACCAGCTCCGCCAGGTACGAGCCGCTGGAAACATACAGGCCGTTATTGTCCTTGCCGTTCCAGATTTCCCGGTTCGAGAAATTCGCGTAGCGGATCGTGTTCTCCGTCACCGTCGCCACCACCGTCACGCCGTCCATCTTCTTTATGTACAGGCTGATGAAAGTGTCGCGCACCGGCGTGTACCGGAAATAGAAAGGGTCCAGCCCCGCCACCTGCTGCGTGGAGCCTATCACCGTAGAAGAGGGATTTATGAAAGCCAGCGGCTTGCCGCGCGCTATCGGGATGGTCCCGACCCTGGTCAGCTTCGTCCACACCTCGCCGTCGGGAGCGAAGGCGGAATTGGAAGACATCACAGCGTCTATTGTGAACTTATACTCGCCATCGCAGACCGGATTACCATTATCATCGCGCCCGTCCCAAAAGGTGGAAGTAGTGATACGCCTGTCTTTAACTTCTACAAAACTCCTTATCGGGGCCTTAGACGCGGTAAAGGGAGTAGTGTAGTTGAATTGCGTATCTGGCGGGTAGATCTTGACATAGACCGTGGCCGCCTCCGTAAGCATATAGCTGATGGTGGCCATGTCGGTCGAGGACGAACCGAGCGGCCTTACCGCAACGTCGGTTATCTGCAGCGGGTCTAATGAGATCTGGGTCGTATAGGTAAAGGCCCGGTCAGGTTCCCCGTCACCGCGCTCCCACAAATCGTTTGAAAAAGCGTTTAATTGGACGAGATAATTGCCGCCGGCGACAAAATTGCCGGTCCAGTCGCGGCCGTCCCAGAAATCTCCGTTGGTCATGGTCCCGTCGGGGGTACCCTCGCCGGTCCGGGGAGCGCTTGAGATTATACTGCGTACGAACGGGTAAACCCCGGGAGAAAGAACAAGAGTAGTAGCATCGTAAATTTTTATGCTAGTCAAAGCGTCTTTACTTAAACGGTAGAGGATATTGTAAGGCTGCGCGGCCACGCCGGTTATCTTGCCCACCACGGTGGGGCTGGAGCGCACCGTGTGGATATTGGTCACGTTAACCTGGATAGGGATCTGCTGTTCTCCCGGATAAGCGGCGGTCTGCTCGATGGAGATATTGCCGGCCGTGGCGCTGACCTGGTTGGTGCGCACCTTGGCCCGGAAGCCGTACTGGCCGTTGGTCTTGCCGAACAGGCCGTTCAGATTGTAGGAGCCGTCCCAGGGAGTGCAGAAGGTTCCGACCTTATACTCCTCGTTATTGCTGCTCTGGCAGGTCCCGATATTGTACATCGAGATAGTTTTAATGGGCGGGGTGGAGGCCGGGTCCAGCGGGTTGGCGCCGCTGCCGAACTTGAATACCTCGAAGGTCATCTCGTCCACGCCGAAATAGCCGCCCGTGCTGACGCAGACCAGGGTAGCGCAGAGCCCGAGGCAACCGCCCGGATAGCTGGTCCTCGGGCGCTCGAATTCTATAAGGGAGGAGTCCGTCCAGACCTTGCCGGTCATGGCGGTATAAAAGCTTACCGGGATATCCGGGCCGGTGGAGACGCCGCTTACCGTACCGGCGATATTCCCGGACACGGACTCCCCGCCCGGTGCGTTCCCTACCCACCAGGTTCCGCCCAAAACCCCGACCCCGCCGCTTTGACAAGTCAGGTTGGAAGTGGCCACGGGAGCGAAGACGGAGGCGGAAACCGCCCCGCCGTAACTCCCTGTGCCGTTAACGAAGATGTTCCCCGTATTGAAGGTCAGCGGAGCGCAGGTCACCGCTCCGGCCCCTGAATTGCCGGTAACGGAAGGCGCCGTAATATTTCCGGAGACATTTCCGCTGGCGTAATAGTCGTAACCGTTAAGCGTTCCGGTGAGGGTCCCGGTATAGGCCCCGGCGACAGCGACAGTTTCAGGAGTATCCTCGCCGAGATCGCAGACGCCGTTGCTGTTGGCGTCCACGCACAGGGTTCCCACGACATTGCCGCCTAGCGCGCCGGCCACGGGCCCGGTAACAGGCACCGTGATGGCCGTGGTGACGTCGCTGCAGTACCCGTTGGGGGCGGCGGTGCGGAACCAGACATCGGCCCTGGAAATATAAAGCTGCTGCGCCCCTGCCGGCGCGGCGCAAGCCGCCGCGGCCAGGACGGCTAAAAGCAGTTTATTAAAGGCTCTTTTCACAATTTTACACAGCAACTCGTTAATTTACACCGCGTACCGCTGCGTCTGACTCGGGGACCGGGCCGGGCAAGGGTATGGGTTCGGAGCGACCTCTCGGAGGCCGACGCTTGCGTAAGCGCGGAGGCCGAGAGAGGAGGCGCGAGCACGGTGTGCGAGACGCCGTGAGCGACGGGCCCATACCATTGCCCGGCCCGCCTACCGAACCAATCCCTGCAGTTCCATGGTGGCCTGGCTTATGTCTATGCCCGAGTCCTGGAACTGCGTGAGCATGCGCTGCAGGTTGCTCTTAAGCACGTCGGGCGGCGCCCCGCCGCCCTTCAGCTTGAGATAGGCCTGCCAGTCCACGCTGAAATCGTATCTAAGCTGGGCGAGCTTATCCGCTTTCCGCTTTTCCGCCAGGGCCGCCAGCTCCGCCTCGGCGCTGGCCTGCCGCCTCACCACCGCGGCCAGCCTTTCTTTCTCATTGCTGACGCTGGCTTTCTGCTCCTGCGTGTCTTTCAATTTGGCGGTAAGGGAATCTATCTCGGCCTTCATGGAGGCCATCTCCGTTTTTAAAAGATTTTCGCGCCGCGCTGATTCATCCAGCGCCTCCACCAGGTCTTTGCGGTATTTTATCTCCTGCTTTATGAGGCGCTCGTATTCCGACTCGATATCCCTGTCGCCGAAGCGCAGCGCGAGCGTAAGCGAGTGCGCCGGAACTATGGCCCCGGTCAAAGGCACGGACAAGCCGTAAGAAAGCTCGGAGGCCAGGTGCTTCCAGCCCAGGCCCGCGCTCAGGGCAGAGGCGCGCTCCGCCAGGTTGACCCCCGCGCGGGAGAACAGCAGGCCCGCGCGCTGGGTGCGCCAGGCGTGCTCGACGCCGGGATTGACGCTTATGTTCCCCTTCTGCCCGGAGGAAGCCGTGCGCTTCGCCACGTCCAGGGACAGAGTATAATCCTCCCTGCGCTCGGAAACCCCCAGCCTTATCACCATCGGGGCTTTATCTTTGAGCGCGCCGATATTGAAAGACGGGTTGTTGAGATTGAGTATCGAAAAACCCAGGGTATGGTTGCCGTCGGGCCTGAAGGCGGCGCCCAGGTCCAGGGCCGCGCCGGAAGCGGAATCTCCTCCCTGGGAAGCCGCAGCAGAGAGGATCTTCAGATTTGCGCCCAGGTCGAACACCCCGGCGCCGCTTCTGCGCAGCTGCCAGGTTCCCCAGCCGAAGGAAATGGTCTTCTCCGTAAGGACGCCGCCGTCGTCCCTGTAAAGCCCCGCGATGGACAGGGTCCCCATCTTGCCGTAGGCCATGCGCGGGATCAGCGCCCAGACGCCGTAAGCCGCCAGGTCGGCCGGGCCCTGCGTGGTCCGCTTCGAAGAAAGGAAATGCGCCCCTGTTTCGAATTTACGGACGGAGCCTGAGAGAGCGGGATTGCCGTAAAGGGAAAGCGGGTCCTCGAGAGCGGCCGCCTGCCCGCCGAACCCGGCCTGCCGCGCCCCGGCGGGAAGATCCTCGAAAACCGCCAGCGCCGGAACGGGGGCGAAGAACAGGGGCGCGGAGGCGCAGAGGCACACCAGCAGCGAACGGCGGGCTTCCGCCATTCTGCGGCTTTGCGGCTTTGGCTCTTTGCGTCTAAACATTGCTGGTTCCTCCGGCTTCCACGGTTTTTTTCTTTTCCTCGGCGATATCGGAATAAAGCGCTATTTTCCCGCGGCCGTGCGACTTCACCCAGTAAAGAGCGTCGTCGGCTTTTTCAAGCAGGCCGTCCATGGAGGAGGCGTCCTGCGGGAAAGTGGACACCCCTATGCTCATGGTCACGCGCAGCTCTTTGGTCTTGGAAAAAGGCACGGGGATGCGCAGCTCGGAAAGCTCCTTGCTGAGGCGCTCCGACAGGCGCTGGGCCTCGAGGCCGCTGGCCTGCGGCAGGAGGATCAGGATCTCGTCGCCGCCGTAGCGGCAGGGGAAGTCTATCTTCCGCAAATTTGAAAGGATGACGCGCCCGACTTCCTTCAGCACTTTGTCGCCTATCTGGTGGCCGTAGGTGTCGTTGACTTCCTTGAAAAAATCCACGTCGGCCCAGACCACGGCCAGCGGCTGCTTGAAGCGCTCCGCGCGGTAGAACTCCTCCTGGAAGCGCTGGTTGAAATAGCGGCGCAGCGGCAGCTTGGTCAGCTCGTCGTAAAGGGAGAGCTCCTCTACTTTGTCGAAGAGCCGGGAATTGTCCACGGCCAGGGCTATCTGCCCGCCGAAGGATTTCAGCATGGCCAGTTCGGCCGGCTCGATGCGCAGCTGGCTGAGCAGGTTGTCCACTATCAGAAGCCCGATGGTCACGCCCTGCACGGAGAGCGGCATGTAAAGCACGCAGTCTTTGTAGCGCTCCATGAAGGCCCCGGAACTGCGCCCCAGCACGATATCCGCGAAGCGGTGCGCGCCGGCCTCCAGCGGGATCTCCTCGTAGGCGATGCTCTTTATCTGCCCGCGGATGTCGGAGGAAAGCTCGCCCTTCAGCTTGCGGTTCTTCTCGTCGATCAGGTAAAGCCGCACGCGGTCGAAGCCGAAATAAGTCTGGATGCCGGAGAGGATATGCTTGAAGCTGTCGCGCACGCGGAGCGCGGTGGCGAAAACCTCGGTCAGCTCGGTGATGGCGGCGACGTTCTTGTCGTACTTGCGGTGCAGCGCGAAGAATTCCGCTTTGAAGTAGTCGCGCAGGAAGGAGCGCAGATAAGCGTCCGCCCGCGCGGCCTCGGCGGGCGAAAAGCGGCGCTTCCTGGGGGAGCGCTCCATGCGCACCAGCCCGAAGCACGGGATCACGCTCAGCCCGCCGGCCGGGTCGCAGTAGTCGAACCTGAAAGGCGAATAGAGGAAGCTCCCCCCGGGCGTCTTCGCCGTTACGGCGGCGAGCGTCTCCAGGGCGCGGGAGGCGGCGGAGCCGGGCCCCGGGCGGAGGGTCTCCTCGTGCTCGAAAGAAACGCCGGCGACGCGGCGCTGGCGCAGGCGGAGCAGGCCCGTCTTCTCGTCGAATTCATAGAAGGAGGCCCCGTCCAGGGAGAACTGCTCCGAGACGGCCTCCAGGGCCGCTTTCATGAAAGAATCGCGGCCTTCATAGACGGCCTGCGCGGGTTCGCAGGAAAATTTAAGGCTCTTTTTCATCGGTCGATAACCAAGACCAAGACTAATACAGCGACAGCAGGTAATCCGCCTCGCCCTGCGCCATGATCAGCTCGCGCGTCAGGTCCTCGCGCTCGTAATCCCTGCGCGCTATCTTCAGCGACAGGTTCCACAGCGCCCGCTCCAGCAGCAGTTCGGCCGTGGGATAGACCATGATGTTCGGCATCAGTTCGGGCGCGGAAAAAAGCCGCCGGTAAACCGCCGACTCTTTTTCATCCCCCAGCCGCTCCTCGAATACGGACTTCAGGCAGGGGAAGACCCCGAAGCTTTCAGCGAAAGCGGAGACGTTGCGCGGCTCCATGGCCCAGGCTACGAAAGCCGCGGCCGGCCCGTGGTCCTTCGCCGAGGCGGAGACGGCCAGGTTGTAAACCAGCATAAGGCCGCCGCCGGACGGGTAGCCGGGATAGGGCAGCATCTTCAGGCCGGTGCGGCCCGAGCCCTGGACCTTCCTGGAGGAGATGACGAAAGCGCAGTCCTCGGCGGGGCGCGGGCCGTTCTCGAAGCGGTCCGGGCTGAAAAGCTCTATCTTGCCGCTGACGGCCAGCTCCAGCCAGTCCTCTATCCCGCCGGCGGTCTCCTCGCGGCTGAAAGTGGCCCTGTTGAAATCGTCGGAGAACAGCCCGCCGCGGCGGCTCCAGACCCTGGGAAGGACGTCCGACACCGAGACCGAGCCGGAGGAACCGGGTATGGAAAGCTCGCGGAAATTGCCCCGCCTCGCCGGCGCCTTCAAGCGGTCGAGCGCGGAGCGGAACCCCTCCCAGGAAGCGAGTTCCTTCTCCGGGTTCTCCACGGCGCCTTTGAGCGCCTGCGGCCTGTAAAAAAGGGCCGGGGCCTCCAGCCACCAGGGCGCGGAATAAGCCCGCGTGCCCTCGTCCCTGCAAAGCTCCTTGAGGATGAACTCCGGGTAGCGGCGCTGGGCCAGCGGCTCCAGCCCGGAGGAAAGCTCCGCCAGCAGGCCGAGCTTGGCGAAAAGCTCGGTCCAGTTCTGCGGGATCTCCATGACGTCGGCCAGCGGGTTGCGCTTCGGGTCGCGCAGGTGGGCGAACAGGCTTTCCCAGAGGCTCTGCCGGCTTTTTACCGAAAACTCTATGTTGCAGTCCTGGTAGGCGGCAGAGAACCTGGTCACCAGGCTTTTGAAAGCCAGGTGTTTCCTGTGGTCATAGTCCGAAAGCAGCCAGATTACCATCTTTTAATTTATACCCCGCGCGTATTACGGTTATATTACGCGTCAGCCCGCCCAGCCAGCGCTTCCCAAGTCCGGCTCAACTCTGAGACTGTTCCTGAATTTGCCGGCCTCGAGCCGGCGGAGGGCGCACAGCGCCACCATGGCGGCGTTGTCTGAACAGTAAGCCCTCTCGGAAAACCTCGTTTCCAGGTCTTCGAGCCGGGCGAAGGCCGAGCGCAGCGCGCCGTTTGCCGAAACCCCGCCCCCCACGGCTATGCGCTTAAGCCCGAGGGAGCGCGCGGCGTCGGCGGTCTTTTTGACCAGGGTCTCGACCGCGGCGTCCTGGAAACTCCTGCATACCAGCGCTATTTCCGAAGCCGGCAGGCGCAAGCCTTTCTTGTAAAAATCCTGGCCGAGCTTCGCCGCCAGGTAATAGCTCACGGCGGTCTTAAGCCCGCTGAAAGAGAAATCCCTGGTCCCCGGCATGAAAGGGCGCGGAAAATCCGGCCCTTTGCCCTTCGCGCGCGCGGCCTCTTTTTCCACTTCGGGGCCGCCCGGGTAGGGCAGGCCGAGCAGCTTCGCGACCTTGTCGAAAGCCTCCCCGGCCGCGTCGTCGCGGGTGCGCCCCAGGACTTTATAATCGCCGTAACCGCGGGCGTGCCAGAGCTCGGTATGGCCGCCGGAAACGATAAGCACGAGCAGCGGGAACTTGAGCGGCCTCGCGACGCGGCCCTTTTCGAATTCGCAGGCCAGCAGATGGCCTTCAAGGTGGTTCACGCCTATCAGCGGGGCGCCCGAGAGCTCCGCGGCGGCCTCGGCCGCGACCCGGCCCACCATCAGCGCCCCGGGCAGCCCCGGGCCGCGCGAAAAAGCGACGGCGTCGAAGGCGCCGGCCTTTAGCGGAACCCCGATCCCGGCGCGGCGCAGCGCCCCCCCCAGCACGAAAGGGATCTTCTCCAGGTGCGCGCGGCTCGCCAGCTCCGGGACCACGCCGCTGTATTTACGGTGAAGTTTTATCTGCGAAAAAACGGTATTGGAACGAAGGCTCCGCCCCTCGAGCACCGCCGCCGAGGTTTCGTCGCAAGTCGTTTCAAAAGCCAGGATTTTCATCAAAAAAAGTCGGGAGTCGGGGGTCAAGGGTCGAGAGTCGAAGAACGGGGATAGTTAATCGGTCGCGGCCTTCCTTGACCCCCGCCCCCCCGACTCCTGACTCCCGACTCTTCATTTCGCCGGTTTAAGATTGCCCAGGACTTCCCGGGCTTTCAGAAGTTCCACGGCGCGCTCGAGCACCTCGTCGCGCGGGGCGTCCTTCTTTTTTTCAGCCTTGGAGTCTTTGAGGTCCCTGGCATCCTTGTCGCCCTTGGCGTCTTTAGCGTCTTTAGCGTCTTTAGCGTCTTTAGCGTCTTTGGCTTCCTTCCCGTCTTTGCCGGGATAATAGATCTCGTCGCCCTGCTGAAGCAGCTTTTTTTCCGCCTCGACGGTAACTTTGACCTCGATGTCGGGGTAGATGCCGCCGTTCTCGTTCTTCGCGTCGTGCTGTATCGATTTGCCGCTCGGCGTGTAATACTTGGCGATGGTCAGGCGCAGCGCCGACTTGTCCGAGAGCGGTATCATGCTCTGCACGCTTGCCTTGCCGAAAGAGCGCTCGCCTATGATGACGGCGCGCTTATTGTCCTGCATCGCGCCGGCGACGATCTCGCTGGCGCTGGCCGAGTAGCGGTTGACCAGGATGACCAGCGGCAGCGTCTCGTAGGCGCCGGAGCCGTTGGCCTTGAATTCCTGGTAGTTCTCCGGCTTGCGGCCCTTCGTGAAAACTATCATCTTGTTGTCGTTCAGGAACAGCTTGGAGATGTCCACGGCGGCGGAAAGAAGCCCGCCCGGGTTGTAGCGCAGGTCCAGCACCAGCGCCTCCATGCCCTTGCCCTTCAGCTCCGCCAGGGCTTTGTCGAAATTCTCCACGGCGTGGCCGGTGAATTCCACGATCTTGATATAGCCGGTCTTCTGGTCGATCATGTGCCACTTCACGTTCTCGGCCTTGATCAGCTCGCGGGTGAGGGTGAGGTCTTTCGTGATCCAGTCCGCGGTCTTATCCTCGGGCTCGCGCGCGGTGGTTATTTTGACCTGCGTGCCGGGTTTGCCGCGCAGCTTTTTTATGGCTTCGTCGATTATCAGGTCTTTAGTGGATTCGCCCTCGATCTTTATGATCTTGTCGCCGGGCAGCATCTCGGCCTTCCAGGCGGGGGTTCCGGGCAGCGGGGTCACCACGGTCAGCCAGCCCTCGCGGGTGTCCACGCGGATGCCTATCCCGCCGAATTCGCCTTCCGTGTCGCTTTTCACCCTGTCGTAGACGTCCGGTTCCATGAACTGGGAGTAGTCGTCCAGTTCGGCGACCATGCCCTTGGCGGCGCCGTAGACCAGCTTCTGGGGGTCTATCTGCTCCACATAGCTCTCTTTTATCAGCTCCAGCACGTCCACTATGACCTTGAGCTGCGCGTAAGTCTGGTCCAGCGCGAAATTCACATAGGGGAAAGCGGCGCCTATGACCAGGGCCGAAAGCGTGACAAAAAAAAGTTTCCTCGCGTTCTTCATGAAAAGCTCCTTAAAAAAACGAAAAGCCGGCGGTTCAGGCCAGATGCTTAACTTTTTAATTATATCTAATTTAACGCCGCGTGGATGCGGCCGATTACGGGCCGATCACGGACGGGAGCCACTTCAGGGGGTCTAAAGCCCGGTCGCCCTTGCGTATCTCGAAATAAACCGCGCTTCCCGGGGACTTTTTACCCGAGCTCATGGCCTGCGTGTCCTCGCCGGCCAGGCCGAGAGGCGTCAGCGCGGCTACGGCCTGCCCCTTAGCCGCGTCTATCCGGCTTAAAAGCCCGTAGATGGTGAAAAAACCTTTCTCATGGTCGATTATTACCACGTTCCCGTAAGTGCGGAACGGGCCCGAGTAAATGACCTTTCCGGCCAGCGCGGAATAGACCGTGGCGCCCGGCTCCGTGGCTATGCGGATCCCCTCGCGCACGATCCAGGTCTTAAGCCCCGGCACGTCCTCCCTGCCGAAGCGGCTTATGACCTTGCCGCGGGCGGGCCAGTACATGGAGCCCTTGTCGATAGGCAGGTCGGTCCCCTGCTGGCTGCGGTAAGGCGCCTGCTTTTGAAGTTTTTTTACCAGCCGGGTAAGGCCGAGAGCGGCGTTCTGGAGATTTTCGAGCTCCCGGCCCAGCCTGGCCTGCTGCTCGTGCGTCTTATCCAGCTCGCTCTGCTTGGCTTTGACCATCGTCTTCTGGGCGGTGCTCTGCCTGCGCAGCAGCTCCTGCTTGGATTTCAGCTCCACGCCTTTCTGCTTGAGGGTTTCGATATCCTTGTTGACGCGGGCGGTCTCGCCTTTGATGCGGGTCAGCAGGGCGCGCTTGTTGAGCATGGCCGCGCGCATCAGCATATCCTTCGAGATGTCGCGCCCGCCGTAATACGGGTAATAAAAATCTTTCTGCATGGAATACATCACCAGCTCGCCGGAGATGTCCCCGGCCAGGTCTTTCTTGGCTTTTTCCAGCGACTCGTATTTCTGGCGGGCCTCTCCGGAGCGGGAGCGGGACCTGCCAAGGAGGCCCTCGAGTTCCTGGCGGCGGGAGGCGGTCTGCTTTTCCTCTTTTTTGAGGCCGGAGATCTCGGAGGAGATGCGCTCCTCCTCCAGCCGGTACTGCTCCAGCTCCTTTTTCTTTTCCTCCAGCTGGCGGTTTATCTCGTCGAGGTTCTTCTTCTTGGCGTCGACGGCGGGCTGCTGCCCCCGGCACTGGTGCGGGAAAGAGAAGCCGAGAACGAGCAGGAAAGCGGCGGCTGCGCCGGCGCGGGCCAGCGCGGCTGAAAATATCCGCGGCTTGTGAGTTGAAGCTTGTGACATTTGACTGATCAATAGCGGTCGTTCTTCCACTGGCAGAGAGCCCAGCCCAGGAGCGCCCCGGAGAAGGCCATCCCCGCCTGCCAAAGCGGGTTGGGCCAGACCCAGAGCGGGCTTAGGTATTTGACCGGGTAGACCACCGCGTAGGCGGCCAGCGCCGAAGCCAGGGCGCCGCCGGCGCCGGCAAAGAACCAGTTCCTGTCGGCCCCGAGGGAAGCCGCCAGCGAAGCCGGGGTATGTCCGTGCGCGAGGGCCATGGCCGCCATGATCATGAAAGCCAGGAAGGCCAGGGCGAGGCCCAGCGTTATCAGGTGCCCGTAAAAAACGGCGTGCATTATGGCGTAAGCCTCGAGAGGCTTGTATTTTATATCGGCGACCCCCGGAACGCGCCAGGCGGCGTCCGTCCAGGCGTTCATGTCGCCCAGGGCGTCCTCGGTGATGATCACTTCCCAGGTGTCCGGCATCGGGTTCGAGCCCGGCGGCAGCACGGAAGAGACCAGCTCCGGCTCCTCCGCCTTAAGGCGGGCCAGCCTGTCCTGGCGGCTTATGTAAACGGCCTGCGAAGTCCCTTTGATCCCGGCGAGCGCCGCGCCCATGGCCTCCGCGCTCTCTTTCGTTTTTTCGTCGCGCACGACTATGATGCGGAAATCTTCCTTAAGCAGCACCGCTATCTCGCGCATCTGGGCGTGCATGAAAAGAAGCATCTCGGCCAGGAGGCCGGCGGAAAAAGCAAGCAAAAAAGCCACCCGGTAGCCCTTGCGCGGCTTAACGTGCACGTGCGGGGCCTCATGAAGGTGTTTGTGTTCGATCATAAAGGCCAATTATAACTTTTATGGATGGTAACTGAAAGCGGCGGAGCGCGGCGCCGGGCGGAAAAAGACGCCGGCCGCTTTCGCGGCCGGCGTTCCGCGCGCGCCGCGCCATGCCTTACAGCGAAGCGTCGTTGAATTCCACGGAGGCGACGAAGGGGGAGCGGGAAAGCTCGCCTATCATGTCGATGGGCAGGGTGCCTGTAACGTTAAACACGCTGAACTTGGACTCGGCGTTCTTCTCCGGCAGGCGGAACCAGTTATCGGAATCGAAGCCGCTTTTTTCGGTCAGGCCCTTTATGAACTCCGGCACGAAGACGTTCGGCTTGTTCTGGTAGGGGACCTTCAGGGTAAAGCGCACCTTCGCCTTGAGCGGCATGCCCGTGCTCTTTTTTTCCACGGCCACGCCGGTCACGCCGGGGATCTTGGCTATCCCCGCCATATTCGCGTAGGGCGCCCAGCCCAGCACGACGGTCCTTTTATCTTTTTTACCGTAAGAGATCTTTTCCCCGGCGAACCTCAGCCCCGCGGCCTCGAGCTTGGGCAGGAGCTTGTCATAGGAACCTTCGCCGACGGCGACGCCAAGCAGCACATACTCCCTGGCGTATTTCCGGGAGCCTGAATCCAGCGGCCTCACGTACGACCCTACGGGGCCGCTTTCTCCGGCGAAAGTCACTTTATAATGGCCGGACGGCAGCGCCGGCAGGCCGGCCCTGTCCTCGGGCAGCGCCCTGGCGGCCGCGGCGGGAATTTTGAGGGCGGCCGGATTCCTGGGCGCGGGGGCGGGCGCCGAGATCACGGAGTCGCGGAAGCCACGGGTATCCTTGGGGGCGGAATAGAGGTTCATGGTGTTGCTCGAATTCAGGTAGCCGGCGGAGGTTTCTATGCAGTCCTCGAAAACCGGGTCCCAAAAGCCGCTGTGGCCGGTAAGGAGAGTGTCGAGCTTCATCTGTTCCCCGTCGGCGGAAGCAGAGAGGGCGGCGCAGGCCAGAAGAAGGAAGGCGTATATCAGGTTTTTTTTCATTTTCATCCCTATGCGAATCTCCGGAAGACAAAAAAAAGAGAAACGAAAAGATCTTCGTTTCCCTTGGTTACAGCTGGTTAAGGCCAGCCGGTGGAGTCTCCCCCGCCTGTTTCGGAGGATTACAAGGGTGCTACACGATCATTCTATCACTCATTTGACTAAAGGCAATAGGGACATAGGGCCCAGGGATACGAAATTAAAAGACCTATTCGCCGGTAGGCCTTTCGGGCAAGCCGGTTGCGCGCGGGCCGCGCAGGAAATATAATATACTTCCGGAGCAGGATGAACAATGGATCCGACACATAAAAGACTGACGCCAAGATTCACGCTGGGCAGAAAACTGCTTATCGTCATCCTGACCTTCGCCGGCCTCTTCGTCGCCAACTTCCTGGCCTACGACCACCTGCTGGACGACCTGGACCAGACCGCCGCCGCGGTGGACGCGGCCGGCCGCCAGCGGATGCTGTCGCAGAAAATAGCCTACATGGCTTTCCAGCTCGGCGCCGGGCGCGCCAGGGACCGGGGCGCGCTCGACGAACTTACGGCCGAATTCCACGAAACCCTGGAGGCTTTCAAGCACGGCGGCCCCTCGAGGAATTTCTTCGTCTCCCGGGCCCCCGCGAAGATAGCGCCGCTGATAAGCGCCGAAGAGGCCGTCTGGAAACCCTACAGGGAAGCCGCGCTCGCGGTCTCGGGAAGCCAGGCCGGCGCCCGGGGCTTCAACGCGGCCCTCGGCTATATAGAATCGCATTCCGAGGCGCTGCTCTCCGCCTGCGACGCCGTAACCGCCGCTTTCCGGAAAACCGCGGAGGACGCTACGCGCGGCATGGCCCGCCTGATGCTGCTGCTGACAGCGCTGAACCTGCTTTTCGGAGCCGTAGTTTTTTACTTTACCCAAAAGAAAATAGTCGGGCCGCTCCTTGTCCTCGATAAGGCCGCGGCCGAGATCACCGCCGGGAATTTCAGGGAACTGGCGCCAGTCTCCTCCGGGGACGAGGTGGGGACCCTTTTCAAGACTTTCTCGGAAATGTCCAGGACCATAAGCAGGGACGTGGAGAAACGCGCCGCCATAGCCGGCCTGCTGGCCATCCTGCTGGAACACGGGACCCTGGCCGAACTGCTGGAGAAGTTCCTTGAGAATATCATGGCCATACCCTGGCTGACCCACGAGTCGAAAGGGGCCATACTGCTGGCCGATACGGGCGGCGCGAGCCTCCGGATGGCGGCGCAGCGCGGGCTGGCCGAAGGCGCCGCCGCCGCCTGCCGGAACGTGCCTTTTGGCCGCTGCCTGTGCGGGAAGGCCGCCGAATCCGGCAGGACGGTTTTCGCGTCGGGCCTGGACGGGAGCCACGAGGTGCACTACGAGGAAATGAAACCGCACGGCCATTACTGCCTGCCGATAAAAGGCAGGGATAAACTTATCGGGGTCCTTAACCTCTACCTGCGCTCCGGGCATAAATACGACGAGAGCGAGCAGGCCTTCCTTGAAGCGGCCTGCGCCATAATCGCCAAGGCCGTAGAGTACAAGAACCTGGAGGCCAAAGCCTTCCAGGCCCAGAAAATGGAATCCCTTGGCAAAGCGGCCGGCGCCATAGCCCACGACTTCAACAATATCCTTACGGTGACCCAGGGCTTCAACGACCTGGCGCTTGAAACCCTGCCGGCCGGCAGCGAGGCGGAAAGATTCGTTAAAGAAACGGCTTCCGGCCTGGACAGGGGCTCCGCGCTGGTAAAGCAGATCCTGGCTTTCAGCAGAAGCCAGCCGGCGGAGATGTCGGACCTGGACGTCAACGCGGTAATAAACGGCCTGAAAGGAATGCTGGGCGTGGTCCTTGAAAAGAAAATACGCCTGAAACTTTCCCTCGCTCCCGGCCTGCCTCTCATAACCGGCAACAAGGGCCAGCTGGAGCAGATCCTTGTAAACCTGGCCGTGAACGCGCGCGACGCGCTTCTCCCCAAAGGAGGCGAGTTTTCCATCTCCACCTCCGGGATCTCCGGGAAGGAAGCCGTAACCTGCGCCAAGGAAGTGACCGGGGCCGCAAGAGTAGTAAGGCTCACCGTGTCCGACAATGGCTGCGGCATGTCCCAGGAAGTGGTCGAGCGGGTCTTCGAACCGTTCTTTACCACCAAGCCGGAGGGCCAGGGAACCGGCCTCGGCCTCGCCACCGTTTACTCACTGGTGCAGCTCCATAAAGGCGGCATAGCGATAACCAGCCGCCCCGGAGAGGGGACCACCTTCTACATCTGCTTCCCCGCCGGCTCATAATCTTTTCCCCCGGCCCCCTACTCCCGATTTCCCCCTTCGCCTTGACAGGCCCGCGCCCCCTCTGCTACAATTTATCTACCGGTAGGTAAGTTTTTCGCATTTATGAAACAACAAAAGACACCCAAAGAAACGAAGGGCGACAAGACCCGCCAGCGCATCCTGGAGACGGCCTCCGCCCTGATGGCCGAGAAAGGCCCGGACGGCGTCTCGATGCGCGAGATCTCCGCCAAGCTGAAGATCACCAAGCCGGTGCTCTACTACTATTTCAAGGATAAGGACGAGCTTATCCGGGCCTCCTTCACGGAAGGGACCAAGCATTTCGAAGAGCTCAACATGGAGATAAAGGACTCCGGCCTGACGCTGGAGCAGAAGCTGGAGCGGATCTTCTCCAACCACCTGGCCTTTATCAGGCGCTACCCCGACATGCCGAAGTGCGCGCTCAAGATAATAGCCTCCCCTTCGGAAGGCGTGCTGAGCCAGATGCACAGGGAATTCAAGACCAATAACCGCGCCGCGCTGCGCCGGATGCTGGAAGAGGAGAACCTGCCGCGCCGGGCCGCGGAGGACATCATCCATATGGTGGGCGCGGTGCTGGCCCATTTCATGATAGAGGCCCGCGAATTCGGGGCGGCCAGCCTGGACAAAAGCCTGCCGGCCCGCCTCGCCGGCATCATAACGCGCGGCTCGCGCGGCCTGAAGGCGGCCCTGGTCATCTTGCTGCTCTCCCCCCTGCTCGCCAAAGCCCAGGCCGCCGGCCTCAGCGTCGACTCGGCGGTGGACCTGGCCATGAAGAACAACACCTCCGTGGCCAACGCCGAGCGCTCCCGCCTCATCTATAAGGAGAAGATCCTGGAGTACTGGGGCGGGGTCTACCCCCAGCTGAGCGCCAGCGCGCAGTACACGCGCAATATAGAGAAGTCCTCCATATTTTTCGGCGGCAAGAAGATAACGATGGGGCTGGACAATTCCTATGCGGCCTCGCTGGACCTGAACCAGGTGCTCTGGGCCGGCGGCAAAGTGCACACAGGGATAACGATGGCCGGCATCTATTCCGACTCCAGTTCGGAGCAGCTGCGCGCGGCCAAAAACACGGTAAAAAAAGCCGTCACCCAGCTCTATTATTCGGTGCTCCTCTCCAAGGCCATGGCGGACATACAGAAGGAGACGCTGGAACTCGCGAGGCAGCATTTAGCCACCATAGAGGCCCAGTATAAACAGGGTCTCGCCAGCGACCTGGCCGTGCTGCGCCAGAAAGTGGAAGTCTCCAACAACGAGCCCGCCGTGACGCAGAACCAGAACTATTACGAGCTGGGGCTGCTCTCGCTTAAGAATCTCCTGGGCATGGAGCCCGACGCCCCGCTGGCCCTTTCCGGGAGCATGGGCTGCGCGGCGCAAAGCGCCCCCGCGCTGGAAACTCTTTACGCGAAGGCCATGGCCTCCCGCCCGGAATACCGCCTGGCGGACCTGCAGAAAAGGCTGGCTTTCGAGAACATAACGATAGAAAGAGCGGGCCACTATCCTTATCTCGGGGCTTACGCGACGAAGCAGTTCCAGGGCCAGACCAACGGCGGCTTCCCCGGCGCCGACGAGCGCACCTGGAGCCTGTCGGCCGGGCTGAGGCTCAGCCTCCCGCTTTTCTCCGGCGGCGCGGTGGTCTCCAAGGTAAAGCAGGCCGAACTTGAACTGGCCATAGCCGGCGAAAACCTGAAAAATACGGGGCGCGAATTGAAGATAGCGGTGAAAAAAGCCTGGCTGGAGCAGAACGAAGCCGCGCAGCGGCTGGCCTCCCAGGAGACCGCGGTGCAAACGGCCAGGACGGCGCTCGCCGCCACGGAACTCCGCTTCCGCAACGGCCTTGCCGGGCAGCTGGACCTTAACGACGCGACGCTGGCCCTGAACAGGGCGCAGACGCTTTACACCCAGGCCCAGCACGACGTCTGCGAGGCGGCCGCGGAGCTGGCGTGGGCGGTAGGGGAATAGGAATCGGGAGTCGGGAGTCAAGAATCGAGGATCGGGGATCGAAGAACGGGAACAAATTTATGAAAAACATTAAAACGCAAATACTTGTTTTGACGCTCGCGGCGGCGGCGCTCGCCTCCGGGTGCAGGAATAAAGAGCTGGAAGCTTTCAACAAACTTGAGAAGGACCGCTTCCTGGTAAAGACCGAGAAGGCACAGGTGAGGAACCTGGAGGAATACATCCTGCTGACCGGCTCGGTGAAAGCCATGGACGAAGCCACGCTCTATCCAAGGATCTCCGGCAAGCTTATGAAGAACCTCCTGAAAGAGGGCGACCCGGTAAAGAAAGACGAGGCCGTGGCCCTGATAGAGCGCGACGAGGTGGGAACGGTCTACGAACCCGCGCCCGTGCCGTCCACGCTGACCGGGGTGGTCGGCCGCGTCTACCAGGACATCGGCGCCAGCGTAAATCCGCAGACCCCTATAGCCCTGGTGGTCAACCAGGGCATGGTCCGGGTGGCGGTGGACGTGCCCGAGAAATACATAGGCAAGGTTTTCAAGGACCAGCGCGCGCGGATTAAGGTGGACGCCTTCCCAGACTCCTACTTCTCCGGCAGCGTCTACCGCGTCAGCCCGGTGGTGGATTCCCGCTCGCGCAATACGCTGGTGGAGGTGCTGGTGGACAATATCGACGGGCGCCTTAAATCGGGAATGTTCGCCGAGGCCCGCCTGATAACGGCCTCCCGGGGCGCGGCCCTTTCGGTGCCGGCCGGCGCGGTGGTGAGCCAGGACGGAGGAGATTTCGTGTTCGTGCCGGCGGCGGGGAACCTCGCCGCCAGGGTGCCGGTGAAAACCGGGATAAAGACGGACGACTTCGTGCAGATCAGCGGCGTAAAAGAGGGCGCGGAAATCATAAGCTTCGGACTGTACGGTTTAAAAGACGGGAGCAAAATAAAAGTGCAGAATTAAGAAGTCGGGAATCGGGAATCGGGAATCGGGAATCGGGAATCGGGAATCGGGAGTCGAGGGTCGGGAGTCAAAGACCCGAGACTGGTGTTCCAAAAAACTAAGTTCTTTTCCCGGACTCCCGACTACCGACCCCCGACTCTCGACTTTTTTAGGTATTATTTATGAAAATAACAGATGTCGCGGTCAGCAAACCGATCTTTACCACCATGATGATCCTCACGATCGTGGTGCTGGGCGCCTTCTCCTACTTCCGCCTGGGCGTGGACCTCTTCCCCAACGTAGAGTTCCCCTTCGTGATAATCCAGACCACCCTGCGCGGCGCCGGCCCCGAAGAGGTCGAATCCTCGATCACCAAACCCATCGAGGAAGCCGTGAATACTATTTCCGGCATCGAAGACATCGCCTCTACCAGCTACGAGGGCCTCTCGATAGTGATGGTGAAGTTCATCCTGGAAAAGAACGGCGACGTGGCCGCCCAGGAAGTGCGCGACAAGGTCAACTCCGCGCAGCGCCAGCTGCCGCAGGGCACCGACGCGCCGATGATAGCCAAGTTCGACATGGGCGCCACCCCGGTGCTTAACGTGGTGGTCTACGGCAACCGGGACCTGATAGATCTGACCCAGCTGGCCAGGAAAAAGATCAAGGAGAACATCGAGACCGTCAACGGCGTGGGCGCCGTGGACATCGTGGGCGGCCGCGAGCGCGAGATCCACCTGGTAGTCAACCCGCTGAAGCTTTCGGCCATGAACCTGTCGATAAAACAGGTCAAGGACGCCATCATCCAGCAGAATATCGAGATCCCCGGCGGCAAGGTGGAGCAGAAGAACAAGGAATTCGTGCTCCGCACTATGGGCCGCATCCAGAACGTAAAGGATTTCAACGATATCGTCATTACCACCATAAACGGCACGCCGGTGCGCGTCTCCGACATCGGCAGCGTCGAGGATACCGGGGCCCGCATGACGACCTCTTCCTCCTACAACGGCGCCCCGTCCGTCACCCTGGTGGTTAAGAAGCAGTCCGGGACAAATACCGTGGCCGTGGTCAAGAACATCAAGGCGCGCCTGGAGGAGTTGAAGAAATCCCTGCCGCCCGGCGTGGAGACCAAGATAATCGGCGACCAGTCCATTTTCATCCAGGCCTCGGTCGACACCGTTAAAGAACACCTGGTGCTCGGCGCCATCCTGGCCGCGCTTATGGTGCTGCTTTTCCTCGGCGACTTCCGGTCCACCATCATCTCCTCGCTGGCCATTCCCACCTCGCTCATCGGCACGCTGATCTTCATGGACCTCTCCGGCTTCACGCTGAACAACATGACGCTCCTGGGCCTGACCATCGCCGTCGGCATAGTCATAGACGACGCCATCGTCATGCTCGAGAATATCTACCGCCACATGGAGGAGCACAAGATGGACCCGCTGAAGGCCTCGCTGGAAGGCTCGCGGGAAATAGCTTTCGCCGTGCTGGCCATGTCCACCGCGCTCCTGGTCATCTTCGTGCCGCTGGCCTACATGGGCGGGATCGTAGGCCGCTTCATAAAGAGCTACGGCCTCACCATAGCCTACGCCGTGGCCATCAGCACCTTCGTGGCCCTGACGCTTACGCCCATGCTCTGCTCCATCTTCCTCAAGGTCAATCCCAAGGGCAAGACCGGGATGCAGAAGCGCACCGACAGGATCAACGAGTTCCTGGCCAAGTATTACATAATGATGCTGGAATGGTCGCTGGCCCGCCGCAAGCGCATGGTCGCCTTCGCGGTGATCATAATGCTCTCCATGGTCCCGCTGGCCATGTTCCTGGGCAAGGACTTCCTGCCCTCCGACGACACCGGCCAGTACCAGATCATCATAACCGCGCCGGAAGGGACCAGCCTCTCGATGATGAAGCAGATCTTCGCGCAGGTGGAGACCGAGACCAAGCAGATCCCTTACGTGGTAAATACGCTGTCCTCCATCGGCACCGGCACGGGCAGCCACAGCGGCTCCTCGGCGCCCAACGAAGGTTATGTCCTGGTGGAGGCGGTCGACATAAAAGACCGCTCACTGCCCATTTCCAGGCTGGTGCTGGCCTCGCGCGAGATGATGAGCAAATACAAAGGCCTGCGCGTCTCGGTGGCGGCCGTAGGCGGCTTCGGCGGCGGCGAGGCCGAGCTGCAGTACAATATCTCCGGCCCGGACCTGAACAAGCTCAACGAATATTCCATGGCCGTGGCCGACCGGCTGCGCAAGGTCAAGGGCGCCGTCGACGTGGACACCAGCTTCTCCTACGCCAAGCCGGAATACCGCGTCGAGATAGACCGCAAGCGCGCCCACGACCAGGGCGTGAAGGTGGAGGATATCGCCACTTCCCTGCGCACCATGGTGGGCGGCGAAGAGGACATCACCAAGTTCAAGGACGGCGACGAGCTGTACCAGGTGCGCCTGCGCGCCGAGGACGTCTTCCGCGACAGGAAGGAGGCCATCGAGGCCCTGATGATCCCCGCCGGCGTCAACCGCGTCACGCGCCTGGACAATATCGCTAAAGTGGTGGAGGGCGTGGGCCCGACGCAGATCGAGCGCTTCAACCGGCAGCGCAACGTGAAAGTGCTGGCCAATATGGACGGGATACCTCTTGGCACGCTGATAGCTGAAGCGGACAAGGCCTTCAAGGAGCTTAACGCCCCCCCAGAATACACCGGCGGCGTTACCGGCAAGGCCAAGGAGCTGGGCAAAATGCTGAAAGGTTTCGTGATAGCCTTCCTGATGGCCTTCATCTTCATCTACATCGTGCTAGCGAGCCAGTTCGAGAGCTTCGTTCACCCCATCTCCATCATGATAGTGCTGCCGCTGACCATCCCGTTCGCTATCATCTCGCTGTTCCTCTCGGGGCAGTCCCTGACGCTGTTCTCCATCATGGGCATCTTCATGCTGTTCGGCATCGTGAAGAAGAACTCCATCCTGCAGGTCGACTACACCAACACCCTGCGGGCCAAAGGCATGCCGCGCTACCAGGCTATGATAGAGGCCAACAAGACCCGGCTGCGCCCCATCCTGATGACCACGCTGACGCTGATCGCCGGCATGATCCCGACGGCGCTAGGCACCGGCGCCGGCTCCGGCACGCGCCGCGCGATGGCCATCGTCATCATCGGCGGTCAGACGCTCTCGCTCCTGATAACCCTCCTGATGACCCCGGTCACCTACTCCCTCTTCGACGACCTGGAGATCTGGTTCAGGAAGAAGTATATGAAGGAAGAGACCAAATCCGAAGCCTGAACCTCGCCTGTCGATAAAAAGAAGAAGGCCCTGTCAAAACAGGGCCTTCTTCTTTGCTCCGGAGGGGACGGGCGGGGTGTGGGTTCGGCGGGCCTTCCCGGAGGCCGGAGCTTACGTAAGAGCGGAGGCCGAGGGAGGAGGGCCGAGCACGGTGTGCGAGAGCCCGTGCCCGACGGGCCCACACC
>JAJZPF010000038.1 GCA_021811315.1 bacterium
AACCGCTATCAAAGACTATACGGAAAACCATAATCAAAACCCAAAGGTTTTTGTATGGACTGCCTCCGCTGAGCATATTCTGGCGAAAGTCGCCAAATGTAAAGAAGCGTTGGACGCACTACACTAGGCTGGCCTTACAGGCTGGGGGGCCTGATTCTTGACAGGCTGAACGCGCAATGCCTATAATGTAGTTGCGAAATATCGCAACTACAATAGCGAGGCTATTATGACAAAAACGGAAACCAGACGGCTGATCTACACAATGCACGCGCAGGTCTGCTCCGTGCTCTCCAACGCCAAGCGCCTTGAGATCATCGACCGGCTGCGCTCCGGTGAAAAGACCGCCGGCGACCTGACAAGGGAAATGGAAATCCCCAAACCCAACGTTTCACAGCAGCTGACCATCCTGCGGGAAAAGGGAGTCCTGTTATCACGCCGCGAAGGCCAGCACATCTACTACCGCCTGTCTTTCCCCAAAATGCTCAAGGCTTATGATTTATTGAGGCAGGTTCTCATTGAACGCTTGCGGGAACAGGGGAATGTAGCGGCCCGGATAGGAGGCAAAACACATGCGTAAGCTTCGTGACTTTTCCCTGGTTCACTTTTCCGTAGACCATCCCCGCTGGGTGGTAGCCGTCACCCTCTTTATAACCTTGGTCGCACTGTCCGCATTCCCAAGGGTCCGGACCGACACCAATCCCAAGAACATGCTCCCGGCCGATTCCGCGGTCCGGGTCTCCAACGACGCCGCAGAAAAGACCTTCGGCCTCTATGAGGACATGATCGTGGTCGGCATTAAGAACGAAGCCGGGGTTCTCAACAAAACAACGCTGGAAAAAATAAAGCGCATCAACGAGGGGATACTGCAGATCCCTGGAGTGGCCGCCCGCGACGTGGCGGGTTTCTCCACCATAGACAATGTCACGGTGGACAAAGGGACGCTCCAGGTGGGGCCCCTTATGCCGGACGTGCCAGGCGACCCCCGCGCACTTGAAGGACTAAGCAGACAACTTTTCGAGAACCCGATGTTCGTCGGCCGCATTATCTCACAGGACGGCAAAACTGCGGCTATCTATGTGCCCCTTGAAAAGGGCGCCAACGGCAAAGCCGTAGCCGACAAAATACGCGCTATAGTCAAAGAGGAAGGCGGTCCGGAGAACTACTATGTCGCCGGCGACCCGGTGGCGCGCGACACCTTCGGCGCGGAGATGTTCAAACTGATGGCGATCTTCGCGCCTATGGCCGGCCTGCTTATGTTCGCGGCCCGCTATCTTATGTTCGGCGACCTCTTTCTCTCCGCCGCGCTCATGATGGACGCCATGATAGCCACCGTCTGGAGCATGGGCCTGCTTATCGCCCTGGGCTACCCCATCCACATCATGAGCTCCATGGCGCCGGTGTTCCTGATGGCCATAGCCACGGACTCCATCCACATCTTTAACGAGTTCTACTTCCGCTTCCGGGAAGAAAAAGACAAAAAGACCGCTATTATAAAAACCATGGAGGCGGTGGGGCGGCCGGTGCGGTATACGGCGCTGGCTACCGCGGCCGGGTTCTCGGTGCTGTTGTTCATGGATATTGTCCCGGTCAAGATCTTCGGCGGCCTGGTGGCCTTCGGCACCGTCCTGCTGCGGATGCTGAGTTTCAGCTTTATCCCGGCTATGTTCACCTTCGTCAGTGAAAAATCCATCGAAACGGCTTCGCGCGGTGAAGACGCGGAGTCCAGCCGGATATCACAATTCCTCGCGCACCTCGCCCGGCTGGGCGCGCATAAACCGCGGGCAGTCGTTCTCACCGGCCTCGCTTTATTCGCCGTGGCGGTAGCCGGCACGACCCGCATAAAGGTCAATAATAATATGGTGGAGTGGTTCACGAAGTCCAGCGAGGTCCGCACCGCCGACCGCGTTATGAACGAAGCCCTGGGCGGAACCTCGCTCGGCTACCTAGTGGTCAACTCGACAGGCGATGAAGATGAGTTTATAAAATCGCCGCAGGCCCTGCGCTATATCGAGGGTCTGCAGCGCAGCCTCGAAAAACTTCCCACCGTCGGAAAGACCACCTCGGTCGTGGACTACGTAAAAAGGATCGGCCGCGTTCTGCATAAAGACGATCCGGCCTACGACAAAGTTCCTGAATCCAAAGAACTTGCCGGGCAATACCTCTTCCTTTTCGGCATGTCCGCCAAACCCGCCGACCTCGATAACGTAGTTGACCCATACTTCAAGAAAGCTAATATCTGGGTGCAGCTCAAGACCTGGGACGCCGGGGCTATGCGCGGCGTTATAGAGGCCGCGCAGAACTATCAGCGTGACAATCCCTTCCCCGTAGAGATAAAGCCCGCCGGGATAGCCTACTTCAACTTGGTCTGGAACGACGCGGTGTTATGGGATATGATCAAGGGTTTCCTGCTGGCCCTGGTCGTCATCTTCGCCATCTTGTCCGTTAACTTCCGGTCGGTCAAATGGGCCATGGTGGGCTATATCCCGCTTCTTTTTACGGTCATTCTGATCTACGGAGCCGTGGGCTTTGCGGGTAAAGACTTCGACATGCCTATCTCGGTACTTTCCTGCCTCTCGCTGGGCATGGCGGTGGACTTCGCCATTCATTTCATCAACAGGTTCAGGCTGCGGCTGGCCGAAGGCCGGAACGCGGCCGCGCCCGAATCTATCGAGGAGGCACTGGTGTGGACCGCGGCCCGCCCCGGCAAGGGTGTATTACGTAATGCCATACTGTTCGCCGCGGCCTTCTCGGTGATGTTGTTCGCGCCGCTGACGCCGTATATCACGGTGGGCGCTTTTATAGTGTGCATGATGCTCTTAAGCGCGGTGCTCTGCATTATCTACATTCCCGCCCTGATAGTGCTTTTCAGGAAACAATTGTTCGCGGCTTAATCGAGGATAAATATGACCAAAACAATACTACAGTTGATGATCGCGGCGGCGCTTCTGACACCGGCCAGCGCCGCCCCCGCTACCGCCCAGCCTATGGACGCCGCCGGCATAGTCGGCAAAATGCAACAGGCTTTTTTCTCGCCCGGCGACAGTTTCCGGGCCCGCATCAAGATGACGCTGAAAGACGTTTCGGGCGGCGAACGCTTCCGGGAGCTGACCATGCTGCGCGTCAATATGCCCGGAGGGGACCAGAAATACTTCATGTATTTCCACGCTCCCGGCGACGTGCGCCGCATGGCCTTCCTGGTCTATAAATATGCCGCAAAAGAGTCGGACCGCTGGCTGTTCATACCGGCGCTGAACCTGGTCCAGCGTATCGCGGCTAAAGATTCGCAGTCCAGCTTTGTCGGTTCCGATTTCAGCTACGAGGATGTTTCGGGCAGGAACATCGGGTCCGATACCCATAAATTACTGCGTGAAGAAGAACTGGGCGGCAAACCCTGCTATGTCGTAGAGAGCATGCCCAAAGCGGCCGCCGCATACAAGCGAAAGGTCTCCTGGATAGATAAAACGACCTTTATGCCCCTCAGGGAGGAATATTACGACGTACAGGATCAGCTCTTCAGGGAATTCTCCGCTGAAGAAATAAAGGAAATAGACGGCATCCCGACCGCCATGAAGCGCACCATGAAGAACGTAAAATCCGGCCATCAGACGGTGGTGGAATTCAGCGAAGCCAAGTACCGGCTTGCGCTCAAAGCCGAAGATTTCAGCGAACGCGCTTTAAGGAACCCGCCCGGAAGCTGGATAAAATAAAACATGGACCGCTCCCGGCTTTTAACGCTCCCTCTCCTGGCTTTGTGCCTGCCGGCCGCCGCTGAAACCGGCGCGTTGGATTGGCACGGCTCCGTTCTGGCCAACTACGCCTCCCGGCTGGGCACTACGCGGCATGATAAGCCGCCGTCAGGGGATTTTCTCCTGGGCGAGGAGCGGCTGCAACTGCAGCTCTCAGGAACCGCTCCCGGCGGCGGCGCGGGTTACTTCGCCAAGACTGATTTCCTGCGCGACGAGGCGAACGCCGACAGCGCCGTGGACGTGCGCGAGGCTTACCTGACCTACGCCAAAGGCTCGCTGGATCTCAGGGCCGGCCGGCAGATCCACACCTGGGGCGTGGGCGACCTGCTTTTCATCAACGATCTTTTCCCCAAGAACTACGCCGCGCTTTTTTCCGGCCGCCCCATGGAATATCTTAAGACGGGCGCGGGCAGCTTTAAAGCGAGCGTCTATTCCGAGAAGGCCTCACTGGATATCATCGCCACCCCGGCCTTCGAGCCGGACCAATTCCCCACCAGCCAGAGTTTTTTCCTGTTCGACCCTTTCAGCCAAGTGACGAACCGGGTTGAATCCAAACCGCGGCACGACCTGGGCAACGTTGAGCTGGCCGCGAGGCTTTCCCGCCCTGTCCTGGGCTTTGACGCGGCCCTCTACGCCTACCGCGGCTTCTTCCGTTCCCCGTCGATGGAACCGGACTCGATTACCGCACCGACCAAACTGACGATAGTTTACCCGAGGCTCGCCGTCTACGGCGCCAGCCTGCAGGGCAACGCTGCCGGCGGAGTGTTGAGCTTTGAGGCTGGTTATTACGATTCCAGGCAGGATATAGCCGGGACCGATCCGCTAATTCCGAATTCAGAAACCCGGTTCCTTGCCGGTTACCAGCGTTCCCCCTGGACGGATTTTACCGCCGGGATCCAATATTACGGCGAGTATATGCAAAACTACAGCCGCTATGTGGCCGCTCTGCCCGCGGGCCTGCCAAAGCAGGACCACCTGCGCCAGCTGCTGACGCTGCGGCTGACGCAGTTCCTGAAATACCAGACCTGGAAACTTTCGCTATTCTCCTTCTGGAGCCCGACGGACCGGGATTTCTACCTGATACCCGAAGTTTCCTGCCACGTGACGGACGAACTTACGGCCGCCGTCGGCGCGAACGTCTTCGGGGGGGCGCATAACAGCACCTTCCTGGGGCAGCTGGATAAAAATGATAATCTGTACCTCTCAATGCGGTACGAATTCTGACGGATAGCTTAAGGAGATAATATGAAAAACCTGTTCATACTCAACGAGCAGCCTTACGGCGGTGAAAAGAGCTATAACGCCCTGCGCCTGGCCGTCTCTCTCGGCAAAAGCCAGAGCGAGCAGATACGCGTGTTTTTGATGGGCGACGGCGCTCCCTGCGGCATCAAGAACCAGAAAACCCCGCAGGGCTATTACAACATCGAGCATATGCTGAAACTTGTGACCAAGCAGGGCGGCGAGATAAGCGTCTGCGGCTCCTGCATGGACGCCCGCGGCATAGCCGAGGACATGCTGGCCGAGGGCGCCAAGCGCGGCACCATGGCGATCCTGACCGAATGGACCGCCTGGGCGGACAAAGTGCTGGTATTTTGATAACGTAAGCCAAAAGCGGGGTTTGTGAGCACAGTTTACGGGTGAGGGAGGCATTATGCCGGCAAAGATCGTAGTATTGGGCGGCTCATTCGGCGGACTGACCGCGGCTTTCGAGCTTAAACGGCTGCTGGGCGCCAAAGCGGAAGTCACGGTAGTAAGCGACGACGACCGTTTTGTTTTCATGCCGTCGCTGCCGTGGCTTATCATGGGGTGGAGAAAGCCGGAGGACATAACCCTCGGCCTCGGCGGGATACTCGGCCCGAAAGGGATAAACTTCGTCCACGAAGCCGCGCGGGAAGTGAACGCCGAAGCGTCGAAGGTGATCACTACGGGCAACAAAGAACTGCCCTATGACTTCCTCGTTATCTCTACGGGGCCGCAACTGTCCTTCTCCGAAATTCCCGGGCTCGGGCCCGACCAGGGCCATACTGATTGTACCTTCACCCTTGCCCAGGCGGTAAAGACCGGGCAGGCCTGGCGCAGGATACTCGAAAACCCGGGGCCGCTGGTGCTTGGCTCGTCGCAGATGGTGAGCTGCTTCGGCCCGTCGTATGAGCTCGCTTTCGAGATGGACGCGGAACTGCGGCGGCTGAAGATGCGGCACAAAGTTCCGATAATTTATCTCACTTCGGAACCATATCTGGGGCATATGGGCGTGGGCGGCCTGGGCTTGTCGAAGCGGTTCATCGAGGATGAATTCGCCGAACGGGATATAAAACCCCTCGTGAGCCAGGCGATAGAAGAAGTCACCCCGGGAGAGATAAAGCTGAAAGACGGGACGAAAGTTCCTTTTAAACTTGCGATGATAGCCCCGCCGTTCAAAGGCGTTCCGGCAGTGGCGCCGCTGGGGAACCCTCGCGGTTTCCTCCCGGTGGACAAGAATTACCGGCACACTAAACACAAGAACATCTTCGCCGTGGGCGTGGCCATAGTGATCGCTCCGCCGGAAGCGACGCCGGTGCCGACTGGCGTGCCGAAGACCGGTTTTATGACCATCAAGATGGCGAAGGTGGCCGCCGCGACGATCAGCGCGGAAATTGCCGGGGCGACTCCGCCCGACACAGGCGAACTGGGCGTGATCTGCCTTATGGATATGGGCGACACGGCGGCTTATATGCAGGCGTACCCCCTGCTGCCGCCGAGACAAAGCTCGTACCTGAAAAAAGCGGTCTGGGCTAAATGGATGAAGCTTGGCTTTGAGAAGTACTTCCTCTGGAAGATGCGGCATGGGCTGAGCGGGCTGCCCTGACGCTTGCTGGCGGTATTTATTAGACAACCTCGGGATGTTGCGCAAAGTAGGTCTTAATTTCATCCTGAAAGGACCGCCAAATTTTCGAAGCACGTAATTTGGCATATGAAAGCTCCCCAACCGGGGAGCTTTTGTTTTGTCCCGGTAGTCCGGCTGCCCCGGCCCATATATAAGGAAGGGGGAAAAGAAATAAGAAATAGTTGTTGACAGAGTTTTGGTATTTATGGTAAAAAATGAATACTGAACCATTATTCACTATTATCCCAGCGTGGAAAGAGGGGTGGGGAAGGTTCGGGATAAAAATAAAATTGCGGTCTCCCTGCCGCGCGCGGCGGGGGGGGGAAATCAAGGAGAACTATAATGACAAAAAGAAACGCTGTAATAACCGGAGCGGCCAGGGGACTCGGGCGCGCGGGCGCGGAGAGGTTCCTCAAGTCCGGAGAATGGAAAGTCACGCTTTTCGACGTGAATGAAGAGATGCTGGTGACCGCCGCCCGCGAGCTGGGCGAGAAGTACGGCGCCGAGAACGTGAACTACTGCAAAGTGGACGTCACCTCCAAAGAGTCCGTGGACAATGCCATCAACCAGACCATCGAGAAGATGGGCGGAGTGGACACGCTGATCAATAACGCCGGGATCACCCGCGACGCGATGCTGCACAAGATGGAAGAGAACGACTGGGACCTGGTCCTGGACGTAAACCTCAAGGGAGCTTTTCTCTGCACCAAGGCCGTGGCCGCGCATATGAAGGCCCGCAAAAGCGGAACCATCGTCAACACCTCCTCCGTGGTCGGCATTTACGGCAATATGGGCCAGAGCAATTACGCCGCCTCCAAGTTCGGCATCATCGGCCTGACCAAGACCTGGGCCAAGGAAATGGGCCGCGACGGGATACGCGTTAACGCGGTCGCCCCCGGCTACACCATGACCGAGATGCTCGGAACCGTGCCCGAGAAGATCCTTACCGCTATCTCCGACAAGACCCCGCTCAAGCGCCTTGGCCAGCCGGAAGATATCGCCAACGCCTACTACTTCCTGTCCAACAACGAGTCGTCTTTCGTCACCGGGCAGGTCCTTTCCGTGGACGGCGGGCTGGTAATCTGATGAGCGCGCCGGCCACCCCCAAGGGACAGCGCACCAGGGAGCGCCTCATCGAGGCGTCCGGGACGGTGTTCGCCCGCAAGGGCTGCGCCGCCTCGGGAGTGGCCGATATCTGCGCCGCGGCGGGGCTTGCGGTGGGCGGCTTCTACAGGTATTTCGCTTCGAAGGAAGAAATAATAGAGGCGCTGGCCCGGGAACTGCGCGACGAACTTATACGCGCCGTTTCGGAGCTGCCGCAGCAGAAAGACGCCGAGAAGGAGGCCCTGGTAATTTCAGCGGCCTTCTTCGGGGCGGCGGCGGCGCGCCTCGATTCGTTCAAGGCCATGCGCGAAGCAGAAGCGGGCAACGAGTCCCTGGCCCGGGATTTTTACGGGCCGCTGGCCGAAGTTATCGCGGGGCGGCTGGGGCGCTTTGTGCCCGGGCCGCGCGCCTCGGCGCACGCCTGGGCGCTGCTGGGCTCGCTTTATTTCTACGCGGTTAAATTCATGGTCTGGGATAAGGGCAGCGTACCGGCTCGGGCGCCGGAAGCTGCCGCCAGGCTCTGCGCGAGGGGCCTGAGCAGGAAGAGTTTCCCCTGGTGGGACCCGGCGCTTACCGGGCCCTCGAAGGCGAGGCCCGCGCCCGGCGACACGGGGGCGATAATGCTTGCGGCGGCGGAGGAGGTCTTCGGCCGCTGCGGTTATAACGGCGCGCGCGTCTCGGAGATCGCGAAAAAGGCCGGCTTTGCCGCCGGGACTTTCTATCTTTTCTTTTCCTCCAAGGAGGAGGCGCTTGAGAAGGTGGTAATGCGCATGCGCGATTCCCTGGTGAAGAAAGCCGCGGCCTACTCGGCGGGCGCGGGCAGCCGCGTCGAGACCGAGGCCATGGCTTTCAGGGCGCTGTTCGATTTCATCCGCGAGCACCCGTACGGTTACCGGATAATGCGGGAGGCCGAATTCACCGACGCTTCGCTGGCGGACGCCTACTACGGCTATATCCTGCGCAACTACGCTGCCCAGCTTAAAAAGACGGCCGTCGCCGGGGAATTCAATATAGACGATCCCGAGCTGCTTGCTCTTGCTCTGATGGGGATGGGCCATATGCTGGGCATGAAGCGCGTCCTGTGGGGCGGCTTCCGCGGCATGAGCGAGAACGAAATGCTGAAAGCTGTTTTTGAGGGTATAAAATAAAAGGTTAGGAGAAAAATTATGTTCAAAATAATAAGCACGGGGATGTACCTCCCCAAGAACCTGATGAGCAACGAGGCCTTCTATAAAAAATTCGGGTCGGACCCGCTGCAGAAAGTGTTCGAGCGCATCGGCCACGGCGCCCGCTATTATTCCGCTAAAGACGAATCCTCGGCCACCCTGGCCATCAAGGCCGGCGAGCAGGCGCTGAAGAATTCAGGCCTGAAGCCGGGGCAGATAGACCTGCTGATAATCTCCACCGACACTCCCTCGCAGCTTTCACCGGCGACGGCCGCGGAAGTGCAGCACAAGCTCGGGATAAAGTCCGCCGGGGCCTTCGACGTGAACTGCGCCTGCGCCGGCTTCGTCACCGCCGTGGACATGGCCTCCAAATATCTCAACGGCGAAGAATACAAGCGCGCCATGGTCATAGGCACCTACGCGATGAGCAAGCACCTGGACCACGACGACGGCAACACCTCCATCCTTTTCGGCGACGGCGCCGGCGCTTTCATACTTGAATACGCCCCGGAGCAGGGCCTGACCGCTTCCACGCTTAAATCCGACGGCTCCTTCTGGGATTTCATGGGCATCTACGGCGGCGGCAGCGCCCTGCCGGTGGACGAGCAGGTTCTGCTGGACCGCACCCACAAGGTGAAGGTTCCAAAGAAATTCCCGGCCACGCTCAACAGCGAAGAGTGGCCCCCGCTCATAGAGAAGACCCTGGCGAAGATCGGCCTTAAGCCGGCCGACGCCCAGGCCTACGTGTTCACGCAGATCCGCAAGCCCACCATCGTTGAAGTAATGGAGAAGTTCAATCTCCCGATGGAAAAAACCCATACGATAATGGAAAAATGGGGCTATACCGGTTCTGCCTGCGTGCCGATGGCTTTCCACGATATGGCCGAGCAGGGCAAAGTGAAGCGCGGCGACCGCGTGGTCCTCTGCGCTTCCGGCGGCGGCTATTCGATGGCCTGCATGACGTTCATCTACTAGGAAACGCCCGGGGCTGCGGCCGGGAACGGCCGCAGTGCCCAGGGTCCGCTGGGTCTTATGCCCCTGATAGGGCAGATTTGAAAGAGGTAAAATATGCTGACCGTGAAAAAAATGAATTTTATCCTCTTCGCTTTATTCCTTATGCCATCAATGACCGAAGCCGGGCAGCCCGGCGCTTTTGTGCAGCTTTCCTCGGCGGTAGAATCCGCTCCCGCTCCCGCGTCCGTCCCCGCGCCTGACAAGGCGCGCGCCGTAGCCGGCCTGCGCCTTCTCCGCTCCATCCAGTCTAAATACTGGGAGAGGATAGAGTGCTACCAGGACACGCTCCGCCCCTTCGCCGTCGAGAGCGTCCTGAACAAATCCAGGCATGAGACGCCCGAGATCATTTCGGCTTTCGGCTCCAACCTTCCGCCAGCCTCCACTTTCCTGCTGCATTACGGGCCGAAGTGGAAAACCAATAAGGGCAAGGTCGTCATGCTGGTGCACGGCGCCTCCGATAACGCCAACCGCGCCTGGGCCACCCCGGCGATACTTCTGGGCGACGCGAACGCGCCAGGCCTGCTGCAGGCGCTCGAGGGGAAGGGCTTCAGGGTTTTCGCTATCACCTTCCCTCACAAGCACGGGAATCTTTTTTACGAGTCGCAGTACCTGGCCGACGCTATCGAACTGGCCCGTCAGGCCACCGGGGCCGGAAAGGTCGCTCTTATCGGTCATAGCGCCGGCGGATTGGCCGCGCGCGCTTATGTGTCCAGCTTCCGCCTGAACGGGGCGTGGACGGGGTTCCGCGGCGACGTGGACCAGCTTATAACCATGGCCACACCGCACCGCGGCCAGGATTTCGCTTTCCGCCACCCGGAATTCAATTATTATTTCATGAAGGACGAACTTGCGGCGAACGCCCCGATGAGCTGGGACAAGATACTTGCTTACGGTGTCTGGCAGGACACGCTGGAGTTCAGCATCTACAGCGATAACTTCCCTATGCAGCAGCAGGTGCTTTATGACTGGACCGGGAAATATCCCGTTAAGGCCACTTCCCCGGATTATTACACCACGCTGCACGGCGGGCAGGGCCTGATGAGCCACTCGCTGGGGATAAATAACGCCATAATGAAAGGCGGGAATTTTTTGAACGCTTTCAGGTCCTACCCTGTTCCCGCTGATATTTCAGTTACGGTGATAGCCGGAAATAACAATAGGATAGAGAACGTCCCGCAGACCGAGACCGACGGCCCCTCCGACGGGCTGGTCTTCGTTGAAAGCGCCGCGCATACCGCGGACCTTACCCACCCGGCCCGCACCGAGCCGATACAGCGCCTCATCGTCAACGAGAACCATGTGACCATAGCCTTCAGCCCGGCGATGCTGAAGCTGGTGACGGGGCTGATTAAATAGGGGATAGTGGAGAAAAAGGAGGGGACAGGTACTTTAGGAAAAGTAGCCTGTCCCTTTTTATTTGGGGTTTAATAGACTTGCAGGGGACGGGATTTGGTCACAGGTTCCGGTTTCGCCGTCGCTCAACCGGACCCGCGACCCCGGCTCGCTTCTGCGGCCTGCTGGCCTCGAAGCTCCGCCTTTCAAATCCTGACGCGGATCAAAATGTTGATCCGCTTACCGTTCCTTATAACAAATTGTGGTGCGCGGTACAGGATTTGAACCTGTGGCATCCTCTGTGTAAGAGAGGCGCTCTACCGCTGAGCTAACCGCGCGGTAAGACAGAATATTCTACCAAATGCGGAGGGGGAGGAATCCAAAGTCAGCGCGGGTTGCGGCGCTTTATTGAAATTTTGCTGCCGGCAAGCTCACGGGCTTTCTCCAGAACTTTCTCCGTCATCCAGGTGGGGGTGGAAGCGCCGGCGGTTATAAAGATCCTGGAGGCGCCTTCGAAAAAGCTTTTCTTCAATTCGTCTTCCCGCTCTATGTGCACCGCTTTCCTCGCCAGCCTTTCGCAGATCTGGAAAAGGCGCGCGGTATTGGCGGAATTCTTTCCGCCGACCACTATAACCAGGTCCGAACCCTTCGCGAATTCCACTGTTTCCTTCTGCCGCTGCCGGGTGGGATTGCAGATGGTATTCGAAACGGCCAGCTCGCCGGTAATTTTGCGGGCTTCATCGGCGGCAGCCAGGAAAATGTCCCCTTCCTGCGTGGTCTGGGCCACTATGTTCGCTTTTTCAAGGTGAGGGAGTTTTTTAACTTCTTCTGGTCCGCTCACCACGAAGCCGCGCCCTTCGGTGTAGCCCATGAGGCCAAGCACTTCGGCGTGGTCGCGGTCCCCCACGATAATAGTTGAATAACCTTTTTTCGCGTGGGCGCGGATATTTTCCTGCACATGCTTGACCAGCGGGCAGGTGGCGTCGACCACTTCTAGGTCAAGGGAGCGGATGGCGGCTTCCTCTTCAGGGGGGATGCCGTGCGCGCGGAGCACGAGGATGGCGTTCTTCTCTTTTATTTCGGAAACGGAATTGACGGCGTGGATATTCTGTTCTTTGAGGGTTTCTATGACCTGCTTATTGTGTATGAGCGGGCCCAGGGTATAGATCGCTTTCTTCCTGCTCTTGGCCAGTTCCAGCACCTTGTCTATTGCGTTCTTCACGCCGGGGCAGAACCCCGCGCTCTTAGCCACCGTGATCTGTACGCGCTCAGCCATAAAAGGGATTTTATCATTTATGGGGGTGTTGGTCGGCCGGCTTATTATTTGTAAGATTGTCCCATGGCCGGCAAATTCAAGCTTGTGGCTCCTTTTAAGCCCTCCGGGTCGCAGCCGGCGGCCCTCGACGCGCTTAGCGCGGGGATAAAGGCCGGCAAGGCCAACCAGACTTTGCTTGGCGTCACCGGCTCCGGAAAGACCTTTACGCTGGCCGCGCTGGTGGAGCGGCTGCAGCGCCCGGCGCTTATCATCTCTCCCAATAAAGTCCTGGCCGCCCAGCTTTATTCGGAATTCAAGACTTTCTTCCCGGAGAACGCGGTCGAATATTTCGTCTCTTATTACGACTATTACCAGCCGGAGGCCTACATCCCTGCCAGCGATACCTATATCGAAAAAGACGCCTCGATAAACGATCATATCGACAAGCTGCGCCTGAAGGCTACCACGTCGATCCTGACCCGCCCGGATACGCTGGTGGTGGCCTCGGTCTCCTGCATTTATAATATCGGCTCGCCTAAGAATTTCGCCGAGAAGTGCGTGTACATAAAGAAGGGGCAGAAAGCGGACCGGAAAGCGCTGACGACTTCCCTCGTCCATATCCATTACGAGCGCAACGAGACGGAGTTCTCGCGCGGAACCTTCCGGATGCGCGGGGCGAACCTGGATATTTTCCCCGGCGACTCCGAGACCGCCTGGCGGGTGGAGCTCGGGGATGCCGTGGAGTCCATTAAAGAGATAGACCCGCTCACGGGAGACACGATAAAGGAGCTGCCCGAGGTCTGGGTCTTCCCGGCCAAGCATTTCGTGTCCACCGCCGGGGAGATCGAGGCCGCGGCCAAGGCCATCGAGGCCGAGCTGGGCGGGCGGCTGGCGGAGCTTAAGGGGAAGGGGAAGCTGCTTGAGGCGGAGAGGCTGGGCCAGCGCGTGCGCTACGACCTGGAGATGATACGCCAGACCGGCTACTGCAACGGCGTGGAAAATTATTCGCGCCACCTGGCCAACCGCGCGCCGGGCAGCCGGCCGGACTGCCTGTTCGACTATTTCGGCAAGGATTTCCTGCTTTTCGTCGACGAGTCGCATGTGACGGTGCCGCAGATCCGCGGGATGTACGCCGGGGACCGCGCGCGCAAGCAGACCCTGGTGGACTTCGGCTTCCGGCTGCCGTCGGCGCTGGACAACAGGCCGCTCAAGTTCGACGAGTTCGAGGCCCTGCGGCCTTCAACGATCTTTGTCTCCGCCACGCCGGGGCCGTATGAACTGGCGACCTGCAGGAAAGAGGACGTCGTCGAGCAGATCATCCGGCCTACGGGGCTGGTGGACCCGGAGATCACTATACTGCCGGTGACGGGGCAGATAAAGGCCTTGACCGCGGAGATAGAGAAGCGGGCGGCGAAGAAAGAGCGCACGCTGGTGCTGACGCTGACGAAGAAGACGGCGGAGGACCTGAGCGCCTACCTCGGAGAGAAAGGCCTTAAGGCGCGGTATATGCATTCGGATATGGATACGCTTGAGCGGCTGGATATTCTTTCGGCTTTCCGGAAGGGGGAGTTCGACGCTCTTGTAGGCATCAACCTGCTTAGGGAAGGGCTGGATATTCCCGAGGTGACGCTGGTGGCTATTCTCAACGCGGACAATGAAGGATTCCTCCGAAGTGAAACCACTCTTATCCAGATCTCCGGGCGGGCGGCGCGCAATTTATGCGGCGAGGTCATTCTTTTCGCGGACCGGATCACGGGAAGCATGGCGCGCGCTATGGCCGAGATGAAGCGCCGCCGGGTGCAGCAAGTGGCTTACAACAAAGAGCACGGCATCGAGCCTAAAACCATCATCAAGAAATTCATAGAGTTCGAGGAACTCCGCACGCAGGCGAAGCGCCAGGGCCTGTCCGTAGCCGAGCCGCTCCCCCGCTGGGACGCGCCGAAGTCCTCGATAAAAGCTATGGCGGTGGAAATAGAACAGCGCATGAAGAGCGCCGCCGACAACCTCAATTTCGAACTCGCAGTAGAGCTCCGCGACCGCCTCTTCGAGATCCGCGAAATGGCGGGCATAAAAATAAAACCCTCCCGCCTTAAGAAAAAATAACTACAGGGACCGCGAGAAGCCCAGTCGGGGCGGCAAGGGTATGGGCCCGTCGCTCACGGCGTCGGCCACACCGTGGCCGCGCCTCCCCTCTCGGCCCTCGCGCTTATGCAAGCTCGGGCCTCCGAGAGGTCGCTCC
>JAJZPF010000039.1 GCA_021811315.1 bacterium
AGGTGATTGGCAGCCCCCGAAGCCAGGCCTGCGCCAGCAGCAATTCGAAAAAGGCCAGCATGGCGCCGCATAAAAAGGCGCTAAAGCGGGTGAAGATCCCGGGCGTAAGCAGCAGGCCGGCGTAAAGTTCCAGCCAGGGGATAATATAGGCGGCGCGCAGGGCGAGCGCAGGCCCCGCAACCCTATAGGTTTCTATGGCATAGGCGAATTCTTCCGGCGGAGCAAGCAGTTTAGCAATCCCGGCGTAAATAAATAAGCCGCCCACGAGCAGGCGGGCGAACAGCCCGGCCGTATTTATAGCCGCCGTATAATCTTTCATTGTTTATTCCGCTTCTTAAGCAGTTTGTCGAAGTTGCGGGCCTGTTCTACAAGCTGGGCGGGGCCCACGGCTCTTTTGCCGTTTATAAAGAACGTCGGGGTGGCGCTCAGGCCTTTCATTTCCGCCTCGGCCATTTCTAGCCTGATGCGCTTGAGCGTATCGGGAGCGGCGGCGCAGGCCTGCATCCTCGCCCAGTCCAGGTTTAAGCCGCGCGAGAAGGCTTCAAATTCTTTCGGCTTTTCCGCGGCGCGCGCCCACTTTTCCTGGCTTTCAAAAAGAAGGCCGGCGTATTCTTTGAATTTCCCCTGTTCTCCGGCGCAATCGGCGTAGGCCGCCGCGTCGAGCGACCAGGGATGAATATTGAGCAGCGGATAATGCTTTAGCTGCACCCGTATTCCTCCGTCGTAGATCTTCAACAGGTCCGCTATCTTTCCGGCCGCGGCCCGGCAGGCCCCGCAGGCGAAATCGCTGTATTCCTCTATTTGTATAGGCGCCGCGGCCGGGCCGAAAGTCCGGAATCCCGGCGCCGGGCGCGCCGGCGCCAGGTTTAGCTGCCGGGCCAGCAGGATAGCCAGGCTGGAAATAAAGAGGAGAATGCCGGCCAGGGCTGCCAGCCCCATGGTTTTTGTATTCGCCATATTTTCTTGCCTGACTTTGGACCGCTGAAATTACGGAAGCTGCCTCCGCACGTCTTAGTGTTAGCGCCGACTGATGCGGAGGCCGCCTCGTTTTAGCCGTTTGAATAATTCCGCTGCAGCTTTACTCTCCTCAGCCGCAGCGAGTTGAGCACCACGGATACGGAACTGAGCGCCATCGCGCCCCCCGCGAAATAAGGCGGGATAAGCAGGCCGCTGAAAGGATATAAGGCGCCGGCGGCCAGCGGTATAAGCGCGGCGTTGTAAGCGAAGGCCCATACCAGGTTCTGGGTAATATTGCGCCTGATGGCTTTAGCTAGTTTTAATGCCTGCGCCACGCCCGCTATGCCGTTATGCATTAGTGTTATATCGCTGGCTTTCACGGCGATGTCCGCGCCCGAGCTGAGCGCTATGCCCAGGTCCGCTTCGGAGAGGGCGGCGGCATCGTTAAAGCCGTCCCCTACAAAAGCCACCCTGGAGCCAATCGCTTTGTGCCTCTTGATGATGGCGCTTTTTTCCTCCGGAAAGATCTCGGCGTAGAATTCGCTTATTCCCAGCGCAGCGGCCAGCGTTTCAACCGCGGCCCGCCTGTCCCCGGAAGCTATGACCGGCCTTATCCCCATCGCGGAGAGTTCTTCTATAACAGCGGCCGTTTCAGGCCTGACCGTGTCGGAGAGCGCGGCGTACCCTTTAAAAACTCCGTCAGCGGCCAGCAGCAGGAGCGAATCCGTGGTCGCCTTTATTTCCGCTTCCGCCGCGGCCGGCACCGTCACGCCCGTTTCGGCGAACCATTTGGCGCTGCCGGCCATGACAGCGCGCCCGCCCGCCTTAACTTCTATCCCCTTGCCCGGCACTACCTCCACCGAGTCCGGCTTCTGCTTTATGATATTGCGTTCCCGCGCGTATACCCGCACCGCTTCCGCGAAGGGATGCTCGGAACTCGCTTCGGCGCTCAACAGCAGGGAGAGGAATTCCGGCCCGCTTATCGTCCACGGCCGTATGCCGGAAACTTTCATCCTGCCCTCCGTAAGGGTCCCGGTTTTATCGAACACTATGACGTCTATTTTCGGGATGCGCTCAAGTACCTCGGCATTGTTGATCAGCATGCCGAGCCCGGCGGCCCGGCCGAAGCCCACCGATACCGCCATCGGCACCGCCAGGCCCATCGCGCAGGGGCAGGCCACGGCCAGTACCGCCGCGAAAACGCTTACGGCGCGGGGAAAATCGGCATAGTAAAGCCAGACCCCGGCGGCCCCGAGAGCGATCAGTATGACGGCAGGCACAAAATATGCCGCGATCCTGTCCACCAGCCGCTGCACCGAGTTCTTTCCGGCCTGGCTTTCTTCCACGGCCTTGATGATCTTCATCAGCGCCATGTCTTCGCCTACGCCTGTGGCGGTGAACTCGAGCGCGCCGGTCTTGTTCATGGTGCCCGCGTAAACTTTCGCGCCCGCCGCCTTGTCCTGCGGCACCGGCTCCCCGGTCAGCAGCGCCTCGTCCACGCTTGAAAACCCGTTTGTGACGGTCCCGTCCACCGGCACCTGCTCGCCGGGCCGCAGTTGTATGGTGTCGCCGGGCAGAATGCTTTCCGCAGGCACCACCTCCTCGACGCCGTTTTTGAGCCGCCGGGCCGTTTTCGGGGCCATTTTAAAAAGGCCGGAGACCGCCTCCGCCGCCTTGCTCTTGGAGCGCGCCTCCAGCCAGCGCCCGAAGTTTATAAAAGTTATCAGCATGGCCACTTCGTGCCAGTGGGCGTGTTGGTGCGCACCTGACGTGTTAGGATAGAACGTTATGAACAAACCGTAAAAAAAAGTAACGCTGGTACTGAGCGAAACCAGCGTGTTCATGTCCGCGGTCCCGGCCTTGAGGGCGCGCACGAGACCGGAGTGGAAATGCGAGCCGCACCAGCCCCAGGCCAGCGCGGCCGCCGCCATGACCGTATACGGCGGCAGGTCCACGGCGAGCTCGAGCAGAGTGTAGCCGGTAAGGGCGAGCGCGATAAGCAGTTTTTGCAGCAACAGGCCCTTTTCGCTGTCCAGCCCGGCGGTGGCGATGTTTTCGGCCTTGGCCGCCGAATTCATTATGCCAAGCGCTTTGTAGCCGAGCTCCTCTATCCTGCCCGTTATATCAGCCGGCTTCAGGGCCGCCGGGTCGTAGAGGATAAAGGCTGTTCTGGAGGGCAGGTTTACGGATACCCGCCGTATGCCCGGCACGCTGCCCAGGCCGGTTTCAATGCGGTTCACGCAGCTGGCGCAATGCACGCCTTCAAGCGGAACTACCGCTTTTTCAAGATTCTCCTCAGGGGCGGTTTTCATAAGCGTATTCTAAATCTTTGCTGGCGCCCGACATGGCCCATGCTGTTTAACGCAAAACTGCCCGTAAACTTGCGAGTAGTCATGACACATGCCTAAAACAGCACGCCCGGACCCGCCAAGGCAGAACTGTTGCGGCATAAATAAAAATCACGGCGCGGGTGCCGTGATTTTTATGGCCGCGCGATCGCGGGTTCAGCGCGCTATATTCAGTCGAACGAAGGTCTTGTAGTGGTCCGGTGTGTAATAGACTTCCCTGTCGCCGCCTATCATCAGGCGTTCGGGACCGCGGGGGCTCTTCACGTCCCCTGTCATAAAGATCTGATCGCCGATAGTGACCGGCTCCGGGCCGTCGCCTGTTTTGCGGCCGGGAATGATAAGCGTGTATTCCTTGTAGAAGCCTGCTGGTTTCGTCGGCAGCGTGGCGTGGCTATCGCTGTGAATGATGCCGTCGTTCTTATAAGGCAGCGTGGTGCAGACCGCTATCTTCGCCAGCAGTTCATTGATGGCATTGACGCGGCGCTCGTCGCTGACGCGGGGCACGAAAGCTGTGCCCGGAGTCAGCGCCTGGCTGGTAACGCAGGGCGGCTTGCTGAAGTCCGGCCGTACGCGGAGCAGGGCCGGCTCCGGCGTCGTCGCCTGTACATCCAGCGGGGACTGCGCAAATAGCAGGTCATAAGCCGGGCCGGCGACAGGCCTGGGCGCGTCCGAGGCCGCGGCGAAAGACAGGCCGGTGAATACTACAGCTGAGAGCAACAGTGCGAGTCTGGTTTTTTTCATGGTTATCCTTTGGTTATGATTGTGCTGGCTGCGTACTGAAAATAGCGGAAACGCTCCGCAAGCGCTTCCTCACGGCTGGCTGAGCAGGTCGAAGCGGTCGGGTATCCTGCCGTCTATATTTTTGAAGTAGCAACTGGCCGCGTTGGCGGTCGGCGCGCCGAAGGTGCAGAACAGCGCGCCGTAGTTGGCCTTCTGTTTTGCCGTGTAAACTGAGGCCCACCAGGCCCCGTCGAGGAACTGGTTGCGGATGCTGTCGCCCCCCAGCCCGGAGACGAAGGCGAAGGTGCGGCCTTTTTCAAGGCGCAGCGGGTTGTCGCTTGAAGCGACCTGCTGGGTGGCGAACTCCTTCATCAGCCTGGTCCTGGAATAGGAATGCTCGTGGCCGGTGGCGATGATCGCCCCGGCGTTGCGGCACTCCTCGTAGACGCCCCAGTCGATCACGTTCTTCTTGTTGCCCACCTGCATCAGGTAGTGCGGGATATGCCAGGAGCAGATCTTCCACGGGGAGGTTTCCCCGGCCATCTGTTTGCGTATATATCCCGGGTAGTCGTTGTTCTTCATCAGGTCCACGCCCATGAGCAGGAAGACGAGGCCCCTGTAACGGCAGGTCGAGATGGTCCCCAGATCGCCGTCGCAGACGGCCCCGCTGATCCTTTTCAGCCTGGCCGCCAGCTTCTGCTGATAGCCGGGCCAGGCCTTCATGTCGTGGTTGCCCACCGAGGCGAAATATGGGAAGGAGGGTCCCAGCACCTCGTTGATGAGGCCGTCCCAGGCCTCCGGGTTGTCCTTGTAGTCGAAGTCGCCCTGGTGGAACACGACCTCCGCGCCTTCGGCTTTGATGAGCTGCAGCGTGGCGCGGGCGGCGGCGCCGTTGCCCTGGTCCCCGATGAACGCCGCTTTAACCGGGCCCGCGGCGCGCGGAGCGGACACGGCCCCGGATTCTTTTGGAAACTCCGGGGCCGGAATGCCGCGCGGGTCACGATCGCGGAAAGAACGTTCCGCGCCGCTGCGCGCCGCTTCGGCGCTGTCCGAGGCGAAAGCGGACGCGGCAACGCAGGATAAGGCGACTGCCAGGCAGAGTGTTGTTCTCTTCATGATGTGGTTCAACCCTCCCTGCCGTTAATAAGTGACCGCGAGCAGAATGAAGGTCTTGTAATGATCGGGCGAGTAGTAGATCTTTTCCCCGCCGCCTATCACTATCCGCTCGGCCGCGCGCGCGCCCAGGTCGGGCGAGACCTGGTAGACGGTGTCGCCGATCTTGACGGTGTGCGGCGCATCGCCGGTGAGCAGAGTGTATTCCTTGTAGTAACCCGCGGGCATGGCAGGCAGGATGCCTTCTTTGTTCTGAAACGTGGCGCCATCCTGGGAATACGGCAGCTTCCTGCCGTTGTAGATGTCCGAGACCAGTTTCATCATGAGCCCGTTGCGGACTTCGTCGTAAACCATGGGGCTGAAGCCTTTGCCTGGCGCCGGCGCCGCGGCCGCCTCGGTCTGCGCTGCCTTTCCCGTCGAGAGCGGATAATCCAGCGTGCCCGCCAGGTCCGTCCTGTAGGTGGCGGCCCCGATGGCCTGCAGCCTGGCCAGCGTCTCCGGCCTCGGGTGGCCGTATTGATTGTTCTGCCCCACTTCTATATAGGCCAGCTTGGGCTTCACCGCGTTCAGGAAAAGGCCGCTTGAGGCGCCCGCGCTGCCGTGATGCCCCACCTTCAACACGTCCGACCGCAGTTCCGCGCCGTACTTGGGAACCACCTGCGCCTCAACCGCCGCTTCCATGTCGCCGGTGAACAGCAGGGAGGCGTTCTGGTAGGTGAGCTTCACCACGAGGGAGCAGTTGTTGGGTGAGATCGGGGCCGCCACGGCCGCGTCCGGACAGCTGTTGAACACTTTGGCCTGCACTTCCGGTCCCCAGTTCAGGTAATCGCCCGGCGCGGGGTAGGAAAGCTTTATGCCGGGGATCCTGGCCGCCAGGTCGCGTACCGGGCCGACGCCGGGGTTATCCTTGCGGGTGTCGTAGAAATTCCCCACAGGGAGCTTGGTGAAGACATATTTTAAACCCACGTAATGGTCGGCATGGGGGTGAGTCAGTACAACATGGTCTATCCTCTTAATCCCTTTCTGAAGCAGAAAATGGACCAGCGGCGGGTCGTTGGCGGGATGCGTAGTATCCGCAGGACCGCCGTTTTTGCTGGCCGGGCCGCCGTCTATCAGGACGTTCTGGCCGTTGGGCAGCTCTATATATTCGGCGTCGCCCTGGCCGACGTCTACAAAATAGACTTTCAGCGCATTGGACGACTTCGCGCCTTTTATGGAAACCTCGACCGCCGCCGGGGGCGCGGCCAGGGGGACGACGACGTCCCGCGCCGAAGAGACCGAAATATCGGTCAGCCCGCCGTTGACCGACAATGTTTCCAGGCGTTCCGCTCTCAGCGGATAGGCTCCCAGGAACAGGCTGGCGAAGGCCGCCGCAAGAACACTCTTTTTGTTTAACCTGCTGAACATAGATACTCCTCCTTAACCTTGCTAACCGACTAAATCATGAGTTGATCCCGCCGCTGGCGCGCACCGTACCGGGGATGTGAAAGCTCCTCGCCGGTCAAAGGCGAAAATCCGGCTGCCGGGGAGGCAGACGCAGCTGATCTCTGCGGAAAATGTATAGGGGATACGGAACCGTTCGTTGAGAAGCGGGAAGGGATATAAAAAAGAAACAGCGCCGACCATGGACAACTTGCTCACGAGCCCTCCGCATTCACCGGGCAACCGCGCTTGGTCGGCGCTAACAAAGTTATTCTAAGCTGCTGTCCTTGTTTTGTCATGGGCTAAAAGACCCATGGCCACGTAGGCCTTAAGGGAAAAGATTCGGAAGAGATTCCTCTTTACGCCTTTGGACCGTCTATGTCTTTTCGACCAGGGTCATGCCGCACTTCGGGCAGCTGCCGGGTTTGTCCCCCTCGTATTCGCCCATGGGGCAGACGTATCTGGCCGCGCTGCCGGTCGACCCGCTGAGCGGGGTGGCGGCCAATTTAGGAAGAGATAGTTCCGCGGCCTGTTTCTTCCCACCTGCTTTGCTCTTTTTATTTTTCGAAGTTTTCGTCGCGATGGTTGTTTTCCTTACTATCGGCTCGCCGTGCTTGTCGAACGTGTACGGCGGCTGCTCGTCCTGGACCTGGAATTTGTATTCGGATATAGGTTCAGGACGAGCTGTTTTTTTCTTTTTCCCCGTTCTCTTTTTAGCCGGATTCCTTTTAATCTTTGTGCCGGATGCCTGTTTTGCCGCCTTAGTCTGTACGGAGGCGGCTACCGGTTCTTTCGCCTCTTCTTCCTGGGCCATGGAGGCAAGAGAGAAAGCGCCGGTGATAAAGAACGCGAACCCCAGTGAATATGCCGTTTTCATTATTTCTCCATTATCCCGGACCCTCCTGAAAATCTACAGCGTTTTCCCCCTTTTTTTTTTAACGCGGAACCATAGGAAAACTTGCGGAGTCAGGGTGTTTTATATTCGTAAGAGCGGCCGCCGCATTTCCCTTTTCCAATAAAACAAAAACCGCCGGCTTCCCGGCGGTTTTCTTGTCGATGCTTTAGCGAAAAGCAGCGTCGTCCCTGAACAGGCTAGTAGCCCTGCCAGGGATCTTCGCGCTGAAGGACCGAGAAGGCGGGGCCGGGAACGGACAGGCCCCGGGCCGCGCCTGTAAATGCCAGGTCAGAGACTGCAGGGAGCAATTCGCTTGCCGAGGACGGTTTGTACCAGCAGAGCGGGCGGAAGCCGGCCTTGAACCCGCCCGAGCGCGTGCAGGTGCCAGCGGCCGGGTCGGTGTCGCTCAAGACGGAAGAGAGCGGCTGGGTGCAGAGAGAGCCCTGCAGATAGGTGTCCATCCGGCACTGGGTCCCGGGATGCTTGTCGAACATCACGCCGACTACAGCGGGGTCGGGCGTGTCGAAGCCGGGCTCTTTCGTCTCATTGCGCAGCGCCATGAAAAGGGCGGCTACTGATTTGCCGGCCATGGCGTTCCTGAAGCAGAGCGCCCGGTCCTCGGGTTTTGAGAACAGCGTGTCACATGACCTGCGCGCGGTTTCGTCGCTGGCCACGCTGCGGGTGAAGGCGGCTGTGCCGGGTTCGGCAAAAACCTTCCTGAGGCATTTGAGGTTGGCGTAATAGTCCGCCTGCCCCTCATTTGAGGCCCAGTCGCCCCCTCCTATTTTAGGAGCGCCGCCCAGGTGGTGGCCTAATTCATGGCAGGCGACCAGCGCGAAGCCGTCCATAGTAATGGCCGCGTGCCTGGCCAGGCCGCCGTACATATTGAGGATGTAGCGGTTGCCCTGGTGCTGGGCCGAGGCGTTCACGGTCGCGTCGGTCCAGAGGCGGTTGATCTGCAGGGTCCCGCCCTTCGCCGCTATGACCGGGCCGTAGAGTTTCTGCACCGTATCGAGCACGGCGTTGAACTGGTTCTGCAGGATCCCTTTATCGTCGACGGAACCCACGGGGATACTGAGGTCGTTGGGCGGCAGGAAGCCTTTACAATCCGAGGCGGCGGAGCCGGGCATTGCGGCTCCGCACAGGAGCACCGCGGCGACTGCGGACAGCACTAAGTTGTGTTTCATTCTGTTCTTCTCCCTATACTGGTTTTATTTCGCCGTCTCTACGAGGTAGGCGATGGCTAGTTTCGCGAATTTGAAAGCGTGCAGGGACCGTCCGCCGCTTTGAGCGAGGGTATCCTTCGGCGTATGGATGTTAGGATTGTCCTCGCCGAATTTGGACTCGAACGGGAAAGAGGCCGCATAGCCGTTCTTCGTCCAGGAGGCGTGGTCCGAGCAGGCATAGCCGCACTTGGTCTCGCCCAGGCGGTAGTCCGTGTAGGCTTTTACCAGGCCGCCCAGGAAAGCGTTCTGCGCCGCGTTGGTATTGTCGGCGATGAGGAAGATATCCTCGGCCGACCCGTTGAAGTTCGTCATGTCGAACTGGATGACGCCCTCCACCTGCGCCCCGTCCCGCTTGAAGGCGCCGGCAATGTCCTGCGAGCCGCGCAGGCCCACTTCCTCGGCGGCATAGCCCATGAATTTAAGCGTTTTTGAGGGCCTGTAGCCGGAGGCAACGATCACCCGAATAGCTTCGGTAAGCGCCGCTATGCCGGAGGCATTGTCGTCGGCGCCGTGAGCATCGGCACTGTCCCCGCCCCTGGAGATCGAGTCCAGGTGGCCGCCCAGGACCACGATGTTTTGCGGTTCGGCAGTGCCTTTCACGGTAAGGATCACGGACTGCTGCGCCCAGTTCGCATGCTTGTAAGCCTCGACGGAGATATCGCTCCTGCCCGCCGCCAGTTTTGACCAGTAGGCCTGCAGCCATTTGGCCGAGTCCACGCCGGTTTGCGAAGTGTAGTAGCGGTTCTTATAAGCGGAAAGGCTGGTAATAGTGTCCGTTATCCCTTTTTCTTCGGAGAGCTTGAGGAGGGCAAGCACCTGGTCCCGCCGGTCTATCGTGTAAGCGGGGGCCGCGGCCGCCGGCGCGGGTGAAAGGTCTTTTGCCGCCGACTCGGGGCTTGAGTGTGTAAAAAAGCCGCCGCATTTGTGCAGTTTGCGGTGCATGATCTCCGAGAGAGAGCCAAGTTCCGAGGCGTTCACCTTGAAGACGGAGGCCGACTGGCTCTGGATCATGGCTTCGCGGTCCTTGAATGAAAACTTCCCGTCCAGCTGCTTGATATCTTCGTTGAAGACGCTTATCCAGACGGGCTTATCCGGCTCCGGGGCCAGGCGCGCCGGTGGCGGTATGGCCTGATCGACGGCGGATCGCAGGAACTGACTGAGGTCGGCGCCCTGGTCGAATTTCACCTCCGGCGGCGTGCCGGCGTAAGCCCCGCAGGCCAGCAAAACGCCCGTCAGAATACCTGCTAGTTTAATTTTTTTCATCGATCATCTCCTTAAAAATCTCTGCGGGTCTGTATTAATATCCGGTTGTCCGACGGGACTAAATAAAATACGGAAGCCGCCGTCATTTATGACGGCGGTTACATTAATTCAATAATAACCGGCTGCTATTTGCTTGTAAGGGATTATTCGTCCGAACAAAGGAGGGTATGAAACCCGCAATAGCGCTGGGCAACTTGTACTGAGACACCAAACACCTCATCGCAGACTTGCGTGGGTCAGCGCTAACATCTCAAGTATATGGGCCATTTAGCTCCTTGTCATGGGCCAAAGGTCCTACCGTAATGCTGGGTCTTAGGACCCTTGATTAAAATCAATAGGCGAACCACAATTTAAGATAAGGATTTATGAAAAACATGCTCGTTGCAGCCTTGGCCGCACTCCTATTTTCCGCGCCGGACCTGCGCGCCCAGGGGGCGCTGGGGGACTTGTTTTCAGGCGCGCCCCAGGGCGTCTCTCCCGCGGTTCCGGCCCCGGCAGCCGACGCCGGCCCTGCCGTTATCGCCAATACGGCAGCGCCAGCTGCGGAGCGCGAGTGGCTGATCATGGTGTATATAAGCGCGATGAACGACCTCGGCATACTTGGTTTTGCCGAAAAAAGTATAAACGAACTTGAGAAAGTCGGCTCCACCGACCGCGTGGCCGTGGTGGTGGAATACGGAATGTTGGGAGTCGGCGATTCCGGCGCCAGGAACCTGAAATTTCAGCGGGGTTCAAAAACTATTTACATTACCCGGGACGCGGACATGGGCAGCATCACTTCACCTGCCATCTATTCCTCCAACGAAACGGACCTGGGCAGTGCGGCCCATCTAACGCGGTTCGCCAAACGCGGCATGCGCAGGTTCCCCGCTAAAAAGACCGCGCTTATAGTGTGGGGCCATGGCGAAGGCCGGCTGGGGATCGGGATGGATGATGTGGGCCGGAACCACATTGAAGTGGACCAACTGGGTGCCTCTCTGGCGCAGGTTAAACAGGCGCTGGGACGCAAGCTGGACGTTTTCGCGACGGACGCTTGTTTTATGCAGACAGCCGGAGTCGCTTACGAGCTTAAAGATTCCGTTGACGTGATAGTGGGCTCGGAAGAGACGGTCCCGGATGAAAGTTTTCCCTACGACAACATCCTGGGGTCCCTGGCTTCCAACCCCGGCATGGGCGCCGAGGCGTTCGGCAGCCTGCTGGTCGACACGTATGGGGTGAGGTATAAAGGGAAGAACACTCTATCCGCTTTGCGCTCCTCGGCACTGCCGGGTTTTGTGGAACAACTCAATAGCTGGGTAAGCGCGGTAAAAGCGGAGCCGGATATATTTAATATAGCGGCGTCAAAAGATGTCGTGGACGCGACTTATAGGTTCGATATGAAGGATTCCAAAGACCTTTACGACTATCTGGGGAATGTCGGGACCACGATTACCGGAGGTACGGCTGCTAAGGAAGCCGGCGCCTCTCTCCAGGCCTATATTAAAAACCGTCTCGTGATCCGCGCCGCGGCGCCTGCTTCAACGGACAAAGCGCACGGTTTGGCGATCTACATCCCGGACCTGGTCTATAATTCGGCGAATTACGAGAAGCTCGCTATCGCGCGCGACTCATTGTGGGATGATTTCCTGCGTGATATGATGGCGGAGCGGCTTAAATAGCCATACATACATCGAAGAGTGCCGGTCACTGTGTCTTGTTTGCTGCGGCCTTCCTCATTCTTCTTTCCTGTTTGAATTCCCCCGACCACTTTTAGGTTAATAAAAGGGAGACAGCCTCTGCACGTCTTAGTGTTAGCGCCGACTTATGCAGAGGCTGCCTCGCTTAATTTGTTGTCTTGTTACTTGTTTTCAACCAGGTTCATGCCGCAATTGGGGCATTTCCCGGGTTTGTCGCTCCCGGGGAAATCTCCCATAGGGCAGACGTACCTGGCGGTTATTTTCGAGCCTTTCCCGGCCGAGTTTTTTTCATGCCCGCCTTCACCGCAGCAGCTTTTCCCCTTTTTCAGCGAGGACTGCAGCTTTTTAACTCCGGCGCGGCTTTTGGCCGTAACGGTCACTTTCACGCCATTTTCAATATTTTCAACCTTGACCTCGTCGTTGCCTTTAAGTCCAGGGCAGTCCTTGGCCGCGTAATATCCGGCCGCGTTCTTTTGGACCTCGGCGGTCCCTTCGGGGCTTTGGGAAGTTAAAGTTATTTCTATGCCGTTCTCGACCGCTTTCTTCACGGTTTTGATCCCTTCCAACTGTTCCGGCGAAGTCGACTGTTCCTTCCCCATTCCGGCATGATCCGCGTGGTTTCCGCTCTCCGCAAAAGCCTGGGAATAGCATATAAGCAGCGCCGCCAATACCTGGATTATCAGTTTAACTTTCATGGTTTCTCCTTTATGTATCTCCGCGGGGCAGCTCAATGGTGGTGCCCGCCGCCGCTCTGTCCGCCGCTGTAATCGCTGTAGCCCGAGTCGGCGCCGCTCGTTTGCATATCTGCGCAGGCCGATAAAAAAGCTCCTGTCAGAACGACGCAGAGAAGATAGATAACCGTTTTCATACATTTCATGTTTATCTCCAAAATAGCTAAGCTGAATAGTGCCGGCCTGTACAGTTAAACGCAGAACTTTATGATAACTTGCGGTTTATGCGGGTGCTACTCCGGGACTCCTGTAAAATTTCATGATGTGCAATTCAATCCGGCACTGGCGTGAAACCTGCTTTGGGCCGCACGCTACTTGTCGGCATACTGCGGATATAGTTTTTTTACGCAGTCTTCGCAAAGTCCGTGTGTGAACCTGATGTCCGAGTGTTCTTTGAAATAATTCTCTAATTTATGCCAGTATCCTTTGTCGTCGCGGATCTGCTTGCAGGAGGGTCATGTCAATTTTCTGGGTGTAAATTCGGAAGCATGGGCGTAGTCTTAAACTAGCGCCAAATCCTTTTCCCGAACATTTCTTTCCTTCCAAAGATGCTTCGCCCAGCGCGCTTCCTGCGGCAAA
>JAJZPF010000040.1 GCA_021811315.1 bacterium
GGCATTATATATGATGTCAGTATGGGGTGTCAAGAGGTCATAAATCAAAGGTGCGAAGAATATTTTTACGGGAAGGTCGGTTACAGAGGGGATTAAGTGCGAAAAATCACAGACTCTTCATGGCTGACAAAAAAGGGAAAGCAAGGTGTTTCTTTGCTTTCCCTGGATACATCCGATTAAGGTCGGATCGTGGATACTCTGGGGCCAATCCCCCAAATTACAAGGATACTACAACTCTAGTTTGGCAGAGAACTTTACTTTCCGAAAGGGCCTTAAGACCTATGTGCTACCGGGCCCTACCAATCATTTCTGTTACACGCGCTACATAGCAATTTTCATGCCACAGCAGGAATCCAGCAGATTTTACCTCATTATCATCGTAAAAACTGTAGAACAGGCTTTCTATTCGTTCCCAAGAACGCCCCTAGGAAGGGCCATAAATTTTCATTTGAGAATATATATTTTCACATGAAAATATTTCCATCATACCTTCCGCAGCGCTTATTGTTACATAAGTCTTCTTAGGGCGTTGGAGTCCAATTGTTTACTTCCCTGAAGTCATTAAATTTATAGACCACATGGCTCTTTCTCTGTTTAAGCGGGCGAAGCTCCATATAATTTTCTCTAACAATCTTGACTTTACCGTCTCCCTACTCCTTTACCAGTTCCGCTATGTACTGAATGGCCTTTTTCGGGTCAGGAAGGCGGAATATTCGGGAGATCGTCCAACCGGTGCCTTTAATAAGCGCCCGCATTTCCTGCTCGCTGACGAAAATGTACTTATGCCATTTATCGGCGAGATTCCCGAAGCGGCAGCGGCCCACGCTCATTCCGTAATGCAGGCCGCGGGACGGGTTGTCTTTGTGATACCGCATATAAGCGCTCACATCCTTGCCGCGATCTCTGAAATCCCGGATCTTGTAAAGGTCTATGGTCTCGCCAAGAATTCTTCCTCCGGGCGAGGTGACCTTGTAAAGTTTTTTCAGGCGGCGGCGCGCATCGGCCCCGTCTCCGACAAGACCGAAGTTATTACCCAGCATTATTACGGTGTCAAAACTCCCCGGCTTGAAAGCCGTATCGACATCATCCAGAGAAAGGGAGATCGTATTCCTGAGACCGCGTTTTTTCGCGACTTCGGCGGCTAGCGGGGAAATGTCCATCCCGGTAACGTCCAGGCCCCGCTTTTGCAGATAAAGAGCGTAACGCCCCGCCCCGCACCCGACGTCCAGGACCCGGCCGGAAGCCGAGTTCAGCGCGTCCTGGCGGTATTTTGGCCAGATCTTATAGTCGTTGAAATAAGCTTCTTTGCCCCAGCCCTTAAGCAGCAGGCCGTTGTGCAGCTCGGTGATGTCGGGAGTGTCCCCGCCCTCCAGCCATGACTTATAGGCCGCGCCAAAGGCGTCAGCTGGCATACGCCGCACGGGCGCGGATTTGCGCAGCACCATTATATACTGCGGCCCGCCGGACTTTATAAACCGCTCTATCTCCCAGCCGGTATCCAGCAGCATGCCCTTAAGCTCTGCGGGGCTGACAAAAAGATATTCGAACCACGGCGTCGCCAGGTCCTCGAAACGGACCCGCAGCCGCACCTGCCCGGCCATGCGGCCGCGCAGCCTGTTCGACTGTTGGTAACGCAGATGGTCGGGATTATCGGTTGTATACGGGTCCAGCGTCTGAGCTATAACGCGGCCGCCCGGTGAGGTTATCCGGTGCAGATCGGTCAAGCGCTTTTTGGCGTTTTCCGGATCGGCCATCAGGCCGAAGTTGTTCCCCATCATCACCACGGTATCAAAAGCCCCGGCTGGAAAGCGGCCGATGCCGGCAAAATCCATGTTTTTAGTTTTCTTTAACCCGCGCAGCCGGCACACTTTCAGCGCTAGCGGAGAACTGTCCAGGCCGGTGACATCAAACTTTTTACGCTGAAGATAAAGCGCGTGGCGGCCCGCTCCGCAACCGACGTCCAGAACGCGCCCGCGCGCCGTGTCCATGGCCTTTTTTTCAAAGGACGGCCAAGCTTTGTGGCCCTGGAAATATGTTCCCCACTCCGACTCTATATAGCCGTCATCGCGCTCTATAAAAGAAACCGTCGTTCCGCCCTTCTGCTGGTGCAGCAGCCATTTACCGAAAGCATCTGCCGTCCTGGGTTTTAATGTTTTAAGCATATTTTCCTTAACACGTACCACGGCCGCGGGACGGCTATCTGGCGGTCAGCCTCGTCCTACAGTCGCTCGAAGGTTACCCTGTCCGTAGTAAGCCCCAAACCCGCGAAGAACTTGTATGATTCGCCCGGGGACAGTGACAATGACAGTCCACACCTGGTGGTTTTGTTCAGCCAGAGAGCCTGCTGGTATTCAGCGCTTCGGCGTTCAGCCTGCGTCAGCCCTTTGAAACTTACATGCCAGCCCAGGTGATCCTTGGTTCCGGCCTTGAAGACCTTGCAGGGGAAATGCACCGAAAGTCCGAAAAACTTCCCCTTCCTGAAGTACAGCAGCGCGCTGGCTTTAGGCATGTATTCTTTTTCATAGAATTTATACTCGTTCCACACGCTATACCCGGCCTTTTTCCCGGCCTTTTTCAAATGCGCCTTATGGTCTTGCCTGTTAATTCGTTTCAATTCCGCCAGGTTCTTTGGCGGCCGCACTACAATGCCCGCCAGCGACGCGGGCTCTGCCGGCAGTTTTATCGCTTTGGGAACAGCGAAACAGCGTATAAAATTAAGATACTTCCTGGAAACTTTGAACCGCGGCGGCTTTGCCGGGTTCACCTTCTGCTTAGGAAAAATAAACGTCATGTACGGCTTATCCACCGGCCAATCCAAAGAGTTCAGCAATTTTTGATCCACCAACCCCGGCCTTTCCACACTATACCAATCCCCTCGCGGCGTCCGCTTTATAGGCTTAAGCATTTTCATATTTCTCCAGATCGATCAAGATTCAAAACCGAAGCCCTCATCACTTACCCTTATGCGCGAAGTATATCCTGTACGGTTTCAGCCCGAAGCGGGAGTCCCCTTTTTGCGCTTCCTTGTCATAATCGAAATTCGCCGAGCCCATATACTCCTGCGCGTTCTCTTTAGCCCATTTAGTGGCCTTGAACAAGGCGTCGCCGTATTCGGCTTTGGGCAGCCGCTTGTCCAGCCAAAGCCAGGTGAAGGTGCTGCTCTTTTTTCCGTCCAGCCTTACGCCGTCCATCATGGAGGCGATGCCGACGTTCCGGCTGTTCTTGAAGAGCAGCACCGATTTAACCTTGCCGCTCTTCACGCCGGCCAGGTAGCGGTTCAGCTCTTTCCGGTAAGCCGGCCCTTTCTGCTTGCGCTTGGAAGCCGAATCTTTGCAAAGCGTGGCCCTGGTCACGGAAAGGGCCTCATTAGTGTTCTTTGGCGGGCGGGCGACTATTGTGGAAGACTTCATTTCTTTGCCTACCGGAGTCAGGTCGCTGGTCTTGGCGCCGAACATATACCTGATCACATAATCGTTTTTTAGAATGTGCTTTACGCAGCCTCCGGCCGGCGCGAAAGGTTCGAAGTTGAAAGAAAGCATCGCTACGCCTTTAGGCCAGTTAACCGCTGCAACAAGTTCGTCCGTAACATTAGAAAAGTCCCCCGCGTTATACATGATGATACGGTCGTTATGCAGCATCTTCTCAAGAAATTTCATCAGATTCCCCTCCGCTTGAATTTAGGATATGCTTTTACGCACTCCCCACCACATTCTACTAAAACAAAAACCGCGCACTTCCCCGGCAGCTCCGCCTCAGCATCTTCTAAAAGGTTTCCAGGGCTTTTTCCTTCTCCTGGCGGATCTGATAGCGCTGTCTACGACTTTATCCATAGGCTCCAGTTCCGGCGCGGAGAAAACGCAGGCAGGGATACCAGGCGGTTCGGTTGTCGGGAGTTACTGCGCCTGCGCAAAAAGCTGCGCGAACATCGGCGGGGAATTCCTGTCGTCCGAATAGTTTAGATTCATGCCTTTTGAGCTCCTGCCGTAGAAATCTGGGCTTATTCCTTACGCCTTGGCCAGCGAGGCCGCCGCTATTACCGCGAGCAGTGCTATCAGTTTTTTTGCTCTTTTTCATAAGTCCTTTACCCTTTCCTTTTAGATTTGTACCGCTATGGCCGATACAAAGCAATTTATATGCCAGATTTGTCGCAAGGCCGAACATACTATAAATGCAAAGGAGAAATCCTCCTTTTAGCGGCCAGAGGCAGAGGAAAATATTTTCATTTGAAAATATACATTTCCAAATGGGAATAAAAAAAACACGCGCCGCTAAGGGCGCGTGTCTTTTTCACGGCTTGGAGGGTCTTTACTTGGCGGGGGCGGGCGCGGCCGCTTCCGCCTTGGCCTTGGCGAAGTCCCCGGCCATCACGAAGGAGATCTTATCCAGGGCGACCTGGCGTTTAAAGGCGTCCTTGACCTGTTCCGGGGTAAGCCCGGTCACTTTTTTATCCAGGTCTCCGTCCCAGGCAAAGGTGCGGCCCAGGTACTCGTTCGACGCCAGCTGCGAGACCAGCCGGGCATCGTTTGAGCGGGACATTTTGCGGCTCTGCAGCCAGCCGTCCCTGGCCTGGTCAAGTTCTTCCTTGGTAAAGCCGTCAGCCGCAACGCGGGCCAGCTCCTCGCGGAAGGCCTTCTCCAGCTTTTCCACGTTCTTGGGATTAAAGATGGCGTAAGCCCCGAACCTGGCGTATTCATCCAGAGAATTGACGGACACCCAGGAGCCCACGCCGTAGCTGAGCCCTTCCTTCTGCCGTATGCGGACGGCCAGGCGGGAATTCAGGAAACCGCCCCCGATCATGAAGTTGGCCAGCGTAAGAGCCGGATAATCCGGGCTATCGTCGCGCATGGCAAAGTTCACTCCCAGGTAAGCGTTCGCGTTAGCCTTATCCGGGGTCTCTACGACGATATTATCCGCGGGGATATCCTTGTTCTTATACACGAGACGCGAGAAAGGCTTGGGGCTTACCCAGCCGCCGAAAAGTTCTTCCGACAGCGCCTGGATCTCCTTAGGGTCGAAATCCCCCACTACGGCCAACTGGCCGGCGGAGGCGCCGTAGAACTCCTTGTAGAAGGCCTTGACCTGGTCCAAAGTCACCGCGTTGATGCGCGCCACCTGCTCGTCGAAGGTGGGCGTATAGCGTATATCCTCCTGCGGATACGGGGACATGCGGCGATAGAAAGCCTGGGTAGCCAGGGCTTCGGGGTCGCTTTTCTGTTCTTCGATACCGGCGAGCTCCTCCTGCTTGAGGGTGGCGAATTCGCTCTCCGGGAAGGAAGGCTCCTTGAGCACCTCGGCTGCCAGCCGCAGGGCCGCCGCAAGGTGCTCGCGGTCCGTTTCCAGGGAGATACCGCCGCCGCTTATGCTTGCGCGGGTCTTCAGGCGGTTGAATTCGTCCTCTATCTGCTGGCGGGTGTGGCGAAGAGTTCCGCGCATGAGCATGGAGCCGGCCAGGTCCGAGACCTGGGCCATATTCTTAAGGCTCTCCTCCGAACCCGTCTTGAGGTTGAGGACCAGCCGCACGCTGGAACCGCGCGTCTTTTTCGGCAGCATGGCCAGTTTAAGCCCGTCTTTGAGGGAGGCGCGGAGGGTGCGCTTGTCTATATTTTCGGGCGAAGAATCGAAGGCCTCGCCGGCCGACAGCGCCTCGCCGCCTTTGTAGTCCTTCACCAGCGCGGCCACGTCGGGAAGGGCGGGGATCTCCGCGCGGTCCGGCTTCTCCGTCGGGTAGAAAAGGCCGAGCGTGCGGTTGCTGGACTTAAGATAAGCCTTGGCCGCGCTTTCCACGTCCTCGAGAGTAACCGCTTTGATCAGGTCGCGCCGCAGGAAGAAAAGGCGCCAGTCTCCCGCCGCTATCGACTCTGAAAGCTGCATACCCACGCGGTCAGGGGATTTGAGCGTGATCTCTATGTTCTTAAGGTAGTCCGTGCGCGCGCGCTCCAGGTCCTCTTTAGCTATCTTTTCGGCGGGCGCGCCCTCCACTATTTTAAGCAGGGCGTCGCGCACCTCTTCCAGGGACCCCTCTTTGCGTACGATGGCGCCGAAGATCAACAGGCCGCCCTCGCGGAGGTCGTAATTGAAAGCATAGGCCGCCGCGGCCTTCTTGGTCTCCACCAGGGCCTTGTAGAGCCGGCCGGAAGGAGTATCGCCGATAACATAGGCCAGCATGTCCAGCGCCACGCTGTCCTTGACGGAAGAGGCGGGGACGTGGTAAGCGGCCATCACGACCTGCGTGTCGCCGACGCGGCGGAGTATGACCTGGCGCTCGCCGTCCTGAGTGGGATCCTGGGTATAGGTCTTCTGTATGACGCGCTTAGGCTTGGGGAGGCCGCTGAATTTTTTATCGATGAGGGCCAGTGTTTTAGCCTCGTCCAGATCTCCGGCCACGGTCAGGACAGCGTTGTCCGGCTGATACCAGTTGTGATAAAAAGCCTGCAGGCGGTCTATCGGCACGTTCTCGATGTCCGAGCGGGCGCCGATGATGCTCTTGCCGTAGTTGTGCCAGAGGTAGGCCGTCGACATGACGCGCTCCATCAGGATGCGCTGGGGATCGTTCTCGCCGGATTCGAACTCGTTGCGCACCACGGTCATCTCGGAATCCAGGTCCTTTTTGGCGATATTGCTGTTGACCATCCGGTCGGCCTCCAGGCCGAGCGCCCAGTCCAGGTTCTCGGCGGTGGCCGAGAAAGTCTCGAAGTAATTAGTGCGGTCGTAGCTGGTGGAAGCGTTGGGCGAAGTTCCGTGCGCCGTAAGCTCCTGCGGGATGTTCGGGTGCTTCGGGGTGCCCTTGAACATCAGGTGCTCCAGCAGGTGGGCCATGCCGGTCTCGCCGTAATTCTCGTTGCGCGAACCGACCTTATAGGTCACATTTACCGTTACAGTAGGCTTGCTGTTGTCGGGGAAAAGCAGGACCTTGAGGCCGTTGGGAAGCAGATATTCGTCTATGCCCTCCACTGAAACCCCCTTTGTCACACCGGGCGGAAGCTTCACTTCCTGGCCGCTGAAGGCCGCAGCTGGCAGCATCAGCACCGTCATCGCTATGGCGAAAAACACGTTCTTCATAAGGTTCCTCCAGAAAACGGCCGTGACAATATTATCGCCCGGCCTTCCGTCCATGTAAATACTACCAAAAATCGCGGAAGGCTTTCCCGGCCGTCACAGCGGCCGGGTTTCCGCCCTTTTAGTATAATATCCACGGCCACTACATGAAAAAAAAAACAGCAAGCTCCGTTTCTAAAGCGCCCTGCGGCGCCGGGAAGGCCGCGCCGGAAGGCGCCTCGATAGAGACGGACCCCGCATACCCCCCCGTAGTCTCATACACGCTCAAGAACGGCCTGAAACTTCTTATCTTGGAAAAGCATTTCGTGCCCACGGTTTCCTTCACTATGATCTTCAAGGTGGGGAACGTGGACGGGGAGCAGGGCAAGACCGGCCTGGCCCATTTGTTCGAGCATATGGCCTTCAAGGGGACCAAAACCATAAATTCCGCCGGTTATGAGAAGGAAAAGCCGGCGCTGGACAGGGTGGAAAAGGCCGCCCAGGCGCTCATAGCCGAAGAGGCCTCGGCCTCCCCGGCTCCGAAAAAGCTGAAAACGCTGCGCGCGGCGCTGGCCGCGGCCGAAAAAGAGGCCGACGCCCTGGTAGTGAAAGACGAATACCTGAAGATCTATACCACGTTAGGGGAGTCGGGCATGAACGCCATGACCTCCACCGATTATACCGGCTACGTGGTCTCGCTGCCTTCCAACAGGCTGGAAGCCTGGATGGTCATCGAGTCCGACCGCTTCAAGAACGCCGTGCTGCGCGAGTTCTACAGGGAGCGCAGCGTGGTGATGGAGGAGCGCCGCATGGGCGAGGCCGAGCCCGGCCGGGTGATGTGGGAGACGCTGAGCGCCAACGCTTTTACCACCCATCCCTACCGCAACCCGACCATAGGCTGGATGGAAGACATAAAAAGGCTGACGCGCACCGACGCCGAGGCTTTTTTCAGGGACTACTATGTGCCGAACAATGCCACGCTGGCCGTGGTGGGCGACGTAGAGCCGGCCGAAGTCGTCTCCCTGGCGGAAAAATATTTCGGCGACTGGAAAGGCCGCCCGCTGCCGGAGCGCGCCTATCCGGCGGAGCCGCCGCAAAAGGCCGAGAAGGTGATCAATATCCCCTTCAAGGCGCAGCCGGCCCTGCGCATAGGCTTCCACAATCCCGGCATGGGCCACCCGGACATCTACGCTATAGTGATGGCCTGCGAGGTGCTCTCCAACGGCAAGACCGGCCGCTTCTACAAGAACCTGGTGGAAGGCCGGGCGCTGGCCCTGCACGCCGGGGCTTACGCTTCCTACCCCGGCAACAGGTACCCGTCGCTTACGGTCATCGCCGCCGCGCCCAAAGCGCCGCATACCGCTGAGGAGCTGGACGCCGCGCTGATGGCGGAGATCGGGACGCTGCAGAAAGAGCCGCCCACGCAGTGGGAGCTGGACAAGATCCTCAACAACTACGAGGCCGAGATGATAAAGCAGCTGGAGTCCAACTCCGGCCTCGGCATGAACCTGGCCCAGAACGAGCAGCTGATGGGCGACTGGCGCTATGACTGGAAGTTCGGCGAGGAGCTGCGTAAGGTCAGGCCGGAAGAGATCTCAATGGCCGCGGCGAAATATTTCACCCGCGGGAACCGCACGGTGGTTTTCCTGAAGGAGCCGCGCTGATGTCTTTCCCCGGCTCCTCTAATTTTGCGATGCCCGCGGCGATGCCGAAGCTGGGCGGCGTCGATTTCAAGCCGCCGCACGGAACCCGCGCGGTGCTCGGCAACGGCCTTGTGGTTTACCTCCTGAAGGACGGAACCCTCCCCGTCATCCACCTGACGGCCTACATCCGCACCGGCAAGCTGAACGACCCTATCGAGAAGATAGGCCTCGGCGAAATGACGGCCGGCCTGCTGAAGGACGGCGGCACGCTAAAATACAAGCCGGAGGAGATAGACAGGAAGCTGGAGTTCCTGGCCGCCTCGGTGGAAAGCTCGATGGGGCTAGAGGAGGGCAGGGCGGACCTGACCTGCCTGAAGAAGGACCTCGACGCGGTGCTGGATATTTTCGCCGACGTCCTGATGAACCCCGCTTTCGACCGGGCCAAGGTGAAGCTGCGGCGCGACGAAATGCTGGAGCTGGTCAGGCGCCGCAACGACGAGCCGGGCCGCGCCGTGGTGCGCGAGGCGCTGCGGGCTTTCTACGGCCCTTCGCATCCCTACGGCTGGCGCAGCGAAGAAGCTACGCTGAACGCCATCGCCGTAAAAGACCTGAAAGCCTACCACGCTAATTACTATAAGCCGAACAATATCATCCTGGCGGCGGCCGGGGATTTCGGTTCGGACGAAGAGCTGCTCGCCAGGCTCGAGGCCAGGTTCGGCGCCTGGCCCCGCGGCGAGGTGAAGTTCCCCGTTATTCCGCCGGTGCGCCTGAAGGGAGAAAGGCAGGTCTTCCATGTGGAAAAGGACGCGGCCCAGACCTATATCGTCATGCTGCAGCGGGGCCTGAAGCGCCACGACCCGCTGGAGTACCCGCTCACCATAGCCAACGAGATCCTGGGCGGCGGTCTTTCTTCGCGCCTGGCTTCCGAGGTCCGCTCCCGCCTGGGCCTGGCTTACACCGTCTACAGTTATTCGGTCAAGAAACCGGACTACGGCTATTCGCTTGCCTACTGCGGAACCAATCCGGAAACCTGCGGCCAGGCCCTCTCGGAGATCCTGCGCCAGTACGAACTGCTGAGCCGGGAGGAAGCCCCGCCGGAGGAAGTGAAGCGCGCCCGGGATTCCATAGTTAATTCCTTCGTGTTCAGGTTCCCCACCCCTTTCGAACTGATAACCGAAAGGGCTTCCTACGAGTACCACGGCTACGGCGCGGGCTACCTGGACGCTTATATCGGGAATCTTTCAAAAGTCTCCCCCGCCGCAGTGCTTGAGACCTGCGGGAAGCTTTTCAGGCCGGAAAAAGCCATGCTTTTCGTGATCGGCAATTCGAAGAAGTTCGACAAGCCGCTGAGCGAGTTCGGGACGGTGACGGAACTGAAAGAAGATTGAGCGGTAAGCCGTAAAAAAAGAAAGGCCCCGTCAGCGGGGCCTTTTCTTTTGCGCCGGGAAAAGCTACATCACTATCCAGTGGTAGAAGCGCTTGGCGAGGTAGCCGAAATGCTTCAGGGAGCGCACCTTGGTGATGTTCCTGAACATCGTCCCCGGCCGGAGGTAGAAGCGCAGGAAGGCTTCGCGCTGGAGGCTCCTGAGCTGCTCGCGCGTAACGCCTTTGGGCGCGTAGGGGACCTTCTGGAAAATAAGCCCGTCCACGTCCATCTCGCCTATCTCGCCGCTCTTGATAAGCTTAAGCGTCACGGGCGTCATTGGCAGGGGCAGGAAAGTGAAGAAATTCGCGCGCAGCAGCGGCAGCTCGAGCGAGAAATTTATGCTTTCGCGCATATCCTCTACTGTCTCGTCGGGGAAGCCGAGGATGAAGAAAGCGGCGAGGTCTATCCCCTTGCTCTGGATCAGCGCCACTTTCTCGCGGATCAGGGCGACGCTGAGCTGCTTGTCCATGCGCTTGAGCGTTTTGTCGGAGCCGGATTCTATGCCGACGGAGATCAGGTAAGTCCCGGCCTGCTTCATCAGGTCCAGCAGCTCGGCGTCCAGCGTGCCGATGCGCACGCCGTTGGGGAAGGCCAGGGAAATAGGCAGCTTGCTCGCGATGATCCTTTTCAGGATGGAGACCGCGTGCGCTTTGTCCAGCGTGAAATTGTCGTCGACGATGTGGATCTCCCTGATGCCGAACTTGTGGTAGAGCAGCTCTATCTCGGCGATGACGGAGTCGGCGCCGCGCTTGCGCATGGTCCTGCCGCTCAGGATGGGCGCGGTGCAGAAGCCGCAGGCGAAAGGGCAGCCGCGCGTGGTCACGATAGGGGCTATCGGGAACTTGTTAAAGAAAGCGCCGTGCTGGGCGGGCGGGTAATTCTGGGGGTTGATCAGGTCCCAGGCCGGGAGCGGCAGGGCGTTTATGTCCGCGATAGGGGAGATCTCGTTTATTTTAATTGCGCCGTTCTCGCGCCAGACCAGGCCGGGGATCTTCTCGTAAGTCCCGCGGCCTTCGAGCTTCTCCATGAAAAGCGGGAAGCTCTCCTCGGTCTCGCCGCGCAGAAGATAATCGGTCTGCGGGGAGAGCTTGGCCATCGTCTCTTCGGGGCAGAGCGTGGGGTGCGGGCCGCCGGCGACGATAATGGCTTTGGGCAGGACAGAGCGGGCCATTACGGAAAGCCGCTTGACCTCGCCTATCTCCGGGGAATAGCACTGGAAGCCGACCACGTCCGGCTGGAATCTTCCGAGCTCCACGGTAAAGCTGTCGTCCCGGCGGTTCATCATGCCGAAATCTAGCACGGCCACCTCGTGCTTTTCACGGAGGCGGCTGGCGACATAGGCGATGCCGAGCGGCGGCTGGATATGGTCGCCGAGAGCTATGCCGGGTTTTACGAGCAGTATTTTCATTCTATTCGCGCTTAAAATTCAAAATATAATAGCAAACTTGGCGCTTGCGGAGTTAACCTGTTGGCTGAGGCTGCCCGGGGGGCCGGAACGCAAAACCGGCGTCGCGCACACCGTGCGCGCGCCTGCCGCTCTCGGCCTCGGCGCTACGCAAGCCTCGGCCTCCGAGGGGCTTTTGCTAACCCGGCCCCCCGGTCAGCCTCAGGCTTTGCTTGCGGTCTCTTTAGCCAGTGCGGCCTTCAGGTCGGCGGGAAGCTCGGCAAGTTTAAGGTCGCGCCCTACGCAGACAAGGTCGGTTTCCGCTTTTCCTATCAGCTTTCCTTCCTGGTTGTGAAGAAGGTAGGCGAAAACGATGCGGTAAGGGGTGAATTCTTTTACCCAGATCTTTATGTCAAGCGTATCGTTATAATAAGTCGGGGCCTTGTATTCCATTTCCTGCCGGCGCACGGCGAAGCCGACGCCCTTGTCGAGAAGCCCTTTTACGCCGAAACCGCGCTCTTCCAGGAATTCGGAGCGGGCTTCCTCAAGGTATTTCAGGTAGTTCGCGTGGTAAACCGCGCCGCTGTGGTCCGTGTCGTGGTAGTAGATCTTTTTTTTCATAGCGCTATTCCCCTATTATTTTCACAAGCACGCGTTTATTCCGCTTGCCGTCGAATTCACCGTAAAAAATGCGCTCCCAAGGGCCGAAATCTAGCTTCCCGGCCGTGACGGCCACCACCACCTCGCGGCCCATCACGGTGCGCTTCAGGTGGGCGTCGCCGTTATCCTCGCCCGTCAGGTTATGCTTATAGCCGCCCCGGCTGTACGGCGCGAGTTTTTCCACCCATTCGAGGAAATCCTGGTGCAGGCCGCTTTCATTGTCGTTGATGAAAACGCTGGAAGTGATATGCATCGCGTTCACCAGGCAGAGCCCTTCTTTTATCCCGCTTTTGGCCAGCTCCGCCTCCACTTTAGAATTGATATTGACTATGGCGCAGCGTTCCGGAGTGTTAAACGTCAGATAGGCGGTATGTGCTTTCATATAGGGATATTCTACAAATTTGGCATTCCCGGTTTGGGATTTGCTATAATAAACACATGGCTTACAAATGCGAACTTTGCGGCAAAAAGCCCGTTTCCGGGAATTCCTATAGTCACTCTCATAGGGCTACCAAACGGCTTTTCAAGCCCAACCTTCAGAAACAGAAAGTGGCGCTGGACGGCAAGACCCAGTCGGTCTACGTCTGCACCGTGTGCATAAAGAGCGGCAAAGCGATCCGCCCGGCTGTAGTTTAGCCCTTTAAGAGCACCTTTCATCGTTTCGACAAGGCCGCCCCCGGAGGGGCGGCCATATTTATTGCTGTGGTTCTCTGTCGAG
>JAJZPF010000041.1 GCA_021811315.1 bacterium
ACCTCTCGGAGGCCGACGCTTGCGTAAGCGCGGAGGCCGAGAGGGGAGGCGCGGCCACGGTGTGGCCGACGCCGTGAGCGACGGGCCCATACCCTTGCCAGGCCCCCGACTACGCTTCCTTGACTTGAGTTCAGCGTAAACTTTCCTTATTTATCTCGCGGCGATCGCTTCTATCTCCACCAGGGCGGCTTTGGGGAGGGCTTTTACCTCTACCGTGGCGCGCGCGGGGGGATTTTTCGCGAAAAATTTTCCATAGACTTCGTTCATCTGGGCGAACTGGGAGAGGTCGGCCATGTAGACTGTGGTCTTTAAAATGTTTTCGAGGGCGAGGCCCTGGGATTTGAGGATATTTTCCAGGTTCTTTATTACGCTTTCGGTCTGGGCTTTTATTTCGGCCGGGGCCATGACGCCTGTGGCCGCGTCGACGGGGAGCTGGCCGGAGATGAAGAAGAGGCCGCCGGCTTCGACGGCCTGCGAGTAGGGGCCGATGGCGGCGGGGGCTTTGTCGGTGGAAATTATTTTTTTCATTGGTTTTTGGTCGTGCGGATGAAGTTGGCGATGGAGCGGTCATAGCTCCGTTCGGCTTCGGGGGTAAAGTAACAGCCGGGGAGCTCGCCGTTTTCGCGGTGATAGGTCACGCAATCGCAGCAAATTCCCTTGCGGGAGCAGGGTTCATAGGTGCAGGAGCAGTTTTTAGCGTTAGTCTCTTTCTTGCAGTTCATATACGGAAATTACCGATATTATATATTACAAAAGTTTGGGATTATTGTTCAGGTTTAATCTGGGGCTGGCGGCGGGACAAAAAACCACGTATACTATTATTGGAAATTTAAGCCGGGGTCTGCCTCCTGTCCGTACCGCGCCTGTCCCGGCCGTTTTTTGAGCGCTGATTTGAGGGTGGGTTATGCAAAATAAAGCGAATAAACCTATTATCGTCCTCGCGGTGGCTTTGACCGCCTTTGTCTCCGCGGGGTTCCTTCTCCTGGTGCAGATCGGAACCAGCGCCAGGAAAAATTCCCAGACCCTTTCCGGGTTCAATTTCCGCGGTTCTCCCGCGCCGGCTGCTTCGGTCGTCAATGATCTGGAGCGGGGCGGTTCGGCGGTAATGAAGAAAGGGGAAGACCTTTACAGCAGCTTTTTCGGCGGGGGGGCTCAGGCCGCTTCCCCTTCGGGCCGGAGCGGGACCGCGCGGCAGGAGTACGCGCGCAATGCGGACTCCGCGGATTCGGGGGACGCCGCCGGAGATTCAGAGGGCGACGCTTTCGAGGAATATTACAAAAAGAATTACTCCTCCCAGCGCGGGAAGAGCGCCGAAGCCGGGCTGGCTTCCTGGGGCGGCCTGGGCGGCGGAGGCTCGGCCTCGGGCGGCGGCTCCGAAGGCGGCTTCGGAGAAGCCCCGGCGCAGGAGGGCTACGGCAAAGTTGCTAAAAAAGGGGAGGAGGACAAGTCCGCTTCTTCCGAGCCGGGTTCTTCCCCCGGCGCCGCGGCCGGAAGGCCTTCAGCGGGCGCGGCCCCCGGGCTGCAGGCCTCCCTCCCCTGGAAAAAAAGTTCGGGCGACTCCAGGCTGGATTTCGGCCGGCAGCCGGGCATCGAGGGAGCCAAAGCCGACAAGCAGGCTTATAAAGGCGGAAACTTGTCCGGGATGGCGGGCCAAAAGGCCGCCGCTTCCCTGGACGGCGCCGCGGAAGGCATGAAGGCCGGGGCGCAAAGCAATTATAATTCCAAGATGTCCGGGGATGCGGCCTCCGCGGGGGGCTCCGCTTCCGGCGGCGGGTCTTCTTCCGGAGGGGGCGCCTCTTCTTCCGGGAAAGCCTCTCCCGAAGCTTCGGCGCCGGCCGGGGTTTCCGCGGCCGGCGCCGCTAAAGCCAGTTCCGGCACCGAGGCCGAAGTCGAAGGGACTTCTTATCTGGATTCCTACGACGGGCCTGCGGCGGCCGCCGACCAGGACCTTTTTGCGGCCGTGGTAACTGAAAAGCAGAACGGGCTTGACGGCAAGTTCATCCTGTCCGACGAGGCCGCGGGAGATCCGGACGAGGCGCATCTGAAAGCCCGCACCGTGGCCGAAAGCGCGGCCACCAAGGAAGCCGCCGCGCCGGATCCGGCGAACCTGAAAAATTTATCCGAAGCGCGCAAAACGGAACTGAAGAAGGATATCCACACCTTCATGAAAAAAGTGGAGAACAGATACGGGGTAATAACCGACATACACCGCGTTGCCTGCGCGACGACCCCCGAGATCTGCAAGGATCATGAAGTCAAGGGGAGCTATATTACCATGGCCACGAAAGACGGCGCGAAGCTGACCCTGGGCGTAAAGTATGTCGATAAAAGATGGCGGCGCTATACCATGGACTTCAAGGCCCCGCCCGGCCAGGCCAAGCCTGCGAAGCCGCCCGTTTCCGAAGAGGTAGAGGACGAAGAAGTCCTGGCGGAATAGCCGCCGCCGGGTCCCGGGATTTCCCCGCGCAGCCTTGCCCCGCCGCGCATAATAATCAATAATTTATAAATGCGGGACACCATACATTTTTCAGGCGTCGGCGGGGTCGGCATGAGCGCGCTGGCGCAGGTGGCGGCCATGGAAGGGCGCCCTGTGAGCGGCTCCGACAGGGATTTCGACCGCGGGCGCAATCTCGGAGTGAAAACCGCGCTCGAGAAGCTGGGCATAAAGATCTATCCGCAGGACGGCTCGGGCATAAACGCCGCCACTTCCGAGCTGGCCCTCTCCACCGCCATCGAAGACACCAACCCCGAGGTCGTCAAAGCGAAAGAGCTGGGGCTGAAGATCAGCCACCGCTCGGAGCTCCTCGCCGCCCAGGTCAACCGTTTCGAGACCATAGCCGTAGCCGGGACCAGCGGGAAATCCACCGCGGCCGCAATGCTTTTCTCCGTCCTCGAGGCGGGGGGGCTGGGGCCTTCCATAATAACCGGCGGCGCGCTGGGCGTCCTTAAGGAGCGCGGCCTTATCGGCAACGCTTTCCGCGGCGCCGGCAATATCCTCGTGGTCGAGGCCGACGAGTCCGACGGGACCATAGTGCGCTATAAACCGAAGACCGGCCTGCTGCTGAATATCAGCAAAGACCATAAGGACCTCGAAGAGCTCAATAAAATTTTCACCGAGTTCGCCGGCCATTGCGGCCGCCTGCTGGTCAACGCCGACGACGCGCCCTCGGCCGCGCTGCTCCCCGCCGCGGAAAAATTCGGCTTCGGCTCCGGCGCCTGGAAGGTTACGGACATAAAGGCCGGGCTTTTCTCCTCGGAATTTAAAATAAACGGCGTCGGGTTCAGCCTGCCCGCGCCGGGGCTTTACAATATAGAGAACGCGCTGGCCGCCTGCGCCGCCGCCTCGGTCTACGGCGTCAGCCTGGAGGCCGCCGCCGCCGGGCTTAAGAATTTCCGCGGCGTGGAGCGCCGCTTCGTCCTGGTGGGCGAAAAGAACGGCGTGACCGTGATAGACGACTACGCCCACAACCCGGCAAAAATTTCCGCCCTGCTCAAGGCCCTGCACCAGGCGCCCGGCCGGCGGCTGCTGGCCGTTTACCAGCCGCACGGCTTCACGCCCACGCGCCACCTGAAGGCCGAGCTGATAGAAAGCTTCGCCTCCGGCCTGAACGAGGCGGATATCCTTATCATGCCGCAGATCTATTACGCCGGCGGCACGGCGAACAAGAATATTTCCTCCAGGGACATCTCCGACGCCGTGGCCGCGAGCGGCCGCAGCGCGGTCTATTACGAGGACCGCGCCGAGATCCCGGCCGCAGTTTCGAAACTGGCCAGGCCCGGTGACATAGTCGCGGTAATGGGCGCGCGCGACGCCACCCTCGCGGCCTTCGCCGCGCAGGTTCTGGAGGCCCTGCCCTGATATGGCCAAAGTTGCCGTAAACCGCTTCGGTGCCCGTCAAGGACGGGGACATACTGCACGTTTTCCCGCCGGTATCCGGCGGTTAATCACGGAGGAACTATGAAACCAGTTAAAATAACCGACGGAGTATACTCGCTGCGCCTGAACCATTTCAACCGGCGCCTTTTCGATTCCCTTATTCCCCTGCCCGACGGCACCAGCTATAACGCCTACCTGGTCAGGGGGTCCGAAAAAACCGCGCTGATAGACCCGGGCGAGCCTGAAAAGGCGGAAGTGATCTTCGATTATCTCAAGGACGAGAAGAAAATAGATTATGTGGTCTCGCAGCACGCCGAACAGGACCATTCCGGGAACATCCCGCTCGTGTTGGCGCGCTACCCGGAAGCCAAAGTGGTGACCAATCCGAAGTGCAAAGAACTGCTGATGACGCACCTCCACATCCCGGCGGATAAATTCATCGAGGTGAAGGACGGGGAGACGCTTTCGCTGGGGGGGAAGACCCTCGAGTTCGTATATCTGCCGTGGGTGCACTGGCCCGAAACGATGGGAACTTACCTGCGCGAGGATAAATGCCTTTTCTCCTGCGACTTCCTCGGTTCGCATATCGCCAGCAACGCCCTCTTTTCGGAGGAGCACCGCTCTTACGAGCCCATGAAGCGCTATTACGCGGAGATCATGATGCCGTTCCGCTCCAATATAAAGACGCACCTGGAGCGGCTTTCGAAATACGAGATCTCTTTTATCGCCCCCAGCCACGGGCAGGTGCACAATAACTCCAAATTCGTCATGGATATGTACAGGGACTGGGTCCTGAGCGAGCCGCGCAGCAAGGTGCTGGTGGCTTATATCTCTATGCACGGCAGCACCCTGCTGATGGTGAACCGCCTCGTCAGCCGCCTGCAGGAGGCCGGGATCTGCGTGGAAAAACTGAACCTGGAGCATTTCGACGAAGGCCGCGTGGCCATGGCGCTTGTCGACGCGGCTACTATAGTGATAGGCACCCCGACCGTCCTTACGGGCCCCCATCCCAAAACAGTTTACGCGGCTTACCTGGCTAATTTGCTGCGCCCCAAGGCCAAATTCGTTTCGGTGATAGGTTCCTTCGGCTGGGGCGGCCGCGCAGTGGAAACCATAGCCGGCCTTATTCCTAATATAAAGGCCGAGGTTCTGAAACCCGTTATCGTCAAGGGCATGCCCACCGAGGCGGACCTTAAGCAGGTGGACGAGCTTGCGGCCCTGATCGTGGAAAAACACGGCGGCCTGGCCCTCTGCGCCTAGCGCGGCGTCTGGGCCTTGAAATTTTCAATTTCGTCTGCTAGACTCTAAAAGACGGAACCTGCTTTTTCAGTTTCCCCCGGCAAGGGGAAGGGTGAAAAACAGGCGTGCATTTTTTCTGGCTACAGGGGGCGGTTTATGCAGGACAATTCAAGAGATAAAAAAAAGACCCTCGTGGTTTCGGTGCTCGCCTTCCTTTTCATCGGCGGCGGCGTCTTCCTCTTCTTCATCATACAGGGCTCCAACGACCTGACAGGCAAGGGTAAGAACAGCTTTTCCTATGGTGCCGCCGCCCGGGAAGGAGTCTCCTCTTTCTTTAAATCCCTTGGCGTGATCCCTGAGGACGAGCTCAAGCTTTCAGATTCCGCCGTCGCCAGACTGAGTACGCGCGGGCTCCTTCTGGACGAGCTGGGCGTTAAGGACTCCAACCCGGATATGTCGGACTGGATGCAAAAGAGCAGTGACGGGTCCTCTCCGGCTCCTGGTTCTTCCCGCGGTTCCGCTACGGCGGTTCCCAGGATGTCGGGAGCCGGCGGATCCGGGCTGGGCGGCAAGGGCGGCGGCGGGACCAGTTCCAGCGGCGGAGTTTCCCGCTTCGGCGAGGGTTCCACCGCGGGGAATACCACGGTTTCGGCCAAGGCGCAGGGCGGGGCGGGCGGCCCTGCCGGCAAGGGGACCCTTCTCTCCCTCAAGAACGCCCGCGCAATGCTCGGCGAGGGCCTCAGGTCCGATTCCGCAATGACGGCGCGCAGCAAATGGGGACAAAGCTTCGGCGTCGGAGGCGGCGGCAAATCGGGCGACCTGGCCTATAATAAAAGCGGCCTTATTAATCTGGACAAGATAAAGAGCGGGGAAATTGCAAGTCTCAAGATGGATAGCAACGGCTCCCTCAAGACCACGGAGGTGAGCTCCCCGGTAAAGGACAATGAAGGAACCTCGAAAGCCCTGGACGCGGATAAGAAAACCAAAGAGGATATGGACGCAAAGATGAAGGCGGAAGCCATTAAAGCGGCGGCGGAGGCCGCTACACAGGCCGCGACCAAGCCCGGAGACAAGCCGGCCGCCGGCCCCGCTTCCGGCGATAAACCCCGGGACCCGAATGTGCCTCCTCCGGATGTCGCGGCGCTGGGTAATAACGCTAAACCTCCTCCTGAAGGTAAGTTCTGCCCGGACGGCTGCGCCACCAGCGACGGCAAAGGCTCTTATAAGGATAATGAAGCCCAGTTCAAGAATAACGGCAAAGACGGGTGGACCGTAACTTACAGCGGGGTCCAGACTAATCCCGACGGAACCACATTCGAGTATAGCGATACCATGTCCATAGATCCGAAAGGCAATCCGCCCATGCAGCTTGTAAATGTGGTGGAGGGAGCGCCTAAATAGGCGGTTTGGTCAGCTGATATGGCCTGGGCCCTTGACAAGTCAACTTCTGTCTGGTATAACATCACTGTAAAATCAACTTTGACCTGAACGTCCCGGGGACTGTGTCAGGAAAAGTTTAAAGTTATTTTGTTGCAAACGCGGTCGGGTCTAACGGGCGGAGTTATGATAAAAATACACGCTAAAAAGAGCAAATCAAAACAGTACGTTATAGGCGGAACTGTGGCCGTGATCATACTCGGGCTCTGGATCTCGCTCCCTCTGATGAACGGCTCCTCGCTGGATTCTTCCTCTTCGTCCGCGAATCCTTATGGCTCCAGGGCGGCTAACCTGTCCCTGCTGGGCAGCGAGTTCTCCGCGGAGGGCGGCGCTCCCGGCTCCCCGATGAGCGGCGCTATGATAGACAACCCCGCCACTTCCGGCTCGGACATCGCCTCTTCTCTTTTTCAGTCCGGCCCCGGCGAGGAAACTCCCGCCGAAGCTGCTGCCGACGCTTCCGCGGCCGCGCCCGCCGCTCCGGGTTCGGGGTCCGGCTCGGCTTCGGCCGGCGCCCCTTCGGCTTCAGGCCCCAAGGGCAAGTTAACCGCCGCGGCTTCCATCACGGGAGGCAATGCAAATTCGATGTCGTCCGGGGGCAAGCATGACAAGTTCTTCGGCTCCGGGAATCAGAAAGCCGATTTCGCCCCGGCCGCGCCTGCCGACCTTAAGAAAATGGCCGGCCAGGACAAGAGAAGCGGGCTGGTGGCCATGCTGGGCAATAGCGCCGAGAAGAGCGGCCTTGCCGCAAAATCCGGCAATATGGACGGCGCCAAGGGCGGCGCTTCCTCCGCTTTCGCCAATACGGCGAAGGGAACAGGCGGCGCGGACCTGAACAGCGATATTGAAAGCAAGAGCGTGGGGGCCGGCCTGCAGATGGGCCAGACCGCCCAGGACCTCAAAAAGAGCGATCCCAGCCTGAGCAAGACCAAGATCACACCTCCCTCGAAACCGGAGGATGTCACCGACAAGAACGAAGAAATGAGGAACCAGATAAAGATGATGGTAATAAAGATGGTTCTGCAGATGGCGCTGGGTGCGGTGTTCCAGGGGCTGGTCCCCGCTTAATTTCAGACTTTACCGGGAGGAGTTTATGAACAACTATAATGAGAAAGAAGAAAAGAAGGGCGGGTTCGGTTCCGCGCTTTCCGGACTTTTCAGGGGCGGCTCTTCGGTGGCAGGCAGCGCCTCTTCCGGGATGGGCTCGGCCGGCGGCGGGCTGGCCGGTCTCTTCGCCACCAAGGCCGGCATAGTCGGCATGGTGCTCGGCGGCGCTACTATAGCCGCCGGCGTCGGCGTGATCTACAACTTCATCGGCCCCTCCTCCAAGCCGGTCTATTCTCCGGAGCTTTTCCAGAACAGCTACTACGAGGAAGAATCTTCGAGGGCCGGGCTTGAAAGGACCAATTCGCGCGACGCTTCCGCGGCGGCCTCCTCCACGCTGGATATGTTCAAGGAGCAGGCCAAGAAGGAAGGCTTGGGGCTTGGCGGCGAAGCTGCCGAAGGTTCCAACGCTAACGCTTCATCGGACGCGCCGGCCGCTCCCGCGGACGCTTCCGCGGACTCTGCGGCGGCCGCTCCGGGCGCCGATGGCGGCGCGGCTGGCGGGGCGGGCGGCGGTATGCCTAAGATGCACGCTTCATCCGGCTTCGGCAGCAAAGGCGGCGGCGCGGGGGGCGGCAGCAGTTCTTCCATTCCCAGGATGCAGGCCGGCGGCGGGCTCAGCGGGGGGATAGGCGCGCAGTTCGGGTCCGTCTACAGGCCGCCGGCCCAGGCCAACGGCGGCAAGACCTCGGCCATGACCGCTTCCGCGGCGAGGGTGAAGAGTTCCCCCAAGTACGCGATCCCTAATATCAACAAAAAAGGCGCTTACGGCCAGGCCAAGTTCGCCGGAAAGATGGGCAGTAAAGCGGCTTTCTCGGCAGACGCCTCCGGTTCGCGTACCGACGCTACTAACGCTTTCTCCGGAGAGACCACCGGCGCCGGGGACGTGGGCGCTCCCGCTTCGGGCGCTGGCCTGGGCGGAGCCGGGGTTTCGAACGGGGCGGGCCTTAAGGGCAATGACCCCAGCCTGAACAGCAATGAATCCACTCCTCCGAAGGTTCCTAAGCCCGAGGACGTGGACCCCTGGCAGAAAGAGGAAGACGCCGCCATGAAGGGCATGATGTGGGCGGGCGGTCTGATACTGGTCGCCAAGCTGCTTAGCGGCATCGCCAAGAAGCTGCCCGGGCCCTGGGCTCTGGGTTTCTTTATAGCCGCCATGGTCGCAGCGGCGGCGGCGATAGTCTTCGCCATCAAGGTCATAATGGCCGGTTTCACTATGTACAGCAAATTCGGCCAGAAGATGATGGGTGGCATCTATATACTCACCGGGGTAGTGCTCATCATGAAAGCGCTTGAGGCGCTTTTTGAAGCCGCGGGCGGCGCCGGCGGCGCCGGCAGCAGCCCTGCCACCGAAGCCGGGAAAAACGGGGCCACTGTCACTAAACCTGCCGTGGATCCGATACTTGGCAAGGGCAACTTCCTGCAGTCTATGGGTGGCTTTTCTGACATCTTTAAGGGATTATCTATCTGATCGGGTTAATGATGGGGTTCTGGAGGCTATATGAACGACAATCTGCCGGAAATAAACTTTAAGGAAAAGAAAGAAAAAAAGGGTGGTCTGCTCGGCTGGCTCAGGGGCCGGCTGGGCATGGGCGCCCGCGGCGCCATGGGCGAGGCCGGAATAAGTCCCTCGGCCATGAACGTGGGCAGGGCCCTCGGCGCCGCCAAGTTCGGCGCCTCCTCCGGCGGCCTTTTCGGGCTGCTTGCCGGGAACCTGGGAACTGTCGCCCTCGTCGGTCTTATGGCCGTTGCCACCGGGCTTTATGTAGCCAATAACGCTCCCGCGCCAAGCACCAGTACGGGCGCTTTCAGCTCCGACAGCGGCAAGAATTATGTGCCCGCCATACTCAGGAGCCAGGCCGCCAACCAGGGGTCCTCCCTTGATATGTTCAAGGACACCAATAAGGGCAACGGCATGTCTATGGATGCCGACGCCGCCAAGGCCGCCGCCGATAAAGCCGCGGCCGACAAGGCCGCCGCCGACAAGGCCGCCGAAGCGGACGCCACCGCGCAGAACCCGGAACAGCCCGCCGCCGACCAGGGGAACGGCGCCGGCGACATGATGGGAAAGCTGCAGGGCGGCTCCATGGGGTCCCTTACCAGTTCTCTCGGCGGGGGCTCGAGCAAGTTCTCCGGCGCGGGCGGCTTCGGCAACAAGTTCAACCAGGGGTCGATGGGCGCAAAGACCGGCTTCACCTCCGGCATAGGCGCCGGCTTCTCCGGCATGCCCAAGTTCGATTCCCGCAAGGGCAAGATGCTGGCCATGAAGGGTTCGGCGCGGCCCGTGTTCTCCGGAGCTAAGGGCGGAAAGGGCGGAACGTACGGCCCGAAATCCTTAAACCAGGCCAAGGGCCTGAAAGCAATGCAGAAAACCTATTCCGGAACGAACGTGGATTCGGCGCGTTCCACGCAGGATAAGGCGTGGACCGGCGCGACCGCCGAAGGCGACGCGGGGGCCGGCGGGGCCGGCCTCGGCGACGGCGGCGCGGGCGTGATGACTTCTCCTTCGCTCGATAACGGCGGGGCCAGCGGCGGCGGCGGCGGCGGCGGTACAGCGGCCGAGCCTGTCGTCCCTCCCGCCAATCCCCCGACCGACGACAGCCCCTGGAAAGGGCTGCCTGAGAAGGCCATGGGGCTTATAATCCTGTCGGTCGGCCTGGCCGTAGCCGGCGCGGCGCTGATAAACGCGGGAAAGGCGGCCGCTGTTTTCGTCGGAGCCGGCGGCTGGCTGTACAGCCTTGGTATGATTCTGTGCGGCATCGCCGCGGCGCTCGCCGTGGCGGCTGTCGTGATCGGCATACAGATCATGTCCCATGGCCAGTCGATGATGGGCGCTATCTATACCCTGGGCGGCGCGCTAGCCGGAGCCGGGGCGCTGGTCGCCATGCTCGGCAACCCCGCGGAAGCCCTGTCCACTACTCCTATGATGCTGCTCGCCGGCGCCGCCGTCGTATCCCTGTTCGGCGGCATGATGGGTGGCAAGTAAAAGCCGCCCCCTGCTTACCCCACCACCTGCCAGGGTGGTGGGTTCGGGCCCCCGGCGTATCCCTGATATCTCCATTTTGCCCTGTTCACGTGGAAAAATAATTCCATGAAGATCGCCCTTATAAATCCGCCCTCTCCGCCGCTGCCCCTGTGGATACTCCGCGTAATAAACAGTTACAGTATCCCGCTGGGCCTGGCCTACCTGGCGGCTTATGCCCGCCGGGCCGGCCATAAGGTAAAAATATTCGATCCCGAACCCCGCGGGATGAAGCCGGAGCAGATGTGGAAGGAAGTGGCGGAATTCGGGCCCGACCTCGTCGGTATTACTTCGGTAACCCCTAATTTTACAATGGCCAGGGAAATGGCCCTTGAAGCCAGGAAGCGCTTTGACTGCCTCGTGATCATGGGCGGGCCGCATGCCAATGCGCTGCCGCGCTCGACTTTGTTGGGCGTGCCGGGCCTTGACGCCGTGATACTCGGTGAAGGCGAGATTCCGCTGCTGGCCATAGCAGGCGAATTTGACTCCGCGGGAAAAGTCGATTTTAATAAAATACCCGGCGCCGCCTTCCTGGAGGCCTGGAAATACAAAGAGAACCCGCGCCCTGAGCTTATAGGGGACCTGGATACCCTGCCCCGCCCGGCGCGCGACCTGGTGGATATAAAACTGTATTATCCTAACCGCTGGTTTTTCGGCGGCAAAAAAAGCACCACTCTTCTTTCCAGCCGGGGCTGTCCCGGGCAGTGCACTTTCTGCGCGAATATCTGCATGGGGCGGAGATTCCGCCCGCGCGGCCCGGAGAATGTCGTCGGGGAGATGGAAAGCCTCGTGAAGGAGCACGGCCTCAGGCATTTCAAGATCTACGACGATTGTTTTACCGCGAACCCGGCGCGGGCCGCCGCTATCTGCGACCTGATGATCGGGCGGAAGCTGAATATTACCTGGGATATAATGGGCCGCGTCAATACGCTGCTGGACGAGGCCCTCATCCTGAAAATGAAGCGGGCCGGCTGCCGGCAGGTCGTGCTGGGGATAGAGACGGGCAGCCAGCGCATACTTAATTTGATGAAAAAAGGAACGACTCTTGCGATGGCCGAGGAATGCTGCTTCAAGCTGCGCAAGCACGGGGTCCTGTACTCAAATTCTTTCATCATAGGGAACGAGGGGGACACGGAAGAAACCATCCTGGAGACCATAGCCTTCGCCAAAAAGCTTAAATCCGACCTCGTTTCATTCGTGGTCATGATCCCTTTCCCGGGGACCCCGCTATTCGATAAATATTTCAAAGAATTCGACAGGCCCGATACGGATTGGTCCAACTGGTGCTCCCTGGTCCCCAACAGGCCTTATGAGCCGAGGCAGACCGGAAATCTCTCTATGGCCGACCTTATGCGCTTCCAGGCCCTTGCCGATAAGCGGTTCCATGGCGACCCGGGGCATCTGTGGCGCACTTTGGTCACCCTTATCAGGAATCCGCTTGCGCCGCGGTAGCGAAGGCTGGTTACCTCCCTTTAGCGGTGCCGGATGGAATCGGGGCTTACAGTTATGAAAAATCATGATTTTAGCGGTATCCCAGAAGTTCACGTAATTTTTGAACCTGCGTCGAGAAAGCGCATATTGGACTTTCACCAAAACGGTGAAAAAACAGGCTCAAATATATGGATTGAGGAAAAACGGCAAAGTCGGTGATTCTTTTT
>JAJZPF010000015.1 GCA_021811315.1 bacterium
ACTGGACCATCTCCGTCTGCACCCGCTGCCGGCAAAAGATATCTTCCTTTACCCGCTCAGCCGGGATTTCCGACAGGAGCTTTGCGTTGCTTAATACAGCAGAGAGACGGGTTTACCGAATATTTACCCGCCGCCTGCCTATACGGAAGTTCGAACCGATCTTTTTCAACTTTTCCCTGTTTTCCTCCGCTTTTCCGCTCTCCGCCAGTTCTCCGACGTGAACCGCCTCGCGGTATAGTTCTATTTCCGGTTCGAACCGATTGTCTCCCTGCCGGGCAAAAGCTGCGAGTTTGTTTTCAATTTCCTTTTTATCATTGACCAATTGGGCTTTACGCTCAGCGTACTCGGACTGCGTGTCACGTCCCACCTAATTGAGGCCGCCCCAGTCCCATGTAACCGAGGCCGCTTTTCCGAATCTGTTTTACTCTAGCATTTTCTTATTTCCGCCTTTGCAACTTTGCCTCGCTTTCTGCGGGCCTCCGTCCAGTACTCCTTTCTTGTTCTGCCGTCCGCTGTTTCGGCGGCACCGGATCCAGACGCAGGTCCGGTAAAACTATTCGGTCCTTCAGTCTGTAACTCTTGCCCTCGAAGACCACTACCTTGGCCGCCTCGAACATCCGGTCTATCGCCGCGTTGGCCAGCACTGGGTCTGCAAACACTTCGCCCCATTCACTTATGTCCCGGTTGGATGTCAGGATCATCGCCGAATTCTGTTTGCGCCGGTCCAGTAAGTCGAACACTTCCTCCGATACCTCTCGCTTCATCGACACCACACCCCAATCGTCTATTATCCACAGCTGTGCCGACAGGATGCGCCGGAATAAGCCGGCCAGGCTGCCGCGGGCCCGCGCGAATTCTATTTCGGCTATCAGTTTCTTAACGCTCGCGCAGTAAACACGCAGTCCTTCCTTGGCAGCTTTCAGTCCCAGCCCTAACGCCAGGTGCGTCTTCCCCGTGCCTGTCTGCCCAAGGAACAGCGCTATCCCGCGCCGCTTGATGAACTCCAAGTCGGATAGTTCTTCGACCGCCGCCTTATCCAGCTTGCGGTTGAAGCCCCAGTCAAAGCCCTCCAGGGCTTTTATCTCGGGGAAATCCGCGTTCTCGATGCGGCGCGCTATAGCAAGCTCCCGCCGCGCGTCCAGCTCGCGCTCAAGCAGCTCAGCCAGCCAGCTTAAGTCCATCGCACTGCCGTGCTCCGCCAACACCTCCTCAACTTCCTTCGCCGCCGCCGATAAGTGCAGCGACTTCAACTGTGTCTTTATGGTTTCTACTTTCATGCGTGTCCTTCCTCCTTATGCAGCCCTATGCCGGGCAGCAAATCTTTATACTCGGCTATGCTTCGCGCATACTTATGCCCGCTGACCGTCGGCTGGATCGGTGGCAGCGCCACGCCCTGCGCCGCAGCGTATTTCGCGTTCTCCAAAAAGCGCTCCACTACCCGGTAGCTCGTACTCCTAAGCGCCAGCGCTTGCCCGCAGGCCTGGTTTATCTCAGCGGCCGCGTACCGCTTGTCCAGGCTCAGCACGCCCCACACCTTGCGCGTATCCACGAAGCCCTGCCCCTGCTTTAAAACTTCCTCCACCCATTGGCTGACATTGGGGCCCAGCCGGCCAGCGCGCTCGACGTAAAACCCGCTTTCCCCTAGGCTTTGCTCCCAAGGCTTAAGATGGTGCCGCTTCGCCACTTTCATCTGCCGCGGGTCCCGGCTGCGCTCATACACCTCCAGCAACTGCGACTCCCGGTAAATAGTCACCTGCTTGGCGTCGGCGATTATCGTCACCATCTTGCCTGTCAGCCCCGCGCCCACCGCGTAATACCGGCTATCAAAACGCACATAGCCGTCACGCCGTACCAACCCTTCGCTGTACTGCTCCATGGCGTATTCAAGCGCCGGTAATCGCTTCATAGCCGATTTCTCTTCGGTCTCCCAGACCTCCGCCGGCCGCCGCCGCGTGGTCCCGTGCGGCTTGCCATTGGCCAACTCTACTTTGCCGCGCAGGTGCGCCTCTTCAGCCTCAATGCTTTCCCAGGCCCCGTCACGCGACTGCCGCAGCCGCCGCATATACGGCACCTGCTTCTCGACGTGCCCCTTCATCTGCGGCTCCCGCGGCGGCAGGCACTCCCAGAAAAATCCGTAATGCCCCGCAAATCGCTCCGCCACAGGGTTCAGCAGTGGCTCGTAAAGGCTCGCGGTCAACGCTATACACTTCGGGTTATCTATCGTGATCTTCCGCGGTACCCCGCCCAGCTCCCGGAACATGCTCTCGACGGCGCGCAGCGTGGTTTCCACGTCCATACGCCACACTAGGCGCACCAGCCGCCGCCGCGAATAACCCATCACGCCGATAAAGGCCCACGCTATGCGTTTACGGCCGCTTACCGGGTCCGGAACATGGCACAGCTTGCCCCAGTCCAGGATCAGCGCTTCGCCGGGGTCATGCGCTATTTCCGGAATTACACGCCCCTCGCCTTCTACGCTGGCTATGCCGCTGCGCGCAAGATAACGGTAGAAACTGGACCGGCTTACCTCGGCCAGCACTTCTTTGGGCAACTCCTCGTAAACCGTTATCGGGTCCCACCCGGCCTCTAGGCGCCCTTCGATCCAGCCGCGGATGGCTTCAAGCTTCTGGTGCTCGGCAGACTGCCGTCCGCTGCGCCGGTCCTCGTTATCGGGGAATACGGCCGCTGGATAGGCTGGCAGGGCTACAGGGCCGGCGCCGCGGCCTTCCGGAGGCAGATAGCCGCCGGCCTTTGCTTTATCGCGCAGCTTCTTTATCCGGCCCTTGCCGACTTTAAGGCTTGCGACGATATCCATTACAGATGCGCCGCTCATCAGCAATTCCACTATTTTCCGGTCCATCAGCCGCCTCCTGGTTGTACGCGTCATTTCATCCTCCTGTGGTGTGTATGGAGGATAGTCTAACGCTTTCCGACAGGGGTCCGGTTACATGGGAACAGGACCCCGTTTGCAGGATTCGGTTTGGTGGGATTAGAACCGGTTAAACCGGCCTCGGTTTGCTGGGAATGACCCTGGCAATACCGGCCTCGGTTAACTGGGAATAGATGCCGCCAATGCGGCCTCGATTAGGTGGGAATTACTGTCTGTTTTACGGCCTCGGGTAGCTGGGACGGAACAGACTGCGTAAGGTGGCCTTGCAGTACCAAGTCCAGCAACTTGCCCAATTGGTCTGTAAGGATAACCAAATTAACTCGCAGCTTTTGCCGGGCACTCTCCCCGGCCTGGGCCGACGCGGCTCGTTCCTTCTCCGCCATAAGGATGAGCCCGGCGGCCAGGGCCGGGGGTAAGGAAACCGATTTTAATTCACCTTTTATCTGCTCCGTTATTTCCTCTTCACGAACGTAGGGCTCAGCACAAGGCCCCTTGCGCTTGGTACAGCGCAGGTAGTTGTGTTCTTTCTGGGTTTCCGTGGTGATGAAGCAATCGCACTCCTGGCAGTGGAATACTCCCCGGTAGGTGTACGGCTTCAACCTTGGCCCCTTGGGCTTGCTTTTACGGAGCATTACGGCCTGGCAACGGTCGAACAGGTCTTTAGTTATGATCGCCTCGTGCTTGCCCTCGTAGAGCTCGCCCTTATACCTTATAAGCCCGTAGTAGACGGGGTTCTTGAGCATATACTGATAGTTGCCCACTGAAAGGGCGGTGTGCCGCCCTTTCAGGCCAACCTCATTCATTATGCGGCGAATTTCGGCCAACGGGTAGTCTCCTGACGAATACAGTTCAAAGGTTTTCCGGATAAAGACCGCCCGGTCTTTATCCGGATAGATCGTCTTGGTGTTCTTGTCGTTCAGGTAGCCGAGCGGGGCGCAACAGGGCCAAATACCATTGCGGAGTTTTTGGCGAAAGCCCCGCCGAATATTTTCCGACAGGTTATCAACGTAGTATTTGGACTGGCCGAACGCTATTGAAAGCATGAACTTTCCCTGCGGTGTAGGGTCAAACCAAAAGGTCGGAAACTTCAAGGCCGTTATCTTGGTGGTGTCCACCAAGTATATAATGCGCCCGCCGTCGATACTATTCCTAGCTAGGCGGTCCGGGTGCCAGGCGATTATGCCCTGCGCCTTGCCATCCTCGATAGAGGCTATCATGTCATTGAAGATTTCTCGACCCGGCTCCTTGGCGGTCTTGCTCTCAATGAACTCTTTTACAATTATGAGGTTCTCTTTCTTGGCGTATTCGCGGAGTTCCGCGAGCTGCCCCTCTATGGATAGGATTTGCCTGTCAGGTTCGTCCGTGGACTTTCTGGCGTAAAGAAAATACCGCATGTCTTGGTTCTGCATAAGACCTCCCATACCTTGCGCTTAATGCCGGTTTGGCCCAGCAGGGCGGAACCGGCATTAAGGGCTAACTCCGCAACTCTCCGCCGCGCGTAAGGCCGGCTTTGCTTACCAAAGCTAAGACGGCCTTACATGCGGCGATAAAGAAGAAGATCGGTTCGGGAAACGCTCTGCGTTTCCTCAGGGCGCCAGCCCTGAAACTTCCGTAGGGGCAGGCGGCGGCTTTCCGTCGAGTTTAAAAAACCTTGGGAATTTATATTTAATTTTAATTCTGCGCGCGCAGAAAATTTAAATTTTAATTCCGATTTTTTCAAAAGTCAAAAAGTTCGGAGCTTCACCATCAAAGTTCGAGGCTACTTCGCGCAACATCCCGAGGAATCATTATAAATACCGCTTTCGATCTGTTTTAGCGAAGGAGTCCCGAGCTTATCCGCGAGATGTCGTCGCAGGCGTGGCCACGAAGCGCGGCCCCGCACTGCTCCTTGCCGCGAGAAGGCGGGTTCGCAGGGCGGCGGCACTAACGCGCCTTGCACCTGCTCCCAAGGTAGGCTGCATCTTATTGCAACCTCCTATGCGCGGCCTGCTGGCCGCTCCCGTCCGCCTTCGGCGTCCGTACAAATCAGAAATTATTCCCCGCGCGCATCAATCTTCGCTGTTATAAGCCGCAACCAACCTTTCGTCCGCAATGTGTTTTCCGATAATTAAATTATCGGAAGTTTTTAAAAGCAGGCTTGAGAACTTCTGTTAAAGCCAACTCGAAGATTTGCCGATCCGTTTCCACTTTGACTTCTTTCCAATAAATCACTAAATGTCCCAAGTTAGAAGAAAAGAACCTGTGCCATTTATTGCTTTTCGTGTCTCCTGGAACTTTTTTGAATGCCTCGTAATAATGACTTTTCAGCCTATTGAATAGCGGAGACGCTTTCCCAATATAGAGGCATTCTCCATCTTTTTTAAAATACACGTATAAGCCATGCCCTTTAGGGAGAACCTTCCTAAGTATTTCAATTTGGCTTTTTCTTGCTTCTGGACTACTTGGTTCCTGGTGCGTGAAGTCAAAAGAACTCCATGTTTCCAATGGCCACAGTTGATGTTCTGTAAGGAGTTTTTCGTAGTCAATCATCTATATGCCTCATGGGAATTGCTCTTTTCTCTTACTTACCCTTTGCCGGATGTTTCGCTGCAACCTTTTTCACGCTCCGTGCTTTCTCTGAATTTGGAAATTTAAAAGCGTGCACCTCCTGATCAAACCCGTCTAATGAAGTGTATTTATAAATTCCGGCATATACGACCTGGGGAGAATAGTCAGTAAGAGATTGGTTTGACTTGAAGTTTTCACCTGTATACAGAAACGCAAACTGATGTATCCCTGTTTCAGCCGGGGTCAGCGAATCCGGATTAACATCGAGCAAATATCCGTTTGCCATCTTTTGTATTGGAATCATCCATTTTACCGAATACAAGCACTCTTTATTTTCAGGCTGTTCGAAGTAGTTCTTAGCGATATCCCCATTGGCTATTGCCATCCGGTTCATTGTACTTACCCTATCCAAAGCTAGCGGCAGAGATATATTTGAGCACCGTTGCGTATCTGATGACACCACAGTATTAGCTTTTATAGAATCCGAGGACTTAGCCTGTGCAAAGGCTATAGAAGGCAGGCCAATCAGAAGAGTTAAAGCAATTGCTTTCATACGCTAGCCGCCTCCTGTTTTTTTTCATTAAGCAAGAACTCTCTGGCTTTTGCCCTCGTAGTTCCATCCACCCTTTTTGAGGCGCAAATATATTCAAGGACTGGCATTTCCCATTTATGATTGAAGATATTTCTTCCTGCGCCCCATTTTGTTTGGATTGAATTCTTCGTATAACCCTTTTCCATCAAGAGACTAATAGCCTCTTTACGCGATCCATTTTTCAAGCACTGATAAAAATCAACAAATGTTTTTAAACCTATGGCCTCTCGAAGGTCACACATCTGCTTATTCTTTCTATCCGAATGCGTCTTAATCTGACCGGCATGCACCCTTGGGGGTTCATTAATCTCACTGGTCTGCTGTGGATAGATAAATTTGTTGTAATGACACATAAACTGAATCATCCTCAATAACGGCATATGCTCCGAGACGGCGTTATTGTTGATCATCTTACTGCCTAAATCCTCTTTAATCTCCTTGATAAACTCCCTGACTAATTTAACTTTCCCACCGCCGACCGTTTCATGTTGCTTACTTGAGGCATACTCAAAGAGAGCAATCTGTTCTATTTCGGTTGGCAATGTGGTTCCTCGAAACAATGCCGGGATATATTTTTTGCCGGCCTGGAATTTCTTCTGATACCGTGCTTCTCTCTTTCCCCAACTATAACAATCCATTGAGGGTTCCATATGGACGAGGTGCTTTGTTTCAGGGTTAAAAGCCACAACATCCAACTCGCACTCATAGCCACCTCGCGCTCTTTTACCTACAAGCACATTTTGCCGAACAAAATAACCCTTATAGGCGTACCACTCACTGGCTAACTGTTCTAAAAAGTTTGAACTCATAGTTTTTATTCTCCTTCCACTTTAGACTCATGTATTTGCTCTTTAACTAAATATTTGCGGATTGCCCATCCGCAACTCGCGAAAAGCAGCAGGAACCACATGGTTATTAAAAAAATACCTGCTATGCTAGAAGCCGCAGGCAAGGAAGGTTCAGGAGGGAGTGGTATTATCTTAAATATAGCGACTGGCAATATTACGCAAATCGCACTCAGAATGACGGGCCAGGCAATAAAACCCTTCAATTCAATTTTATAGTACCTAAAAACCGTACCCTTCACAATACGATTAAGAAAGGCAAAGAAAACTATATAGGCGAAGACCAAAACTAGAATTTCAAAAATTTTGTGCGTGCCAGAAAATACAGTCTTGAATACCATATTAAACAGCACGTTGAAAATGAAAACTGGCCACCAAACCGACCAGCCTATTTTCACATTGGTTGCCGTAAATAAATGTTTGCGGCGGGCTGGTGGAGTAAGCGAGGTCCCTCTGCGCATGCGGTCCTGAAAAGACATCGTGGTGGTGCCCTGCGAGAGCGGTTCGCTTTTTCTGCCACAATGTATACAGGATGTGGAATTTTCTTCGATTTCTTTTTGACAATTATTACATTTCATGTTTACACCCTTACTGGAAGATTGCACGAAACTATTCTCTTTACCCCTATCCGTTAGATCGAGACTTTATAAATTGAGCCAGAGCAGTAGGGCTTATCTTCCATTGCCCTATCTTTACAGCTTTAATCTCTTTTTTTGCAATCAAATCCCTTACCCACTCCTCGGTAATGCCAAGTTTTTTAGATACCTGACGAACAGTCAGATATTTTGCGATATCATCCATTAAAAGCTCCTGATTCGGTGAATCCCCGCTAATCCCTATTAGTCCTTATTTTAGTGCTTTTGCTATTCGCAGTCAATGGATATCCTTATAAAAAGTATAGCAGACCATCCCGACAGCGTAGTGTCGCGATGAAAAAGCGATTTTCTGGCATTTTTAATTTAATTTGGGGGAGGGTCATTATGCTGTATCATGAATGGGTGGGAATATTATAAGGCGGGCCAGGCCGGAGGCGGCGGCCATCTCGCGGCAAGCCGCTGCCGGCCTGGTCCTACCTTATGATCTTTGCGGTTTCTGCTCCCTGCCGGTGGCTACAAAGCAATTACAGAAAAGACCACCGCGGCGGCCGCAGCAGCGGACGCCGGGGTGGTTTTTTTATAATTACGGGGCCACCGGCATAAATGCTGTTCAACATTATCAGGAACAGGCCCGCGCCGCGAGCGTATTCAGCAGAATACGCTGGCGGGCGCGGGCAAAATCTGTATATAATAAACTCAGTTCTTTGCAGTGCGCGCGGGGAATAATTTCTGATTTGTACGGACGCCGAAGGCGGACGGGAGCGGCCAGCAGGCCGCGCATAGGAGGTTGCAATAAGATGCAGCCTACCTTGGGAGCAGGTGCAAGGCGCGTTAGTGCCGCCGCCCTGCGAACCCGCCTTCTCGCGGCAAGGAGCAGTGCGGGGCCGCGCTTCGTGGCCACGCCTGCGACGACATCTCGCGGATAAGCTCGGGACTCCTTCGCTAAAACAGATCGAAAGAGGTATTTACAGTGTTTCCGCTGGATGTTGCGCGAAGTATCCTCGAACTTTGATAGTGAAGCTCCGAATTTTTTTCTTAGAAAAATATTCTTTGTGTCCGGACAGAAACGCAGGATAGCGTAGTCCACCCCGAATTTTTTACTTCGCAAAAAGTTCTTTGTGTCCGGGAAGAAGCGCAGGATCGCGTAGTCCACCCCGAATTTACGTCCGCGGCCACGCACGATAGCGCGGTCGGCCAGGTTCGGATTAAAAAGCCCCGCAGGGGGCTTTTTAATTGCCGGGGGCAGGGGCCGGCTTTGCCGCGGGGCTAATTTTATACAATTATTCTAACCTATGACCAATAAAGCCAGCATCCTCGTGGTGGACGACGAACCGCAGATAGCCGAGATGATCTCCGCCTCGCTGCAGCTGCACGGCTACGCGGTCTCGGTGGTCTACGACGGAGAGCAGGCGGTGAAGAAAATAGCCGCGGAAAAATTCGACCTGGTGATCACGGACATCCAGATGCCCGGCATGGACGGGATCACCGCCCTGGGCGAGATGAAAAAAATAGACCCGGAGCTGGAGGTCATAATCGCCACCGGGCACGGGACCATGAGCACGGCCATCCAGAGCATGCGCAAGGGCGCCTTCGACTACCTGCATAAACCTTTCGAGAACAAGGAGCTGCTGGCCGTGGTCGGGAAAGCGCTCGAGAAGCGCAAGTTCAACGATATTACAAAGGCCATTTTCTCCACCATCAAGCCGGAAGAGCTGCTGCGCGTCACCATCGACTCCGTAACGCGGATACTTAAAGCGGAGGAGTCGCTTTTGGTGCTGCCGGATAAAGGCGGGCGCCTGAAGGTGGCGGTCTCGGAAGGCCTGGAGGACGAAGCGCGCCTGAACTCGAGGCTCGGCCTCTGCGACAGGATGATGGGGCGCCTGGGCGGGGAAACGAAGTCCGTCATACTCGTCGACGAGCCGGCCAGGGACAAGTCCTTCGCCGACCTGCCAGGCATAAGCGAGATAAAATGCGCGCTCTTCCTGCCGCTGATGGAGGAGAACAAGCCCTCGGGGCTGATAAGCATAAACCGCACGCGGGAGGGCGAATATTTCACCGAGGACGACCTGCAAAGGGCGAAGATCTTCGGCTCGCTGGTGAACCTGGCTCTCAGGAACTCCAACCTCTACCGCCAGCTTCAGGACACCCAGTCGCAGCTGATCCAGGCGGAAAAGATGTCCGCGCTCGGCCAGCTGGCCGGCGGGCTCGCTCACGAAATAAACAACCCGCTCTCCGGCATACTCGGCCTTACCCAGCTCGTGCTGGAAAATACCAAGCCCGACAGCCAGAATTTCACGGACCTGAAAGATATAGAGAAAGCCGTCTTCCGCTGCAAGAAGATCATCGTCTCCCTGCTGTCCTTCGCCCGGCAGGAAAAGACGCGCATGGAGCCGGTGAACCTGAACGAAGTCATAGAGGAGACCCTGACCCTCTGCGCGCGCCAGATGGAACTCAAGAGCGTGCGGATAACCAGGCAGTTCGCGCAGGGCCTGCCCATGGTGAACGGCGACTACCAGCAGCTGATGCAGGTTTTCCTGAACCTGTTCACGAACGCGCGCGACGCCATGCCCGAAGGCGGCGAGCTTTCCGTGGGGACCAGCCTCCTGAAAGACCCGTCGGGCCGGGAGCTGATAATGACCACGGTCTCCGATACGGGGACAGGGATAAAGCCTGAAATACTTGCGAGCGTTTTCGACCCTTTCTTCACCACCAAGCCGGTAGGGAAAGGCACGGGCCTGGGGCTTTCGGTCTGCCTGGGCATAATAAACAGGCATAACGGCACGATAAAGGCGTACAACCGCCCCGACGGCGGCGCCACCTTCACCCTGAGCCTGCCGGTCTGAAGCTATGGGGAAAAGAGTCCTGATAATAGACGACGAGGACCTGGTCCGCAATTACGTGCGGCGGGCGCTCGCCAGCCGCGGCTGGGAAATAAGCGAGACGGACAACGGTGCCGCCGCGCTCGCCCTGCTGAGGCAGAAAGATTTCGACGCGGTCATCTGCGACCTGAAAATGCCGGATATGCGCGGGGAGGAGGTCATCAAAAGGATCCGCGACCTGCTCCCGGCCATGAAGATCATCGCCATCACCGGCTCGGTCTCCAACATAACGACGCCAATAGTCCCCGGCGTGGAGCTGGAGGGCTTCCTGATAAAGCCCTTCGGGATAGACGAGATCAGGAACCTGATGGAGAAAGTTCTCGGCCGCTGAAGGCGGCCGCCGCCGGCCTTCTTCGCCGCTCGCCGGCCCGCCGCGCGCTTTTCTTTCCTCCGCTTAGTGCAGCCCGCATTCGTCCGAGATCTTGCCTTCCTCGTCCATGATCGTTATCACGGCGTTCATCTCGGGCACCGAAAGCCTGGGGAGCTCCGGGGAGCGGTGATAGGCCTGGAGCAGGGCGTAGAATTTCTTCCTGTCCTCGTTATTCTTTATTTCCCCGCCGGGGTTGCGGGTGAGCTTCCTGCTTTTAAAGTCGGGGTCGCGCATCTGCAGCGCCCAGTACTTCGCCTTGGCGTCCAGGGCCGCCGTCTGCATCGAAGCCAGGCGCGCGCGGCGGGTATTGCAGCTGTCGGTGCTGAGGCTGGCGGGCGCGTCGCGGAAATTGGACAGCTCCGGTTTGAACTCCGGCTCCTCGTCGCTGAACATGGCCGCCACCATCCTCAGGTCCGGCACCTCGAATTCGAAATCGGGCCGCTCCGGCAGTATCTCCCACTGCCTTTCGGTCTGGCCTTCGACGGTATGCAGCACCGCGCCCGTGACCGGGTCTATCATCTTGGCTATTATTTTAAGGTGTTCCTTCGTGCCGAAGATGGTCCCCACGATTATGGCGTTGCTCGGGTCGATCTTCCTCCTGCCGCCGTCCGCGCCCTCCTCCGCCACCCCCGAGGCCGAGAGGCTGCGCTCCTCAAGGACTTTGTCCAGCTGCGACCGCTCGAGCAGGTTTACCTTGCCGGAGGCCACCAGGCAGGAGATAAGCTTCTCCGAGAAATATTCGCTCTCCTCGCGGGAGGTGCGGGCCTTGCGCGAGAAGCCGACCACGGTGACGTTCTTGACGTTTTTGTCGGCGGAGTACTTGGCGAAGTCGTTCGCCATTTTCTTGTAAGCGTCTTCCGCGAAGGAGTTATGGGGGGCGCCGAGGATCAGTCCGAAGGCGGCTGCGAAAGTTATTTTTAAGGCCGAATCTGGCGTTTTCATAACCCCTCCCTTCCACGCTAATACTCTATCAGAGGGGATTACGGTAAAAACCAAAAAATTATCAAATTTCGGTCAAATGTAACTTTGGATACTCCACGTGTAAAAGTTGCGTGGAGGGCGGTGCGGCGACCGGGTAAGCAAAACCTTCCGTAGGACGAGGCTTGCGTAGCGCCGAGGACGGAGGAGGAGTGAGGCCACGGTGTGGCCGAACGCGTTTTGCGTCCCGGTTGCCGTGCCGCCCGAACCTGTTATTCGAATTTATAGCCGTGGCCGGTCACGCTGGTGATGTGCGAACCTATTTCGGCGCCAAGTTTTTTGCGGAGGGAGGAGACATGAACCCCCACGGTATGCGGGTCGTTGTAACTGGCCGGGTCGTAGCCCCAGACCGTCTCCAGCAGGTGCGGGATGCCCAGCAGCCGGCCCTCCTCGGTTATCAGGGCCATCAGCAGGTCGAACTCCTTGCGGGTAAGGTTTATCACGGAGTTCTTGATGGTCACGGTCCGCCCCGAAGGGTCTATCACCATCCCGAGCTTCTTTATCTTCTCCGTTTTCTCGGCCACGCCCTCGTAGCGCTTCATGACCGCTTTCACCTTGGCCAGCAGGACGGGGAAGGAAAAAGGTTTAAGGATATAATCGTCGGCGCCCTTGTTATAGCCGGCCAGGATATCTTCCTCGCTGATCTTGCTGCCGGAGATTATTATGACCGGGACCCCGGTAAAGCCCTCTGTCTCCTTTAAGGCCTTGCAGAGCGCGAAGCCGTCCAGGCCCTTCATCTGCGCGTCGGTTATTACCAGGTCCGGCCGCGACTCGCGCGCCAGGGCCACCGCCTCGGCCCCGTTGTCCGCCGCCGCTACGGCGAAGCCGCGGTCCTCGAGGTAGCGCCGGGTGGAGTTCAGCACCAGCTTGTCGTCGTCGACCAGGAGTATTTTTTTATACATATTTAGCCGCCATCGCCACGTCGTCCGTCCACACGGCTTTGGCGCCCAGGTCCAGAAGTCGGCGCACGTCGCGCGGGTGGTTGGCTATCCCCGCGGAGATCTCCACGCCGGCCAGGGCCGCCTCTTCCGCCTGCTTTTTAAAATCGAAAGCCGAAGCGCCGGCGTAGAAGATCTGCTTCGTAAGCGGCCAGTCGATCCACCCGGCGCAGACCTTCGAAGCGCCCGCTTTCACGGCGGTGGCAAGCATGCCGGAGGGGAAAAGAGGCATGACCGCCAGGCCGATCCCGGGCACGGCCGCGCGCGCGGCCGCCAGGAAGCCGCTCCGGCAGGAATAGGCGAGCAGGAAGGCGCGGCTTTGCACGCCCGCCCTTTTTATCTGCAGGGCCAGGTCCGAGGCGTCGGCTTCTTTTTCGAGCGCCATCTCGAAATAAAATTCCATGCCCGGGTGCAGTATCATAAGGTTCAGGATATCGTCCAGGTGCGGGATGGGCTCTTTCCCGAGCACGCGCAGGCTTTTTAAATGCGGCCACGAGGTGCCCGAGATCTTCCAGTCCCGGCCGCAGACCCTGCCGGCGCCGGCGTCGTGGAAGGCCACGAACTGCCCGTCGGCGGTGCGGCGGATGTCGCACTCCACGGCGTCCGCCCCGTCGGAAAAAGCCTGTTTGAAAGCCGCCACGGTGTTTTCCGGGGCTTTAAGCATTCCCCCCCTGTGCGCGTAAACGGATACAGAGGCCATAGGCTTATTTTCCTTTTATGCGCCGCCCGTTATAAAATACCAGATAAGCAGGGCTATGATGAGGGAGAGCAGTTTTATCTGCCAGTTGCGGGTAAAAAGTTCCTGGATATTCATACGGTTCAGGCCTGCGGCGGCGGCGCCGCGTGAGGAGCGGCCTGGGCCTCCGGGCGCGGGGCTTTCCTGAGCAGGGTCTTCTCGGCTTTAGAGCGGTAGAGCTGGTACAGCATGGCCTCGAGGTCCTTCGGATCTACGGCCTGCTGGAGCTTCCCGTTGCGGGCCACCGACAGCGTCCCGGTCTCCTCGGAAACTATGATTATGATCGCGTCCGCCACTTCGCTCAGGCCCAGCGCGGCGCGGTGCCTCATGCCGAGAATTTTGGAAAGTTCCTGCTGCTCCGTCAGCGGCAATATGCAGCCGGCCGCGACCAGCCTGTTATTGGCTATCACGGCCGCGCCGTCGTGCAGCAGGGTGTTTATATGGAAGACCGTCAGCAGCATCTCCTTGGAGACCTCGCCGTTTATGCGCACCCCCGTCTCCACGATGTCGCGCAGCGCCATGTCCTGCTCCAGCACTATCAGCATCCCCATTTTCTCGGCGGCGGCCGCGCGCACGGCCTCCATCATTTCGCCTATAAAGCGGTACTCCTGGGAGACCATCACCCGGCCCAGCGGGTTAGAGCCGATATTGGCGAGCGCGAACCGGATCTCGGGCTGGAAGACCACGATAAGAAGGAACATGCCGGCCAGCCAGAACTGCTGCATCAGCCAGACGGTGGCGGAAAGGTTCAGGTACTTGGCCACGGCGGTGATGACGGCCAGGATGAAAACGCCCCAGATAACCTGCATGGCGCGCGTGCCCTTGAGCAGCAATATCAGGCGGTATACGATATAGTATACCACCGCGATATCGGCCAGGTTTTTAGCGTACTGCAGGTACATCCTTCGCGTCCCCCTGTGTTCTTACGCGGCCTTGGCCGCTTCCATCAAAGAATCTATCTCGGCGGCGTCGACAACCTCGTTCTCTATCAGGCGGTTGGCGATGGCGTCCAGCGCCTTGCGGTTGCCCGTGAGCGCGGCCTTGGCCTTCATATAGCTGTCGCTGATGATGCGCTTGATCTCTTCGTCCACGATGCGGGCGGTCTCGTTGGAGTAGCCGGCCTGGCGCATGATGTCGCGGCCGAGGAAGACCTCGGACTCGTCCTTTTTGAGGGACTGCAGCCCGATCTTCTCGCTCATGCCGAATTCCATCACCATCTTCTGCACGAAGCTGGTCACCTTGTTCAGGTCGTCGTGGGCGCCGGTGGTGATCTCGCCTATGGCTATTTCCTCGGCGGCGCGGCCGCCCAGCAGCACGCAGACCCGGTTCAGGATCTCGGTCCTGGAGGTGAGGTACTTGTCCTCGAGCGGCATCTGCATGGTGTAGCCCAGCGCGGGCCCGCGCGGGATAATGGTCACCTTGTGCACCGGGTCGCAGCCGGGGAGGGTCTTGGCCACCAGCGTATGGCCGGCCTCGTGGTAAGCGACCACTCTTTTTTCGCTGTCGGAAATTATGCGGGACTTGCGCTGGGGGCCGGCCAGCATCTTCTCGATGGCCTCCTCCAGGTCCTTCAGGTCCACCGATTTCTGCTCTTTCTTGGCGGCCAGGATAGCGGCCTCGTTCACGATATTGGACAGGTCCGCCCCGGTGCAGCCGGGCGTATGGCGGGCTATCACGGACATGTCCGTGTCGGGCGTGAGCTTGATCTTTTTCGCGTGCACGTTCAGGATCTCGAGCCGGCCCTTTATATCGGGCACCGGCACGTTGATGCGCCGGTCGAAGCGGCCGGGCCGCAGCAGCGCGGTGTCCAGCACGTCGGGCCGGTTGGTGGCGCCGATCAGGATGATGCCTTCCTTGGACTCGAAGCCGTCCAGCTCCACCAGCATCTGGTTGAGGGTCTGCTCGCGCTCGTCGTGCCCGCCGCCGATGCCGGCGAAGCGGGACCGCCCGACGGCGTCCAGCTCGTCCAGGAAAATGATGGCCGGGGCGCTCTTCTTGGCCCGCTCGAACAGGTCGCGCACGCGGCTGGCGCCCACGCCGACGAACATCTCCACGAACTCGGAGCCGGAGGCGGTGAAGAAGGGCACGCCGGCCTCGCCCGCCACGGCGCGCGCCAGGAGCGTCTTGCCGGTGCCGGGGGAGCCGTAGAGCAGCACGCCCTTGGGCAGCTCGCCGCCGAGCGTCTGGTATTTCTTCGGGTTCTTCAGGTAGTCGACGATGTCCCGGAGCTCGTCCTTGGTCTCGTCGCAGCCGGCCACGTCCTTGAACGTGACTTTCTGCTTCTTAAGGTCCTGCTGCTTGGCTTTCGATTTTCCGAAGGCCATGGCCTGCTTGCCGCCCATCTGGGCCTGGCGGACGAAGAGGAACCACCAGATGAAAACGAAGATCAGGATCCAGCCGACATTGAGGATAAGCCCGGCTATCCAGCCCCGGTCGGCCTCGGCCTTGAAATTGGTCACGCCGGCGGCCTCCATGTCCTCTATCAGCTTGGCGTCGGTCATCGGGATGGTCTTGAAAGCGACGGTCTTGTCGCCCTCTTTCAGCTTGCCGCTGATCAGGTCCTGGCGCACGCTGACGTCGGTGATCTGCTTGTCGCGCAGCTTCTGCTTGAACTCGGAATAGGGGAGCTGGCGCTCCTTCTCCACGCCTTTCATGTTCTGGTAGACGGCCACGAAAAGCGTGAACGCCAGGAACCAGAACAGGAGCTGCCTTAAATTTTTTTTCAGCGGCATATTTTTTTTCCTTCTATCGCTTCCTTGCTGAGGACCCCGATGTACGGCAGGTTCCTGTAGATCCCGTTATAGTCCAGCCCGTAGCCCACCACGAACTTGTCCTCTATGGTGAAGCCGGTGTATTTTATGGGCACCTGCGCCCGGCGGCGGCTGGGCTTGTCCAGCAGCGTGCAGATCTCGAGCGACCTGGGGCGGCGGGTCTTCAGGTTCTGCAGCATGTACTCCATGGTCAGGCCGGAGTCCACGATATCTTCCACGATCAGCACGTCGCAGTCCTCTATGCTCTCCTTGAGGTCGAGCAGGATGCGCACCACGCCGGTGGAATGCGTGCCGGAGTACGAAGAGAGCATCATGAAATCCATGCGGGTATCCAGCGTGATGTTCTTGGCCAGGTCCGACATGAAGAGCACGCAGCCCTTCAGGACGCCTACCAAGGTGACGCAGCGGCCGGCGTAATCTTTGGAGATCCGCTCTCCCAGTTTTTTTACGCCCGCGTCCAGCTCCGCGCTGGAAACGAGTATTTCCTGCAAATCTTTATGCATCCGTCCTATATTTTAGGTTTTTTAGAGTGTTTTTGCCACGATAAAAAACGGGAAGCCGGGGCTGAAAAACCCCGGCTTCCCGTACGCCGCCCGCTCCCTCCTATTTTTTAGGCGAGAGCTGCGGGTAAAAATAGGTCTCCATTACCCCGGAAAGCCAGCCCGGTTTGTCGGAAAGGTCTTTGGAGGTTACTTTCCTCGCCTCCGCGATATCTCCGGAGAAAACCGAGTCCAGCCTGGCCGTGGACTCGCGGTCCAGGACGCTGATATTGAGCTCCGTGTCGTATCTCTCGCTCCTGGGGTGCAGATTGTACGAGCCCAGGCTGCAGAAAACCCCGTCCACGGTCATGAACTTGGAATGCAGGGTCTGCCCCTGCTTGAGATAGACGTTGACCCCGGCGTCGGCGAAAACTTTCATCCCCTTGATTATGGTATCGGCGAACGATTTCCCGTCCGAGTCTATGCTTTCCTTTGAATTGGTGAGGATGTTCACTTCCACGCCGCGCGCCCTGGCGTCGAGGAGGGCCTGGACGAGGGCCGGTATGGCTACTATATAGGCGTTCTCGATATTAATGCGGTCCGTGCCGCCCTGGATGGCTTTCAGGATGCTCAAGAGTATCGGCGGGGTAAGGCTGGGCGGGTTCTGCAGGAGCACGGAAATGCGGGCCTTCCCGGTCCCAGCCGGGGGGGCCGGCGCCGCGGACACGCGCCTGGCCGGCTCTTTGACCTGGGAGTTCCACATCCCGGCGAAAAGCTTCACGGAGTCGGCCACGGCCGGCCCGGTGTAGAGGACGTCCGTATCGCGCCATTTCAACCCGTCCGGGTTCTTGTGGGAGTAAGGGTCCCCGAAATTCATCCCCCCCTCGATAGCGTATTCGCCGTCCACTATGATCATTTTCACGTGCAGGTAATCGTGGGTCCTGGGGCTCTCCTGGTAGCGCACGACGTCTATGCCGGCCGCCGCCATGCGCTTCAGGTTCTTGCCGCCGAAAACATAAGCCATCTTGTTGTCGACCATGAACTTGATATCCACGCCCTGCTTCTTCTTGGCCAGGAGGATCCCGGTGGTCTCGTCGCCGGTAACGTCGTCGTAGATAGCGTAGGTGGCCACGTAAATGGTCTTTTTCGCTTCCTTCATGAGGCGGTCTTTTTGCGCGAAAGAGGCCGGCCCGTCCACGAGGTAATCGACCGCGCCCCCGGGGAGGAACTTCGACCCGGTAAGGGCCTCCATTTCTTTTATAAAGCCCTCTTCGAGCAGAAGGGAGGAGGTCCCGGCTTTACGCGCTTCGTATCTTGAATCCCTGACCGCGGCCGCCGCTTTGCGGGAGATCTCGTCGAAACCGGGGGCGGCGTCGGCCCAGGGCAAGAAGCCGGAATCGGCCAACTGGGCGCTTATAGTATGGTAGGCCATCGGCGCGTAGCCCCAGACGTTCCCGATGGGCATGCTGTTTCCGGCCGGCGGCTGCTGCTCCGGCTTAGGTACTTCCGGGACCCGGAAAGGCGCCGGCCGGACTACTTTTGTATATACGGGAGCGGCCTGCGGCGCCGTGGACCGGGCCGCGGATACGGGAAGATCTTCATATACGCTGATCCCGAGTTCCTGCGCGGTCCTGGCTATTTTAGCTTCGAAATCCCTGGTTTTGGCTTCGCCGGCGGCAGGGTTGTAGGCTACCTGCGCGGAAACCAGCCGGGAGCATAGAACGAGAAGAAGGACGGCCTGGGAAGTTATATTTATTTTCACACTTATATTCTAGCTCCCCGCGCCCGCTCTTAATAGAGGCTAAAGGTAATAAATATAAAAAAAACAGGCCCACGCTGCCGTGGGCCCTTGGGGCAGGCTGAAGAGGTTCTTAGTCCAGGTCCCAGGGAGTTTCCGGCCTGGAGGTGTCGCCCGAATCTTTTATGCGCTTCTTCTCCTTTTCGAACTTTTCGTCGAGCTCCTTCTTTTTATCCTCCAGGGATTTCCCCGCGTTTGTAAAGTAGCTGTCCAGGCGGAGCTTATCTTCTTTCATCTTTTTTATAGCTTCCTGCATCGGGTCGCCGCCTTCCTTGACCACCGGCTTCTCCCACTGGCGCAGCACCTTGCCGCTCTTGCTGTCCACCTCTATGCGCGCTTTGCAGCAGGGACACTCTATCAGAAAAGTTCCATCGGACATAAGGCCTCCTATTTTATCCCCCACAGCGGGTGCTGCTGCGGCAGCACTTTAACCCGGCTCAGCCTGGAGGCGGCGTAGCAGCCGGCTTCCTCCACGAATTTAGCGGACGGCGGTTTCCCCCCGGCCTTCCGCGCCGTGGCCGGCTGTATAAAAAAAGGGATACCGGGGCTGACCGAGGCCGCCAGGTCGACGGCTTTTTTCAGCTCCGTAATTTTAGTTTTAGAGGTGATCACGGCTTTGATAAAGGTTTTTTCCGGGGCGGAGGAGAGGAACTTCTTGTGTTCCGCCCAGCGCGCTTTCTGTCCCGTCGAGGAAGGGAGTTTTATATCCATGGCTATCACGTCGACGAGCCCCGCGATTTTAGAAAGCTCCTTATGGAGCACGCCGTTCGTCTCGAGGTGGAGGGTCAGCCCGGCTTTTTTCAGCGCCGGGGCGAGCGACTTTATGAACCGCCAGTACAGGAGCGGCTCTCCGCCAGTAAGCGAAACGTTTTCAGCTTTTTTCGCGCGGGCCAGCTTTAGAACCGCCCGCGCGGCCTCCGCGCAGGTCATAGGCGCCGCGGCCGAAGCGTCCAGCGCGGCCGGCTCGTCGCAATAGCCGCAGGCCAGGTTACAGCCCGCGAAGCGCAGGAAAACCTGGCGCTGCCCGCAATAAAGCCCCTCGCCCTGGATGGAGCAGAAGGTCTCGGCAACGGGCGCTTTGATGTTTTTCACGCGTTCTTAGTCCAGCGCGGGGTCTTTCAGCCCCGCTTCCGCGAAGCCTTTGACCCTCAGCTTGCAGGAGTCGCAATGGCCGCAGGGTTTTTTTCCGCCGCTGTAGCAGGACCAGGTGAGCTCCAGCGGGGCCCCGAGCTTCAGCGCCAGGCGGGCGATGCCCGCTTTGCTCAGCTTGATAAGGGGCGTTAGCAATTTTATCTTCTTCCCCCCGGCCCCGCTCCGGGTGCCGTGCGCGGCGGCTTTTTCAAGGGCGCGGTAAAAAGCCGGGCGGCAGTCCGGGTAGCCGGAATAATCCACCACGTTGGGCCCGAGGACCACGGCCGCGGCGCCGACGGCGTCGGCCAGGGAAAAACCGGCGGAGGCGAAAACAAGGTTGCGCCCCGGCACGTAGGTCGAGGGGATATCGCCCTTCCTGCCTATCTTTGACAGCTTGACGTCGGGCAGTTTCATGCCGCCGTTGACCAGCGAGCTGGTCTTGAACCAGGGGAAATCCAGTTTTATTTCGTAAAGCCTGACGCCGAGACGCCGGGCTATGGCGCGGGCGGCGGCGTTTTCCCGCGAGTGGCGCTGGCCGTAATCAAAAGAGACCGCGAGGCACTCGTAGCCTTTCGAAAGGGCCCAGCAGAGCGCGGTGGTGGAATCCAGCCCGCCGGAAAAGAGAACCACGGCCTTTTTCTTTTTCATCGTTTATCCTTCTTCGCCGCGGCGTCGTCCACTATCCCGGCGCCGGCCTTGAATTTTATCCGCGGCACGGCCTTGAGAAAACCTTTTTTAAGCGCCATTTCCATGTCGCGCTTCCCGGTTTCCGGCCTGCCGGCGATAAAATCCAGGACCCTCCCGCTGGCGTGTATCTCCTGCAGGGCCTGCTCGAACATGTCCCGGCCCTCCAGTTCCTCCGCCAGCGCGCGGGCGCAGATCATGTCTTCGACGTGCCGGCTGTCGTAGAACAGGCAGGCCGGCACGATAAGAGTGGGCCTCGGGCCGGCGAGGCAATAAGAGACCAGGGCCGGGAAATTAGCGAAGCAGGCCACCAGGATCTCTTCGGCCAGCAGCAGCGAGGCGGCGGCCGGCGAGCCCGAATTAGTGACCGAAAGCGCGGGGCGGGAAGGGTCGGAGCCGTAAAGCGCGGTATAAGGGGAATTGTCGTACTGGTCCACGCCGGGGCCAAGGTCTATCTCGGAAAAAATGTCCGCGTCCTTCGCCTGGCGGCGCGCGGAGAGCGCCAGCGCCGGGGTAGCGTAAACCTTCACGTCGCGGCGGCCGCTTTCCAGCAGGGCGCAGATGGTGTTGGAGAACCTGAACAGGTCTATCACGATGCCGCGGCCGCGCCAGGTGACGGCTTCCGCGCGGTCGAAGGCGATGCGTATCTTATTTGACTGGGGAGGTGGAGACTTCTGTGACATATTTTATGGCCAGCGCGCTCAGGAAGATCTCCGGCTCCTGGTAAACGCCCATCTGCGGCCCGGACGGGGCGGAGTCCACCGTCAGTATCACGCCGTCGGCGCCGAGCTCCGCCGCTTTTTTACGGGCCTGCAGCTTAAGCCCCTCGAGGGCGGCCTCGCCGGTCTTCGCGCTGACCCTCTCGCTGTGGATAATGGCTATCCCGCCCCAGGGGGCGCTCGTCTCGCCGCGCGAGGAATACACCTCTACTTTACGCCAGTCGCGCGGGGCGAACCAGGGGCCCACCTGTATCACGTCCAGCTTCGCCGAAGCGCAGGCGCAGGCGAAAACAATAAAGGATAAAGGATAAAAGGCCAGGGGCAGAGAAGACCTCTTTATTCCCCCTCCCCTCTTTCCTTCATCCCTCATCCTTTGATCCTTGTCCCCGGCCTCAGGGCTGGTCTACTCCCAGGTCCCGGCAGATCTTGCGCACGGTAAAATCGGCTATTTCGGTATGCCTGGTGACCGGGACTTCCTTGGTGGTGACCGGGTTCATGAAAACGGAATACTTTCCGCCCTCGCGGGAAAGCACGCAGCCTTTGCTTACAAGGTGTCTTACAAGGTCTTTTCTTTTCATATTGTCCCTCTCGTGGCCGCCGGGAAACGCGCGGCCGTTAAATATATTTTAGCATTCTGGGAACGGGGAAGTAATCGGTTCGAGCCGAGAAGCCCCGCCGCCGCCTGCCGGCTAGTCGGCGCTGCGCGGTATGCGGTCGATAAGTTTCCAGGAAACGTTGGCCTTCCCCGCCGTCACCTGGACGAAAGAGAGCGAGCCGTCGTCAAGGCTTTCGAAGATCATTATGTTCCGGCCGGCGTCGCTTATAACGCCCTTGCACTGCCCGTAGGAAGAAGGGAGGCCGCCGGGAACCATGCGGTCTTCCCCCTCCATGCCGTAAGCCGAAGGGCTCTCCGGCTCGTCGGCCTTCGAATCTATCATTACTACGGACTCCTCGGCGTCCTGCTCCTGCTTTGCCGCGGCGGCTTTTGCCTGCTCGGCCTTCCTGGTCTGCACGGCATCCAAAGCTATCTGCTGGGTGGCAGAGGCCGTGAGCGCGGCCATCTCGGCCTTGATCTTCTTGGACGGCTCCTTCGCGCAAAGCGGTCCCGCGCAAACCAGCAGCAGCGCCGCAATTAAAGTTTTGTTCATATACTTAGCCTCCCTATAGCTAAAACCTCTTGACCGCCACCCTGCCTGTCCTGATCTTCAGCAGCTTGAACGCTAATTCCGAAAATCTGTCCGGCGCGTCGCTGACGATGAACTCGGAGCGCCCTCTCCGGGCCCGGTTAAGCAGGCCCAGCCCCGCCAGTTCGTTCCTGGCGCTTACCGCGGCGGCCCGCGCGGAATCGACTATTTTAGTACGCGGGCCCATCACCCGCGCGATCACTTTTTTCAGCAGCGGATAATGGGTGCAGCCGAGTATAAGCACGTCGGCTTTCCCCCTGAACGGCGCGAGGTATTCGCGCGCCGTCAGCGCCGCCGCCGGCTTCGAGCACCAGCCTTCCTCCACGAGCGGAACAAAAAGCGGGCAGGCCTTCTCCGTCACCTTTATCCCGCGGCCGGCCCCCGCCAGGGCCCTGGAATAAGCGCGGCTGTTCACCGTGGCCGAGGTCCCGGTGACGAGCACCCGGCCCCCCGCGGAAACCGCCTTCAGCGCGGCCTCCGCGCCCGGCTGGATAACTCCCATCACGGGCACCGGGGAAAGTTTTCTTATTTCCTCCAGCGCCAGCGAGGAGGCCGTATTGCAGGCCACTATCAGGAATTTTATCTTTTTTCCGAGCAGGAAGGAGGTGATCTCCTTTGAAAAGGACAGGACGGCCTCGGCCGACTTCGTGCCGTAGGGAACCCGCGCGGTGTCCCCGAAATAAACAAGGTCCTCGCCGGGAAGCAGGGAACGCAGTTCCTTGAAAACCGTCAGCCCGCCTAACCCTGAATCGAATATCCCTATCGGCCTTTCGCTGTTTTTCATAATTATCGATCAAGAATCGGGAATCAGTAACCTGGAATCGGGAGAAAACTACCAACTCTGCTTCCGAGGATTCTCGATCCCCGAGTCCCGATTGTCAGTGCCACTTCTTCAGCTCGGCGTATTTCATCACCGCTCGGTAGATGGCGTTAGCCACCTTCGTGCGCACTTTTTTGTCGTTCATGCTTTTCTGGTCCGAGGAATTGGTCATGAAGCCGGTTTCAACCAGAATGCCCGGGGAGTAGGTTCCCCTCAGCACGTAGAAAGCGGCCTGCTTTACCCCGCGGTTCACGAAAGGAGTGCGCTTCTCCATCTCCGCGGTGACAAGGCCGGCCAGCCGGCTGCCCTCGTTCAGGTATTCGTTGCGGGCCATGGAATGCAGCAGCATGGCCGCCGGGTCGCCCTGCTCCGCCCCGTCCTCCAGGCTGATGACGGAGTTCTCGTAATCGGCCACTTCGGCGGCCCAGGGGTCGGAGGCCTTCTCGGACATGAAGTAAATTTCGAAGCCCCTCTCGCGCCTGTCGCGGGAGGCGTTGGCGTGAATGGAGATGAAGAGGTCCGCCTTGAAATTATTGGCCATGATAGAGCGGTCGGCCAGCGGGACGAATTCGTCCGAGCTGCGGGTAAGCAATACGTCGAAATTATCCTCGGCTTTAAGCTGGCCGTAGAGCTCTTTGGCTATCAGCAGGTTCAGGTCCTTTTCCTTCAGCCCGAAAAGTTTTTTTCCGCCCGGGTCCTTGCCGCCGTGGCCGGCGTCTATCACTATCTTTTTACGCCCGGCGCCGCCCACCTCCAGCTTGTCGGGGATATTGACCCCGGCGGTCGAGGACGAGGCCCCTCCCGCGGCGGAAGGAACGGCCCCCGCCTCAAGCCCACCGTCGGAAGGAGCTATTACGGGGATGGTCCCGGGCGCCGCGGCGGCTTCGTCCGTGATGCTCTGCCGCACGGGCACGTCCAGCTTCGAGACGTCTATGACCAGGCGGTCGGGATCGGAAAGCCTGAAAACGCTCACCTTCCCGAAATTAGCGTCCGGGTTAATTACGAGCCGGGCCATTTTATTTTCCTGCAGCAGGTCGACTCCGCGTACGACGCCGTCGCCCACGCTGAGCTTCTCCTCGCGGCCGATCACCCCGCCGAAGATGGTGATCTTGAACAGGTTGTTCTCTTTCTGGGAGGACTGGAACTCCAGCGGCTCCTCCATATAGACCACTATCCTCGTCTTGTCCTGGTGGGAGAAGTAATTTATAGAGGTTATGTTCACCTCCCGCTGCGCGGTCAGCGCCCCGGTGGCCTGGTTATACTCCAGCCGGAAGCCGAAGGCGTCCGAGAAATGCTTGGAGATAAAGAAGTTCAGCGCCAGGAAGGCCTTCCCCCCGCGCACTATCATCGGGTTGGGGAACTGCTCGGTCTCGTCGTTGATGACGACCGAATCCGACTTCATGAAGAACACAACTTTCTTGCCCTTTATCTGCAGCAGCAGCTTGCCGGACACGGGGTACCAGTAGATCTTCCCCCCGATAAGCTTGGCCGCCTGCCCGGCGTCGAGGTAAACCGTCCCGCTCAACGCGTAAGTGCCTATCTTCCCGGTATAAACCCCGTTCTTGAGATAGGTCACCTCGTCCACCCGCGCCTGCGCCGGCGCGCAAAGCGCCAATGCCATGAACATGAACATCAACGATCTTTTCAGCATAAACTCCCTCTCTCCGGTCCCCGATCCCCGATTTTCGATTCTCGATTTACGATCTTATTCGAGTATTATCCTGTAGTCTTCCCAGGTGAGCTGCGGGTCGGCGGCCAGCTTCACGCTGCGGTGAACGTTCTTTTCTATCATCCCCTGCTTTTTCTTAAGGACCTCGCAGAGGATGGGGTGCGTCACTATCCGCAGGTTCCCGCCGGGGCGGCCCATCGTGATATTGTGGATCTCGCGCTGTATCTTTATGCGGATGGTCTCGCTGGACAGAACGCGCCCGCAGCCGTGGCACTCGGGGCACTCCTCGGTGAGCAGGCTTACGGTGCTCTCGCGCTTGCGCTCCCGCGTCATCTCCACCAGGCCGAGGCGGGTGATGGGCAGTATCCGGATCTTGGCCCGGTCGCGGCTCACCGCGCCCTCCATGACGCTGACCACCTTGTGGCGGTTCGCTGCCTTCTTCATGTCGATGAAGTCGATCACGATGATGCCGCCGATATTGCGCAGCCTGAGCTGGCGCGCCGCTTCCAGGGCCGCCTCTATGTTGGTGGCGGTCACGGTCTCCTCCTGCGACTTCGAGCCGGTGAAGCGGCCGGTGTTCACGTCTATCGCGCAGAGCGACTCGGCCTCCTGGATGATGATGCTGCCCCCGTTCGGGAGCGGGACTTTAACGCGCCGCAGCTCGTCTATCTCTTTTTCGATATTGAAAGCCTTGAAGATCGGGGTCTTGCTGTCGTACAGCTTTATGCGGTCCTTCAGGTCCGGGGAGATCTTGGCGGCGAACTCCTGCACGTTGTGGAAGTCGTCCTTGTTGTCCAGCATGTAGATAGTGGTCTCGTCGGAGAGGATGTCCCGCGCCACCTGCATGGTCATGTCCATGTCCTTGTGCAGCAGCGACGGCGGCTTCGAGGTGTCGTAGCGGGCCTGCACGGTGTCCCACATCTTCAGCAGGTACTGCACTTCGCGCTCCATCTCCTCCTCGGTGGCGCCCTCGGCCTCGGTGCGCACTATGCAGCCCTTGGTTCCGAGCGTCTTGGTATCGGCGATCTTGCGCATGATCTCGGAGAGCCGCTTGCGCTCCTCCGCGTCCTCGATGTTCTTGGAAACTCCCACGAATTCCTGGAAAGGAGTCAGCACCAGGAAGCGCCCCGGCAGGGAAACGTCCATGGTCACTTTCATGCCCTTGGTGCTGATGGCGTCTTTCGTCACCTGGACCATGACCTCCTGGCCCTTCCTCAGCAGCTTGTCTATCGGCTCTTTCTGGTTGCCCAGCACGTCGGAAATGTAGATATAGGCGTTCTTGTCCAGCCCGATATCCATGAAAGCGCTGGAGATGCCCGGCAGCACGTTCTCGACCGTGGCTTTATAGATGTTGCCCACGATGTTCCCCGAGCTGCGGCGCTCCCAGAACAGCTCGGCCAGCTTCCCGGCCTCCAGGATCGCTATCCTCGTTTCCTCGAAGGACGTGTTCGCGAATATTTCTTTCTTGATCTTTGCGTTTGCCATAAATGCTCCTTGAAACCGTCAGCTAAAATACTTCCAGCTTACCGCGTGCGAGCGGCAGCGAGCCTCTTATATAAGCCTTGCTGCCTTCTAAAACACTTCAAGCTTCCCACCCGAATTAAACCAGTAAAGTTCCTTGCGCACTATGCGCCTGAAAACGGGCTTTCCCCCTGCCATCAGCTCCGCGACTATTTCCGGCTTTACGCTCTTGCCGGGCTCCAGCCTCAGCGTGACCTTCAGCAGCGCGCTCTCCTTGTCGTAGGAGGCCGCCAGCACGGGCGTTCTCGCGTCCAGCGTCTTGCGCTCGCCGGAGGGCTTTACCCTTTCGTAAGCCAAATTCTTGAGCGCAAGGAAGGCGTCCACAGCGGCCTGCGAGAACTCCGCCGGGAATTCCGCCTCCATGAAAAACTCCGCCGCGTTCACGGCCGCCTCTATCGAAGGGAAGAACACCGGGATGCGCCGCGCCGAGACAAGGCGGAAGGACCCGTCGTCCAGCGGCCGCAGCTTCTCCGCCGCCGCGTCCTCCCTCACGAACTCCTCCAGGTAGAGGTCGGCATATTCGCACAGGCTTTCGTGGCCCACCGAGACGGCCGGGCCGAAGGCCATGCGCGGCATCGGCTTGCCTCCCGCCGCCTGGCAGAATTTAAGGCCGCTGGCCGCGGCCCTGCCGCGCAGCACCTTTATCTGCTCCAGGTGGCTGAGGTCTTTCGCCGGCGCGAGCCGGGCGAATTTAAGCCGCAGCCTGGATTTAGGGACTTCGTTCATAAGCTCAGACCAGCGCGTACCGCCGCGCGTACACCGACTCGGCTATGCCCAGCGCCATCAGCGTGGCGACCAAATTGGAGCCACCGTAGGAAACCAGCGGCAGCGGCACCCCGGCCACCGGCGACAGCCCCAGCAGCATGCCGAAATTTATGCAGAAATAGACCAGGAACATCCCGAAGATCCCGCAGTTCACCAGGTAGCCGAACCGGTCGCGGGCCAGCCGCGCGCCCTGCATCGTCCTGCGCATCAGCAGCACGTAAAGCCCGGTCACCAGCAGCATGCCCCAGAAGCCCAGCTCCTCGCCGATGACGGCGAGGATGAAGTCGGTGTGCCTCTCGGGCACGAAGCCGAGGCGGGACTGGGTGCCGGAAAATACGCCGCGCCCAAGTATGCCGCCGGAACCTATGGCTATGCGCGCCTGGAGCAAATTGTAGCCCGCGCCGCGCGGGTCTGTTTCCGGTGAAAGAAAAACCTCGAGCCGCTTCTGCTGGTATTCCTTCATCTGGTTCTTCACCAGCATGCCGGAGAAGAAGCCCAGCATCAGGACCAGGGCGGCGCCGGCGAAGTAGACGCCGGAGACGTTGGCGTAAAGCCGCACCGAAAGCCGCCAGAGCAGCCAGCAGCCGAAGATCACGGAGGCCATGAAGGCGGAAGCGCTGAGCCAGGAATCGGAAAGGTGGAAAAAATAGTTTACCAGCACATTGTCCAGGAGCTCGGGGGTAAGGGTAATGATGCTCCAGAGGACGGGGAAAAGCGCGGAGATGAAGGCGTAGCCGAGTATGATGAAAAGGTGGAAAAGGCTGGCGCCCGAGGCGAAGAGCATGATCAGGACCACCGGGAAGGTGATAAGGATGGCGGAGAAGTCCGGCTGCTTTATAAGCAGCAGGAACACCGGCACGCAGAGCGCGAAAGCGCCGAGCACCGTCTGCAGCTCCTTTATCTTGCCTATGCGCTTGTCCAGGAAATTAGCCAGCACCAGGATAAGCCCTATGCGCGCGAACTCCGAGGGCTGTATGGAAAAATACGGCAGGCGGTACCAGGAACGCGCGCCCTTGTCCACCACTCCGAATATCAGCACGCCGACCAGCGAGGCCAGCAGCAGGCCGTAAACGAATTTCCATTGGTCCTGGTAGACCTGGTAGTTAAGGCTCCAGGCCGCGCCGAAAGCGAGAAGCGCCAACGGGATGGCGATGAGCTGCACCCTGATTATCCGGGCCTGGCCGGGCAGCACCGCCACCGAGGAAAAAATAGCTATCGTGCCCAGCGCCAGCAGGAACAGGGCGGCCAGGAAGAGCACCCAGTCTATCCTGCCTTTTTTAAGCCCTCCCTGGGGGGTGAAGATCATAGAGTCCCCCCGGGGCGCAGGACGGAAGGCGGGGGAAGCCCGGGGCCCTGAGGCAGCTTCGGCGCGGAAAACGGGGCTGTTTTAGAGGGGAGCTCCGAGCGGAGGGCCGCCTCTATCACGGCTTTCGCGATGGGCACGGCCGCCGAGGCCCCGTGCTCGCCGTGCTCCACCAGCACGGCCACCGCTATCTTCGAGGGCTCGTCGTTGACGGTGGCGTAGGCCACGAACCAGGCGTGGTCCTTGCCCTGCGGGTTCTGCGCCGTCCCGGTCTTGCCGTAGATCTCGGCGCCGGCTATTTTGCCGGCCTGGCCCGTGCCCTCCTCCACCACGCTGCGCAGGCCTTCCCTGATAAGCTTCCAGGTGCTGTCCTTCAGCTGTATCCGGCTCAAAGTCTCGGGTTTGCCCTGGTAAAAAAGCTGGCCGTCGCTCTTCACTATGCGGTCCACGTAGTAGGGGCGGTGAAAGATCCCGCCGTTAGCGACAGCGGCGATCTCGCCGGCGGCCTGCATCGGGGTCATCAGGGTCTCGCCCTGGCCTATGGCCTGGTTCAGGGTATCGCCTATGAACCAGTAGCTTTTCTTCGCGGCGCGGAGGCTCGGGCCGAACACGTTCCCCGGCTTCTCGCCGGACAGCGGGACGCCGGAAAGCTGCCCCAGCCGGAAAGCGCGCGCCTGCTTCTCTATCGCCAGGGCGCCCGCGCGCTGGCCCGCGTTATAAAAATACACGTCGCAGGAGTTAGCCAGCCCGTCGATAAAAGACACCTGGCCGTGCCCTTTCTTCTGCCAGCATTTAAAGACGCGGCTGCCGGCGTCGTAATAGCCGGGGCAGTAGAATTTTTCATCGGGGCTTACCCGCCCCGATTCCAGTATGGCGGCGGCGGTGATTATCTTGAAGATCGAACCGGGCGGATAGCTGCCCTGCAGCGCCACGTTGAACTCGGGGAGGGTCTTGCCGGCCGGCAGCCCTTCCCTTTCGGAGCCGGACAGCACGAACATATTGGGATCGTAATCGGGGGCGGAGGCGAAAGCGATGATGGCCCCCGTCCGCGGGTCCAGCGCCACCACGGCCCCTTTGCCGCTGATGGATTTTTTCAGGCCTTCCTCCGCGGCGGCCTGCGCTTTCGAATCTATGGTAAGGAAAATGTCGGCGCCGGGGACCCATTTGCGGCTTTCCAGCACCCTGTTGAGCTTGCCCCTCGAGTCCACTTCAAGATAAATGCCGCCGTCCTTGCCCTTAAGCTCCTTCTCGTACATCTGCTCCAGGCCGGCCTTCCCCAGCCGCGAGTCCATCGAATAATTTTTGTCCCGGGAGCGGGCGGCCCATTCCTTGGGGTCCATCTTCCCTATGTAGCCCACCAGGTGGCTCAGGTAGGCGCCGAAAGGATAGTAGCGCCTAGCCTCGACGATAACGTCCACGCCGGGATACACGGCTTTGAGCTCCGATAGCGACAGCATTATCTTCGGCGGCAGGTTCTCCGCCAGGCGCACCGGCTTCTCCCTCGAGGCCGCCTTATAGATATTCCTGCGCAGCGCGTCGAAATCCGCGCCCAGCGGCCTGGCCAGCGCCTTGGCCATGCGGTCGATCTCGGCGGCGCTCTTCGCCTGGCCGGGGAAATAAATGAGGCTGAAAGAAGGCTTGCTGGTGACCAGCGCCACCTCGTCGGAGGAGAAGATGCGCCCGCGCGGCGCGGCCTGGGCTATGATCTGGGTGCGGTTCTTTTCCGCGATCTCCCTGTAATGCGCCCCGCCCAGCACCTGCAGGTTCACCAGCCGCAGGATGAAGACGAGCGCGGCCGCGTAGGCCAGCATCCAGAGCAGCTCGAGCCTTTCCTGGGGTATCTGGCGGTCTATCATAAGATGCCGGTGCGCCGCTTGAGCCAGTAGAACACCTGGAACACGGCCGGCACCGCCAGCGCGTTCAGGAAAGGTTCCGTGAGGAAAATTTTAAGGCTGGTGGGATTGATACGGAAAAAGACCAGGCTTAGCCCCTGGTAGAAAAGCATGCTGATCCAGGAAAGGGAAAGCGCGGCGACGAGCTGGGAGAAGAAGCTGTCCATGTCGAAATGGCGCTTCACGACGTAGACGGCGTAGGCCATCAGCGAATAGGTGAGCGCGTAGCCGCCGAAAGCGCTGACGCCCAGGATGTCGGCGTAAAGCCCCAGGAAGAACCCCCAGGCCACGGCTTTGACCGGGCCGGCGAGGATGGCCGCGCTCAGGGCGGCCGCGAAGATGAAGTCCGGGGCCAGGCCGAAAAAGGCCAGGTTCTGCGTCCACCACCAGTAAAAAGTTCCGGACGCCAGGTATAGGAGGACCTCGAGGATTATGGCCATCAGCGTTCCGCTCCGGCCACCGGGATAATTTCCTGCTGCAGATGGCGCCTCACGACGAAAACCTCTTTAAGCGTGTTCAGGTCCACCGCCGGGGTCACGTCGGCTGTTATAAAATTCATGAAAGATTCGCGCGGATAGACTTTCGCCACCTTGCCCACCGGCACGCCCGCGGGGAAAAGCAGGCCGCCGGAAGCGGTAGTGATCTCGGCGCCCTCCGCCAGCTCCGACTGCTCCGGGACATAGTTCACCTTCAGCAGCCAGGTGCCCTTGCCCTCAACCAGCGCCTCGAGCCCGGACGGCGCGATCGAGCAGACGGCGGAAGCGGCGCTGTTGGTGATCAGCAGCACTTTGGAAAATTTCGGGTAGACCTCGAAGATCCGGCCGGCCAGCCCGGGGCGGCCTTCCTGCATGCCGAGCACGGTGTCGTTCACTTCTATGCCGTCATCCGAGCCCTTGCTTATGAAAAAGGAGCCGTACCAGTCGGACGGCGTCTTATTGACCACCCTGGCCCAGGAGCCCGCCCAGGGCAGGGTACGGGAGATCCTCAGCTCCTGCGCGAGCCGCTCGTTCTCGGAGACCGCCGCGGAGGCGTTCAGGAGCTTCACCTCGAGCCCCTTGACCTTCTCCCGGAGGGAGCGGTTCTCCTGGTCGGTTTCCAGCAGGGAGACGAAATTAGCGGGGACATTGCGCACGAAATACCCGTACCGGGCTCCGTAATGCAGCGAGGGGTAAAGGCTGTAGCTGGCCACGATCCGGGCCGTATGCGCTATTTTTGACGCGGGGAAAATAAGGAGGAGGACCGACAGGACGGCGAAAAAAACTACCGCGTAGTTAGCTGCGTCCTTTTCTCTGCTCATCGCCTATCGCCTTGAGGACCCTGCCTGAAAACCGCCCGCCCCTCTGAAGGGGTCAGCTGCGGTAGGAATTCAGGAATTCGGGCCGCTGGATCTTATCCAGCTCTTCAAGATACTTACCGCAACCCAAGGCGACACAGCTCAAAGGATCGGCAGCCCTGTGGACGGGCAGTTCGGTTTCCTGCCGGATCAGCTCCGGGAAACCGCGCAGGAGCGAGCCGCCGCCCGCCAGCACCATCCCGCGGTCCACGAGGTCCGAGGAAAGTTCGGGCGGAGTAGCCTCCAGCACCTGCTTGATCACGTCCACTATCAGCTGGACAGGCTCCATCAGGGCCTGCCTTATCTCTTCAGAAGTCACAAGAATCGTCTTGGGCAGCCCCTTGGCCTGGTCCCTGCCCTTAACTTCGATAGTTTTTTCTTCTTTTAAAGGGAAAACCGAACCGATCTGTATCTTTACCTCTTCCGCGGTAGTTTCGCCTATGACTAAATTGTGCTTGCGCCGGAAATACTGCACTATGCACTCGTCCATCTCGTCCCCGGCCACGTCTATGGACTTCGCTACGACCATGCCGCCCAGCGAGATGACCGCCACCTCGGTGGTTCCGCCGCCTATGTCACATATCATGCTGGCGTGAGGCTCTGAAACCGGGAGGTCCGAACCTATGGCGGCGGCCATCGGCTCCTCTATAAGCTGCACCTCGCGGGCGCCCGCCTGCTCGGCGGACTCCTGCACGGCGCGCTTCTCCACTTCGGTTATGCCTGAAGGGATGCCTATAACTATGCGGGGGTGCAGCAGGCTGCGCCTGTTATGCACCTTGCGGATGAAATATTTTATGAGCTCCTGGGTCAGTTCGAAGTCCGCGATCACGCCGTTCCGGAGCGGGCGCACGGCCACGATGTTCGACGGGGTGCGGCCCAGCATCAGCTTGGCTTCCGCGCCCACGGCCAGCACTTTCCGCCTGTTCTTGTCTATGGCGACGACGGAAGGCTCACGCAGCACGATACCCTTGCCTTTGACGTAGACAAGGGTATTCGCGGTGCCGAGATCTATCCCGATATCGTTGGAGAACAGGCTGAAAAAGTAGTCGAACAGTCCCATTAAGCTCCCGTATTAAACCAGTTTAACCAGCGCCGCTTCGGCCGCGTCGCCCCTGCGGGCGCCGAGCTTGAGGATGCGGGTAAAGCCGCCGGGCCGCTCTTTGTAGCGGGGGGCGAGCACGTCGAACACCTTGTGGTACACGACTTTATCTTTGATGATGCGGCGGACTTCGACGCGGCGGTTGTTCTTCGCGTCGGCGATCACGCGCTCCACCACGCGGCGGAGCTCCTTGGCCTTCGGGAGGGTGGTTTCCACCTTCTCGTGCAGCAGGAGGCTGGTGGCCATGTTCGAGAACATGGCGCGGCGGTGAGAACCGGTCCTTGAAAGTTTTCTGGCGCCCAGGTTGTTTATCATAGGGATTCCTTAAAAATAATCTTAGTCTATCTTCATGCCGAGGTCAAGGCCCATCTCTTTGAGCTTTTCCTTGATCTCGTCGAGCGACTTCTGCCCGAAATTCTTCACGGCCAGCAGGTCGTCCTCGGACTTGCGGACCAGCTCGCCTATCGTGCGGATGCCGGCCACCTTAAGGCAGTTGGAAGCGCGCGAGGAAAGTTCTATCATCTCCACGCCCTGGTCCAGCTTCCCGGACAGCTCGCCGCCGGCCTCTTTCTTGGCCTCTTCGGCCTTGGCGGGTTCCTTCGCGGCTTCTTCGGCCGGCAGGAAAGGCATGATGGAGCGGCGCAGCAGCGCGGCGGTGTTGCTGACGGCGGCGGCGGGGCTCAGCGTCCCGTCGGTCCAGACCTCGAGCACGAGCTTGTCGTAGTCGGTGCGCTGGCCCACGCGGGCGTTCTCCACGGTGTAGTGGACTTTCTGGATGGGCGAGAAGATCGCGTCCATCGGGATGAACTCCATCGGGAGGTTCATGCGGGCGCGGATCTCGTCGGAAGTGAGGTAGCCGGAACCGCGGGCGATCTCGAGCTCGGCTTCGAACTCGGCGCCGGATTCCACATGGGCGATCACGAGGTCCTTGTTGATGATGTCCACGTTGGAGTTCTCGCGGATATCGGAAGCCTTAACTTCTTTCTTCCCCTTCACGGAGATCTGCACGGTCTCGGGGCCCTCGCCCTTGAGGCGCACGCGCAGCTTCTTGAGGTTGAGGACGATATTCACCACGTCTTCCTGCACGCCGTTGACGGCGGAATATTCGTGCCTGGCGCCCTTGATGCGCACGGCCACCACGGCCGCGCCCTCGAGGCTCGAGAGCAGGATGCGGCGCAGGGAATTGCCCACGGTGTGGCCGTAGCCCTTTTCATAGGGCTCGGCGGTGAACCGCGAGTAGTTCTCGGTCTTCGACTTGTCGTCGATGTTGAGGGCTTCGGGAATAACCAGCTGCTTTGAGAAAGTTGCCATTAGTAAAAACCTCGCTTGCTTGGAATAGAATTCAACCCTTGATTACTTGGAGTAGAATTCGACGATGAGCTGCTCGTCGACGGAAATGCTCGACTCCGCGCGGTCGGGCCAGCGCACGAGCTTGCCCTTCTTGGAGCCGGCGTCCCACGACAGGAAGCTGGGGCGCTGGGTGGTCTTCTCGGCGTGCTCCAGGCCCTGCTTTACGAGCACGGTCTCGGCGGTCTTCGCGTTTATGGACACCTCGTCGCCGGGCTTGAGGATGGCGGAGGGGATGTCCAGGCAGCGGCCGTTGACCTGTATGTGGCCGTGGTTCACGAGCTGGCGCGCCGCTTTGAGCGACACGGCGAAACCGAGGCGCCGCACGATATTGTCGAGGCGGACTTCCAGGAAGCGCAGCAGGGCCGCGCCGGTCTGGCCCTTGTCCTTGGAGGCCTTGTTGAAGAAGCGCTTGAACTGGGCTTCGGTCACCTGGGCGGAGAGGCGGGCTATCTGCTTCTCGCGGAGATGTTTGCCGTAATCCGACATCTTGGTCGGGCGCTTGCCGGCGGAGAAGCGCTTGTCCTTCTCGGCTTTCGCGGCGCGGTCCACAAGGCAGTTAGTGTGGCACTTGGTTCCCTTGAGGAACATCTTCTGACTCACTTTTACGCATTTCTTGCAGCTGGGTCCGGTATATCTCGACATTAAAAGTCTCCTTGCTATGTTAGCCGGCCGTTAGCCGGCCGGGTTGATTATACTCTGCGCGCCTTGGGCGGCCTGCAGCCGTTGTGCGGGATCGGGGTGATATCCTTGATGGAGACCACGTGTATGCCGCTCTGGGCGATGCCGCGGATGGCGGTCTCGCGCCCGGGGCCGGGGCCGCTCACGAAAACCATGGCCTGCCTCACGCCGTAGTCGGCCGCCTTGGCAGAAGCCTTGGCCGCGGTGATCTGCGCCGCGAAGGGTGTGCCCTTCTTGGTGCCGCGGAAACCGTTGCCGCCGGAAGTGGACCAGGCGATAACGCCGCCCTTCTCGTCGGTAAAGGTTATGATGGTGTTGTTGAAAGAGCAGTTAACGTACACGCGGGCGAACGCCACGGTGCGGTAACGGCGCTTGGCCTGAACTTTCTGGTCGGGTTTCTTCGCCCCGTCCTGGGCCTGGTTTTTAATTTCGTCTGCCATAGTTTTAAATCATCCTCCGTAGTATTTCCCCCCGCCCGGCGGGGGGATGCGCCTTAAGCCTTCGCCGTCGCTGCCGCCGCCTTGGCGGACGAACCTACCGTGCGTCTCCGGCCGCGGCGGGTGCGGGCGTTGGTGCGGGTGCGCTGGCCGCGGCAGGGCAGGTTCCTGCGATGCCGGTAGCCGCGGTAGCTGTTTATTTCGACAAAGCGTTTAAGGTTGGCGGAGATCTCCCTGCGGAGCTCGCCCTCCACCTTATATTCCTTCGCGATGTAGGCGTTAAGCAGGCCCACCTGGTCCTCGGTGAGGTCCTTCACCCTGATCTCGGGGTCGATCTGGGCTTTAAGGCCTTCGAGTATTTTTTTGGCCATCGGGCGCCCGATGCCGAAAACATAGGCGAGGGCGATGCTGACCTTCTTCTCTCTGGGTAAATCCACACCTGCTATACGTGCCATACTTTCTCCTCTTTAACCGCTGTTGATCGATATTTTTCCGGCGTTAAGCCGGCCGCTGCTTGCTGGTTCAGCCCTGGCGCTGCTTGTGGCGCGGATCGTCGCAGATCACGCGTACCACGCCCTTGCGCCTGACTATCACGCACTTTACACAAATTTTCTTTACGCTCGCTCTTACTTTCATTGAAGCACCTCTGACTGTATTATTCCGCACCGCTTACTGAAATTCGTCTTATTTTTCCCTGTAGACTATCCGGCCCTTGCTGAGATCGTAAGGGGACAGCTCCATTTTCACTTTGTCGCCGGGCAGGATCTTTATATGGTGGATGCGCATCTTGCCGGAAATGATGCCGAGTATCGTCTTGCCCGGGGCGATCTCGACCTTGAAAGTGGCGTTAGGGAGGGACTCTTTTACTATGCCCTCGATCTCTATTTTTTCGCTGTTTTCTGACATATTTATATATTGTACTAAATTATGGCCCCTCCGGGGCGAACCATGCTTAACCGGCCTTGGGGACCGCGCTCAGGATATCGCAGCCTTTCTCGGTCACCGCCACCGTATGCTCGTAGTGGGCCGCCAGGCTGCCGTCCGCGGAAACCGCGGTCCAGCCGTCGTTCTTTATCACCACTTCGGCCCTGCCCAGGCAGAGCATCGGCTCGATGGCCAGCGTCATGCCGGCCTTCAACAGCGGCCCCGAGCCGGGCTTGCCGAAATTCGGGATGGAGGGCTCCTCGTGGAGATGCCTGCCTATGCCGTGGCCCGTGAACTCCCGCACCACCGACATGCCGTTCTCCAGCGCGTATTTCTCCACCGCGTGGGATACGTCGCCCAGCCTCGCTCCCGCCCTTACTTCGGAGAGCGCCATCTCCAGCGACCGGCTGGTCACGTCCATCAGCCGCTTCGCCTGGCCGGAGACCGCCCCGGCCGCCACCGTAACGGCGGCGTCGCCGTAAAAACCTTCGCAGACCGCGCCCATGTCCAGGCTGACTATGTCGCCTTCGCGGATGATCCGCGCGGGGCTCGGGATGCCGTGCACGATCTCTTCGTTTATGGAAACGCAGAGCGTCGCCGGATAGCCGCGGTAACCCAGGAAAGCCGGGACGGCGCCCATGTCGCGGACGCTGCTCTCGGCGAACTTATCGAGCTCCGCCGTAGAAACGCCGGGCTTAACCCGGGACTTCAGATGAAAAAGAACTTCCGCGACCACCCTGGACGCCTTGCGCATCGATTCTATCTCGGCCGGGGTTTTAATTTCAATCACGTTTATCGCTTTACCAGAGAGGCTACCTTCTCAGCCACCAACTCGGGAGCGAGCGCCCCGTCCGCTTCGAAAAAATTGCCGGAAGACCGGTAATAAGCCAGCAGCGGCTCGGTCTGGTCCTTGTAAACCTGCAGGCGCCGGTGAATAACTTCCGGCTTGTCGTCGTCCCGCGTCATGAGCGGCTTGCCGCAGGCGTCGCAGACGTTTTCCTTGGCCGGCGCGTGGGTGATAGTGTTATAGATCCTGCCGCAGCCGGTGCAGGTGCGCCGCGAGCCCAGGCGCTTCGTCACTTCCACCTCGGAAACATTGAGAAAGACCACCACGTCCACCGCCTGGCCGCGGGAGGCGAACCAGCTGTCCATCCCTTCGGCCTGGTCCACGGTGCGGGGCACGCCGTCGAACAGCATCCCCCTGCTCTCCTTGCTCAGCCGGGCCTTGAGGACCTCGAGCACCAGCTTGTCGGGAACCAGGCGGCCGGCCGCCAGGTATTTGGACACTTCCTGCCCCAGCGGGGTCTTGTTGGCGAGCTCCTCGCGGAAAATATCGCCGGTGGAAACATGGAATAATCCAAGTTTTTGAGAAAGAACCTTTGCCTGCGTTCCCTTTCCGGAACCAGGGGACCCCAAGAGTATTATATTCATGATCTGTCAGTTAACCGCGAACGGTTTACTTGTTCACTGAATTTTTAAGCTTCGCCGGCCCGCTCAGCTTCCGACGTTGAACCAGCGGCCCTTCACGCGGGAATTCTTGTAAAAGCCCTCGTAGTTGCGCATCACCAGGTGCGCCTCGGTCTGCGCGATGGTGTCGAGCGCCACGCCCACCACGATCAGGAGCGAAGTGCCGCCGAAATAGAACGGCACGTTGAATTTGGCCCTCAGGTAGTCGGGCAGGACGGCTATCAGGGAAACGAACAGCGCGCCGCCGAGGGTGATCCGGTTGAGCACCCACTCGATGTGCTGCGCCGTCGGCTCGCCCGGGCGCATGCCGGGGATGAAGCCGCCCCATTTCTTCATGTTCTCGGCCAGGTCCTTAGGGTTGATGCTGACGGAGTTATAGAAGTAGCAGAAGAAGATGATCAGGGCGACGTAAACCAGCTGGTAAAGGATGCTGGAGTGGTTCATCAGCGCCATCAGCTTCTGGGCCCACGGCGCGCCGGGGTTGAAAGAGCCGATGGTATAGGGGACGCTCAGCAGCGAAACCGCGAAGATGACCGCGATAACGCCGGACTGGTCGACTTTCAGGGGCAGGAAAGTGGAGGCGCCGCCGTACATCTTGCGGCCCACCATGCGCTGCGCGTACTGCACCGGGATCTTGCGCTGCGCCGTTTCCACCCAGATGACGAAGCCGATGATCAGCAGCACGACCGCGAGTATGAGGATGCCGGTGAGGAGGCTGATTTCGTCGATCTGGATAAGCTTTATCATGCTCATCACGGCGGACGGCATGCGGTCCACGATGCCGGCGAAGATGATGAGGGAGATGCCGTTGCCGATGCCGCGCTCGGTGATCTGCTCGCCCAGCCACATCACGAAGATGGTGCCGGTGACCAGCGTGACCACGGTCACGAAATAGAAGCCGAGGGTCGGGTTGGCCACGATCTGGGGGCCGTTGCCGCCGGCGCCCATCTTGGTCATGGCGATGGTCAGGCCCAGCGACTGGAAAGCCGCGAGCCCCAGCGTAAAGTAGCGCGTAAACTGCGTTATTTTCTTGCGGCCGCTTTCGCCTTCTTTCTGGAGGCGGTCGAGCACCGGGAAAATATGCGCGCCCTGGACCAGGCTCATGATGATGGAGGCGTTGATGTAAGGCATCACGCCCATCGAGAAGATGGAGAACCGGCTCAGCGCGCCGCCGGAGAAGATATCCAGGAAGCCCAGGATCGAGCCCTTCTGGGCCGCGAAGATGGCCTGCAGCGCCGCGGTATTGATGCCGGGTATCGGGATAGTCGCGCCGAGGCGGTAGACAGCGAGCGCCCCGAGCACGAAGAATATCCGTTTTTTAAGATCCTCTATCTTAAAAATGTCGGTTATCTGTTGCATTATTTCTTGTCCGTTTTGGCGGCCTTCTTGGAGGCGTTCTGGGCGTCCACGACGGCCTGCTTGGCCGCTTTAAGCCCGACGAGCAGGGTAATCTTGCCGCCGGCCTTGGTTATCTTGTCGGCCGCGCCTTTGGAGAAGGAATGCGCCGTGACGTTGAGGGCTTTCGTGACTTCCCCGTTGCCGAGGACCTTCACCAGCGTGTCGTGCTTGATCAGCCTGCGCTTGAGCATGTCGGCCGGGGTGACGGTGGCGCCGGCGGGGAAATTCTTCTCGAGCGAGGAGAGGTTGATCCACTCGTAGTACTGGCGGAACTGCACGTTGCTGAAGCCGCTCTTGGGGATGCGGCGCAGCAGCGGGGTCTGCCCGCCTTCGAAACCGACGGGCTTGGTGCCGCCGGAAGTGGCGTGCTGCCCTTTCTGCCCGCGGGTGGAGGTCTGGCCGTGGCCGGAGCCCTGGCCGGTGCCGAGGCGCTTGCGCTTGTGCATTGAGCCGTAATGAGGCTTAAGATTGTGAAGTGAGATCATAGTGTTTCATTCCTTTGGAGGTGCCGTATCGGGCGCTATGCGCATCAGACGGCCTCCTGTGTTTCCCGAAATCGTCGTTCCGAAGCGGCGGCTCTATTCCTTGCCGCGGATCTTCATTACTTCTTCCTTGCTCTTGAGCCTCTTGAGGGCGTCGAGAGTCGCGTAAACCGTGTTGAACGCGTTGCGGGTGCCGAGGTTCTTGGTAAGGATGTTCTTGACCCCGCCCGCTTCGAGCACGGCGCGCACGCCGCCGCCGGCTATCAGGCCGGTGCCGCCCACGGCGGGCTTCATCCAGACCTTGCCCGCGCCGAACCGGCCTTCGATCTCGTGCGGTATAGTGAAATCCACGAGAGGGAACTGGAACATTTCCTTGCGGGCGCCGGCGGTGCCTTTCTGTATGGCGCCCTGCACCTCGTTGGATTTGCCGAGGCCTACGCCGACCTTGCCGCAATTATCGCCGACCACCACGAGGGCGTTGAAGGAGAAGCGCTTGCCGCCCTTCACGACCTTGGTTACGCGGTTGACCACGACGGTCACTACTTTTTCCTCTTTGGCGTCGGTCAGGTCGAGCTCCATAGCCTCGCCGGGGGTCTTGCCCTGGGCGTTGAGTTCTTTGCTGGTCTTAAGCTGTTTCTGGTTTCTGAGCATTTTTGGAGTCTCCCTTAGAATTTCAAGCCGGCTTCGCGGGCGGCGTCAGCGAGGGCCTTGATGCGGCCGTGGTAGATCCTGCCGCCGCGGTCGAAACAGACTTCGGTAACGCCCTTGGCGATGGCGCGCTTGGCGAGGAGGGCTCCGACCGTCTTGGCGGAATCCAGGCTCTTGCCGGACTTGAACTTGCCCTTCAGGTCCTTTTCCAGGCTGGAGGCGGCCGCGAGGGTCACGCCCTTCTTGTCGTCGACGACCTGGGCGTAGATGTACTTGGTGCCCCGGTAGACGCTCAGCCTCAGCTTATGGATGCCGTTGGCGAACAGGCCGTTCCTTGAGCGGATCTTGCGGAATTCGTAGCGTTCTTGTTTGCTTATCATATTGGATCTCCCTGGTTATTTCTTAGCCGCACCGCCGGCAGCACCCGCGCTGGCGCCCGCCGCCGTCTTGCCGGCCTTGCGGATGATGTGCTCGCCCTGGTATTTGATGCCGGTGCCCTTGTAGGGTTCCGGGGGTTTAATGCGCTTGATCTGGGCGGCCAGGTTGCCCACCGCTTCCCTGTCTATGCCCTTTATGGTAAGGACGACCTGCTTGGGGTCGAAAGACATCTTGATCCCGGCCGGGATGTCCACGATCACGGGGTGGGAGAAACCCAGCTGCATGGAGACGCGGTTGCCTTCTACGGCTCCCTTGAAACCTACGCCGCTGATCTCGAGCACCTTTTCAAATTCTTTGGTCACGCCGGACACCATGTTGTTCACGCGGGCCCTGGCGGTGCCGAAAAGCGCGCCTTTGTCGGCGGCGCCCTTGGCTATGCTGATATTGATGTTCGCGTCCTTGACCTCGGCGTCGATGCCGTCGGGCAGGGAGAACGAGAGCTTGCCCAGGGGGCCTTCTACAAGGACCTTCCTGTTATCCACCCTGGCTTTTACTTTTTCCGGAAGCGCTATCGGCTTTTTTCCAATTCTGCTCATATTATGTTTACCTCTTTCTTAAATCAGTTCCGTATTCCAGACTCCCGACTCTCGACTCTGTGACCCGGTCCTTACCAGACCTGGCAGAGCACTTCGCCGCCGAGCTTCTGCTTCTTGGCGTCCGCGTCGGTCAGCAGGCCCTTCGAAGTCGAGACTATCGTCACGCCGAAGGCGGCGCGCACGTGGGGCATCTCGTCGTGGGCCCTGTAGATGCGCAGGCCGGGCTTCGAGACGCGGCGGATGCCGTTTATCACGGGCTGCTTGTCCATCGTGTACTTCAGCGTGATGCGGATCACGCCGCGCCGGTCTATGGTCTTGTCCAGTTTCGGGTCAAGCACCTTGAAATTCGAAACGAAGCCCTCGTCCTTGAGGACCTTTACGAGCCCGACCTTGATGCCCGAAAAGGGCACGTCCACCCGCTCTTTCTTCTTGGTCGTGGCGTTCTTTATCGCGCACAGCATGTTTGCTATAGGATCCATTTTTTCACCTCTTAATCTGAAAACTTACGCAGGCCGCGGCCCTAACTGCTTGTGACTTGTGACCTGTGACTCGTGACTGCCGTATTACCAGCTCGACTTCCTGAGACCGGGGATCAGGCCTTCGTGCGCCATCTTCCTCAGGCATATCCTGCAGAGCCCGAAATCGCGGTAGTAGCCGCGCGGCCTGCCGCAGATCTGGCAGCGGTTGCGGAAGCGCGTAGAGAACTTCTGGGGTTTGCGCATCTTCGCCATCCAAGCATATGTAGCCATGTCTTTCTCCTATTATTAAAAACGTTCGACTTTAGTTCTTCACTTCCGGCTTCGCGGGCTTCTTGAACGGCATGCCCATGTTTTCCAGCAGGGCCTGGCCCTTCTTGTTGTCGCCGGCGGTGGTCACGAAAGTTATGTTCATGCCGCGCGCCTTGGGCGATTTTTCCATGTTGACTTCGGGGAAGATGTGGTGCTCGCGCAGGCCGAGGTTCAGGTTGCCGCGCCCGTCGAAGAACCGGGGGTCGATGCCCTGGAAATCGCGCATGCGGGGGACCGAGACCGACACGAAGCGGTCGAAGAACTCGTACATCCGCGCTCCGCGCAGCGTGACGCGCACGGCTATGGGCATGCCCTCGCGCAGCTTGAAGTTCGAGATGGACTTCTTCGCGCGGCGCACCTGGGGCGCCTGGCCGGAGATGACCGTAAGGTCTTCCTTGGCGAGGTCCAGGGCCTGGATGTTCTCCTTGGCCTCGCTGACGCCGATGTTGATCACGATCTTTATGATCTTGGGGGCGGCCATCGGGGAAGTCAGGTTGAATTCCTTCATGAGCGCCGGCCTCACGGTATTGAGGTACAGTTCGTTCATGCGCACTTTATAGCCCTTGGGCATGGGGATGACGGCGCCTTTATGGGCCTCGGTCACCTGCACTTTCTGGTGCTGTTCCTTGCTCTTGGCCTTCTGCTGCTCTTTGGTGGCAGAGTGCTCTTTGTGCTCTTTCTTCGGTTCTTTGGGTGTATCCTTCGCCATTTAAATTACCTCTTTAGATTATCGTCTCGCCGCATTTCTTGCAGGCGCGCATCTTTTCGCCGCCCTGGACCACAACTTTAACGCGGGCGGGCTTGTTGCACTTGGGGCAGACCAGCTGCACGTTGGAAATGCTCATCGCCGCTTCCATCTTGTGGATGCCGCCGGGCTTCTCCTTGGTCGTCTTTTTGTGCTTGGAGACTATGTTGATCCCCATCACGACCACCTTGCGCGTTACGGGCAGGAGCTCTTTCACTTCGCCTTTTTTGCCCTTGTCCTTGCCGGCTATAACTATGACAGTGTCTTTTTTCCTGAGTTTAAGCATGATTTTTCCGCCTTATTAAATTACTTCCGGAGCGAGCGAGACTATCTTGAGATAGTTCTTCGCGCGCAGCTCGCGGGCGACCGGCCCGAAAACGCGGGTGCCCTTGGGCTCGCCGTTCTCGTCGATGATGCAGACGGCGTTATCGTCAAAGCGTATGTAGGAACCGTCGGCGCGGCGCACTTCCTTCCTCACGCGCACCACCACGGCCTTCACTACCTCGCCTTTCTTTATCGCGGCGTGCGGGGTGGCGTCCTTCACCGAGCAGACCACCGTGTCGCCCAGGAAAGCGTAGCGGCGGTAGCTGCCGCCCATCACGTGGAAGCACATGAGCTTCCTGGCGCCGGAATTATCGGCCACGTTCAACATCGTTCTCAACTGTATCATAGATCGTTCCTTTTCACTGAATTCTGTTTATCACCCGGCAGCCGTTACTTTTTGCTCTTCTCCACTATGCGGCTGATCCGCCAGCGCTTCAGCGCGGACAGGGGGCGGGTGCTGACGATTTCCACCAGGTCGCCGGCCTTGGATTCGTTGGCCTCGTCGTGGGCGTAGAACTTGCGGTGGCGCCGAAGCGTCTTGGCGTACACGGCGTGGCTGATGACGTGGTCCACGCTGATGACGCGGGTCTTGGTCATCTTGTCCGAGACGACGACGCCGCGCAGGACTTTCCTGCTGGTTCTGGATTCGGTGGTTTCAGTTTGTTCTTTCATTTTTTAACCTCTGCGGCTTTGGTCTTCGCGATCTCGCGCTGCCGGAGATAAGTGTTTATCATGGCTATCTTGCGGCGGGAAGTGCGCAGGACCAGCGGGTTCTCGATAGGCGCGGTAGTGCGCTTGAACTTAAGCTGGAAGATCTGCTTCTTGAGGTCCGCGGCCTGCGCCTTCATTTCGGCGTCGCTCATGTTCTTCAAGGTCTCTTTATCTTTGCTTTTCATGGTAAGCGCTCCTTAATTCTCTTCGCGGCACACGAGCCGGGTCTTTATCGGCAGCTTGTGGCCGGCGCGGATGAAAGCTTCCTTGGCGGTCGCGTGGTCGAGGCCTTCCACCTCGAACAGCATCCTGCCGGGCTTCACTACGGCCACCCAATGGTCCGGCGCGCCCTTACCTTTACCCATGCGGGTTTCGGCGGGGTGCTTGGTGACGGCCTTGTCCGGGAATATGCGGATCCAGATCTTGCCTTTCTTGCGCAGGTAGCGCACGATGCACACGCGGCAGGCTTCTATCTGGCGGGCGGTGATCCAGCGGGGCTCGAGGGCCTTCAGGCCGAACTCTCCGAAAGCCAGCGTGGTTCCGCTCTTCGCCATGCCCTTGATGCGCGGGGCCGAATGCGTCTTGCGGTATTTTACTCTCTTTGGCATTAACATAGTTATTGCTCCTTAAATAGCTTAAGCGCCGGGGTGCGCGTCCCTGCGGGCCTGACCCGATTCGTCCATCACCGGTATTTCGGTGGGATTCTCGGCTTCCATCTTTATCAGCTGCTCGCGCAGCTCGCGGGGGGTCTTCGCGAAGAACAGCTTCTTGAAGATCCAGACCTTGATGCCGATCTTGCCCATGCTGGTCATGGCTTCGGTCAGGCCGTAATCGATGTCGGCGGAGATGGTCTGCAGGGGCACGCGGCCTTTGCGGAACCACTCGCGGCGGGCGATCTCGGCGCCGCCGAGGCGGCCGGAGGCCATCACCTTTATGCCGAGGGCGCCGGAGCCCATCGTGCGCTCCATCGCGCGCTTGATGGCGCGCTTGAAAGAGATGCGCTTCTCGAGCTGCTGCGCGACCGACTGCCCGACGAGGCGGGGGTCGAGCTCGGGGATCTTTATCTCGGAAACGTTGATGTAGACCTTGCGCTTGGTGAGGCGCTCGATGTCTTTCTTGAGGTTCTCGATATCCGCGCCCTTGCGGCCGATCACCACGCCGGGGCGGGCCGTGTGGATGGTCACTTTAAGGTAGGCGCCGGCGCGCTCGATGTCCACCCAGCTGACGGAGGCGAGCTGGAACCTTTCGGTGACCATCCGCCTTATTTCAAAATCTTCGCCGATGAGTTCCGGCATCTTCTTCGGGGAGAACCAGCGGGACTGCCAGTCCTGGATGTAGCCGAGCCTTAGACCGCGGGGATGTATTTTCTGGCCCATATTATTTCTGCTCCTTGGTGTCCGATACCGTGACGTTGATGTGGCACATCTTGCGCTTGAACGGCATCGCGCGGCCCTGGGGGCCGGGCTGCACGCGGCGCAGCATCTTCATCGGGCCCTGGTCGGCGCTGGCGGCCGTCACCCAGACGGCTTTCAGGTCGACCTTGCGGCCGAGCTTCACCGAGAGGTTGGCGCCGGCGGACCGGATGGCCTTGTCGACGATGTCGGTGGCGATCCTCGGAAGGCTCTTCAGGATATACTGGGCCTCCCAGATGGATTTACCGCGTACGGCGTCGAGCAACTGGGCCACCTTGCGGCGGCCGAAGCGCTGGTACCTGAGTTTGCATATAGCTTCCATAAATTTCTCCGTTTCAGTTTCCCGATTTCTGGCTCTCTACCCTTTAGGTAAGAGCGTTCGCTTCTTTGGTATGCGACTGGCCGTGGCCTTTGAAGAGCCTGGGGAAAGAGAACTCGCCCAGCTTGTGGCCGACCATGCGCTCGTTCACGTACACCGGCAGGAACTTGCGGCCGTTGTGAACCATAAGGGTCTGCCCGACGAATTCGGGGGTGATGGTGCAGGCGCGGGCCCAGGTCTTTATCTGGACTTTGTTGCCGCTGGCAACGGCAGCCTGGACTTTCGCCAGAAGTTTCTGGTCTACGTAAGGGCCTTTTTTAGAAGATCTGCTCATTTATATTCTCCTGTTAAGCGTTCGTCGACTTGCGCCTGTCCGACACTATCATCCAGCCCCAGATCTTTGATTTGGTCCTGGTCTTGTAGCCTCTGGAAGGCTGGTTCCACGGGGAGCGGGGCACGTTATTGCCCTTGGAGCGGCCGCGGCCGCCGCCGAGCGGGTGGTCGCAGGCGTTCATGGCTCCGCCGCGCACGGTGGGCTTCACGCCGATGTGGCGCTGGCGCCCGGCCTTGCCGAGGGTTATGGTATTGTGCTCGATATTGCCGACCTGGCCGATGGTGGCGAGGCAGGCTTTGAGAACTTTGCGTATTTCGCCGGAGGGCATCTTGATCAGGGCGTAGTCGCCCTCTTTGGCCATCAGCTGCGCCTGGGTTCCGGCCGCGCGGACGAACTGCGCGCCCTTACCCGGGATCATTTCGATGGCGTGGATGAAGGTACCGTCGGGGATATTGGTGATAGGCAGCGCGTTGCCCAGCCGGATCTCGGCCTGGGGGCCGCTCATCACGTTGGCGCCTACGCCGAGCCCGAGAGGGGCGGGGATGTAGCGCTTGTCGCCGTCCGCGTAGAACAGCAGGGCTATGCGGGCGTTCCTGTTGGGATCGTATTCGATGGCCGCGACGCGGGCGGGCACGCCGTACTTCTCGCGCTTGAAATCGATGTCGCGGTAGCGGCGGCGGTGGCCTCCGCCGTGGTGGCGGACCATGACCATGCCGGTGTTATTGCGGCCGCCGTGCTTGCGCATGCCGGTAGCCAGGCTCTTTTCGGGCTCGGTCTTGGTGATCTCCGAGAAATCGGCGATCTGCATCGTGCGCCGGGAGGGGGTGTAGGGTCTGTATGATTTGATTGGCATATCTTTCTTCCTATTTATTCGCCTTATTTCGGCAGTTCGGTCACGTCTATCTTCTGCCCGGCCTTCACTGTCACTATCGCCTTCTTCCAGTCGGAGCGGTAGCCCTCGTGGCGGCCCACTTTGTGGAGCTTGCCCCTGTAGATGGCGGTGCGGACGGCCGTAACCTTGACCTTGAAGAGGGCCTCGATGGCCTTCTTTATCTCGATCTTGTTGGACTTGGGGTTGACGCGGAAGGTGTAGCGGTTCTGCGTGTCCTTGATGGTCATGCTTTTTTCGCTGAGGATCGGGGAAACGAGGACTTCGGTAAAGTTCATTTGGCCTCCTTGACGCTGTCGGTCAGGACTTTCAGGCCGGCAGTGGTGAAAACGAGCTTCTCATTGCGCATCGCTTCGTAGGCGTTCAGGTTGTTGGCCAGGCACCAGCCGAAGTCGGCCCTGTTCCTGGCCGCGATCTTGAAGTTCTTGTCCATCTTGTCCGTCACGAACAGGATGCTCTTGGCGTTGATCCCCTTGTGCAGGGCGTTAAGAGCGCTGGTCTTGGGGGCCTCGAGGGCGAGGTTCTCCATCACCAGCACGGCGCCGTCGGCGGCGCGGGCGGAGAGGGCCTCGATCAGGGCTTTCTGGAGCTTCTGGATGGGCAGGTACTGGCGGAAGGAGCGGGGCTTGGGGCCGAACACCACGCCGCCTTTGCGCCAGATCGGGGAGCGGGTGGAACCGGCGCGCGCGCGGCCGGTGCCCTTCTGCTTCCACGGCTTCTTGCCGCCGCCGGAGATCTCGGCGCGGGTCTTGGTGCAGGCCGTGCCGCGGTGCTTATTGGCCAGGTAATACTTCATCACTTCGTGGATGAAGCAGGAATCGGGCCTGGTGGAGAAAAGCTCCGGCAGGTCGTACTTGCCGACTTCTTTGCCTTGCAGGTTTAAAAGTTTTGTTTCCATAGTTTTTCCTTGCTTTGCCTACCCGTTATTTCTTGGCCGCCGGCGCCGGCTTCTTGGCCGTGCCCTTTATGGCGTCCTTCTTGGATTTAGCTTTGAGGTTCTCAGCCCGGGCGACATTGACTTTCTTGTTGGTGAGCATGATGCGGACCATGCTGCCGGTGGCGCCGGGGACACCGTTGTTCACGAGGATCATGTTCTCCTCGGGGATGATCTTTATTATCTTGACCTTCATCACGGAGACCGTGTCCACGCCCATGTGGCCGGCCATGCGCTGGCCGGGAAGCACGCGCCCGAGGGAGCGGCGGGAACCCAGCGAACCGGGCGCCCTTTCCCTGTCGGAGGCGCCGTGGGAAGCTCCGCCGCCGGCGAAGCCGTGGCGTTTCATGCCGCCCGCGAAACCTTTACCTTTGCTGATGCCCTGCACGTCCACGTACTGGCCCTCGGCGAAGCGCTCCACGCTGGCGGTCTGGCCGGCGGCGGCGCCCGCGAGGTCGGTCACGCGGAATTCCTTCAGGTACTTAATGGGTTTAATAGCGAGCTTCTTGGCCAGGCCTTTTTCCGCGGCGTTGGCGCTGCTCTCTTTCTTGTCCCCGAAGCCGAGGCAGATGGCCTGGTAGCCGTCCTTTTCCTTGGTGCGGGTGTAGACCACGCGGCACGGGCCGGTCTGCACGACGGTGACGGCGTGGAGATTGCCCGCGGCGTCGAAGATCTGGGTCATGCCCAGCTTCTTGCCTACGAGAAATTTATGCGCTACGGGCAGCACCTGTACTTCGGGCTTTGCCTCGGGGGTTGTATTTTCTTTGTTTTCTTCTGTCATATCGATCCGCTCCTTGCGTTAGCCGCTGCGACGGGAAAGGCCCGGTTCTGACGCCGGGTTTCCGCGGTCGCAAAAAACAAACGAACAAACCGCGCCGGAACTTTTTAGCTCCGGTTTTTTTAAAACGATATTTTAAGTTTCTATGATTAAGCCCGCAGCTGGAGGGAATCAAGGCCGCTCCATCTATAGGGCCGCTGCCCGTATTCCGAAGAACGCGACAGCGTAATAAAAACTGCTTTTTCAAAGAAACCGCGGCGTTGCCGCAGTTAACTACAGATTTATTATAACAAAAGGTCCCGGCAGTGTCAAAGGTTTTATTTCGAAGGGGCCGCGAAGGCCAGAACATGGCCGTCAGGGTCGAGACTATACGCGGCTTTATCGCCCCAGTCCCTGGAAGCCAGGGGGCTCAGTTCCCGGGCTCCGGCGGCCAGGGCGCGGGCATGGTAAACGGCCGGATCAGGCACGGTTAAGTATACTTCGGCCCGGGGAATTCCGCTGCCGCTTTGCGGGTCCGGCATCCCGGGCAGGAGGTGCTTTATGCCTTTTTCGGGCATCAGCCCGAGGACGCAGCCGGGGCCCAGCTCGAATTCGGTCATCCCGGGGACGTCCAGCCGCGGCGCCATGCCCAGGGCTATCGCGTAGAACTCCCTGCTTCTGGCCTGGTCGCCAACATATAGGATGAGATTAATATTCATATAGAATTCAATATAGATATGATATCAAATTTTCAAAAGGTCTATTCTCTGCCCGTCCCAGGCCGCGAAACACTCGGTTTTCCCCCCGGCCTGGGCGATAATGGCCCGGCAGGCTTTCACATTCGCGTCCATCATCTCGTCCGTATGGGAGGGGTCGTGGTGGAACAGCGCCAGGAGTTTTACCCCCGCCGCCACCGCGAACCGCGCCACGTCGCCATAGCTGCTGTGCCCCCAGCCTTTCCGGGTGGCGTACTCTTCCTCGGTATACTGGGAATCCCTTATAAGCAGGTCGCTGCCCCGCGCGAAGTCCACGATGGAGGCGTCGTAACGGCGAGACATTTCGCTGTCCCCGCCCAGCCTGCCGAAATCCTCGTGGTCGCTGAGATAAGTGATGACCTTGCCCTGCGTCTCGATGCGGAACCCTATGCAGACCCCGGGATGGTTCAGGTGCTGGAAAGATATTTTTGCGACGCCTATGTCCACGGGGCCCACCAGCTCTATGAAGTTAAGCTTGCAGGCCAGGCTTGAAAGCGGTATCGGAAAATAATCCAAAGCCATCGATTCGCCGAAAATACTGCGCAAGCTGCTGTTCGCCCCATGCAGGCTATAAACGTTGAACGTGTTCCGCGGATTATACAAGGGGGTGAAGAAAGGGAACCCCTGGATATGGTCCCAGTGCGTATGTCCGACGAAGATATGGCCTTCTATGGGCCGGCCGGCAAACTCCTGCGAGAGCTTGACCCCGAGTTCGCGCAGGCCGGTCCCGCAATCGATTATAAGAGGGACGCCCCCTATACGGATCTCGGTGCAGGGCGTATTCCCTCCGTACCGCACCGTTTTCGCGCCGCTGGTAGCGCAGGAGCCGCGCGTTCCCCAGAAATTCACATAGACCGGCTGAAGGGCTTCCGGCTTCGCCGGGGCGGCAAGGGAAGAGGACCGGTTGGTAACGTCGGGGCTGGCGGCGGCGCGGGGCGGCAGCGGGCCGTCGGATAAAAGTTTCCTGACTTTCTCCAGCAGGTCGTTTATAAGGAAAGGCTTTACGATGTAATCGTCGGCCCCGGCGGCGAGGGCCTGGGCTTTGTCAGTGGCGAAAGGTTTCGAGGACGCGACCAGGACCTTCACGCCGCTCAAGCCGTCCGGCCCCTTCAGGAGCTTGCAAAGCTCGTAGCCGTGCATGCGCGGCATCATCAGGTCGGAGATCACAAGATCGGGACGCCAGGACTTCGCCTTTTCCCAGCCGGCCTGCCCGTCTTCGGCTTCCATGACCTCGTAGTCGGAGGAAAGGATATCCACGCCCATGTCCCTGATCACGGCATCGTCGTCCACGACAAGCACCCGTTTCTTGTTTTCACCCATTGTGAGATTTTACAGAAATGCCCGAACCGCCACAAGCATTATTCCGGCGGCGGGCGGGAGAGGGAACGCGGCGCGAGAAGGAGATCCTGGCGGGCCGGAACCCGGACCTGAGGAACCACTTCTGCGACCTCAGGTTCGCGGCGTGAACGCTGGCGCCGATATATTTCCTGCTGTTCCCGCGCAGCCAGCCGCGCAGCAGCGCGTGGGCGGCCAGCCGCCCGGCTTCAGGCAGGGCGGGATCCACCCAGATCCAGGAGACCCAGTCCAAAGGTTTAGCGCCGGGCTTTCCGGCTATCCTCAGCAGCGTAAGCATCGAAACGACCCTGCCATTTTCGCGGACGCTGACGCCTTTGGCTTTCGGCAGCTCGTTCTTGTAATATTCCTTAGCCTCGGCCTCGAAGCTCGGCGTAAGATATTTTTTAAAAGGCCCGGAAAAATACTTCAGGTCGGTAGCCCTCGCCCACTTTTTATGCTCCGCTAAATTTTTAAAAGGCTCCAGGGCGAGCCCGCAGGAGGGGCCGGGCGCCACGGCCGCGGGAAGCGTCCTCTTGTCGGCCATATAGGTCAGGCGGCAGACGTATTTCCTGGCGGAGACCATATCCCTGACCGGCTCGCCGCTCCCGGCTTCTTCCGCGGGGAAGGCGAAGACGAGAGAAGCCTTGTCTTCCGGCCAGTCTATCCTGTCGATGAACTTGTCGCAGAGCAGCGCCGTGGAGGGCAGGGAATAAAGCACCTGGTTCTTTAAAATCTTGATCAATTTGATCTTTTCAGCCATAACTTGCCCTCAGGCCGGCCCGCGGGAGACCCTGAACCGGAGATAGGCGGTCTTCAGCCGGCGCACGATCACCGGGAGGATAAGCATCCCCGCCAGGATGATCCACATAGCGCGGTTCGGATCTCCCAGGGCTGTGCTCAGCTTCAGCGTGGCGGCCATCACGACGCCGAAATAGAGCATGTCGCCGGCGATCGCTATCGCCCACCCGGCGATAAAGCCGTGCCCGGCGGCGGCCGCCGCGGCGCGGCCCGTCATCGGATCGACGCCGAACGCTATCATGACGAGCGCGAACGGCCCCGCCCCGCCGTAGTGCGCGGTGGTGCGGCTCATGGCGAGCTTCATCGCCGCGCCCATAAGCCCGATGAACTTGATCTTCCGGCCCGCCAGCCTGAGCAGGCCGAGGACCGGCTCGAACAGGAAAGCCAGGATCACGTCGGAAACAAAGTAAAGGCCGGCCGTGACGGGCCAGGCCAGGTGCTGGCTGCGGGCCAGCAGCACGCCCGCCGGGATGCCGCCGCCTACGGGGATGAGAAAAAGCGTCAGGACTGAGATCATAAGTAGGTTGAAAAGCGGCCCCGCCACTTTTTAGAATAAGCCCTGATTAAGGGCGAGGAGGGCTTTCTGCTTCAGTTTGGTGTCCACCAGCACGGACACGTTGTTCTCGCTGCCGCCGTAGGAGATCATCCGGATCGGGATATTCTTCAGCGCTTCGAAGATCTTCAGCGCGTAGCCCTCTTTTTCCGCGGTAAAACTCCCCACCACGCAGATTATGCTTAGCCCGTCGTCGACCTCCACCCGGCAGAAGCCTTTCAGTTCCGCGACGATAGCGTCCAGGTTCGTCCTGCTGTCTATGGTCAGGGAGACCGCGACTTCCGACGTGGCGATCATGTCTATGGGGGTTTTATAGCGCTCGAAGATCTCGAAAACCGCCCGTAGGAAGCCGTAGGCGAGCAGCATGCGCCCGGATTTTATCTTGATCGCCGTTATCCCGTCTTTCGCGGCCACGGCTTTGATATCGTCTCCGGAGGACCTTTCGGTGATAAGGGTGCCCCTGGCTTCGGGCTGCATCGTGTTCAGGAGCCGGACCGGGATGTTCCGCAGCTGGGCCGGGAGGATGCAGGTCGGGTGCAGGATCTTCGCGCCGAAATAGGCCAGCTCGGCGGCCTCGTCGAAAGAGAGCTCGGCTATCGGGCGGGTATTCCGGACCAGGCGGGGGTCGTTGTTATGCATCCCGTCGATATCGGTCCAGATCTGGATCTCCTCCGCCCTGATGGCCGCGCCGAGTATCGTGGCGGTATAGTCGCTCCCGCCGCGCTTCAAATTGTCGGTCTCGCCCGAGGCGTTCCGGCAGATATACCCCTGGGTGATGAAGAGCTTCTTTCCCGGGTATTTCGCCAGCTCCTTCGCGGCATTTGCCTCGATATGCTCCATATCCGGTTCTTCGTTCTCGTCGATACGCATGAAGTCCAGGGCAGGAAGGAGCACCGAATCTATATTTTTTTCCTCAAGATAGAAATGAAACAGGGCTGTCGAGAGCAGCTCGCCCCCGGCGAGCACTTTACGCTCTTCTTTCCCGGTGAAGGTCCCCAGGGTGAAGGAACGCAGCTCCATGAAATGAAAACTTACCAGCTCGCCGCCCCTGCCGAGCGTTTTTTCGGCGCCGTACAGTTCCGCTACTACCTCCCGGTACTTCTTTTCCAGCGCGTCTATCAGCGCGTTCGCCCGGCCTGTTTCTTTCGCGTGCAAAGCGTTCGCGATCTCGACCAGGGCGTTGGTGGTCCCGGCCATGGCCGAGAGCACGACTATTTTGGGGGCGCCGTCGTTTATAAGGCCGGCCAGCGCGCGCATTCTTTCCGCCGAACCGACGGAAGTTCCGCCGAATTTAAATATCTTCATAGCTTTAACGCCGGGGCCGGGCCCTCAGCCGCGCGGCCTCCAGCCGCCCTTCCGCTTTTTCTTCTCGCTGATTTCCTTCCCCAGGTCCTCCGCCCGCCATTTATTCTTCACCGACGGGTCCAGCCTGGCCGCCTGTTCCGCCGCGGCGAGCGCCTTGTCATGCTCCCCCATTTCCTCGTAGATCTCGCTCAGCTTTTCGGGGCAGAAGGCGTTGAGCGGGTCCTGGGCGAACATCCGCTCCAAAGCCGCGGCCTCGGCGTAACGCGGGTGCTTTTTCGCGGCTTTCGGCCGCCGCCGCAGAAGTTTCTTCCGGAGCCTTTTTATCAATACGGGGATGGCGAAGACGGCGGCAAGGAGGGCCAGGTTAAAAAAAGCCGTCGCCTTAGGCCTCGGCGGAAAGGCCAGCCTGTTCATGAAATAAACCAGGGTGAAGGTAACTGATCCCGCGAAGAAAGCGTGCGGGAAATGCGCTTTTCTCCGGCGGGAGATTTTCGCTTTCCTGCCAAGGAGCCAGAGCGCCGCCCCGGAAAAAGCCAGGCCGGAAAGAGAGCAGAATAATATCACGCCAACCGTCGGCTCCGGCATCGCTGGTCCTCTTTTCACGCGCGGACGGCCGCAAGCCCCGCCTGGTTATTTTCCAGGCAGGCCGTGCAGCTTTGAAAGCAGCCAGGCCATGTTCTCGCCCAGGACTTTCATGGTCGTCATGCCTTCCTTGTCGTTCTCCACTTCGCCTATGACCCGGCCCACGCCCACGTTCCAGTAATTGGAGCCGGGGATCATCATCTGGTTGATGGTGAAGAAATGGTTTATAGTGTCGAAAGCGTGGATGGCCCCGCCGCGCCTTACCGCCACCACCGCGGCGCCGGCCTTCCGCCTGAACAGCCCGCCGTTGGCCATGCTGACATAGCCGGCCCGGTCTATCAGCGCCTTTGTCTCGCTGCTGACGTCCGCGAAATAAGTCGGGGACCCTATGAGGACGCCGGCCGAAGCCGACATTTTTTCGATATACCCGTTCAGCCCGTCGTCAGGCTGGACGCATTTCTTGTCCTTGTTCTTAAAGCAGCCGTTGCAGGCCATGCACCCGCGCAGCGGTTTGCCGGCCAGCTGCACCAGCTCCGTTTCGAAACCCTGCGCCTTAAGCTCCGCCAGCGCGGCATTAAGAAGGATGGCCGTATTCCCGTCCTTTCGCGCGCTCCCGTTGAAAGCCGTTATTTTAAGCATGTTCCCTCCAGCTTATAGAGTATATTAATTACCGGGAACTCCTTGGAATACGGCAGCCGCGGAAACTAAATGAAAGCCGGGGGGAACTCCCCCGGCTTTCCTTCGCTTGCGCGGCTTTTTTCCGCTGCCGCTGCGCCTTTACATGGGCTCCATACTCACCCCGTTCCACCACACCGCCGCCGCTATTATAGTATAGCTCCGGAAACCCGGAATTTCAAGGGCAAAAGGTCCCTGTCAGGAAAATCGAAAGTAGCTTTTTACCGCGCCAGACCGGCGGGATAAAATTCCCGTCGGAGGCGGCCCAAAAGAAAGCGGACCGGCCTAAACGCACATTTTGATTATCCCCGCGCCAGACGCCACGA
>JAJZPF010000016.1 GCA_021811315.1 bacterium
GCAGTGGGCGCGGGAAATAATTTTCTGCGTTGTACGGACGCCGAAGGCGGACGGGAGCGGCCGGGTAAGGCCTGTTTGGGGCCGGCCGGCCGCGCATCGGAGGTGTTGATAAGATGCAGAACACCTTGGGAGCAGGTGCGACGGCGCGTAGTGCCGGAGCCCTGCGAACGCCCTTCTTAGCGGCAAGCATGGGCGGCCGCGCTGCGTGGCCGACCGTGCGGCATCTCGCGGATAAGATCGGGCCTCCTTTTCTATCCCAGGATGGGCGGGGGCGTGGAACTTATAATGTTACCTCGGGATGTTGCGCAAAGTAGGTTATAGCTTCATCCTGAAAACCCCGCCAGATTTTTCTGGCAAACAAGAAAGCTCCTCAACTGAGGAGCTTTCTTGTTTTAGCCGCTATTTGGTTCCTGCCTGCCACTTAAGGATGAAGTTGGAACCTGCTCCTATGCGCGGCCGGCCGGTACCCAACTGGGCCTTACAGGGCCGCTACCGCCCGCCGCAGGCGTCCGTACAAAGCAGAAAATTATTTCCCGCGCCCATAAATCTTCGCCGTTATAAGCCGCAGAACACCTTTCGTCTGTTCTCTTACGATAAAATCAGGGCGGACGACTTTCCTTGGGTTAGGGGTGGGTTTTTTGGGAGGAAAAGCCGTCCGCCGCAATTTTATTGACTCGGCTCTCAGGAAACAGCCGTCCCTGTATTCCCAAGAACTTTCATCACAATACTCGGAAGTTCCAGCATGCCGTGCGACCCTTTAAGCACAAAGTAATCAGCACGGCACTCCGCATATGCCGCGATCTCCGCGCCCGGGTCGGAACTAACAATTATCACAGGATATTGGGGCTTTGCTTCACTCCTTTTAAGCGCTGTGCATACGTCAACCGCGTCACCGTCGCCCAGATGAAAATCCAATAGTATGCAATCGGGCCTATGCTGTTCCGCCATCCTCACCCCGGCCTTGCAACTGTCGGCGGTGCGCACGTCGTAATCCTCGTCGCCGAAAAGCCGTTTCATCAGCCTGTGCCAGAACAGGTCGTCGTCAATTATAAGTATCTTTAATTTCGCCATATCATCCCCCAAGAATAGTATAACAGGCCGCGCGCCTCGTGTCAACACCCACGGCGCTGTATAATGCTGTACCACAGGCGCGTAGACCGCGACCCGCAGAGGTTATACAATTGCAGGATGAACATCAGCGATCACAGCTTTGATATCGGAATGAAAGTGCGCCAGGAACGCCTGAATCATGGGTGGACCCAGGAAGAACTTGCGGAAAAGACGGACATGAGCCCGTCTTTTATCGGGCAAATTGAACGCGGCGTTAAGGTCGTAAGCATTGAAACCTTAAAACGCTTAAGCAGGGTTTTCGGGCTCAAGTCCGCAGAGTTTTTACGGGAAAAAGGCGCGCTGAAATCACACAGCGAGGCGCCGTCCATGGAACATAAAGTTGCAGGCCTCCTCAAAGGCTACAGCCTGCGTGAACAGAAAGTCGTATACCAGACCCTCAAATACATGTTGCGTCAAAACCGGAAGCTGGCAAAATAGTCCGCCTGCTCGAAACAACCACAGGGTGTTTGTCATGCGGGCGATCAGTAAGCAGATTTCCCCTTAGCTGTCCAAAACGCCATCAGGGACAACAGCGGATGGCATCGCAGGAAGGTCTTCACTCCAAAATTATCAAGTCCGTTTATCAAGAAGCTTTTTGGCAAGAACCGTTACGGTAGCCAGGATCGTTTCCGTGTTTTCCGGGCTTTGGTTTTGCAGCAGTTTTAAGATCCTATTCAGAGTTTTTTGTTTTTCGCCGGCGACATTAAGAACGCTCCTCTCATTGAATAATTCCGAAATAGAGACGTTCAGAGCTTTTGCGATCTTCGCTATGGTGGCCAAACTGGGCTTTTTCTTATTCGTTTCCAAATAAGCGAGGAAGCTTACGCTTATTCCCGCGGTATCCGCCAGGTCCTCTATCGTAAGTCCCGCCTGCAATCGTTTGAGGCGCAACTGTTTGGCGATTGTGTCATAAATATCCATCCCCATGATAATCTCCATTACCCCTCGCCCCTACATATAGCATAACTAGTGGACCTTAAGGAAAGCTCATAGGTGGATCAAATTAAGCTCAAATAAAACTTGCCTAATAGAGCCACCCATACAGTGCGCTTTTTTAAAGCCTCAGCACTTACACGAAATAAGCAGTATACGGGTCAAATGAGGTAGGCCGAATGAAGCAAAGCCCTTGTATGAACTCTATGATATATTTCAAATATCTCCCATCATCTATGGGAATAATAAACCGCATATATTGCGACTTATGGTCATAGGTCCCCGGATAATTATAGAATTGGAAGTATAAGCAGAAGCACGTGATCCATCGCGGACGCCTCCGGGATGGCTGCGCTGCATTATGTGAACGATGTAATATTTATTATCCGTACATACTCTCTATGGCATGTTAGGAATTAAAAATGACCTCGATTAAATTGAAAGTGCTGGCGATCGATGACGGACAGGATAGTCTCGACACCTTAAGATCCGGCATGTCGCACGCTTTTCCGGACGCCGGTTTCTTCGCCGCCACGAACGGCCCTGATGGCATAGCCGCGGCGCTGGCCGAAGATCCGGATATAATCCTGCTTGATATAGTCATGCCGGAAATGGACGGGTTTGAAACATGCAGGCGGCTTAAGGAAGATACCCGCCTTAGAGATATCCCGGTAGTCTTTATTACCGCGCTCAGGCCCGATAAGGACACCTTGGAAAAAGCCTTTGCGGCGGGCGCCGAAGCGTTCATTTTAAAACCCCTTGAATTGTGGGAGTTAACCAGTCAGCTACGGGCCATGTTAAAAATTAAAGCGGCCAATCTGTTACAGCGGACAGATCATGACCACCTGGGGGGCCTGGTCACGCAGCGCACCCGCGAACTTGCCGAAGAACTTGCCGCACGGGAGAAGGCGCTGGAGTTGTTGACGGAAAGCGAAGCGTTGTTTAAGACCATATTCACTGAATCCCCAATGGGCATATGCCTGGTCGATTATAAAACAGGCCGCTTTATCCGGGTGAATCCGATATTCGCCGAGCTCGTAGGCAGGCCTGTGGAAGAACTGACCGCCATTACCTGGATGAGCATCTCGCATCCCGACGATGTGAAGGATCAATCGGATAATCTGGCGCTGTTGACCGCCGGGAATATGAAAACATTCCAGATGGAAAAACGCTATCTCAGATCCGACGGCACTGTGGTCTGGGCGAAACTGACGGCCGCCCCGCTGCCGGCATTCGACAACTTCAAGCCGCGCTATCTCGGCATGATAGAAGATGTAAGCGCCGGCAAGGACGCCGAAAAGGAAAAAGCAAAGCTTGAAGAGCAGCTTCGCCAATCTCAAAAGATGGAGGCGGCCGGCAGCCTGGCCGGCGGGATAGCTCACGATTTTAATAATATACTAGCCGCAATTTTAGCCTATAGCGGGTTCCTGCTGAAAAGTCTGCATAAGACCGACCCCAGCTACAAAGATGCGGAAGAAATAAATAAGGCGGGGATGCGGGCCGCTGCTTTAACGCGCCAGCTCCTGGCCTTCAGCCGCAAGCAGATCCTTCAGCCCAAAGTGCTGGATGTAAACGAGGTTATTCTGGGCATGAAGACAATGCTCAGCCGCCTCATCGGCGAAAACATAAAACTTACGGCCATTAAGGGGAAGACGCCGACACTTATAAAAGCGGACCAGGGATGTCTCGAACAGGTGCTCATGAATCTTGCCGTTAACGCGCGCGATGCCATGCCGAAAGGCGGCAAGCTTACTATTGAAGCTTCCGCTGCCTATATCAATGAGGCGCATATCCACCGCCATGGGACCGTTGAGCCGGGCAACTATGTCATGCTTTCGGTCAGCGACACGGGTGCCGGGATGAGCGCGGAGACCCAATCCCACATCTTTGAGCCGTTCTTCACCACAAAACCGCGCGACAAAGGAACCGGACTTGGGCTTTCCACAGTCCACGGAATTATCAAGCAAAGCGGGGGTTCAGTAGTCGTATACAGCGAAGAGAAGCACGGCACGGTTTTCAAAATATATTTTCCACAGATCACAGATGAAGTGGCAATTGCCGAACAGCCTGCGGCCGCTAAAAAGACGTTTACCGGGACCGGGACAGTTCTGGTGGTGGACGATGATGTGCAGATCCGCACTCTCGTCCGGCGCACCCTCACGCAGGACCGATTCACCGTTCTTGAAGCCGCCAGCGCCGAGGAGGCTATGGCGATCTGTAAACGGCATAAAACCACTATTCATCTCATACTGACGGACATGGTGCTGCCTAAAATGAGCGGCTTTGAATTGGCTGAATACTTGAAATCCGTGCATCCAGAAGTAAAAGTGCTCTTTATGTCGGGCTACACGGAGCATTCCGTACTTGAACAGGGAATATTGGACCCGGATAAGAATTTTATTCAAAAACCTTTCGCGCTTGACGCGCTTATCCGGAAAACGCGGGAGGTTTTGTCGCGTGCTCCACACGCGCTCCAAAAGCGGCTAAAAAATACCTAAAGACACATACACGGACATCTTATGCGCCCCGCTTAGCAATTAGAATAAAGCTGACAGCCATATCATAGGTTCTGTGACCCATGCGCGCATGGGCCATCTGCCTCTGTCAGAGCTTGTGTAACTTATGTTACACTCATAAAGTAGCCGGGGGGCTATGTGCGGGTGAGGGCATCTGGCGGGGAAAGGGGAAATAAGATGCCTAGAAGTATCCTTGTGGCCGACGACGATGAGGCGATGCTTGATGTTTATACGCGCCTGTTTACCGGGACAGACTATTTAATTTTTAAAACTTCCAGTTTCGCCGAGGCCGCGCGGCTTATAAATTCCAGAAATTACGACCTGCTGATAACGGACCTGATGCTCGGGGACGGGCTGGGCACGGACCTGATAAAGATCTTCGAGAGAAAACAGGCAGGAGCCAAAAGTCTGCTTGTGTCCGGCTCGGTTGCGATACTACCGCCGGAGCAGATCCCCGATGTCTATTTCGAAAAACCTTTTAAAGTGGAAGTTTTTATGGCAGCTGTAACCAAGGCGCTGGCATAGTCTCGGGGTGCGCGGGCTGTTTAAACTTTTATGAGAAAATGGGGGGTATTATAAAAATATTGCTGATCGAAGATAACGAACAGACGAGGTACGTTATAAAATCTCTGCTGCAGAAACTCGGACACGAGATCGTGGGCGAGGCCGAGGACGGGGATAAAGCGGTCCAGTATTTCACCAGTTTAAAACCGGACGTGGTCTTTCTTGACATTATCCTGCCCGGGAAATCCGGCGTTGAAGTGTTGGAGGATCTCCGGCGCGTGGACCCGAAGACGCGGGTTGTGGTCATAACGGCCGTTGACCAGGAAGAGATAGACCGCCGGCTTTCCGGCAAGGGCGTTCACGCTATATTGCGCAAACCTTTTTCCTTTGGGGATTTTAAGACACTCATGGCAAGCTTAACCTGATGAGCCAAAGAGCATTGGGTTAAAACGTTCTTCCAATGTCAAGGCGATTTTCGGAAGGCATTTTCTTCCGGCTAATTTCTCTTTACCGGTCTATTGCAACTCATTGTTTAGGATTATTTCTGATGTATTTCTGATATATTTCTGATAACTTGTAGGACCTGGAGCGTCTTGAGGGGTTAGCCAGCACGATCCAGCCGTCTTTTACCCATGCGGTAAGCAAATAAAGGACCATCCTGTCGGAAAGCCCCAAAGCGGCGGCCATCTCCTGCGTAGAGACCACGTCGTTCCCGGCAAAAAGGCCCAGGATCACCCGCGCCCGGCGGTCAAACTTGCGCAAAGGCTCAGGCTCGACCGGCAAGCCTTCCTTGGAATATCTCAAAGCCTCGTCTTTTGCGCGGTTAAAAACATCGGCAAGCAGCACAACAAAATACTCAATCCACCCGGTAAGATCGGAATCGGCCCGGCCCTCGTAGTAGTTATGGTGCTTGTGCACCGCGAGCGAGTTATAATACGCCTCAATATCGCGGGCATGATGCTCTTCCATAGAGAAGAACCCGCGCATACCGTAGCCGTCCCTGTGCAGCAGAAAAGTGGCAAGCAGCCGGGCAGTCCTGCCGTTGCCGTCGTAATACGTGTGCTATTTATATGCCAGCAGGTCTGGATTCTCAAGGAATAAATCCCCGGCCTCTTGTAGCGGCGGCAAGCGCCTTTCGTGCGCCGATTATGGACTGGAGGCGGTTTTTACGCTCAAAAACCAGCCCCAGCGCCTTTCCCAGGGGAGCAAGCGCGGCCGCGGTCTCCTCGGCCTTAACGTAAATTATGGCCGCGGCAAAGGAATGCTCAAGCATGGCCCCCACAATGGCGTCGCCCAGCGCCTGTACCTCGTCCAGGCCGGCCTCCACAACGGAGGCATGGAACATAAACCCGGAAGCCTGATGCGCGACAATGATCATCTTTGGAATATAAGGCCGGTCTTTGTCGCCTATAACCATGCCCGAGTCGAAAACGTCCGCCTCCCACGGGCCGTTGTCCGGGAGGCCCGCGGAGACGATTTTATTTATCTTCGCCATGTCTGGGACGTAAGACGCCGGCGGCGCGGGCTGATGTTTTGGGAGAGCCTCCCAGCGCGTCTCTATCTCCGGCCGGCCGCCGGCGCCGGCCTTTGGAAGATACACAAGGCATTTTCCCGGATGGGAATCCAGGTTTAACCGCCCCGCAAGGGTTTGGGAAACCGCGTCGCAGGCGCAGTCCAGCGCAAGTGTAAGAAAGCGGGCTTCGGCTTCGGTCAGGAACCAGGGCGTATGGCCGGGCAGATAGCTGCTGAAAACCGGCCAGGCGTGCCCGCCGCGGAAAGAAAGCCCCAGTTCTTTAATAACGGCCAGGTCCTCTTTTTGCAGTTCCCTCTTGCCTGTAAACTCAGCCATCAGGCAGTTCTGCATTGAAAGCAGGCCGCCTTGTTTAAAGTCTACCTTCCCTTTCTGCGCCTTGAGGTGGAAATCCAGCCCCTCGGCTCCCCGGTAAAGGCACAAAGCCAGCACCTGGCCCAACGCGCCCAGAATACAGCCGTAGCCGGTCTGCCCGCCCTCCGGGTTGCGCACTCCAAAAAGGGTGGCGTCGTCAAAATACTCCCAGGGTTTCAGTTCATGAAAACGGCCAGCTGCCGCGTACAGCCCTTTCCACACACCCGCCGGGACTTCCGGAACTTTAGCCATAGTTATTACCTTTCCCAATAAACACAAATGTCATAAGCCGCGTCGCAAGTTTGTCGCTAGTTGTGTCGCTAGTTTGTCGCTAGTCTCAGGCGTTTATTTTACCAGCCGATAGTAAAGGCGGTTTGTCGCCCCTTCCGGCGCCAATAGTCCCTTTTCAACCAATTCCTTTAACTCCCGCTGAAGCGTTCTGCGGCTAATACCGCTGCAATAAACTTCAAAGTCCTGGATCGTCAAGCCACCATGGGCCAGGGCATGTTTGATGGCCAGCAGTTGCCTCTTGCTAAAGGCATGTTTATGGGAAAGAACATCCAGCCTGATAATGTGCTCGCCGCGTTCCTGGACTTCGCGCATCTGCGTTGCCAGGCCTTCCACAAAGTATTCAAGCCAGCAGGTGATATCCAGATTGTTTTCTCTTACGCTTTGCAGCGCCTTGTAAAATGGCGCGCGGTTGCGGTCATAGTATTCGCTGATCGTGAACAAGCGCTTAAAGTCATACCCCTTTCTGTAAAGGCACAAGGTGGATAATAGCCTGGAGGACCGTCCGTTCCCGTCAATGAACGGGTGAATATGAACCAGCTGGAATTGGGCTATTCCGGACTCAAGCACGGGATTAATGCCATGCTCCGACCGAAGCCACGCGATAAGCTCAGCCATCATTTTAGGTACGTCGTGCGGAGGCGGAGGGGTATAAATTGTTTGGCCGGTTTTGGAATTTACGACATAATTCTGGACTTTGCGATATTCCCCCGGAGCCGCCTTGTCGCCGCGGACCCCTTTGACCAGACGTTTATGTATTTCGCGGATAACCCCTTCCGTTATCGGTTCGCCGCTGTTCAAGTATTCCGTCACCAGGTCAAAAGCGTTGCGGTAATTTAAAAGTTCGCGCGTATCATTGGGATCAGTTCCCGGCACTTCCTTGCCCGCCAGAAGCTTTTCGGACTGCTCAAGCGTAAGATGCGTGCCTTCAATATGCGTGGTGTGGTGAGCCTCCAGGACCAGGGCCCGGTTTTGCATTTCAGAAATCCAATCGTTGGAAAGCTTGGCCGCATCCAGGAAGCCGCGCGCGCGCTCTATTTTTGTGAGACCGGCGGCAATGGCATTGGTAATCGTAAATTTAGGCGAAAAAGCCATAACAAGACCTCAACCGGCGTCCTTGTGAATGATATCATCGATGTTTTTTAAAGCCTGTTCAAACATTTTTAGTCCTATTTATGAAGACGCGGTACTTCTCACGTAAAAACGTCGTATTCGGGCGTGGATAGCTGCTCCCTAACAATTAATTATATTGCTTTGAGGGCATAATTGCTATTAAAAGAATTTCTGTTCTATTGCTGTTAACCCGCATGTTTGCGAAATGTTAATTACTCAAAGTCCTGCATCCGAGATATTATCGCACTTCCACTTTGAATCTTTTATCCCCGGCCATTGAGCGCGGTTGAACCAGGGCGGATACCAATTCACGGAATGAGGGGAAACCATACGTCAGATTCTCCCGTTCGTCATTGCCGTATTCCACCGCGTGCAACCTCACCGCGACCAGGCGCTGTTTAGGATAAACCACCAGGTATTGCCCCAGCCAGCCATCGCCGCCAAACCCAGCCGGGGCGCCGTTGCCTCCAGTCTGGCCGGGATATAACCGCCACAACAATCCATAATCCTGAATGTCGGCGCGGGCCGGCGTGGTGCAGGCGCTAACCCAGGCCGCTGGAACGATCCGCTTCTTTTCCCAACGTCCGGCGTCGGCCATTAATTGTCCGATACGGGCAAGATCGCGCGGAAGTAGCCAGAGCCCGCCATAGGCCATCACATTGCCGGCCGCGTCCCTGTCCCATTTATAATCCGAAATCCCAAGCGGCTTCAACAAGCTATCCCGCAAATACATATCCAGAGGCTCTCCCGCCGCCGCAAGTACTATTGCGGGGAGCAGCGCGACAGCTTCATTGCTGTAGGAAAAATGTTTTCCTGGTTCATCGGCAACCGGCAAGCCGCGCGCATACTTTAACACATCCGGTTGCTGATAAAGTTTCTCCGCGCTTTCTTCGTGATACAACCCCGAGGTATGCGTCAGGATGTGCCGCAGAGTAATTTGCGCCTTCGGGCCGGCGTTCCATTCCGGGAACCATTTCGAAAGCGGAGTATTAAGGCCAGAAATCTTGCCATCCGCGATGAGCTGCCCGATAGCAAGCGACACAATACTCTTGGTCACTGAATTTATCCGGAAAGGCTGTTTTGGCGGGGCCCCGAAATAGCGCTCCACTATCACCTTGCCGTCTTTTATCACGATGAGCGCGGTGGAATGGGTGTTTTGAGCCTCCGCGACCAATGCCGCAAGTGCCGCACGATCTATACCTACAGTTTCCGGTTCCGCGCGCTGGAGGAATCCCTCCGGAGCAGTTGTGGATTCAAAAAATGATATTTGTCCGGATCGATCGGGATTGTCGCGGCAAGCAATAAGGAATACTGCCAAGGCCGGGAACAGCAGGCACTTTGCGCCAATGATATAACCTGGGGTACGTTTACCGGGATTGCGGCTGGGCATCCTATAATCCTGATAACAGCTCGTCCGCGACTTTTTTATACGCAGGCGCCAGACCGGGGTAGACTGTTTTAAGGAATTCCTCTCTCACTATTTCATTTTTAAGCTGGGAGATCGCCGCCGCGCGGCAGGTTTCATACGCGTCCTGCGCCTGCGATGGCTGGTGGGGTACCCATTCGGGGTGCATGGCGTTCTCCACGGCCTTTAACAGAGACGTTAGCTGCTTAACGCCAACCCGGTTTTTCTTATGCGAGTCCGGGTAGGTCATATCCAAATACAAACAGCCCTGCTGCACCGGACCGCCATAGAACTTCTCCACCCCGGCCAGCGCTCCGGGAAGAAACTCGTCGTAATTATGCAAGCCTTGTGCCGCACGGTCGAACAGCAGCACTTCATAATTATCGCCATTACCGGGCTTCATTCGCATAAAATATTCATTCAGCAGCTCCACCCCCTTGCCGCTGCCTGCGTCCGCCAGCGCCGCCGCGGCCTCTATAGCCGCGTGGCCGGCCCTGAAATCCGGGATGCCATCTTCTTTCATAGTTGAAAGCTTAAACTGCGAAAGGCTCTTGCTTATCCGCCCGAGAGCCGCCTTAACCTTTGTCTCGCTTGGCTTATCCGGGAAAAGACCGGCCTGCTTATAGAAAAATATACATTGACCGCCAGAGCTGCCGGTTTTGGCAGCAAAAGCTTCGTCGGTGGCATGGTCCGCCACTAAAGCGGCAACAGCCTTATCCCCAAAAACGCAGAGGTGAGACAAGGTTTCCCGGATTTTACCCGGGCTGAAGTCCGCGGCCTCGATAGCGAATGGCGCCAACACGTTAAACTGCGGAGGCAGGAACATGTTAGCGCCAAGCCCGCCCGCCTCCTCGCAATAGCCCTGGGTCCAGCCGGTAAGGGTCTCAACATTAAAGCATGGGCGTATCTTGTATGGTATCGCCATCGCCGCTTCATAGAATTTCCGTTTGTCTTTCACGTCCAGGAGCCGCTGAAAGATGGCGATAAAATTATTGTTTGCCGGAATGGTACTGCCCTGCACCGCGCAACTGCCATTCTCGTCAAAATCCTCATAAAGGTACAGCGCATAGAGAACTTCCAGTTCCGGCGAGATCTGGTTTATGCCAAGCTGGGTCGCGGCCCACAGGTAGCCGGTATAAGGGTCTAGTTTTACTACGCGCACAAGGTTACTCGTTAAGCCTTCCTGTTTTGAGATAGTCCCTATTTGTGTGCCGTCCGCCAGTGATTGCACAACCAGGCCTTTGCCAGGGAATTCCCCGTAGCCGCCCAAACCGCGGGTCCCGAGCCAGAGGCGGCCGTTCTCTATCTCAGCCGAGGAGATGTTGTCGCAGGGATCGGCGTGGTCCTTTATGGCGACGCCGCCTAACTTCAGCACATGCGCCTGGCCCTTATCGTCGTCGCAGTATCTATTCACTGTCTCCAGAAACACTCCGGCGGACGATGTTATCAGCGTAACATTATCCCCGTTCCCGTTCTTTTCCGGCCAGGCAGCCTTGCCGCCCTTCGCGCCGCGCATAAGCTTGGCGTATTCAGAAGGCGAAACCTGCCTGAACGCCCCGGTTTCTTTGTCCAGGACCATGCGCCGCCCGTCGATAGCGGCAAAACCTACCGTGGCCGTGGTAAATGTTATCTCGTTAATAACCGGGAGATAATCCCAGGACGAGGGCTCTATACCGGCGTACAGTGTTGGCGCTAAACCCAGCAGCGCCGCGCAGGAAACACCTAAGAAAAAAGACTTTTTCAACATAAGTAATAACCCCTGAAGCACATTACGACCTGGAAGCTGGCCAAAGAGTAAAAATGACGCGAATGACTTTACGAATATTTTCAGCCCTATAGTTTATGTTTGGCTGTCTTTCCAATCGATATTCTTTGCCTTTTTCTCATAATAATATTCCACGAATAGGGCCGCAACCAGGGCGGCAACGCTTGGCATGTAGTAGCTGCCGACTGAAAATGCCGTAAGCGCGCAAAATGCCGCCAATGAAATAATTGAGATTGCCCCGACAATGCGCCTGGCCCTGATATTAGAGATGAGAAAGGGGAGCACCGCGAGCAGGACAGGGACAACCAATGGCCGGGCCGCGGAAAGCCCTCTGGTTTCGTGCCATGACAGCCTGGCATGGACCGGCATAGCCTGAACACTGCCATGATCCCGGGAGAAGGATTGCGAAACGCTGACGCGCTTAACCATGGGCGCAAACATAATATAAGCCGATATTCCTATCGCCCATAATGGCCCGATCAGCCAGACACCTCGTCTCATTTCGTGCCCTCCGCTGTCTTAGGCTGCCCGGATTTAAGTTCTGTATACATTAGTTCCCCGGCGCCGGAATAATAAACGATATGCGGATCGCCTTTGCCGTCGAGCGCAAGAGAAACGGCGCCGCGGGCTAGCGCAGGACCAATAACGCTGTTTTTCCAGGCTTTGCCCGTCCATTTCGTATACGTAAGAATATTGGCTTCACGGTCTACATACGCAATATGCGGGTAGTCGTTTTTATCGAGGGTCACAGAACAATGCGGTGAGAGGGGGCCATTTAGCGGCACGTCCTCAATTTTCCACATTTTCCCGTTCCACTTCGCATGTTTTAATTTATAAAACGTCCCGCCACCGCCGCCCCAGTTCGCCAGTTTTATTACAGGATCTGTTGTGGCCTCGTAATAAAAGATTTGCGGATAACCGTTCTTGCCAATAGCTAAAGAAACGATTCCCGTAACATTGCCGTCCAGTTCCATGGTGGAAGACGACCAGGAGACTCCGGTCCACATTGCGTAACCGATAGCCTTCCGCTCGTAAACACAATAACTGATGTGCGGATAGCCCTTGTCGTCTAACGCCATCGGCCCGTTAATGTTCTGGTCCGAATTAACCGTAGAGATCGACCAAGCCTTGCCCGTCCACTTTGCGTATCTGAGCCTGCTGGTTTGTTCGTCAAGGTATGTAATATGAGGGTTATTGTTTTTATCCAGCCCCATGGAAGGATAGAATCCTGTGGCAAGTGTATAGGAGCCTTCATTCCGCTCGACAGTGGTGGTTGACCAGGCGACACCCGTCCAGTTTGCATACTTAAGTGCGAATTGGGTTTCATTGCAGTATGCAGCGTGGGGGTAACCGTTTCCGTCAAGCGCGATGGAACTCGGCGCATTGGGCGCCGGCCCGTCAGTAGAGTCTGTCGTTTGTGTGGACCAAGCCGTCCCCGTCCACTTTGCATATTTAAATTCGTCGCCGGAATAATAAAATATATGGGCTAGATTATTCTTGTCGAGGGCGAAAGAATAGGTGCCAACATTATCTGACAGCTTTTTATGGTGAATAATCCCGCCAGCAACCGTAACGCCCGCAGGTGCGGAAGATCCGGCTATAACCTCGCCGCCAACAACACCTGGAAGGCTGCCGGATTTATTCTGCCCGGTGAAGCCGTCCCTGGCGGGAAAGAGCAATATCAGCAGACACAAAAGTCTTTGTCGGAGTCTAATCATTTAAAATCCAGTACCTGTTGGTCTGCTTAAGCTTTTTTAGGTCCTCATAACGTTCGCGAACCTCTTGCAGCGTCTTTACGGCAATCTTCTTGTTCGTCAGGACTGTTTTGTACAGGTTTAATGCCGTCAGCCTGCTTTTTGCGGCGCGTTTCGCATCCTTGTCCCGGTCTCCCCCGGTAAACTGCTCGCGCCCGTAGTCAGAGGACAGAATCTGCCAGAGATTATCATTGATGCGCGCTATCTTCAGCCGGGCCAGGTCCGATTCTTTCAGGTCAGGGTATTTATTAACATAGGCATTAAGCTCCCGCAGTTCCCGCTCCACGTCTTTCAATTCATTGTAACCCGACTTTATCATGTAGAATCTGGCGGCAGGCGCGTGGGGGCTGTCGGGATATCAAGCGCCGGCATATTGGTCCGATGGAAGTATCTGAAAGCCCAGACCGCTATAAGGCAAATAAGGAGACCAAATGAAAAATATATGGCGAGTTTTTTCATAAGCCCTTAAGCCTAATTCAACTATACCAAAACAAATGGACATTGGCATGCTTACATAGAAACCGCCCTCGCGCCAGCTGACATTGACTTTTCCGGAAGCCTGGGGTATAGTATGAAGATGCGGAAGTTACTGCCGTTGTTGTTTTCCATCAGCTTTGTCTTCGCCGTCCTGGCGGAGACGGCCGATCCCTGTGAGCAGTGCTGCGACTGCCCGTGCCCCGTAGTCTGCATGGGCGGAACCTGCGGCATCTATTGCGACGCCTCCGTCTCGGAGCGCAGCACCGGACCTGAAGAGACCGGGAACCGCATAACCCCGGGTTCAGCTTCCGTTCCGGCGGCCCGTATCCCGGCGGATGAGATCTTCCATCCTCCTCTTGCTTAACCCGCCAGCGTTCTTCTTCCCGCTCTAAACCAATCCGGGCGCGCCGTATGTGGCGCCCTGCCGCCCAAGTCTCATAGCCTTCAGGAGGCCGTGTGAAAAAGTCCTTTCCGCCTTTGTCAGTTCTCCGGCGTACTTCGTTCCGGGGACTCGCTATCTGCATTTGTTCCTTAATACCGGCTCCCCGGGCCTTCGCCCAGGAGGCCCCGCCGCCGGCGAATGAAACCTACACGCTGGCGCGGCTCGTAGAGCTGGCTGTCCGGAATGCCGGCCTGCTCAGTTCCCAGGACGCCCGGATCGAAGAAGCGCGTCTTGCGGCAAGCCAGGCCCGCGCCTGGCCCGGCCCGTCCCTTGATTTTCTCGCCGGCCGTAAGCGCGGCGCGGGCACAGGCGGGCCGCGTTACGAATTCGCGCTGGCACAGCCGCTGCCGTTGGCCGGCAAACAGAAATTGCGCGGGAACCTGCTTGACCTGGAGGCCGGCTCCCGGCGCGTTCAGAGAAGCGCCTCGGAGACGGCCATCACGCTCGACGTGCTCCAGCTCGCTTACGAGTACGCCGCCAACCGCAAAAAGGCCGCTTTTGTCGCGGCCCGCCAGGAGCGGTTCGACCTGATCAGGGAATACGTCTCCGGACGCGCGTTTCCGACGCCGCAACGTATGGCGGAGAGCCGCATTGTGCAGAACCGGCTGAAGCTCCTGAGCTCAGACGCTATCCGGAGCCAGGCGGGTTATAAAGCCTCCTTCGACAAACTCAGGGTTTATCTCCCGGCTTCAGGCGAGTACCCGGAAGTCGAGGTGCCCTGGCTCTCGGGCGCGAAAGAGCTGGATGAAAAAGAGCTGCTCCCCGGGATACTGGAGAACGAGCCCGGCTTGCGCCTCCAAAGGCTCGCCGTGAACAAAGCGGAGTCGGCGAAGGACCTGGCCCGGAAGGACGCCCTGCCCGACGCGGCCCTGGCAACCTCCTATGAACAGGCGAAGGCCGGGGATACCGAGAGGAACTTCGGCCTGGGCTTCAGCCTGGAACTCCCGTTCTGGAACGGGAACCGCGCAGGGAGACTGAGCGCGGAGCAGGGGAAACTCGCCGAAGCGCGGCTGCTGGCTTTCGAGGAGCAGAAGCTGCGGGCCGAACTGACCCGCGCGCTGGCGGAGTACGAGGCGGCCCGCCAGACGGCGCAGAAATATCCCCGGTCCGTTCTGTCCGGCCTGGAGGCCGAGCTAAAAGAGGCGGAAGAGGGCTTCCGCAAGGGCCAGCTGGATTTGCTGACTTTCCTTGAGCTGGACAGTTCCGCCGCGGAGGTCTATGACCGGGTGCTCGACGCCCAGGCGGAACTCGCGGCCAGGCTGGCCGGGATCCTCGCTTTAACCCAGGAGCGGGACGCAGTAAACTCGCTCGGGTCCTACTAGGAGCACATCATGAAACGCATTTTAGAGTGGACTTTGAAGAACAGGCTCACGATCATCCTCTTCTTCGCCGCCGGCGCGGCGCTCGGGACCTACGCCGTCACGCAGACTCCGGTGGACGCGGTGCCCGATATCACCCCGGTGCAGGTGGTGGTGAATACCAAGACCGGCGCCCTGGACCCGGAGCAGATAGAGAAGACCGTCTCCTTCCCGATCGAGACCGATATGAGCGGCATCGCCGGCGTCAAGGACGTGCGGTCGCTCTCCAAGTACGGGCTGTCGCAGGTGGTGGTCATCTTCGAGGACGGCACCGATATTTACTGGGCGCGCCAGCAGGTGACGGAAAGGCTCTCCGGGGTCAGGGGTGAACTGCCCCCGGGGCTCTCCCCCGAGCTCGCTCCCATCACCACGGGCCTGGGCGAGGTGCTCATCTACGCGGTCAAGGCCAGGCCCGGGACGCCGCTGGCGGCCAGGCCGGAGACGCAGCGCCTGATGTACCTGCGGACCATCCAGGACTTCGTCGTCGCGCCTTACCTTAAGCGTTCGGTCAAGAACGTCGCCGAGGTGGATTCCACCGGCGGCTATAAGAAGGAGATCCATATAGAGCTGTACCCCGGGAGGCTGGAAAAGCAGGGGGTGACCATCGAGCAGGTAGTAGAGCGCCTTGAAGGGCTGGGCGAGAATTTCGGCGGCGGCTACATCCAGCCCAAAGGCAGGCAGGTCATCATCCGGGCGTCCGGGCGGCTCAACAGCCTGGACGAGATCCTCGGCATCCCCATAAAGCTGGACGTGCGCGGCAATCCCGTCCCGCTGTCCGCCGTGGCCGGCGTCCGGGAAGGCTATGCCCAGAGAATGGGCGGAGCGACCAGCAACGGCGAGGAAACCGTGTTGGGCACCGTGCTCATGCTCAGCGGGGCAAACTCCCGCCGGGTGGCGCTGGAGGCCGAGGCCGCGCTCAAGGACGCGCCGCTGCCGCCCGACGTGCAGCTGGAACTGCTTTACACGCGGAGCTACCTGGTCAACGCCACGCTGAAGACGGTGGCCAGAAACCTGGCCGAAGGCGCCGCGCTGGTGGTCATAGTGCTCCTGCTGATCCTGGGCAATTTCCGGGCGGCTCTCTTCGTGTCGCTCGCCATCCCGGTCTCGATGCTGTTCGGCGCGATAGGGATGAAGTGGTTCGGGGTTTCGGCGAGCCTGATGAGCCTGGGGGCCATAGACTTCGGCCTCCTGGTGGACGGCGCGGTGGTGATGATAGAGAACGCGCTGCGGCGGCTGGAGGAGCATAAAGGCGAGCTGCCGCCGGAGAAGCGGCTGGAATTAGTCCTCGATTCCGCCGCCGAGGTGGTCAAGCCGGTAACGCTCGGCCTGCTCATCATCATGCTCGTCTACGTGCCGATCCTGTCGTTGGAAGGCATCGAAGGCAAGCTCTACCACCCCATGGCGGTCACCGTGCTGGTAGCGCTGGGAGCTTCTTTGCTCGTGGCCGTCCTCCTTATGCCCGTGCTCGCCTATCTTTTCCTGCGGGCTCCCCGCGGCGGCGGCGGCGAAGAGATGCTGGTTTACAGAACGCTGCGGAAGACCTATCAGCCGGTCCTCGACGCCGGTTTAAGGCGTCCTCTCCTGGCTTTGGTCCCGGCGCTGCTCCTTTTCGCCGGGGCGCTGTTCGTCTATCACCGCATGGGAGCGGATTTTATGCCGCCCTTGGATGAAGGTGACATGCTTATAAATCTCGCCCGGGCCCCGGACATCGGCGTGGACGCTTCGCTCCTGATGCAGAAGAAAAGCGACCGGGTCATTTCGAAATTCCCGGAGGTGGAACGGGTGTTCGCCAGGTTCGGTACGCCGGAGTCCGCCACGGACACCATGGGCGTCAACCTCTCGGACACCTTCGTCATCCTGAAGAAGGACCCAGCCCAGTGGCCGGTCATGGAGAACGGCCGGCGCAGGACCAAGACCGAACTGTACGAGGCGCTTAAAGAAGCTCTTGAGAAAGAGGCGCCGGGCCAGGAATCCAGCGAGACCCAGCCTATAGAGATGCGTTCGATGGAGATCCTGGAGGGCAGCCGGGCGGACGTGAGCCTGCGCGTCTACGGCAAAGAGCTGCCGGTGCTGATCGAGCTCATGGAAAAAGCGATCACCGTGCTGGAAAAAGTCCCCGGCACCCAGGAAGTGGAAATGGACGCGGTCACCGCGCTGCGCAAAGGCCCGGTCCTGAGCGTGCGCCCCGACTACGCGGCCATCGCCCGCTACGGCCTGGACCTGCGCCGGGTCAACACCCTGCTGGAAGCGGCGATGGCGGGCAAAGAAGTTGGAAGCTTTTACGAGGCCCAATGGCGCTTCCCCATCGTTCTCCGGCTGGAGGAAAAACTCCGCGAGGACATCGGGACGATCGAATCCCTGCCCGTGGGAATGGACGGCGGCTCCATCCCTCTCAACAAGGTGGCGTCCTTCGAGAGCAAAGACGAGGTCACGACCATCGCCCATCATTACAACCAGCGCTACGCGGCGGTGGCCGTGTTCCTGGGCGGGCGCGATATCGCGAGCTATGTGGCCGAGGCGCGCGCGGCCGTAGAGAGGGAGGTCAAACTGCCGGAGGGCTACACTATGTCCTGGGGCGGACAGTTCAAGAACCTGGAGCGGGCCAAGGCCAGGCTGGCCCTGATCGTCCCGGTGGTGCTGCTGGGTATCCTGCTCATCCTCTGGCGGGCTTTCGGGAACCTGCGCGACGCCGTGCTGGTCTACACCTGCATCCCGCTGGCCCTGACCGGGGGCATCTTCTCGCTCGCGCTGCGCGGGATCCCGATGAGCGTCTCGGCCTCGATCGGCTTCATCGCTCTCATAGGCATCGCGATCTTGAACGGCATGGTGCTTATCACCTTCTTCGGCCAATTACGCGGGAAAGGCCGCAGCCCGGAGCAGGCGGCCAGGGAGGGCGCGTTGACGCGGTTGCGGCCGGTGGCCATGACGGCGCTGGTGGCAAGCCTGGGCTTTGTGCCCATGGCGTTCAACACGGGGATCGGGGCGGAGGTGCAGAGGCCGCTGGCCACAGTGGTCATCGGCGGACTCGTTACGTCCACCCTGCTGACGCTGATAATATTGCCAGCGCTGTACGCGTATTTCTCCAGGAGGAAAGTCTGATATCCCACAGCGCACTTGACAGTACCTGTGCGGCCTGCTATACTACATATGAGCAGATATTCATATATAACGACATGGCGATTAAAAAGAAAGAGCGCGCGGTCTGCGAAGTTTCCTGCGACCATCCTGAAACCGTCAGCCTGGCTAAAAAGGAATTGATCCCGGCCCGGCAGGCGCAGCAGGCGGCCGAGCTTTTTAAGGCCTTGGGCGACGCCACCCGCGTTAAAATGCTCCGGGCGCTGGCAAAAAGAGAACTTTGCGTCTGCGATATCGCCGCAGTGATCAAAATGAGCCAGTCCGCCGTTTCCCATCAGCTCCGCGTGCTGCGCGGCGCGCGGCTGGTGAAATACCGCAAGGAAGGAAAAAGGGCCTGGTATTCGATCAACGACAGGCATGTCGCCGCCTTGCTGCTGCAGGGTATTGAGCACGTCCGGCATGCCTGAAGGAATGCCGGGTGGATCTCAGCAAAAGGGAATAGTTAGTTGTTTAAATTCCGGGTTTGTTTTTAAAGACTGACCATGCACCGGGCTATAACTTTTATCTTCTCCGCGTTCATTCTCTTCACCGTTCTGGCCGAGACGACACACACCCATCCCCAGGGCGCCGACTGCCCCTGCCCAGCTGTATGTTTAGGCGCTCCCTGCGGCTCCTGCAGCGCCGATCCCGGTTCAAAGAGTTCTTTTGAGCCAGTGGACACGGCAAAGCCCGCAGCGCCCTCTTTTACCCCTGTTTTTGTCGCCAGGCTTTCGGAAGACGAGATTTTCCATCCTCCCCTCGGTTAATAATCCCGCGGTTAAGTTTTACATAAAATTCACAGTACCGACGCCCCCTGCGGCGCGTCCTATAGCTTAAGCTGCACAGCTTTTTTGGAGGCCGTGTGAAAAAGTTCCTGCCACCTTTATTTGCCGCCGCCCTGTTCCCGGGCCGCACTGCGGCCGCGCCCGAGCCTACCCAGGCTTTAACGCTGCCCGCGATCATGGGCGAAGTGAAAACCGCCAATCCGGCCTTGGCGGCGGCCCAACTGGGGCAGATGGGCCTGCAGCAAGCCGAAGCGGTCATTAATTCGGCTTTCCCAACCCCCACCATTTTATGAGGAACGTTAAGATCGCGCGATTGGGGGCTCTGGCCGGGGCAGTGCTGTTCCTCGCTACCCTGGCCGTGCTGCTGGCCCGGCAGTTCAGCCTGGGGCCGGAGCGTCCCGCGCCGGACTTCCGCACTTTCGGCCCCGCCAAAGCCCCTGTGCGGATAGTAGAGTACAGCGACTTCGCCTGCGGAGCTTGCCGCGCCGCGGCCGGGAAGCTGGAGGAGCTGTTTAAAGTCTACGGCGGAGGAATACGCTTACAGCTCAAACATTACCCGCTCGTGAACATCCACCCCTGGTCCCTGGACGCCGCTGCCTACGCCGACTGCGCCGGGGAGCAGGGGAAATTCAGGGAATATTCGGCCCTGCTTTTTGAGAACCAGGAAAAGTGGGGCGGGGCCAAAGAAAGACCGGCGGAGTTCGAAACCCTCGCCCGGGACCTGCGCCTGGACTGGCCGGAACTGGAAGCCTGCTCCGCCGCGCCCCGGACGCGCCGGCGCATTAAGCTTGAGATGGCCGAGGGTGAGATGAAAAACGTGAACTCTACCCCCACGTTCTTTGTAAACGGCAAAAGGGCGGTGGGGCCGATGCAGTTAGTGGAGCAGGCCAAGAAGTTCGACAATATTTTAAAAGCCGCGCATTGCGGCCCCCTTGGGGACTGTACGGAAATTCAGGGAAAGCCGGCGGCTTTCTGACGGGATGCTTATGAACTCTAAAATCAGCGCGCTGGATATTCTCGGGCTGCTGGCCAGGCTGGCCGTGGGCGGGATGTTCGTTTACGCCGGGACGATAAAACTGCTCGCTCCGGCGGAGGAATTCGCCTACGCCATAGAAACCTACAAAGTGGCCGGGGCGCAGCTCTCCCTCTGGGCCGCCTATATACTGCCCTGGCTGGAACTTTACTCCGGGCTGCTGCTCTTGTGCGGCATTTTTACGCGGTTCAACGCCCTGTTCTGCGGCGGCCTGCTGATCTTCTTCGAAGTCCTGCTGGCCCAGGCCAGGCTGCGCGGCCTGCCCGTAACGTCCTGCGGCTGCTTCGGCTCCGGCTCCTCGAATTCGCTGGGATATGAATTTTTCCAGAACCTTATTTTCCTGGCGCTGGCCCTCGCCGCATACCGGTATGGCCGAATATTTTCAGCGGATGCCGCTATGGGAACGCCTATAGCCGCCAATGAGAAGACTGACAAGGAGACTGCATGAACACCGACCATTCCATAGATGCCGCAGAACGTGGACAGAAGAAGGCGGGGAAGAGGATTATTTTTGCCTTATTGCTCTGTCTGGGCGCCGGCCCGGGCTTTGCCGCGCCGGGCGCCGCCGCGGCCCGGCCGGACGGGGTGAAGCTGGAACTGTTCTTTGAACCCCTGGACGGCGAGGGCTGGCAGTTGTTCTTTCTGGCGGACACGGTGCAGCGCCGCCTGGGCGCGGCCGGCCTGAAGGTTTATCCGTTGGTGGCTAAAGATAAGGACGGCCATTTTTCAGCCAAACGCGGGGAGCCGGAGCTGGCCGAAGCCCTGCGCCTGGCCGTGCTTGTAAGATCCTACCCCGGCAAACTCCTTTCCTACCTCGGGGCGCGCTCAATGAGCCCCGCCGCCGACGGCTGGCGCGACGCCGCGGTTTTCGCGGGAATAAATCCGGACGAGCTTGAACGCCGCGTGGCCGCGGACGGCCAGGCGGCGCTGGCTGCGGCGGCAGCAAGGGCCACTGGCGCCGGGATCTCGGCGACTACCTTGCTGGTGGACGGTAAACCCTATGAGGGCTCACGGCGGCTTATGTCTCTTTATGAAGCGGTCAACGCCGCTCTGCCTGCGGCGCGCCGCATAGCGCCTCCCGCCGGCTACAAGCCCCGGCCCAAAGCGCCGCCGCCGGGTTTCTGGGTGGTGCTCAGTTCGGGAATGAAAAAGAACGAGGCGCTTGTCGGGGCGTTCGACAGGTATTTCGAGGACATAAAGCCTTCCGTCCTGGACTACGATTCGGCGGAACGGGCCGGGAAGTTCCCGCGGCTTGACTACGCGCCGGCCTATATCATTGCCGCCACCCCGGACGCCAGGGCCCGCCTTGAGAAGGAGCTGCAAGCCGGAGTTTTTAAGGAAGCGGACGGCTACCTGGTTTACGAAGACCGCCAGGGCCGGGGGTTTTACGCTTCAAGAGCGGTAAAGGAAAACACGCTTGAACTCTTTGTTATGAGCGAGTGCCCGTTCGGGGTATCCGCCGAGAACGCTGTCCTTGCCGCCGAAAAAGACGGCCTGCTGCCGCCGGGGCTTAAGCTGGAGATACACTTCATAGGCGACGCGAAGAAGTCCACAGCCACCGCGGCCGGCGGCTGGGAGTTTTCAAGCCTGCACGGCGAACCGGAATGGCGCGAAAACGCCCGCCAGCTTTTTATTTCCAGCCGCTTCCCGGAGAAATTCAAAACCTACCTGCTGGAGCGCAACAAGGATATAAAATCCCCTGACTGGGAAAAAGCGGCCAAAGCCGCGGGCATAGACGCTGCCGCCGTCGCCGCCGGCGCCGGCGAAGCCGCGGATATGCTAGCCGGGGATTTCGCCAAAACCACGGCGCTGGGCATCAACTCTTCCCCGACCTTCGTGCTGGGCGGCCGCGCGGTTATGATGGGGCTGGGAGAGCTGGTAAAGACCCCCGGTTATGAAAAGATCCCCGCGCCCGGCCAGACCGGGGCGGGGTGCAACAAGTAGTATGCGGAAAAAGTGAATTTAGGCGCAGTTCCCGCGCCTGTCGGCGCTAACGAACGCAGCGCGCGGGAACTGCCCTATAAAATAGGCATAAAGGAAATAATGACAAAACTTTTTAACAGTCTCTCCTCGGTAAGATTCTTTTTCGTGCTTTCCGGGCTTATGCTGGCGGCTTTTCTCCTGGGTGGAGTAATACCGCAGGGCGAATCCCCGGAGGCCTACCAGGAAATGTTCGGCCGCATAGGCGGGGCCTGGCTCATGAACCTGCGGTTAAACAATGTGTTCTCCAGTTACTGGTTCCTCGCCCTGATGGCCGGCGGCGCCGTAAATATCCTGGCCTGCACGGTAAAACAGTGGAAGGTTCTCAGGCTGCGGCCCGGGGTTTTCCTCAGCCACCTTGGCGTTATGCTGATGTTCATCGGCGGCGGCGTGCACGGGCTTTTCGCGGTGCGGGGAACGCTGGCCCTTGAAACGGGGCAGGTCAAAAGCGAATTCTCCGGCGACGACGGTACTCAAAGACCCCTGCCTTTCCAGGTCGGCCTTAAGGATTTCCAGGTCCGGTACTGGGACCAGGAAAAGCATTTTATCCACGCGTATAAGAAATGCGGGGAACCCGGGCATGACGGCGACGACCTGCTTGAATCCGTGGAAGTGGAGCCGGGCAAGGACGCGCCTTTCAAGTCGGCGGAGGCCGGCCTGACCGTTCTGAAATTCTACCCCAATTTCTCCATCGGGGAGGCCGGGCCGGTCAGCACGGACGAATCCCGGCAGAACCCGGCCCTGGCGGTAAAGCTTGCCGGCAGTAAAGGCGCGAAGCCCGCCTACCTGTTCGCTAATTATCCGGAGGCCCACGAAGTGCGGGATGCCGCCGGGATACGCTATGTCTACGAATATAATCCCGGCATGATAAAGCAGTTCGAAAGCCGCCTCTCTTTCCTGGAGGGAGGAGTCGAAAAATTCGAGAAGCTTATTAACGTAAACACCCCGGCAAAATACATGGGCTACCGGCTGTACCAGTCGGGTTACGACCCCAGGAATCCCAGATTCTCAAGCATACAGATATCCAAAGACCCCAGCGTCCTGTTCATCTACGCCGGCTTCGCCGCGCTGATGATAGGCCTTACCTGGGCGTTCTGGAAAGAGCTGAAGCAGTAAGCGCCGGCCTGCAGCCGGTATTCAACTAAGGAGATAAACAAATGGAATTCGCGCAAAAAGCTTCTTTCGTTTTCTACGCCGCCGCCCTCGCGGTTACACTGGCGGGCTTCCTGTTCAATAAAGAGTGGAAGTTCAGATACTCGGCGCTGGCGCTGCTCGCCGGCCTGCTCTGCGCCACTTACCATATAGGCGCGCGCTGGTATTGGGCCGGCCGCGCGCCCCTCTCGAACATGTACGAATCACTGACTTTCATGGTGTGGGCTTTCGTGGGCGCCTACCTGCTGTTCAGGAAATTCTCAGGCCGGTCGCTCGACTGGCTGGCCCCCTGGACGGCCCTGGTGGCCGTGCTGACCCTGGGCGGGGCTTCTTTCTTCGATTCGGACATCGAGCCGCTCATGCCGGCCCTGCAATCCAACTGGCTGCTTATCCATGTGAGCACGGTTATGACAGGCTACGGCGCCCTGCTGCTTTCTTTCCTCGGGGCCGCTATTTTTTCCTTCATGAAAAAGCCTGGGCAGGAAGAAAAAAAGAAAAGCCTTGAGTCCCTGGTTTACCGGGCCTGCCTGGTGGGCTTCTGGCTGCTCAGCCTTGGTATAATTACCGGGGCGGTATGGGCGAATTCGGCCTGGGGTTCCTACTGGTCGTGGGACCCCAAGGAAACCTGGTCCCTTATAACCTGGCTCTATTACGCGCTGGCGATACATTTGAGAAGGACCCGGGGCTGGAGGGACAAGAAATTCGCCGGTCTGATGCTGTGGGGTTTCGTGCTGGTGATGTTCACTTATTTCGGCGTCAACTATTTACTCTCAGGCCTGCACAGCTACGGGAAAGAATAATACACATGAAACGCTCCTCGTTTACTATCACCAATATGGACTGCCAGGCCGAGGAGGCGCTGATACGCAAGCGCCTGGGAAAGGTAGCCGGGGTGGGAGAACTTTCCTTCGACCTGCTGAACCGCCGCCTTACGGTCGGCCATGAACTGCCCGACGACAAAACGATACTGGCCGCCCTGCGCGAGATAGATATGGAAGTCGTTGATGAGGCTCCAAAACCCTGTTCCTGCTGCAGTTCCTGCGCGCCGGCGGGTAAAGCCGCGCCTGAACCTGTTGCCGGCGTTAAGGGCAGGAAAAGCTCCGTCTTCATGATCTACGACATGGACTGCCAGGCCGAGGAGGCGCTGATACGCAAGCGCCTGGGGAAGCTGCCCTGTGTATGCGAACTTAGATTCGACCTGATAGGCCGCCGCCTTACGGTCGGCCACGACTTCCCCGGCGACGGGCCGCTCATTGCGGCGCTGGCCGAAGTCGGGATGGAGGCGCAAGCGGTACCCGCGGAAAACCTCTCCCGCGCCGAAGCCAAGGCTCCGGCGATACCAGGGAGGGCCAAGGCGCTGCTGGCGCTATCGGGCGTGGCCGCCATTACCGCGGAGGTATTTGCCTGGACCGGCGCCCGGGAAACTTCCCCGGCGGTTATCGCCCTGGCGCTGTTCTCGATAGCCGCCGGCGGCCACGGCACGCTGCGCAAAGGTTGGCTGGCGCTCAAGTCTTTTACGCTCAACATAAACTTCCTGATGAGCCTGGCGGTCATAGGCGCGGTTTCCATAGGCGCGTGGCCGGAAGCCGCGATGGTCCTATTTTTATTCGCGCTGGCGGAAATGATAGAAACTTTCTCCATGGACCATGCCAGGAACGCCATACACGGCCTTATGGCCATGACCCCTGATACCGCCTGTGTACAGATAGCCGGCGGCGAGTGGCACGAGGTGGCGTCGGAGGCGGTAAGCGTGGGCGTGACGGCAAGGGTTAAGCCGGGCGAACGCATCCCGCTCGACGGAGTGGTGACCGCGGGCTCAAGCTCGGTGAACCAGGCCCCCATTACGGGCGAAAGCGTGCCGGTGCTGAAAGCCGCCGGGGACCAGGTCTTCGCCGGCACCGTGAACGAGCGCGGCATGCTGGAATTCCGCGTCACGGCCAACAAGGGCAACACCACGCTGGCCAGGATAGTTAAATCCGTGCAGGAAGCGCAGGGCCAGCGCGCGCCGACGCAGCGGTTCATAGACCGCTTCGCGCAATATTATACCCCGACGGTAGTGGTCCTGGCGGCTTTAACGGCGGCCGTGCCGCCGCTGTTCTTCGGGGCTTCTTTCGAGCCCTGGTTCTACAAGGCGCTGGTCATGCTGGTGATCTCCTGCCCCTGCGCGCTGGTGATCTCCACCCCGGTCACGGTGGTCAGCGGCCTGGCCGCTGCGGCGCGGCACGGCATACTTGTGAAGGGCGGCCTGCACCTGGAGAACGGCCGGCTGATAAAAGCCGTGGCGCTGGATAAGACCGGAACCCTCACCCACGGCAAACCGGTGGTAACGGACATAATTCCGCTGGGAGGGCGGGCCGCGGAGGAAATGCTGGCTTTAGCCGCCGGGGTGGACGCCCATTCCGAACACCCGGTGGCGGCCGCCATAGTGGCCGCCTGGCAGAACCCCGCCGGGGGCGCGCCCAGGGAAGTGCCCGCGGCCGCGTCTTTCGAGTCGCTGACCGGCCGCGGCGCGAAAGCCGCCGTAGCCGGTCAGCTCTACTATGTCGGCAATCACCGCCTGATAGAAGAACTCGGCATCTGCTCGCCTGCAATGGAGGAGGTACTGAAACGTCTTGAAGGCGAGGGGAAGACCGCTGTGGCGCTCGCTTCCGAAACCGAACCACTTTGTGTGATCGGCGTAGCCGACACCGTCCGCGCCACCAGCCGCGAGGCTATCAGCCGGCTGCACGCGCTGGGGGTCGTTTCGGCCCTGCTGACAGGCGACAACCAGGCTACTGCGGACGCCATAGCCGCCCAGGTGGGCATTGACGACGCGCGCGGCAACCTGCTGCCCGAGGATAAACTCGCGGCCATGGACGGGCTGCTCGCCCGCTACGGCAAAGTAGGCATGGCCGGCGACGGCATCAACGACGCGCCGGCGCTGGCCAAAGCCTCCATAGGTTTCGCCATGGGCGCGGCCGGCACGGATACCGCAATAGAAACCGCCGACGTGGCGCTGATGGACGACGACCTGCGCAAACTGCCGCATTTCATACAGTTGAGCCGGGACACTTTCTCGATATTGCGCCAGAATATCGCGCTGGCTATCGGCATCAAAGTTGTCTTCTTCGGGCTGGCTTTAGCCGGCAAGGCCACGCTCTTCATGGCCGTTTTCGCCGATATGGGCGCGAGCCTCCTGGTGATCTTCAACGGCCTGCGGCTGCTCAGGAAAGGCGTCTGAGCCTATGCGTTACGCTTTCAGCCGGCCGCTTGTTGCGGAAAGAAAATAAATTTATGCGTATATCGCGTAAAAAAACGTGCCGTGCACTGTCAGGGTATGTTAATACTAAGGAGAATGTTATGAAAATAATAATAGCTGTTTTCGCGTTCTTTATGGCCGGCGCCGCTATGGCCCAGCCGAAGGCCGCCCCCGCGGCGGGCGGGCTGACCGAAGACCAGAAGACCCTGTATTTTCTGGGCCAGGCCGTCAGCTCCAAGATAAAGCAGTTCGGCTTTACCGCGGGAGAGGCTAAGTACATCGAGCAGGGCTTCAGGGAGTCCCTCGCGGGCGAAAAGAGCAAAGCCGATGAAACCTACAGCGCGAAGCTTAACGCCTACCTGGCCAAAAAGCAGGAGGCCCTGGCGGCCAGGCAGAAAGAGGCAGCCAGGCCGTTTCTCGATAAGATGGCCAAAGAGAAAGGCGCGGAGAAGCTTCCCTCCGGCGTCATCTATATCCCCGTCAAGGAGGGCGCCGGCGCCAGCCCCAAAGCTACCGATATGGTGAAAGTGCATTATACCGGCACTTTCCCCGACGGTAAAGTGTTCGATTCTTCGGTGGAGCGCGGCACTCCGGCCGAGTTCCCGCTCTCGGGAGTGATCCCCTGCTGGACCGAGGGCGTGCAGAAAATTAAAGTGGGAGGCAAGGCCAGGCTGGTCTGCCCCTCTAAAACCGCCTACGGCGACCAGGGCGCCGGCGGCGCTATCCCCGGCGGCGCCACGCTGGTGTTCGAAGTGGAGCTCCTCGAGATCCTCAAGGACGACCCGGCGGCTATGGCGGGAAACAAGGACGCGGATGAAGCCGGGACGGCCCCGAAAAAAGACGTGTCCGGCCCGGCCGCCTCCCCGGAGAAGAAGGAGAACGGGAAAGAAACCACGGCCTCCGGGAAATATATATGCCCCATGGGCTGCCCCGGCGGAGTTTCCGACAAGCCCGGCAAATGCCCGAAGTGCGGTATGAGCATGACGGAGAAAAAATAAAAGGAGGCGGATAACTCATGAAGAAATAAATAATTACGATCCTCCTGTTGTCGGTATTAACGGTGTTCTCACAGAGGGTGTCCGCATACCCGCCCGCGGTGGGAATACTCGGCAAGGCGAAGAGTTGTCTTGCCTGCCATGTGAGTAACGGGCCGTGGAAAGACGACAAGAACCTGATCGTTGAGATCCTGGAGGCAATTGAAGAGGTAATCTGAATGAAGTACCGCTAAAAGGGACCTTGCCGCCGTGTTAAATATCTTGAAATGAAAAATGCGTTCTTCCTCTGTTTGCTTTTTACACCCTGTGCCATTTCTTCCGCGCAGTGGGGGCCGCCGCTAAAGGCCGGCGTCGGCAAGATCGCCGAGCCTTCTTTTACCGGGAAAATATTTTCAGATATTGAAACTTCGCTGCTGCCGGCCCGGCAGGAGGCCAACGAAGACGACGCCAGGGACTTTGAAGACGCGGGGGATCCCGACGCTGATATTTTTGCCGGCAGTTCCATGCCCGGGCCGCCTCCCCCTTTAAACCTTGGCGGCAACGGCAGGCTGACGCTTACCCGCCAGGATACGGGGGAAAGTATTAAAGTTGCATACCGGGACAAGAATGGGGACTACGACCAGGCTGAAGTTAACCGGCTGAACCGCTTTATGCGCTGCAGCCTTACCGGGCGAAAAACAGTCGTTCCGGTAAAACTGGTGGAGTTGCTGGACGCGGTGGAGGATAAATTCGGAAAAAAAGGGCTTATTCTCCTGAGCGGGTACCGTACGCCGGAACTTAACGGGCGGACGCCCGGCGCGGCCGGGAATAGTCTCCACATGCTCGGCTGGGCCGCGGATATAAGGATCCCGGGATACAGTTCCGCCACTGTGAAAAAATACGGGCTTAAACGCGGAATCGGGGGCGTTGGCTATTATCCATCCAAGGGATTTACCCATTTAGACGTAGGGAAACCGCGCTACTGGGTGGTAAAAAATCAGCCGCGCAAACGCTATGTCCGCCGCGCACGGCGCGTGTCCGGGGCCGGGACAGGCGCCCAGGCCCGCGCCAAGCGGCAGTGAGGCACCGCGCAGGCCCAAAATATTTAAAACAGAACCGCTAAACGAAGCTGCGGTTTTTCAGGGTCTATCTTCCTGCGCATACTGCCTCCTTACGGTATTTTACCTTCAAAATACACCTTAAGTCCGGCTGAAAATCGGTTCAGATTTTCCCGGCCACCGCAGGATTCAATATGACCCAGTCGTTTTTTGTTTCCATTGCCGCGACAGGCTTCACGGTCGCATTTTTTCACGCGGCCATTCCTACGCATTGGCTGCCGTTCGTGCTGACGGCACGGGCGCAGAAATGGAGCAAGGCGAAGACGCTGGCTGTCACGACGCTGGCCGGGTGCGGGCATGTCTTATTCACCGCCGCCCTCGGCTTTCTGGTCGCCTGGTGCGGCATCGGGCTGAGCGATAAGATCGGCGGCTGGTTCCCGTGGATCGCGGGCGGGGCCTTGCTGGCCTTTGGCTCCTACTATGTAATCCGGCAGATTCGCGGCGAAGGGGGGCACTCACATCCGTCCGGCGGGCACGGGCACGACCACGCGGCTCACGCTCATGCCGGCTGCGGCCATGACGGCGACGCCGTCCAGCCGCCGCCGCGCAGATCGGAGCGGGCGGCGATACTCAGCCTGCTCGCTTTGCTGACTTTTTCGCCCTGCGAAGGCTTCCTGCCGGTTTATGTTTCCGGCGTGCGCTACGGCTGGACCGGCTTCTTTCTGCTGACGCTGATCCTGTCGGCCGCCACTGCTGCGGGAATGCTCGTCTTTACCTGGCTCACGCTCGCCGGAATGGAAAAACTGGGATTTGCGTTCCTTGAAAAATACGAGCATGGCATCCTTGGCGGTTTGCTTTGCCTCCTTGGAGTTCTGGTCATAGTGTTCGAGCATTGATGCCGGTTTATTTACATATACCCGGTTCTTCCGGCCGGATGTCCGTAGACATGGAGCCCGTTCCGGCGGCTGAGAACAGCATTGCTATTTCCCCGCAAACTGCTAAAATACTTTTGGCGATGGAGTTCGCCGAAAGCCTTAACCGGCTTTGAACCGCCAGCCGGCTGATGACTCCTGCGATAAGCGTCGCGGGAGTTTTTTTATTTTTCGGGAAACTTTAGGAGGGATAATGTCAAAGATACACGAAATAAAAGCCAGGGAAATTCTTGATTCACGCGGCAACCCCGCCGTTGAAGTGGACGTTATGCTGGAATGCGGCGCTTTCGGGCGCGCCGGCGTGCCTTCCGGCGCTTCCACCGGCGCGCACGAGGCGCTGGAACTGCGGGATTCAAAGAGCAAGCGTTACAGCGGCAAAGGCGTTGAGACCGCAGTGAAGAACGTTAACACCATTATCGCCAAAGCGCTGGCCGGGGTGGACTCTTTAAACCAACCGCTTGTAGACAAGCTGATGATCGAACTGGACGGCACCGAGCATAAGAGCAAACTCGGCGCGAATGCAATTTTGGGCGTAAGCATGGCCGTGGCTAAAGCCGCCGCCGAAGCGTCCAGCCTGCCGCTGTACCGCTACCTCGGCGGCTCCGGCGCGCGCATCCTCCCCGTGCCGATGTTCAATATCCTCAACGGCGGCGTGCACGCCAACTGGCAGAGCACCGACCTCCAGGAGTTCATGATAGCTCCTGTGGGCGCGAAGAGCTTCAAGGAAGCCCTGCGCTGGGGCAGCGAAACTTACCACGCGCTCAAAAGCGTGCTTAAGGAAGCGGGCCATTCCGTGGGCGTTGGCGACGAGGGTGGTTTTGCCCCGGCCCTGAAGACCAACGAAGCCGCGCTCCAGTTCATTGTTAAAGCTATCGAAAAGGCCGGTTATAAACCCGGCGCCGATATCGCCATAGCCATGGACCCCGCTTCCAGCGGTTTCTATGAGAACGGCAAATATAACCTGCGCACCGAAAAGCGTCAGGTCACTTCCGCCGAGATGGTGGAAATATACGCGGGCTTTGCTAAAAAATACCCGGTGGTGGTGCTTGAAGACGGCCTGGCCGAGGACGACTGGGAAGGCTGGAAGCTGCTGAATAAAAAACTGGGCGATAAACTGGAGCTCGTCGGCGACGATCTGTTCGTCACCAACGTGCAGCGCATAGCCAAAGGCATAAAAGAGAATTGCGCCAACGCCGTGCTGATAAAACTGAACCAAATAGGCACCGTTACCGAAACCGTGGCTGCCATAGAAATGGCGCGCAAGGCGGGTTGGGGCGCTATGGTCTCCCACCGCAGCGGCGAGACCGTGGATAGTTTCCTGGCAGACTTCACCGTGGCTATGGGCACCGGGCACTTAAAGACCGGTGCGCCTTGCCGTGGTGAGCGCGTAGAAAAGTATAACCAGCTTATGCGCATAGAGGAAGAGCTGGGATCGGCCGCAGTTTACGCCGGGCGTAACGCGTTCGTGAGGTAGGCCGCGTTTATGCGTAATGCGGAGAGCAGGCTTTCAGCCATAGAGTCTATCAGCACGAATTTCGGCATTAAAGCGCTGGGCGGCCAGCTATCGGCCTGTAAAAGCCTGCTCTCCGGAAACGCGGCGGTAAATGTTGCGGTACTCGGCAAGTTCAAGGCCGGCAAAAGTTCCTTCTTGAATTCGCTGGCCGGCCGCGAAGTGCTGCCCACGGGGGCCGTCCCCGTGACGGCGGTAGTGACCGGGCTATGCTGGTCGCCCGCTGAAACCGCCTCGGTCAGGCTGCTGGGCGGAGAGGATCTCCCGATAACTTTCAGAGATATCGCCGGCTACGTCACCGAGGAACTGAACCCCAAGAACCGCCGCGGCGCGGCTTTGGTGGAAATAGGCCTGCCCTCGCTGGCGGCCTATAAAGGCGCGCGGTTCATAGACACCCCTGGCCTGGACAGCGCTTTCAGGCATAACACCGAAACCTCGCTGGACTGGCTCCCGAACACAGGGCTCGCGCTTATAACCGTCAGCGCGGATGCGCCGCTTTCCGAGCAGGACCTGGAACTTATAGAAAAAACGCGCCGCCATAGCCCGCATATAATAGTTATCCTTACCAAGGCCGACAGGCTTAGTCCAGCGGAACTGCCCAAAGTGCTGGATTTCGTGAAAGCGCGGCTTCGCGCCCGGCTTGGCCGTGATATCCCGGTTTTCTCTTTTTCCATAAACGAAGGCTTCTCCGCTTTACGCTCTGAGTTCCTTGAAAAAGCTCTCCGGCCTTTGACTGAAAATACTGCGGCCGAACGGCTGAAGATACTGGAACACAAACTGGGCTCGCTGGAGAGGCAGTGCCTTGATTATCTGCTGGCCGCCAAAGCGGCTGCGCAGAAGGGCGTGGAAGAACGGAAAATATTGGAAGCGCTGGCCTTAGAGCAAAAGGCCAGGTTCGAGACCCTTCGGAAGGATTTTAAAGCGATCTCCGTCCGCAACTCCGAGCAATGCCGGCTGCAAATTGAAAAGCTGATCCTTGCGCATAGGGCGGCAATAGTAAAAGAACTGAAAGCCGAAGTCCAGGGAAAACTTTTGGGCAGGCCGCTGAACCTGCTTGAAATGACGCGCACTTATACCGCCGTAATGGAAGAATTCTTTGCCGCCAAGACAGTCGTTTTGTTTGAGGCTGAAAAGTCCCGCCTGGAAAAACTGACGCATGATTCCGCCGGTTCGTTCGCGGCCATGACTAACGATTTTATTGCCCGGCTTTCGCAGGAGGCGGAAAAGGCTCTCGGTTCCCGCCTGCCGCAAAGCCGCTGGGAGCCCGGACCGGCGGCGGTGCCGCCTCCCGATGTAAGGATAGGGCAGGCTTTTGACAGCCATATCGAACTGCTATGGTTCCTTATCCCGGCCCGGCTTTTGCGCAAGAGGCTTTTAAACCATTTCGCCGGATTGATCCCGTTCGAAGTTGAAAAGAATCTTACCCGCCTGGCTATGGGGCTTTCAACTAGCCTTAACGGCAAAGCCGAAAAAGCCATGACCGCCGCGCTGGAACACGCGAAAAACACGCTGGACACGGTTGAGCGGCTATTGTGCGCCAGTCCTGACACCCTGAATGAAATAGAAGCGGCCGCCGCCTGCCTTATGCCGGAGGAAAAACATTAACGGCGGCTTGTCAGTGGCGCGGTTGTTGCAAGCCGCTTTGAATATGTTAAAATTTCCATAACGGCGATGGAGTTCGCCGAGGACCGTGAAAATGGTCCCAACCGCCAAAAGCTGATGACTCCTGCGAACGTTGCTCGCGGGAGTTTTTAATTATGATGCAAACCTGGTTCCAGGCTTCCTTATGGCTGCTGCTGGCTTTAGCCGCCACCCTTATTTCGGTCAGGCTTAAGATAGCCACGGCGCTGTCTGAAATAGTTGTGGGCACGGTGGCGCAGCTTGTTATCGGGGCGCTTCTCGGCGGCGCTTTTCTCGGTACTGACCAGTCCTGGGTGAAATTCCTCTCGGGTACCGGCGCCATGGTGCTCACCTTCCTGGCCGGCGCGGAACTGGATCCCGCTGTCTTCAAGTTGAAATGGAAGGAGGCCTCCGTAGTGGGTTTTGCGAGCTTCCTTGCCCCCTTCCTGGGTTGTACCGCCGTGGCGTATTACGTCCTGCACTGGTCGTCCCCGGCCAGCTGGCTTACCGGAGTGGCGCTGTCCACCACTTCGGTGGCTGTTGTTTACGCCGTGATGTTAGAGATGGGGCTTAACCATACCACTTTCGGGAAAACGCTTCTGGCAGCCTGCTTTATAACGGACCTGGCTACCGTGATCGCGCTGGGCCTTATCTTCGCGCCGTTCACGTATAAGACCGGGGTCTTCGTCGCCGTGCTCGTGGTGGTGTTCCTGGTGCTGCCGCGGCTGACTTCCAGGTTCTTTTCCAGCTTCGGCGGCCGTCCTTCCGAACTGGAGGCGAAATACATACTCCTGTGCCTGTTCGCCCTTGGCGGCCTGGCCTTATGGGCCGACAGCGAACCTGTCCTGCCCGCGTATCTGGTGGGCATGGTGCTCGCCGGCACCGTGGGCAAGGACCATGTGCTGGTGCGCCGCCTGCGCACCCTGACTTTCGGTTTCCTGACGCCTTTCTACTTCATCCGGGCTGGTTCGTTGGTTTCCGTGCCGGCGCTGATAGGCGCCCCGGTGATCTTCCTGCTATTGCTCGGGGTTAAAGTGTTCACCAAATTCGCGGCGGTTTACCCGGCCTCAAAGTTTTTCGGCAATAAGAAAATGGAGAGCATGTACGTTACCCTGCTGATGTCCACCGGGCTTACCTTCGGCAGCATCGCGGCCCTTTTCGGCCTCACCCACAACCTGATAAGCACAGCGCAGTATTCCTACCTGATAGCGGCCGTAATAGCCAGCGCCGTGGTGCCCACCATGATAGCCAACGCCTTCTATATGCCACGTCACCTGCTGGCGGAACCGGGCGCTCAGACAACAATGCCGCAGGGCGCGGCGCAAGGAGCAAAAGCATGAAAAACATCGTGATGGCTTACGATACTTCCGAACAGGCGAAGAAGGCTTTCGACTTCGCCGCTGAAATGGCGCAGAAATACGGCGCGCAGCTCACCGTGTTGTCCGTGGCGCGCCCGCCGGAACCAGCGGAATCTGTGGAGACCGGGGCAATGCTGGAAGAGGCCTCGCATATCTACGCGGCCGATTTTGCTAAACTGAAAAAGAAAACGGCCGGGCTCAATACGAAAATCAAGTTCGAGGTCGCCATCGGCCACCCGGCGGAGAAAATAATACAGCGCGCCAATGGACTAAAAGCGGAGGCCATAGTGATGGGCCACCGCGGCAAATCCCTGATGGAACGCTGGCTGCTGGGCTCGGTCTCCAAGCGCGTCCTCAGCTACGCTCATTGCACGGTGATAGTGGTCAGATAGGATGGAAAAAACTATAGTGGTGTTCATCGGCGGCGGCATAGGCGCTTCCGCCAGATATTTAACGACACTGGCGGCCGGCAAGCTGCTGGGCGCGGATTTTCCGTGGGGAACCATGATAGTGAATCTCGCCGGCTGCTTCCTGATAGGCGTGGCGCTGGCCCTGGCCGAAAAGACCGACCTTATGCAGCCGCAACTGCGCCTCTTCTTCGTCACCGGCTTCCTGGGCGGGCTTACGACATTTTCCAGCTACGCCATGGAAAGCGTTGTGGCCGCGCGCGGCGGCTTTGTCATACCGCTGCTGAACATAGCGGTAAATAACGTGGCCGGCCTGGCGCTCGTCGTCTCCGGCCTTAAACTTACAAGCCGGTTTATTTAGGGGGACTATGCCTTTGCCTTATACCGTGGTCAGGATATACACTTCCGAGGAAGCGCGTTACGACGGGAAGCCTCTTTCCCAGGCGATAGTCAACTTCGTGCACGGCCTGAAGATATCGGCCCGCTGCCTGGTAAGCAAGGCGGCAGCCGGCTGCTACGAGAACGGCGAAATAGCCACTTTCGGCGTTGAGGTGCTTTCTTACAACATGCCGCTGGAAATAACCGTGATAATGCCGTCCAGGGAAAAGGACGCGGTCCTGCCCGCGCTCGAACGCATGGCCGAAGACGGAATAATGACTGTGGAAGAAAAAGAAGTGCGCTGGCATAAATCCCGCAAACAGCTTATCCCCAGGCAGGTAAAGGTGCGCGATATTATGACCACCGGGCCCGTCAGCGTGCCGGAATCAGCACCGGCCGGGGATATAATTAAAATTCTCTCGGGTGAGCCCGGATTTCACAGCATACCCATAACCGGTCCTGACGGGCGGCCCGCCGGCATAGTAACGCAGGGAGACCTGCTGCGCCGCGCCGGGATGCCGCTGCGCTTGGGTCTGCTGACGGACCTGGCCGCGCATCACCTGAAGGCTTTAGAGGAAACGTTGTCCGGTCTTTCAGCCAAAGACCTAATGAGTTCCCCGCCCGTTACGGCAAACGAGGAGGAGAATCTTTCCGCCGCTGTGGAGACGATGCTGAGGCATAGCCTTAAGCGGCTTCCGGTGGTGGACAAGGAGGGCAGGCTGACCGGCATGGTCTCGCGGCTGGACGTTTTTAAGACTATCCTGGACAAAGCCCCGGACTGGCAGTCGCTGAAGCGCTCCGAGGTGATCCTGAGCAATGTTAAAACCGTGCGCGAAGCCATGCGCCAGGACACTCCCGTTCTGCCGCAGAACGCTCCGGTCTGGGACGCGGTAAAGCTGATAGAGACCACGGATATAAAGCGGGTGGCCGTAGTGGGCGGGGATGGGAAGTTGCTGGGCCTTATTTCCGACAGCGTGCTGTTGAACGCTTTTTCGGAGCACAAGGCCGGGCTTTGGGATTATTTCGTGAGCAAACTTTCCTTTACCGCGGCCGGGCGCAGGAACAAGGAATTCCTGCGGGCGCTGCGCGCCAAAACCACCGGCGAGATAATGCGCACGGATATTATCTCGCTGCACGAGGACGATCCCATAGACGAGGCCGTTAAACTGATGGTGGCTAAGCGGCTTAAACGGGTTCCGGTCCTGGACAAGTACGGGGTATTTAAAGGGATGCTGACGCGCGATTCCATCCTGCGCGCCGGCGCGGCTAAGTAACGGTTCCCCGACACCACTGACACGCAAAATACCAAGCCGAACAATAGCTCCGCTGTGAACCGGCGGCGGCTATTCCGGCGAGACTCGCGTCCTTTTATCAATAATTTTACCGCGGCGTCCCGAAACGCCCGAAGCGCAGCGCCAGGGAGGGGAGGACCAGGAGATTGAGGGCTGTCGAGGTGATCACAGCCCGCCTAAGATCACTATGGCCATCGGCCCTTCCGGGCGTCAGGACTGCCGCCCGGGCCCGCCCGCAAACGGGCCGCGGCGACGCGCGAATTTCCATTCGTGCCGGATCAGCGCCAGCACGAAAAGATCGAAAACGGTCAGCGCGAGCAGTACGGGCGAATGCGTATACGAGTAGCGGTAAACCTGATAAAGGATGAACCCGGCCAGCGCGCCCAGCGACGCCGGGTACGCCCACAGCCTGTTCCGCAGCAGCCCGGCCGCCAGGAAGATTTTTATCAGTCCGTGGCCCAGCAGGTAGAACGCGTAGAATGCTTTGTCGCCGACCGAAAAATGGCGGGCCAGCGCTACGAGATGGGCAGCCACGAAATCGCCCGGGTCCTCTATAAGTTCTTCCCGCGTCAGGAAGTTGACCCAGGACGGAATTGCGCCGGCGCTGACGAAATAGAGCCATATCCCGGCGAATAACTCAACCAGGGCGTGCGCGCCTTTCAGCAGCACGCTGATCTCAAAGATCCGGCGGATGCGGCGTTCCTCCATGGCCTATGGCGTGGGCCCCTGTATCCGCGCGGCAGCAGTCCCGGCGCATTCGCGGCGCACATCTCCGGGTATGAACCTGAGCGCGAGCCAGACCAGCAGGGGAACTATTACAAGGTCGTCAAGCTGGCCGATTACGGGAATAAAATCAGGGATGAGGTCTATGGGACTGGCAAGATAGGCGAGTGCACAAACCATCAATACCTTGGAAATGCGCGGTGTGCGCTTATGAGCGGCCAGCGCTTTATAGTAGATGAATTCCCTTTTTATTTTTGTGGTTGTTTCTTTGAACACAGACATCCTTACCAGGCCCTGATTGTACAGGGCTGCGCGCGTAATTTCATTATTCGGCCGCTTTTACCGGGTTGTCTTAAACCGGCCGAAGCGCAGCGCCAGGGCGGGCAGGACCAGGAGATTCAGTGCCGTTGATGTGACAAGCCCGCCTAAAATCACTATGGCCATCGGCCCCTCCACTTCCCGGCCGGCTGACCCGCTTCCTATGGCTATGGGGAGCAGGCCCAGCCCCGTAACCAGGGCGGTCATCAGGATGGGCAGCAGGCGTTCCTGGGCGCCGCGCGCCGCCGCTTCCGCGCCCCAGTCCATTTTTTCCGACGATACCAGATGCTTGTAATGGGAGATGAGCATTATGGAATTGCGGGTGGTGATGCCGAAAAGGGTTACAAAGCCGACCATGGAGCCGAGCGAGAGCAGGCCGCCGCCCGCGAAGACGGCGAGCACGCCGCCGACCAGCGCGAACGGAATATTGCACAAGACCAGAACGAGATTGCGGAGGTCCGCGAAGACGATCCATAAAAGAAGTATTATTCCCGCGCCGGCGGCCAGGGAATGGATCAACAGCTCTTTATGCGCCGCGGACTGGGCTTGCGCCTCCCCGGCTATTTCCGGAGTTACTCCGGGCGGGAATGAAATATCTTTAAGCAAGCGCCGCTGCAGCTCCGCCGTGAACCGGGAAACCCCGCGGCCGGAGACGTTGCATGTTACCACCTGCCGCCGCCGCGTGTTCTCGCGGGAGATCACATAGCGGCCGGTCTTCTGCCGGATGTCCGCCAGTTCGCCGAGCCGCACCCAGTTTCCGTCCGGGTTTTCGAGCAAAAGCCCGCCAAGCCGCTCCGGGTCCTGCCGCACGGATCTGTCAAAACGCACCACCACATCGGTGACGCGGTTTTGCCGGTAGACCTGGGCGACGGTATTTCCCTGATAGGCCGCCTCCACCGCCTCAAGAGCCGCGGCGGGAGAAATGCCGTACCGGGCGAGCCGGTCACTATTCAGGCTTATGACCAGTTCCGGCACGGTGGACTGGGACTCGATCTGCACGCCCCGGCTGCCGGGGAGCGCGGCCATAAGCCCCGCCACCTCTTTGGCTTTCCGGTCCAGCACGTCCAGATCGTCCCCGAAGATCTTTACAACCACCTGCGCAAGCGAGCCGGAGATGGTTTCGTCTATTCTCTCGCTCAGGAAGGTCTGGATGGAAAAATAGACTCCCGGAAACCGCGACAGAAGTTTCTGGATCTCGCCCCTGACCGACTCCGCCTCGTCGCCTTTAAGCGGTTTCAGATCCACTTCAAATTCGCTGTCGTGCGTTCCCATGATGTCGTCGCCGCTTTCTGCCCGGCCCGCGCGCTGCGCGACCAGCCGCACCTGCGGAAGTTTCCTGAGCTCGGCCGTGACGCGGCCGCCGAGCCGCATGGATTCCGCAAGCGAGGTTCCGGGGATCGCCGACATATGGATTATAAAATGCCCCTCCTGGAGTTCGGGGACGAACGAGCCGGAGAGAAAAGGAATGGCCGCCGCCGCCGCAAGCACCAGGAAAGCCGCGCTTAAAAGAACTTTCCCCGAGGCGGGCAGGATACGCGCGAGCAGCCCCGCGTAGAAGCTCTTAAGCGCCGTGATCCAGCCGGGTTGTTCCCCGTGCAGGCTTTTTTCGGACAGAAAAGCCGCCGACATGGCGGGCGTCAGCGTGAGCGCCACCAGCAGCGAGGCGAGAATAGAGGCTATATAGGCGAGCCCGAGCGGCGCGAACAGCCGGCCCTGCACGCCGCCCATCGTGACTACGGGCAAGAACACCAGGATCACCACCCAGGTGGCGTATACCACGGCGCTCCTGACTTCCAGCGAGGCCGAGAAAGCGACTTCCAGCGGCGGAAGCGGGGCCGCCGAGCGGAGGTTCTCCCTGAGCCTGCGGTATATATTTTCCACGTCGATAATGGCGTCGTCCACCACCTCGCCTATGGCGATGGCCAGCCCGCCGAGCGTCATAGTGTTCAGGCTGATCCCCAGTTTATCCAGCACGATGACGGAGATGAGCAGGGATACGGGAATGGCGGAAAGCGAGATCAAAGACGTTCTCACGTTCCAGAGGAAAAAGAACAGGACGATAACCACCAGTATCCCGCCGGTGAAAAGAGAGGACCTGATATTGCCTATGGCAGTTTCCACAAATGTGGCCGGCCTGAAAATATCCGGGGTAAGCCGTATCCCTTCGGCGGCGCAGAGCGGGCGGAGCTCCGCGAGGGCCTTTTCCAGCCCCCGGGTGACTTCCAGAGTATTGGCGCCGTACTGTTCGGAGATGTTCAGGATTACTCCGGGGCGGCCCATGATCTGCGCGCTGCCGAACCTGGGTTCCGGCCCGTCAATAACCCTGCCCAGGTCTTTAAAACTCAGCGTCATTCCCTGGCTTCTGCGAACCACGGCCGAACCCAGCGCCCCGGCGGTCAGGGCCTGGCCTTCCGTTTTGACGGTAATCCTTTGCGAAGCGGTTTCAATAAAGCCGCCGCCAAGAACGCCGGTGGCCCTTGCCGCGGCGCGCGCCGCGTCTCCAAGGCTCACGCCGTAAGTTTTCATGCGTTCGGGGTCGAGCTCGATCTGGAACTGCCGCACCTCTCCGCCGAAGACCGCCGCCTTGGCCGCGCCCGGAACGCCCAGAAGCCTGGGTTTGAGCTCATAATCGGCGAAAGTTCTGACGTCCATCAGCGATTTTTTGTCCGAGTCCAGTCCGACGACGAGGACGATGCTGGTAGCGCTGGTAAGCGGTTCCATCGCCGGAGCGTGGACTGTGCGGGGCAGGTTCCCGGCCGCCTGTGCCAGCCGCTCGGAAACCACCTGGCGGGCGCGGAAAATATCCGTATTCCCGAGAAAGGTCGCGGTGACCACGGACAGCCCCTGTATGGACTGGGACCGCAGCATGGCGAGCCCGGGCGTTCCGTTAAGCGCGAGTTCTACGGGCCGCGTCACCAGCTGCTCCACCTCCCCCGGGGAAAGTCCCGGGGCCTCGGTCTGGAGCACTATCTGGGGCGGCGCGAATTCCGGGAAAACATCCAGCTTGGAGCGGAAGGCCGTATAAACGCCGTAACCCGAGAGCAGGAGCGCCGCGGCCATGACCAGGCCGCGGAAACGGATAGAAAAACGGACCAGCGAGGCGAGCATCAGTTCCCCACCCGGATATTGGATTTCAGCTCTTCGGACAAGAGGAGCTGCGCGCCTTGGGTGACTACCCGGTTTTTGGGCGACACTTTTTGGACTAGCCAGCCCTGGTCGGCAAGCTCGATTGGCCGGACTTCCTTGCGTTCATATCGTCCGGGCGCGGCCTCCGCGTACGTCCACGCCGTCCCGTCTTGCCGCAGGACGGCGGAACGCGGCAGTAAAAACCCGGCGCCCAGGGGTTTTAAAACTTCGGTCCGGATATCCGCCAGTTCCACAGCGGACGGGCTGAGTTCTACAAAGATCTCTCCGTGCGGGCCTTTTTGTATGCCGGCGGCGGGAGCGATGGTCTCTTCACCCTGGGCTTCCCGACGGAGCGCTTCCTTTCCCAGGCGGTGCCCCCAGATCAAAAGCGCGGCGGCCGAGAATACGGCAAGCACAAGGACGGCTCTTCCGGTTTTCATTTTACTCATGGAAGCGGCGCTCCCACAATAAGTTCCAGATCGGCCCGGCCGGCGGCGTAATCGGCCAGAAGTCCGGCGTATTCCGTCATGGAATTAAACCAGGTATCGGCCGAGGCTTTCAGGGTTGAAAAATCTATTTTCCCGTATTCATAGTTCCGCATGGCGACGCGGAAGGCCCGGTCCGAGAGAGGGATGATCTTTGTGTTATAGCGGTCCAGTTTCAGGCCCAGGGCTTTGAGGACGGCGGCTTTGTCTTCCAGTTCCGTCAGAAGGCGTCTTTCCAGCGCCAGCTTGCGCGCGGCCCGGGCCGACGCGAGTTCGCCGGCGGCTTTAATTTCTTCGCGCTCGCTGAAGTGATAGTAAAGCGGGATAGTAAGCGCCAGTTTGCCGGTGTAAAAAGCCGGATTGGTAACATAGCCGCCGGTCAGCGTAAAGTCGGGGAGGGATTTCTGCCGGGCGCTTTTCAGACGGGAACCGGCGGCCAGGATTTCCGCGCTTTCGGCTTTAAGCGACGGATTCTGCGCTTTAAGGGTTTCGCGCAGGCGCGGCATATCTATGCTGAAAGGGTACGCGGGCGCGGACGGGGCTTGTATTTCAAGCGGAGAATCAGGCGGCCTGCCCAGTAGAAGATTGAGCCGCGCTATGGCTTTTTCCTTCAGGCTTTCGTCGTCGGTCCGCTCATTTTCAACGCCTTCCATGGCCGTCTTTAGAATAAGAAGCTCGACTTCCGTTGTGGTTTCTTTGACCGAGCGGCGTTCAGCGATTTTCAGGATATTCTCAAAAGAGGCGCGTTTCTGGCCGTCCAGCCGGAGCTTTTCACCGGCCAGCCAGAGCTGGTAAAAGGCCGACTTTACCGAGCGGGCCGTTTCCTGGTCCAGGGCGTCCATACCGCAGGCCAGCTTTCTGGTTTCAAATTCCAGCGTCTGCGCTTCTGTGCGCGCTTTGCCGGGGAAAGCGAGGCTTTGGCTTACGGTGTAGGTCCTCGCGTCCGGGCCGGAAGATTCAAGGCCCAGGACCGGGGAAGCGGGGGCATAGGCAAGGCGCTTTTGCGCCGCCAATGCCCGCAGCTCCGCCTCAAACCTTGCATGTTCCGGGCTTTGGGCCAGGGCGATAGAGACCGCTTCCGGGAGAGTCAGCAGATCAGCCGCAGCCGCCGGGGCGGCCAGGAGGATGATCCCGAACAATAGATTCGCGCTATTCTTTTTCATTAATTACCCTAATACGCCCACACTCTACAATAGCATACCTGCCCTTGTCCATGTTTATAATCGCGGTCCTCCTTATGAATACGCGCCAGGTCACCGAACGGTTGCCCCAGGCGGCTAAAACCTGGCAGAAGCCGTCAGCCCGGAATAGCCGGGCTGGTAAACCGGCAATACCAGCAAGGCGCTTTTGCCGGGAGGGCGCTCCCGCGCGAAACGGACCACGGCGCGGCCTGTGACCGTTCCAAGGAAAGCGCTGATAAGCACGTCGCTCGGCCAGTGATTGTTGGAATATAAGCGCTGCAGGGCCACGGCGGAAGCCGCGCCGTAGGCAAGGCCGCCGACCCAGAGCGGATCATAGCGCGCGGCAAAAACCGAAGCTATGGAAAAAGCGCTGGTGGTGTGGCCGGAAGGAAAAGAAGCGTGGGCGGCGGAGAAGTTGAACGGGCTGAAGGTATGCTTATTGCCGTGATAGGGCCGGGCGCGGCCCAGCGAATACTTCATGACCGTGCCTATGGCGTTCGCGGCCAAAAACGACTCCATCCCCATAAAGGCCGTATCTTTGAGTTTGTCGTCTTTAAAAATATATCCGGCTCCGGCCACCCCGCCCAGGAAGGCCAGCTCATAAGCCCCATTCCCCGTTTTTTCCGCGGTCCTGGAGATGTTGACCAGCGTGCGCGACTTGTTCTTCTGGATGATGTCCAGGAGCTGGCGGTCATTGGCGTAGAGAAGAACACCCGCGCCTACGAGCCCGCCCACAAGGTAGACGTTGGACCGCTCTTTTAGGCGCATCGGCGCCCTTCGCACATGGCCGAGATCCTTGAGGGCGTTGCTCACGGGGTCGCCTTCATAAGAAAAGGCAAGCGAAGGCAGGCAGAACAGCAAGAGCAGGAGGAGAAACCGCCGGGGAGTAGTTTTCATGTTGTATCCTTGCGCGGGCTTTATTTCAGCAGCAGTTCCTTCATCCGTTCCACGTCCTTGAGATAGGCGGGGCTTTTAAGCAGTTGGGAATGGAAGTCATCCCCGAAAACTTTCCCGGCGGCTATGTCCGTGGGGTAATGCACGCCGCCCACCACGCGGTCGGCCGCCATCTCGTCGGCCTTTTTTATGAACTCCTCCCGGCGCGCAGGCGCTATATCGCCAAGCACGTCCACGAATATCCGGGAATAAGAGGCGTGGCCGCTGGGATAGGAGTAACTCTTGCTTTTTTTTATGCAGGGGAGCACTTCAGCCGGGTAACCCTTGAACGGCCTCAGCCGCGCGTAGCGGTTCTTCATGCTGTGGACGGCTTCTCCTGCGTCATAGTCCAGGCGTTTGAAGAACTTTTTAACCTCGGGCGGCAGCGGCGAGGGGAACAGCGGCTTGTCGCCCCAGAAGAAATCATAATCCGCGTCGGCGGTGGCCTGGGACCTGGCGCAATCCTGCGGGGTCCGCTTCTGCTGCCAGTCCAGTACCGCGGCCAGGTCGGCTTTCTGCGCTTCGGAGCCCGGCGCGGGCGGGGGCTGGAAGGCGGAGGTTTTGTAAACTTCCGCGCTTACATAGTAGGACGAGCCCGCGGCATGATGCGCCGCCCTCTCTACCAGGGAAACCCGGGGGCCGCCGCAGGCCCCTAAAGACAGAGCAAGGGCAAGCGCGAGAAGATATCTGTTCGTTTTAAGCATGGTAATAACCTTCCTTTTTTATCGTATCGGTACAAACTTGTCCAGAAAATATGCCGCCGCCTGTCACTTTCCGGATTTATTATTGTTCATCCGCCGTGCAACGGCCAGGTTCTCGGCTGCCTGGTTCCTGATAATGCCCTCCGGGCAGTATTTAAGGCATTCCTCATAACAGCGCGCAGCTTCCTGCGGCTTGCCGGTGGCCTCGCAAAGCAGGCCACCGGCGAAGAAGCCCTCGGGCGAAAACGGCTCACGCTTGGCTGCCTCGGCGATGTTGACCCCGGCCTTTTCAAATTCGCCGTTGCGTATATACGCCCTTGCCAGGTTTATCTTGAAAATAGCTTCCCAGGGATTCAGTCTTACAGCTTCCTCGAACTCGGCGATCGCGAGCTTAATGGAATCCATTCTGAACAATTCGCAGGCGATATTGTTATGGTTGAAACCCGCCCAGGGATTCGGGCCCAGCAGGCGTTCCCGCTCCAATTCCGCCTCGGGCGTGGCGTAGCGGGCCGCTGTTTTACTCAAGCCGCATTTTCTCTTTTTGCCCTGCACGATCATAGCGAGCCGCGCCCGCAGCGGGAGGTACCTGTAGTCTGTTTTCTTTCTTCTGGCACTCATGCTTTGTTTTTAGAGTCCGCTATCTCTTCGCCGCCTGCCGCCAGGTGCCGGGTGTCGTTGAGATGGTATATCACCCATATGCCGTGCTTAAGGCGCACTTCGCTTACCGAGGCCGGGGCCAGTTCGAACTGGCGGAAATGGGAGAGGTCCAGGTCCATCAGGCTGCACAGGAGCGCGCGCAGGGTTACATGGTGGGAGACTATCGCCACGGTCTCCCCTGCGCCGCCGCTGACGCGCCGGAAAGCCTGCCAGGCCCGGCGCTGAACGATCTCCAGCGTCTCGCCTCCCGGAAAGCGGACTTCTTTTGGCGCGTAAAGCCAGCTGTCATACAGGGCGGGCCACTTCGCTTTTACTTTTTCGTGGGAAAGTCCTTCCCATTCTCCGCGGTCTATATCGGCGAATCCCTCGTCTTTTGAAATGGCTTTCCCGCTCCCTGAGCCCTTTAAGACAGATGCCGCCGTTTCAAGGGCCCTGGCCCTGGGGCTTGAGTAAATGGACTGTGGCGGGATGGAGGTGAAATACCGGCCTACAGCCTGCGCCTGACGTTTGCCGGTATCGTTAAGTGGTACTTCGGAGGTCCCTCTGAATATGCCGAGCCTGTTCCATTCCGTTTCGCCGTGTCTTATGAGAAAAACTCGTGTCATAATATCTCCGGTTTCATATCAGACCATGCCTTTTACAGGGCTGCCGCCGCCCTGCGGAGAGAACCGCAGCCCTGCCAGCAAAAACGCCGCTATCAGGGCCAGCACTCCGGCGGCGGCGAAACCGGCGTTGGGAGAGACCGCGGTCCAAAGCACGCCCATCGTGATGCTGGACAGAAAATCTCCCACCCCGTCCACGGCGCTCATCAGGCCGAAGCCGGTCCCATGCTGGTGTTCCAGCATAAGGGTAGAGGCCAGCGCGGGGAAACCGCCTATGGCGCGGGCGGGATCCTCTTTATTCCACCTGGCGGGCCGGGCCGAATACCAGCCATGCACGTCCGAGGTGTGGTAGATGGTTATTGTTCTGGCCGAGACCTGGAATGCAAGCGTGAAGAGCAGACCGGCCAGCATAATGGATGTTCTTTTCATGTTTTCTCCTCGAAGATCGTGGACTTTTTTAAAGTCTGCCCCGTTACAACGCAAGTATAACCGCCCCTGCCACTATCAAAGCCCCGCCGGCACATTGCTGCCAGGTCAGGTGTTCATGTAAAAACACTACAGCTAAAATAATGGCGAACGCGACGCTCAACTTGTCCACCGGCGCCACGCGCGAGGCTTGGCCCAGTTGCAGGGCGCGGAAGTAACATAGCCACGAAAGCCCGGTAGCCAAACCTGAGAGTATCAGGAAAACCCAGGTGCGCCGGGTAAACAGCTGCAACGGCGCTATGCCCGAAGTAGCAAAAGCGATGCCCCAGGTGAAAACCAGTATTACCGTGGTGCGGACCGCCGTGGCAAGATTTGAATTAACACCTGTAATGCCTATCTTGGCCAAAATGGCGGTTATCCCGGCGAAGAACGCTGATAATAAAGCCCAGAAAAACCAGCTTGAGGTTTGTGCGGCCATATAAAGATGCTCCTGCTATCTCCCTGACATTTTCGAGAATAAGTGAGCGTATAAATCGACCGTGGCTTGAAAAGAATATTCCCCGAAATGCCTTAAGAATTCACCTATGGTCACCGGGCCGTGCACCACTTCATCTAAAAAATTGGTGACAAGAAAGAATAAACTGGGTAAAAGAAAAACAATCCCGAAAAGCAAAAGTATATTCCGCACGCTGCGTTTAATGTGGTCGTGCGCCTGCTCTTTTGTCAGGCCGAAGAATCCCCGGCCCAAAGAGAAGAAAATGAGGGGGCCTGAACACACAATAAGGAATACCATCACCGAATTCATAAACACTTTCATGCTCGCTCCAATAGCCGGTCGCTGTGATGCCAAACTCCATGCGGCAAGGCCGGGGAATTTCAATAACCGCCATAGCTGCTCCGCGCTTTAGGCTTAAGGCCGGCGCGAAGATACAGTGGACCGGCGGTTGTTGAGATAAGTGTTGTGTCCAAAAAAAACGACCTCCACCTTTTTAATCGGTAGAGGTCATCAGTCCTGAAGACGGTTCCTCCGGCAGACCGGAGAGGCGGACATCATCGCCAAGGTTAATATACCAAATATCGACCAAACAGCGATATCTTACATTTCCTTGCATTTGTATTAGGCAAGTATTATAATTTTAGGGTATCCTAAAACTTTTGGCAAGCAAGGCGGAGAACAATATGACCGATGCAATGCATATCAGCGCCAGTCTCGAAGACTATATCGAAGCCATCTTCCATATAGTCGCTGAGAAGCAGGCCGCCAAGCCGCGGGACCTGGCCGAGAGGATGAAAGTGGCCGGTTCCTCCGTCACCGGCGCCCTCAGGATGCTGGCCGAGAAAGCCCTGATAAATTACACGCCCTACGACATCATCACCCTCACCCCGGCGGGGAAAGCTTATGCCGAGGACGTGGTACACCGCCACGAGGCGCTGCGGGACTTCTTCGTGAAGGTGCTGGCGGTGGATTATAAGGCGGCCGACGAGGCCGCCTGCGGCATGGAGCATTCCGTGTCCAAGGTGATACTGGAGCGGCTGGTGCGGTTCGCGGAATTCGTGGAAGTCCGCCCGCGCGGCGGCGAGGACTGGCTCTCCGGCTTCCGCCATCATTGCGAAAGGAATACCATCATGAAAATGTCGGAATTGAAACCCGGGGATAAAGGCGTCATAACGGCGGTGGCCGCGCAGGGCGAAATAGGACAACGGCTGGTGGATATGGGAATGGTGAAGGGCACTCCTTTCAAAGTGCTGCGGAAAGCGCCGCTCGGCGACCCCATCGAGATACAGATACGGGGCTTCCTGCTCGCCCTGAGGAAGCAGGAGGCCGAGTGCGTCAGCGTGGAGAAAAAGGCGGGAAAATGAAGGAGAAGAAAGAGATAATAGTGGCGCTGGCCGGCAACCCCAATTCCGGCAAGACCTCGCTTTTCAACGCCATAGCGGGCACCCATCTGAAGGTAGGGAACTGGCCGGGCGTGACGGTGGAGAAGTACGAGGGGTACGTCGACTATAAGGAATACCGGATCAGGCTGGTGGACCTGCCCGGCACCTATTCCATCAACGCTTATTCGCCGGAAGAGACCATAGCGCGGGACTTCATCGCCGAGAAGAAAGCCGATATCGTGGTGAACGTGGTGGACGGGACCAGCCTGGAAAGGAACCTTTACCTGACCACGCAGCTCCTGGAGCTGGACCCGAAAATGGTCGTGGCGCTGAACATGTACGACGAGGTGGAAAAGCTGAAGATAGCCATAGATTTCAAGATGCTCCAGAAACTGCTGGGCAGCCATGTCGTGCCGGTCAGCGCCGTGAAGAAGACCGGGATAGAGGCGCTGCTGGACCACGTGGTGAGGACCTATGAGAATAAAATAGTCATACCGAGGGACAAGATCTCCTACAGCGAGGAGATAGAAGAGGCCCTGGCGGAGCTGCAGGGTCTGCTGGAGACCGATATCCCGCTTTCAGCCAAATTCAGCCCGAGGTGGCTCGCCGTAAAACTGCTGGAGAACGACCAGTTCGCTTATTCCCTGGCCAAAGAAAGCCCGGTCTGGGTAAGGCTGGAGAACAAGCTGCCCGGCATCCTGAATACGCTGGAGGGCAGGCTGAAAGAAAGGGTGGCGCAGCGTATCTCCGAGGACAGGCACGCTTTCGCCAGGGGCGCGTACAAAGAGACCGTGAAAACGGCGAACGAAGAGAAGAGAACGATAACGGACCGGATCGATTCGGTGGTCCTGAACAGGCTCCTGGGCCTGCCGCTCTTCCTTTTTATAATGTGGCTCATTTTCCAGATCACTTTCACTTTCGGCCGGGTCCCGATGGAATGGCTGCAGTCATTCTTCGTCTTCCTGGGCGATAAGGCCGCCGCCTTGCTGCCGGAAGGCATCCTGCGTTCCCTGCTCGTGGACGGAATAATCGCCGGCGTAGGCGGGGTGGTGGGCTTCCTGCCGAATATCCTGCTCCTGTTCCTGGGCCTGTCCTTCCTGGAATCCACCGGCTACATGGCGAGGGCCGCTTTCGTGGTGGACAGGGCTTTCCATAAGATAGGGCTGCACGGCAAATCGTTCATCCCGATGGTCACGGGTTTCGGCTGTTCGGTCCCTGCTTTCATGGCCTGCAGGACCCTGAAGAACCGGGGCGACAGACTGGCGACGATGATGGTGATCCCGTTCATGAGCTGCGGAGCGAAATTGCCGGTCTACGTCCTGCTGATCGGGGCCTTTTTTCCCGCGTCCATGTCAGCGAACATCCTTTTCGCGGTCTATCTGTTCGGGATCCTGGTGGCCGTCCTGTCGGCAAAACTGTTCAAGGCCACGATCTTCAAAGGCAGGTCCGAGCCGTTCGTGATGGAACTGCCGGTTTACAGGCTGCCCACCCTGCAGTCCGTGCTGATGCAGATGTGGATCAAGGCCTGGATGTACCTGAAGAAGGCGGGGACGGTCATCCTGGCCGTCTCGATCATCGTCTGGGTGGTCTGCAATTTCCCGGTCGACGCCGGGCTGAGCCGGGAGTACCGGGCCAGGGTAGAAGCCGTGAACCAGGACAAAACCGCGGATGCCGGAACGAAAGCGGCGGCGGCCGCGGCTTTGGAGAACGAACTGGCCGCGCGCCAGCTCGAATATTCTTTCGCGGGCCGCACGGGGAAAGTGATAGAACCTTTCATAAAACCGCTCGGTTTCGACTGGCGGCTCGGCGTGGCGCTGACGGCGGGCTTCGCGGCTAAAGAGGTCGTAGTGGCTACGATGGGAACTATCTACGCGCTGGGCGAGACCGGCGAGAGCGAAAGCCTGACGCAAAGGCTCAGGACCGACCCGGCGTACGATCCGGCTATCGCCCTCTCCCTGATAATTTTCGTCCTGCTGTACGTTCCCTGCCTCTCCGCCACCTCCGTGTTCCACCAGGAAGGCGGGGAATTGAAGATGACCCTTTTCTATATCGGGTATACCATGGCCGCGGCCTGGATACTCTCCTTCGCCGTCTACCAGACGGCGAAAGCGTTCCTGTAGCGGCTGTATGACCGTGGCCGCCGCTTAAGCGGCGGAGCGGGCTAATCTTTTCGGCTAGGATTTAGCCATACCTAAATCTATGATGCAAGACAAAACATTTCGCGCAGCAGAGCGGAAGAAATCCGGTTCTGGAGGTTAAACCGATGGAAACAATGATCATGGTGCTGATAATAGCCGCGGCGCTTTTCTTCGCGGCGCGCACTCTGTCCGGTTCGTCCGGCGGCTGCGGCTGCTCCGGCGGCGGAGAAAAAAGCCGCTGTCGCGATAACAAGCGCGGCCGTTGAGACGGGGTCAGCCGCCGGGCGGGAAAGCCGGGGCGCGGTTAATTCGGACTACATCAAGGAGAAAAAATGGAAACTGTAAAGATGAGCGGTATCTGCGGTACGGAAGGCGCGGCGGCGGGCCGGAGGAGAGGGAAGGGTTTATGCGGGGCCGCGCTTTGCCTGGGGGCCATAGTCGGGCTCTCTGCCGCGGCCAGGGCCGGGAACGGCGGCTACTTCGCGACCTACGATCATCATATAGAAAAAGGGGAGAAGGAGATCATGCTGATGTCCGACTTCACCAGCCCCTCGAAGGCGAACAGGGAAGAGGGCCAGAAGAACTACTTCTCCCAGATGCTGGAGCTGGAGTGGGCGGTCACCGGCAAGTTCGCCACGGAGCTGATGCTGGAGGGCTTCGCCGAGCCGGGCGGGGTGAAACGGTTCACCGGCTTCCGCTGGGAGAACCGCTACCGCCTCTTCAAGGAGGACGTGCCCCTCAATCCCATGCTCTACACGGAGTACGAGCATCTGAGCCGCCTGACCCGGTTCAAGATGGAAACCAGCGGCTGGGTGAATCCCCCTTACAAGGAAAAGGTAGAGACCGGCGCGCCTAAGGACGAGCGGATCATGGAGACCCGCCTGGTCCTTTCCGAGGATTTCGGCGGCACTAACGTGGCTTTCAACTGGCTCAACGAAACCGACCTGAGGAACACCAGGACCGACTTCGGCTACCTCTTCGGCGTCATGCACAAACTGGGGCAAGGCGGCCACGAGGGGCACTCAGGCGGCGGGTTCCGCCTGGCGGCCGTTGGCGTAGAGCTGTGGGGAGCACTGGGCGACAGCCGGAAGCTGGACCTGGCCCCCAGCCGGCAGCAGCATTACCTGAGCCCGCTACTGATGTTCCACCTCGGTGATGACATAATGTTCCACGTCTCGCCCACTATCGGTCTGTCCAAGGTAAGCGACAATCTGCTGCGCTTCGCCGTGGGCATCGAACTGTAAAAGCGGTACGGGCGGCGGCGCTTCCGGCGCCGCCGCAGTGGAGCCGGGGAGGCAGGGGAAGGTGTAAACGAACTGCCTGAATAGTTCTACGGACATAGGTCTAAAGACCTATGCCGGACTGGGTCATTTGACGCATCACTTTGATTAAAGAATCCGGTAAAATTAACTTGTTAGCGCCGACCTCATGCGGCTCCTTTGCCGCGCCCTCATCAAGGTACTGCAGCGTCAGCAATAAATCAAAACAAGGCGGATTCTGAATGAAAAAAATTAACGGGTTCCTGGCGTTGTCATTCTTAAGCATCTTCTCCACCGGGTCTTTCGCCCTGGACCTTAACAACCCTCTTCCCAACTGGGTAGACCAGTCGCGCGAAAAAGCCGACGGCAAGCCGCCGGTGATGGCGCCCACGATGCGCGGAACTACGCCGTCGGATTTCCGCATGCCCGCCGAGTATGAGCCGGTCGGCGCAGTGGTAATGGGCTGGGCGGCTTATACGCCTATGCTTACCGGCATTGCCAAAGCCGTGACCGGCCCCGGCAAAGCCCAATTGTGGATGGTGGCCGGCCCCGCAAGCATACCCGGCGTGCCCGCCGCCAGCTATACCAGGATCAACGCCCCGCTCGACACCGTCTGGGCGCGCGATTACGGCCCGGTAGGCCTCTCCGCCGGCACCGGCCGCCCGGGGATAGTGGACGCCATCTACCGCCACTACCAGTACCGCCGCGACGACGACGCGGTGCCCGGCGTTATCGGCAAGGCCAAGAACGTCGGCGTTTACGCCATGCCGATAATCATGGACGGCGGCAACCTGCTGATGGACAGCAAGGGCAACCTGTTCATGACCAAACGCACCTACCTCTGGAATTCCAGCATGAGCGAGGAGCAGGTTAACAATCACCTTAAGAATTACCTTAAGGCCAAGAACATCATAGCCTTCGACTACGCCGGCTACCCCGGCGAGCCGGGCGACGGCACCGGCCACCTGGACATGTTCGTGAAACTGCTCAACGACCACACCGTGCTGATCTCCGTGGCCGATACCGAGCCCTTCAAGAGCAACTCCGAAAAGGCCATAGCCTACTTCAAGGGCCGCAAAGCCCCGGACGGCGAAACGTACAAGATCATCACCATCAAGGCCTGGTACGACGGAGCCTGGTACACCTACACCAACTCGCTGGTGGTAAATAATACCGCCATCATCTCGTCCTTCGCCGGCCACCAGGCCGAGGACGCCGCGGCCAAAGCCGCTTACGAGTCCGCCGGCTTTACCGTGGCGCAGGTGCCCTCGGACAGCAGCATAGTCGCCGGCGGCGCGATACACTGCGTAACCCAGACCATCCCGGTGCTGCCCGGCAAAAGCCTGAACGTCACGGACCTCCCGGAGTTCACCGGCGTAACCCTGACCGTGCCGATGGCCCCGCTGCGCGACAGCGGCAACTCGACCGCGCTGGATCAGTTAATAAAAGGCCTGTAAAGACTTAAAGACCTGTGGACGCGGGAAGCTTGCGAAGTAACGTGGTAAATTTCGGGTATTCTGCCAAACGGAGGAAGAAATGAAAAAAGTAATAGCGATCGCGGCGCTGGTTCTGGCGCCCTTGACGGCGGTAGCGGCGGACAACGTGGAATTGAACGGTGTCAGGGCGGCCGACGTTGCGGCGGCCATGCGGTCAGTTGCCCTGCCTGCCCCGCTTCTGCCGACCCCCAAGATAGTCGGCGGCGTCGAGGCGGCGAAAGGCGAATTCCCTTTCATGGTCTCCCTGCAGGGAAGCTACGGCGGACATTTCTGCGGCGGGTCCCTGATAAAGAAGGACTGGGTACTGACCGCCGCGCATTGCGTGCCGGGCGGCATCAAGACCGTGGTGGCCGGCCTCTACGACCAGAGCCAGATGCAGGGCGTAGAGAAGTTAGCCGTGGACAAGGTCATTTCTCACCCGGATTACAACAAGCAGCCGCAGGATTACGACTTCGCGCTGGTGCACCTCAAGGGCGCTTCCAAGTTCGCTCCCGTGGCCCTGAATAAGGCCGAGATAACCGGCAAAGCCGACTTCGTTACCGCGGGCTGGGGCTATACCGAGGAGAACGGCGAGATCCCCAATATCCTCAGGAAGGTGACCGTGCCCTTCGTGCCGGCCGAGGCCTGCTCAGCGGCTTACCCGGGCAGCATCACCGACAGGATGATCTGCGCGGGGTTCGAAGAGGGCGGCAAGGACTCCTGCCAGGGCGACAGCGGCGGCCCGCTGCTGATAGGCTCGGGCGCGAATACGGCGCTTGCCGGCGTAGTGAGCTGGGGCGAAGGCTGCGCCAGGCCCAAGAAGTTCGGCGTCTACTCCAAGGTCAACTCCGCCATCGAGTGGATAGAGAAGACGATAAAATAAGCGCGGTTTAATACGCGGAGGACTCCCGCGGGCAGCCGCGGGAGTCTTTTTACATAATAATGGAATCGGCGTGAGGGGGATCCTGATGCGGAAAAAACGAAATGGCGGATATGACCCGGGAATAGAATTGGCTAAAGGCGCAATTCTGGACGCCGCCTCCTACGATAAAACGCAAAAGATAAAGGTTATTTCGGACAGGGTTACTGTCGGCGGCAAAGCCGGGGTGGCCAGATTATCCGGAATCGCTGCCGGGCGGCACGATGCAAGCATCGACGGGACTATTGGGATATGGCTTTCCATCTTCCGTTATATGCGGCCGGATGGGACTATCGACCATGTCGCAGGATGGAACATAATGCTGCCGCTTGCGGCGGGGCAGACCCCGGAAGCCACCGCAAAAGCTTTGGCTGACTACATCAACGCAGGCACCAGGCCCTACAGGTCGGCCGCCGACGGCAATGAACTGGAAATAGTTTTCACGACAAAGCAGGCGCTATGAGAATAAAACAGGCTATAGAGCCGTGGGCATCCTGATGGCCGCCTGGTTATCACAAGCCCGCCCCGCAGAGACATTTCCGGCAGAAAGACGGGCACAGCGCTCTGGCTGCTGACCGTCCTGGTCGGGTTATCCCGGGTCCTGGCCGGCGTCCACCACTTCACCGATATTTATGGCGCCATGGCCATCAGCGCGGCCTCCGTATGGCTGGCACACTTTGCGTACCGCAAAGGGAGAATAGGGCGGGGGCATCGCAAGATATAGCGCCATATTCCCCGTATTCCGTGTGTATGCCTGCCTCTTGCAAATTATCTCCCTATATTCTAGGAGCCTGTCCGACATAAGGCTTTCATGACGAAATTGTCGATTTTGGAGCCGAGCCGAAGCGCCGCGAGACGAGCACCCTCGACGGAGGTTGTGAGTCGAGCGGCGCGAAGGCGCAGGACAAAAGCGTCAATTGCAGGCGAAATTGCTTATGTCGGACAGGCTCCTAGTGTAGTGCGTCACTAATAGCTTTACATTTGCCTGTATATATAATATTCTATGTTAATGAACATATCTGAGCAAATTATTCTCTCTCCACAAGAAGAAACTACCATTAACCTTTGGGCGCGTGG